>JAFQCU010000007.1 GCA_017416285.1 Clostridia bacterium | reverse complement strand
GATGAATTAAAAAAATATATTTATTACTACAACAACGAAAGAATTTCATTAAAACTAAAAGGAATGAGCCCAGTACAATACCGAGCTCATTCACAAGCAATTTAATTTTTAATTTTGTCTAAACTTTGGGGTTCACTTCATTTCAGTGGGGATAAATTTTAAATTGATTTTAAATAAACAACCGATTGAGGCTTTAATGTAACAGTTTGACCCGCTAACACCGTGCCAACAAGCTCGTTATCATGGTCTTCATCCAAAAGATACATTTCGTATTTTTCGGCACCGTTTTTTATGTCAAGGGTAATTTCACCGTCTGTAGCATCGTCATTATCACAAAAATAGGTGACTATTATCCCTGTGTTGTCTTTGTTCTTTGCCGCAACTGCATAAACCTCATCAGTATCGCCCGACGCATAAGCAGCATTCTGAAGCTTGTAGAGATTATTAAACATCACAAAAGGATAATACCCCTTCAAAGGTGTGTAATAGTCGGTATCAAACATACCGTTCATTCCGCAAGGGCGAGCATCATAATACATTAATTTATCAAGCTTTGAATACTGGCAAACCGCCATAACGCCTGAAATGAACGCTGCGCCCTTCATGCCCTTTTCAGCGTATCGGGTATGTACCCACGCTTCATCAAGCCAGCCACGAACATAGTTCCACTCATTAAGTATAAGCTCGGTTTTATCGTTACAGCCATAGTCACAAAGCAACTTATATGCCGTAGCTACATCAGCACTGAATTGGCTCGGAACGTTGCCATATTTATGGAAAGAATAAAAATCCAGCGTTACGCCTTTTTCTTTAAGCGTATCAAAAATAAGCTTATTATATTCAGGTCCCCAAATATACATCATAGCGGGACCACCAATTTTTAAATTTGGAAATTTTTCCTTTAAATACTTAACCGAGGTCGCAAAAAATTCAGCAAATTCTTCTTCGGTACCTTGCCAACAGGGATTAGAGCCATCAGCATTACGGCAATCCGGCTCGTTCCAGATTTCCCAATACTCAATATCAAAATAAAAGCCATTTGCCCAGCCTTGTGTATAGTGCATTATAATATGCTCGCAAATTTGACACCATTTAATAGTATCCTTGGGCGGATATGTACCACGCTTATAACCGTGCTCAATCATGGCACCCAAACGGTAAAAGGTTTTGGTACCGCTTTCTTCAATATTGCTTAAATACTTATCGGTAGGCAAAAAAATATAGGAAGCGGGGTCGTTAACGTCGGCATCGAAATTCGGGAAAATACGATGAACATCAACCGAATATTCCCCACCATAACCGCTAAAAGCCGCACTATCATGTAAACGTGCATAAGGAATACCGGCCTCTTTAAACAAATGAACGTTAGAAAATCCCTTGCCACGAACACTGTTACCAACAGGACCGTTATTAACACAATGCATCTGCTTGATTTTGCCTGCACTTTGCGAAAAATCTACGCTTATTTTCATTTTACAAAACCTCACTTACTGCAATTTGCCTTCATTATACATTTAGGGTTTTAAATTTGCAATATAAAAGTTAAAAAACAAAAAAATTTTATAAAAAACAAAAATACCCAAAGCCAAGGCTTTGGGTATTTGAAAGATTTAAAGCAATTATTTAGCCATTGCAGCAACTTCAGCAGCGAAGTCATCAACACGCTTTTCAATGCCTTCGCCCTTTTCAAAACGAACGTAAGCAGCGAGCTTAACATCAGCACCGAGTTCCTTAGCGGTGTTAGCAATATACTTGCCAACAGTTACATCGCCATCCATAACGAAAGCCTGCTCGATAAGGCAGTTTTCCTTATAGTATTTGCCGATTTTACCTTCAACAATTTTGCCGAGAACTGCATCAGGCTTGTTAGCCATTTTAGGATCTTCCTTCATTTGAGCAATAAGGATTTCCTTTTCCTTTTCGATAACAGAAGCAGGAACAGAAGCCTGATCAAGATAAGCGGGGTTCATTGCAGCGATTTGCATTGCAATGTTTTTACCCATAGTAATAAGGCCTTCGTTGTCAGCAGCAAGGTCGGTATCAAAGTTAACGAGAACACCAATCTTACCACCGGCGTGAACGTAAGAAACAACCTTACCTTCAAAACGGTCAAAACGACGAACCTTAATGTTTTCACGAATAGCAAGGAACAATTCCTGAACCTTTGCTTCAACGGTCATACCGTCTTTTTCAGCAGCGAGGAGAGCGTCCATATCAGCGGGATTTTGAGTTGCTACAACTTCAGCAACTTCAGCAGCGAGTGCCTTGAAGCCGTCACCGTTAGCAACGAAGTCAGTTTCGCTGTTAAGTTCAACAATAGCGCCTACGCCGTTTGCTGTGTAAACAGCAACAGTACCTTCAGCAGCGATACGGTCAGCCTTCTTAGCTTGAGAAGCAAGACCCTTTTCACGCAAATAGTCAACTGCAGCATCCATATTACCGTCGCATTCTACGAGGGCTTTTTTACAGTCCATCATACCGCAACCGGTTTTTTCTCTTAAAGCCTGTACGTCTTTAGCAGTAAAAGCCATTATAGTTTCCTCCAAATAATTATTCAGCGTCAGCGGTTTCTTCTACAGCTTCTTCTACAGCAGCTGTGCCCATTTCGTTACCCTGTCTGCCTTCGATTACAGCAGCAGCGATGGTTTCAGCGATAAGCTTAACGGCACGAATAGCGTCGTCGTTACCGGGGATAACAGCATCGATTTCATCAGGGTCGCAGTTGGTGTCAACAATAGCGATGATAGGAAGACCTAACTTCTTAGCTTCTGCAACTGCAATTCTTTCTTTACGGGGGTCAACGATGAAGAGAGCTGCGGGAGTCTTCTTCATGTTCTGAATACCGCCGAGGAATTTTTCTAATTTTTCAATTTCAAGGTTAAGCTTGATAACTTCCTTCTTGGGGAGAAGTTCAAAAGTACCATCATCACGCATTGTGCGGAGTTGGTTAAGACGAGCGATTCTGGTCTTAATAGTTGTGAAGTTTGTGAGCATACCGCCAAGCCAACGTGCATTTACGTAAGGCATGCCGCAATGTTCAGCTTCTTCCTTAACAGAATCCTGAGCCTGTTTCTTGGTACCTACGAAAAGGATATCGCCGCCGTCAGCTGCAATGTCACGAACAAACATGTAAGCTTCGTTAAGCTTCTTAACTGTCTTCTGAAGGTCGATGATATAGATACCGTTTCTTTCTGTGAAGATGTATTCAGCCATCTTCGGGTTCCAGCGTCTTGTCTGATGTCCGAAATGAACACCGGCTTCGAGCAACTGTTTCATTGATACTACTGCCATTTTTGTTTCCTCCTAAGGTTTTACCTCCATCCCGCCATGGTTTCGAGAATCGCCGTATCAAAGCGACACCTACCCGATAGAAGCGGAATGTGTGTTATAATATTTGCCACCATTTTAGTAGCCGATAAATTATACCACATTAAATATCAAAAATCAAGTATTTATTTTAATATATTTCTACTGGCACAAAAACCGCACCCCGAGAGTGCGGTTTCTTCTTTATGAGTTTTTCTTTTTAATAATCAGTATAACTACAACAGCAATAATTGACGCCACCAAAACGCCGGCAACTACCCAAATCATTATGTCATTGCCTTGATTATTTTTGTCACCGTTATCGGTGTTGGTATCGGTATTGTCATTATCGTTTGTTGTTCCCAGTGCGGGGATTTCTTCCTCCACCTTATCACCGCAAGCAGTGCAGGTTTTAGTGCTTATGCCTGATTCGGTTTCGGTCGCTTCTTTTGTTACAACCGCTTCACCGTAGGTGTGGTCAACCATTGCAACCTCACGCTTAACCTTTTCGTTACAGGTTTTGCAAGTGCCCTCTTCCTCACCTTTTTGGGTGCAAGTAGGTGCAGTTGTTACAGTATAGTTTTCAACCTTGTGGCCCTTTGCGGGAATAGCGTTTGTAGTTTCCTTGTCACAACGGGTACAAACACCCTTTTCCTCACCCTTCTCGGTACAGGTAGGCTCTTTGGTTACTGTGGGGTTCGAGAACTTATGACCGAGTGCCTTAATATCTTTCGTTTCTTTATAACTACATTTTGAACAAGCCCTTGTTTGGGTTCCCTTTGCAGTACAGGTTGCTTCCTTAGTAGTTTTCCAATCCCCCAAGGTATGACCCGTAGCTTTCACGTCACGTGTTTCGGTTTTTGAGCATACCGAGCATGTACGGGTTTCGGTACCCTTTGCAGTACAGGTTGGAGCTTTGGTTTGCGTCCAAGAGCCATATGTATGAGTATTTGTCTTTGCAATATTCTCGATCTTGGTTGCGTTACAGGTTGTACAAGTAAAGGTCTTTGTACCATAATCCTTACAGTTGGGCGCTTTAGTCTGCGTGCCGCCGTTCCAAGTGTGTGCCTTAGTTTCTTTATAGCCACAAGCCGAGCAGGTGCGTGCATGGTTAGAATTATCTACCTTTGCCCAAGCGCCAAAGCTATGGCTTGCGCAAACAACCTTAACAGTTTTTGTTGCTGTTGCTGTGCCAACCTCTGCCGAGCCGTTTTTAAAGGTGACTATAACCTTTACGTTTTGTGCGGTAGCCGATACGGTTTTGCCCTTAATAACAAAGCTAAAAACCGTACCGTCAAACGTTCCCGCAGAATTAAGTGCCAAAACACCGTAGCCGGTTGTAGCGTTAAAATCTTTCATAATACCGTCTTTTTTCCATTCACCCGAAACAAGTGTAAGTCCACTGCCAAGCTCAATCTGAACAAGGGCAGAGCTTATTGTAGGTGTGCCGCTTAAATTAACGGTAACAGTAGCGGTTGCGTCCTTTTTAATTTCAGACGGAACACCGCTTAAGGTTGCGGTAGCATTTGCGGCAGATGCGGTAATAACCACACTGCACATTAAAATTAAACAAATAACAAGTGATAAAATCTTTTTCATTTTAATACTCCTTTAAGCTAATGGGTATAAATCGGGCAAGAAGGTGTAATAAAGCAGATGAACTGCGTCTTTATCGTTAACCTCACCGTCGCCATTAAAATCGCAATCCTGATTTACGGGGTACATATCGGGTAAGAAGGTGTGATACAAAAGATGAACTGCATCGCGGTCGGTTACACCCTCAACACCGTCGATATCACCGGGGATATAATTGACATAACCGCAAATATCACAAATATGATCGTTACCGTAGGTGTGCTCTATTTCACGAACTGCACCGCAAACATTACAATTTGTATCGCAAGTGCTGTCATAAGTGTGAGTTATTGCTCTTGTTTCACCGCAAGTGTTACAGCTTTTATCACAGGCATTACTATAGGTGTGCGTAATTGTTCTTACCGCACCGCAACCATTACAAGTCTTATCACAATTATTCTCATATTCGTGATTTTCCACAGTAATGTTGCATTTAGCTGATACAACCCACTCACGGGTTTCACGGTAGTAAAATGTTGCATAAACAATAACTTCTCCCTCACCTACTGCGGTAATTTTTCCATTTACGACTTTTACTATATTTGGCTCAGATACTGACCACTCAACATTTCCATTTGAGGGTTCAGTAGTGGCAATGATTGTTTTGGTTTCGCCAATATGTAAAGTTAAATTATTTTCAGAAAGAGCTATCGAATATTCCTTGACGGTTACTTGAAATTTAGCAGAATACTGATAGAAATTCGCATATACAGTTTGTGTGCCAACAGTTTTCAAATCGTAATCGGATATAATTAAATTTTCTTTTAATATATAGTAGTTACCATTTTTATAACTTATTTTTATTGCAAGTCCAGTAATATCAATATTTTCGCCATACATATATGTTGTTTTGTTTGGATAATTATATATATTAACATTATTTAATTGTTGATGCGCCGGTAAATCCTCATAAGCCATATTACCCAAACGAACCTTGTTTATAAGTGTAATATCATCTGCATCAACATCACCATCCGCATCTACGTCCCCTCTAAACAATACTTCTTGCCGTTCCATACTGTTATCATAGATATCGTTTAATATAAATTTATTGAAATTGGTAATATCTTCAAAATCAATAATTCCATCACCGTTATAATCGCCAAATTTGAGCATATTTGTTTTGCTCCACATAGCATATAAAGTGACATTATTTGTTATTAGTGTATTTGAAGCATAACGGTTACCTAAAGGAAGATTATATTTGTCAATGCTAGTACTGTCATACCATCCCAAAAAGATATACCCGTCTCTAACGGGAGTTGGCAACGCACCTATGGCTTCGTTATATTGAACATCCTTACCGTTGGTAAACACATCCCCTCCGTTAGCATTATATCGTACTGTATAAGTATTTTTTAACCAAACAGCATAGAGAATTGTGTCTTCATTATATGTGAAGTTATCCCCAGCTTGGTAAGTAGGGTTAGTTGCAGTAGAACTTATTGACCAACCTAAAAAAGTATAGCCCTGTCGTTCTGGTTTTTCGCTATTGAGTTTTATCGCTAAACCATATTCCTTAATTTGGTCTGTGGGTTCATTTGTGCCACCATTTGCTGAATATGATATCGTATATAGTCTAGAAAAAATTGTATTTATTGAACCATATTGAGTAGAACTATAATATCTTACACCATAATAATATGTGCTACCGGCTGTCAAATCATATTCTAAACGGAAGTTTGAATTTTCGCCACCATCGTCATTAGATTGAAGCAAAGTGCCGTTCGAATTATATAAAGCTACCTTTGTATCTTTAGTACCGGTCGAATAAATAACGTATTTTCCGCTTTGGGAAGGCGTGAATTTATAAAACTTTTCTTGACCGCCATAATCGATTATAGCATTAGCGTTGTATCCATTTGAAAGATTATACGCAGGTTCCCAAACCGCATAAAGCGTAACATTTGTATTTTTACATAAATATGAATTACCTGGGAAATATGGTGTATAAGTAGCTGTACTATTAGTGGACCACCCTAAAAATGTATAGCCAATTCTTGTTGGTTTTACATCACTTAAAACCACTCTTACATATTCTTCGGTAGAACTTGGTAACGTTTGACTTGTCGGTGCACCGCTACCACCATTAGCATTATAACTTAATGTATAAGTTGAATTTGTAACCGTTATAGGTATTGATTTTGAACCAATTACGTAAGATTTTGTACTATCGCTATATATAATAAATTTAAAAGTACAGCTTCCGTTCTTTAAGCCCTTAAAAGTAAGTGTATTTTGCGAAACACTCACTTCAATTAAACTTGTGTCATAATCCATAACCGCCACTCTAGTATCAGGTAAAAAATAGTCAATTGACATAGTTATAGATTTACTTTCACCCGTTTTCAAAGAAAGCGAAGAAGCAGAAACATCAAATGTAGCATACCAACATTGTTGACAAGTTTTTGATTGACCATATTCACCAGTAACGATATAACCACCACAGGTTGCATAATCTACACAACGTTGCGTAATTACGTGAGGATGATCCGGCTCTTGAAGTCGAGCACCAGTATAACTGTGTGTGTGGGTATTAAACAATGAAATCTTGCTATATACAGTTCTGCTACCTCCCGAATCTAGAGGATATGACAGCTTACAGCATCCATCGGTATATACCTCATAAATTGTACATTTATCAGTTGTACCAATCCACGCAGTAGAACTTATAATATTATGATTTTCATCGAAAATATTTTCAGCAGTAATTTTCGATTTAGGATATGCAGTAAAATTTGTTCCATATGAAGAATTTACTTTATGGGTAGGTGCGTCACCATAATTAGGGACACCAAAATAAAAATTGTTAATTTTTCTGCGCAACGAAAAAACGCCGATTCCTTCGCTACTTCCAGAATTATTCGAGTTTCCTTCTATAGTATAAAAATAATCACCATCAACATAGTAAACTAAACCTACATGACTAAAACTTGTTGTAAAAAACAAATCGCCAGGCTTAGGAGTATAAGAACTACCAGAATAATATGGGATACTAAAATAGCCAGAATCTGGTGCCGCTACAGCAGAATTTTTAAGTACACTTGTAGGAATGTTTGCTTGCCGAGCACACCAACTAACAAACATAGCACACCACGGCTGATTAGGCAATCCGTACCAGTCTCCGTATTTTGTGTCATTATTAGTGCCTTCCCTATATCCAATTTGTGTTAACGCAACACCTACTATATCAGATCTTTGATTCCCAGTGTTTGAATATGTATTTTCGTACGCTGCACTTACAGTTATTGAACCCAACGGAACAATGGTAAATAACATAACAACAGCAACAAAAATAGATATAAACCTAATTAGTTTTGTTTTCATACAAATACCTCCAAAATTGCAATTACCATACACAAAATATACCAAATTGGGATATTTTACATTATACCAATGTGGGATAATAAAGTCAAGGAGTGATTTTATGAGATTAAAGGAGATACGAAAAGCAAAAGGTATTTCCCAATTAAAGTTAGCGCTTGACCTTAACACCAATCAAAACACCATTAGCCGATATGAAACAGGCGAACGTGAGCCCGGCATTGCCGAGCTTATAAAAATTGCAGATTATTTTAACATTTCAATTGATTATTTGGTTGGCAGAACCGACAATCCTAAAGCCTTTAAATAATATTAACCCCGAAGCAGTTTACACACCGCTTGGGGTTGTTTTTTAAGGAAAAATTATAATTTTTTTGGGGGGTAAAGAGCCTTTCCATTCGGGGAAACCATAAACAAACTATAATTTGAATGCACAAAAGGAACGACTTGCGCCGTTCCTTTTATTTTACAACAATATACAAACTAAACCGTTACAGCCTTCATTTATTACCCTTTCAACCGTTTCCTGCACCCTCATTCTTGCATCAACCGGCATTCGGGCAAGCTTGGTGTGAAGCCCCTCGTTCACAAGCTCGTGAAGCGATTTGCCGAAAATGTTGGAATCCCAAATTTTCACAGGGTCCTCTTCGAAGCCCGAAAGCAGATACATTACCAAATCCTCAGATTGCTTTTCACTGCCGACAATGGGACTAACCTCAGTCGTGATATTAGCTTTCATAAGATGTATTGACGGCGCAGAAGCACGAAGCCTCACACCATAGCGACCGCCTTGTTTTACAATTTCGGGTTCTTGTAATTCTAACTCCTCAATATCGGGCATTATAATACCGTAACCTGTAGCTTCGACCTCTTCTAAAGCACCCTTAACACGTGAATATTCCTTTTTAATTTTTGCAAGCTCTTTTATACTTTCCATAAGCTCTTGCTCATCATTAATAACAATGCCCGTACTTTCAGCAAGGATATTATAAAACAGCGACGGCTTAACGTTAAGCACGATTTTAGCGCTACCTTTACCCAAATCAACCGTTTCAACGTTAACGTAATCAACGTTTTGGCTATCCTTAAACGCAGCCGCAAACTTCGTAACGTCACGTATGTGGCGGATATTTTCTGCCGCAGCCTTTATTGAAGATATTATTTCACTTTTAAGCGGGTGCGATAAATCAAGCCCGTTTATCCACGCAGGATAGCAAATTCCTATTTCCTTAACGGGAAATTCAAATAAAATCTGCTCTAAAATATCTTTAATATTATCAACCGTTAATTCAAGGCAGTTTATCGGCTTAACGGGAACACCGTATTTTTCGCTTAACTCCTCCGCCAGCGAAATCGCTTCGGCAGAGGTTGGGTACATACAGTTTAAAAGCACAATAAACGGCTTATCAATTTGTTTTAGCTCGTTTATAACACGCTCCTCAGCCTCGGCATATTCATATCTTGGAATATCACTTATACTGCCGTCGGTGGTGATAACAAGCCCAATGGTGGAATGTTCGTTGATAACCTTTTGTGTGCCGATTTCGGCCGCCATATTAAAGGGCACAGCCTCATCAAACCAAGGGGTACGCACCATTCTTGGCTGTGAGCCCTCGATATAACCGAGTGAGCTTGGCACGATATAGCCCACGCAGTCGATAAGCCGAACGTTCATAACCGCACTGTTATCCAACGAAATTTCAGCGCCCTTTTCGGGTATAAATTTAGGCTCGGTAGTCATAATTGTCCTACCCGATGACGACTGCGGAAGCTCATCATTTGCCCTTTCACGCTCGAAATCGCCCGCCATATTAGGAATTACCAATTTATCCATAAACTGCTTTATAAAGGTGGATTTACCCGTTCTTACTGGACCAACGATGCCGATATAAATATCGCCGCTTGTTCTTTCGGCAATGTCCTTATATATGTTGGCGTTTGTCATAAAAATTTCCTCCGTTTTAAATAGACTTACCTGTAAAATCTTATGCCCCCTTAATTTCTTTTATGACACAAATAAAACACTTTGAATAGTATATAATGATTGGAAGTGTTTATTTTGGAAAGTCTATTTGATATAAATGTTGGACAACAGTGCAAAATTTTAAATATTATGATTGACGGTCCCCTTAAACGGCGGCTTATTGATATTGGACTTACACCCAACAGTACGGTTTGCTGTGTTGGGCAAAGCCCACTAAAGGACCCCAAGGCGTTTTTAATACGGGGTGCGGTTATCGCATTGCGACAAGAAATTTGCGAAAAAATCACCGTTAGGGCGGTGGTATAATGGATAACACCTACACCATTGCACTTGCAGGCAACCCGAACGTTGGCAAAAGCACCATTTTTAATGCTCTTACAGGTATGCACCAGCACACCGGCAACTGGACGGGCAAAACGGTAGATTCAGCCCAAGGCTTTTTTAAAACCGACAGCCACAAATACCGCCTTATTGACTTGCCGGGAACATATTCGATTATGCCGCATTCCCCCGAAGAAACAATAGCAAGGGATTATATCATAAACCAAAAGCCCGATGCCGTTATTGTTGTGTGTGATGCCACCACCCTTTCACGCAACTTAACCCTTGCTTTGCAAACAATTAACGTTAGTCGGCGGGTTTTAGTTTGTGTTAATCTGCTTGACGAGGCACACAAGAAAGGTATAAAAATTGATTTGGCACTGCTAGAACAGCGGTTGGGCGTAAAGGTAATCGGTACAACTGCCAGAAACAAAAAAACCGTTAAAAATTTGCTTTGTGCCCTTGACGAGGTTTTAAATTCAAGCCCAAGAACTGAATTTGATTTTGGCACCGATGAGGAAACGGCGCTTTCTACAGTAAAAACCGCCGAACAAATTTGCCGTGAGGTTGTTACATATAAAAAAGACAACTTATGCGCACGTGATTTAAAAATTGATAAAATAATCACAAGCAAATTTTTCGCCTACCCAATAATGCTTGCACTTTTGTGTCTTGTATTCTGGATAACCATAAGCGGCGCAAACTATCCGTCGGATATGCTGTTTTCCGCTTTTTCACGGCTTGAAAATTGGCTATCTTCTCTGCTTTTAAGTGTTAATTGTCCAAAAATAATACACGATGCATTTATTTTAGGTGTTTTTAGAACTGTCAGCTTCATTGTGTCGGTTATGCTGCCGCCAATGGCGATTTTCTTTCCGCTTTTCACCTTGCTTGAAGATTTAGGCTTTTTGCCACGCATAGCCTTTAACCTTGATAAGCCCTTTAAAAACTGCGGTGCGTGCGGAAAACAGGCACTTACAATGTGTATGGGCTTTGGCTGTAACGCCGCAGGGGTTACAGGATGCAGAATTATTGATTCACCCCGTGAACGCTTGCTTGCAATTTTAACCAACGCATTTGTGCCCTGCAATGGTCGTTTTCCCACAATAATTGCCATCATAACAATGTTTTTAATAGGTGGCGGAATAAGCGGTTCATTTATGTCGGCAATAATTTTAACCCTTGTTATAACCATTGGAATACTGCTGACCTTTCTCGCCACAAAGCTGTTGTCGAAAACCGTTTTAAAGGGTGTGCCGTCAAATTTCATACTAGAGCTTCCACCCTACCGCCGACCGCAAATTTTAAAGGTTATAGTGCGTTCGATTTTTGACAGAACCTTGTTTGTGCTTGGGCGTTCACTCATAGTCGCCGCCCCTGCAGGACTTATAATTTACATTATGTCAAACACCCAAATCGGCGGTGCTACACTTTTGTCATATTGTGCCGATTTTTTAGACCCCTTTGCTCGGCTTTTAGGACTTGACGGTGTGATTTTGATTGCATTTATCCTAGGCTTTCCCGCCAATGAAATTGTTATACCTATAATTATTATGGCATATATGGAAACAGGTGTTTTAGAGGACGGATTTTCTCTTTCATTTATGCGAACACTCTTTATTGAAAACGGTTGGACGGTTAAAACCGCAATTAGTATGCTTATTTTCACCCTTTGCCATTGGCCCTGCTCAACAACGGTGCTGACCATAAAAAAAGAAACCGCCAGCATAAAATGGACGCTATTATCCATTTTATTGCCAACGGGTTTTGGGGTTGTGCTGTGTATAGTTTTTAATTATATTTACAGTTTAATAGTATAAAAAAAGCCGTCCTTTTGGACGGCTTTTAATTATTAGATTTCCTGAATCCAACCGAATTTGTCTTCGATTTTGCCCCACTGAATACCTGTTAAGGTGTCGTAAAGCATTTGGGTAACTTCGCCGATTTCGCCATTGTTTACGGGGTATTTAACACCCTTGTAGCAAAGCTCACCGATAGGAGAAACAACCGCTGCAGTACCACAGCCCCAAGCTTCCTCGAGGGTGCCGTTTTCCATAGCAGCTTCCAATTCGTCAATGCTCAAAAGACGTTCTTCAACCTCAAAGCCCTTGTCCTTAAGCACTGCAATGCAAGACATACGGGTAATACCGGGAAGGATTGAGCCTGAAAGCATAGGTGTAACGATTTTGCCGCCGATTTTGAACATAACGTTCATTGCGCCAACTTCCTCAATATACTTTCTTTCAACACCGTCAAGCCATAATACCTGACTGTAGCCTTGTTGTGCCGCACGCTCGCCCGCACGGTTAGAAGCAGCGTAGTTGCCGCCGCATTTAGCATAACCTGTACCGCCACGAACTGCACGAACATCCTGGTCCTCAATCATAATTTTAACAGGGTTAATACCCTCGGCATAGTAACTGCCAACGGGAGAAGCAATAATAACATAGGTTGCGTTATGTACTGCGTGAACACCCAAAGATTCATCGTTACCGAACATAAAGGGACGAAGATAAAGTGATGTGCCTTCAGCCGAAGGTGTCCAGTCCTGTTCGAGTTCAACAAAGGTGGTTAACACCTGCATTGCTAAATCTTCGGGAATTTCGGGAAGGCAAAGACGTTCAGCCGAACGGTTCATACGGCGAATGTTCTCAATCGGGCGGAACATTTGCACCTTGCCATCCTTGCGGCGATAAGCCTTTAAGCCTTCAAAAATTTCGCTACCGTAATGTAAAACGGTTGAAGCGGGATGTAAATCAATTCTACCAAAAGGAACAATGCGGGCATTGTACCAGCCCTTTTCGCTGTTCCAATCCATCATAAACATATGGTCGGTAAAGATTTTACCGAAGCCCAATGTACTGCTGTCGGGTTTTTCCTTTAAAACGGCAGCTTTAGTGATTTTAATTTCCATTATAAACACTCCTTAATTCTCTGCACCAATGTTCATAGCTTTTAAGTTTGTTTCTAACATATCAGCACGCTTTGCTGAAATAACCTTCTTAAGTGCTGCATTAACGGTTTCTTCATTGTAACCGCCAAGCTCCTTAAGAATTTTACCAACAATAATCATATTAGCTAAAGTTGGCATACCGTTATCACTTGCAAGCTTAGTTGCAGGAATATAATAAACGTTAACGTCTGTTCGCTTTACCTTGCGTTCGATAAGAGCGCTATCCACAAAGATTGTACCGCCTGAAACCACGCTGTCCTCATACTTATCGAGTGATGGCAAATTCATTGCAACCAAAACGTCGGGTTTAGAAACGATAGGTGAACCGACAGGGGTATCGCTTAAAATAACGCTGCAGCTTGCGGTACCGCCACGCATTTCGGGACCGTATGACGGAAGCCAACTTACCTGCTTATCTTCGGTAAGACCCTTGTAAGCCAAGAACTTGCCCGAAAACAAAATACCCTGACCGCCGAAGCCTGCGAATAAATACTGTGTTGTTGCCATAATTATTCAGCCTCCTTTTCAGCGGTGTTGTCCTTATAAACGCCCAAAGGATAATAAGGAATCATCTTTTCATCTACCCATTCGAGAGCCTTTTTAGGTGTAAGACCCCAGTTGGTAGGACAGGTAGAAATAACTTCAACAAGTGAGAAGCCCTTGCCCTCAACCTGATTTTGGAAAGCCTTCTTAATTGCCTTTTTAGCATTTTTAACGTTCTTTACATTATTAACGGCAACACGTTCAAGATACTGTGCGCCATCAACCTGTGCGAGCATTTCGCAAACCTTAATCGGGAAACCGCAATGGTTTGTGTCACGACCATAAGGTGAGGTTTGAGTAATCTGACCGGGAAGTGAGGTCGGAGCCATCTGACCACCGGTCATACCGTAAATTGCGTTATTAATGAAAATAATTGTGATATTTTCGTTTCTTGCGGCAGAGTGAACGGTTTCAGCCATACCGATAGATGCCAAGTCACCGTCGCCCTGATATGTAAATACAATGTTTTCGGGGTTAGCACGCTTAACGCCTGTTGCAACTGCAGGAGCACGGCCGTGAGCCGCTTCAATCATATCACAGTTAAAATAGTTATAAGCCATAACCGAGCAACCAACCGGCGCAATACCGATTGTTTTGCCTTCGATACCAAGTTCATCAATAACCTCGGCAACCAAGCGGTGAACAATACCGTGGGTGCAGCCGGGGCAGTAATGAAGCGGAACATCGGTTAAAGCATGGGGTTTTTCAAATACTACCATTATTTTGCACCTCCGTTTGCCTTTTCAATAGCAGCCAATACCTCTTCAGGTGACGGAATCATACCACCAACACGGCTGCAAAGCATATATTCGCCCTTGCATTTTGTTGCAAGCTTAACGTCTTCAAGCATTTGACCCATTGAAAGCTCAACACTGATAAATGTATGTGCCTTTTCAGCCGCAGCTTCAAAAGCCTTTGTGGGGAATGGCCATAATGTGATAGGACGAATCATACCAACCTTAATGCCCTTGTTTCTTGCTTCAACAATAGCGTTTTTAGCAACACGTGCCGCAATACCGAAAGCGGCAATGCAAATTTCAGCATCATCCATCATGTATTCTTCATACATAACTTCGTTTTCTTCAATGTACTTATAACGTTCAAAGCGTTCAAGGTTTGATTTTTCCAACGCATCAGGCTGTAAGAAAAGTGAGTTTACGATATTATGCTCTCTTTCCATTTTGGTACCTGTTGTTGCCCAAGGCTTTTCGGGCATAGGCTTAATATCATATTCAAGAGATACAGGTTCCATCATCTGACCCATTGTACCGTCAGCCAAAATCATAGAGGTCATACGGTATTTATCAGCAAGCTCAAAGCCCTTAACGGTTAAATCCGCCATTTCCTGAACGGAAGAGGGTGCTAACACGAGCATTCTGAAGTCACCATGACCGCCCGCCTTTGTTGCCTGAAAATAATCAGACTGTGAGGGCTGAATGCCACCAAGACCAGGGCCGCCACGCTGTACGTTAATAACTAGAGAAGGTAAATCAGCACCTGCAAGGTAAGAAAGACCTTCGCCCTTAAGCGAAATTCCGGGGCTGGATGAAGATGTCATAACACGAAGACCGGTTGAAGCCACGCCGTAAACCATATTGATAGCGGCAATTTCACTTTCGGCCTGTAAGAAGCAACCACCGATTTTAGGCATTCTTTTTGCCATATAAGCGGCAATTTCAGTTTGGGGAGTAATAGGATAACCGAAGTAATGACGGCAACCGGCAATAATAGCGGCTTCAGCAATAGCTTCGTTACCTTTCATTAAAACCTTATCAGCCATTTTTATACTACCTTTCTACCTTAATAATACAATCGGGACACATTGTAGCACAGAAAGCGCAAGCAATACAAGCTTCCTCGTTTACTGCTTCTACGGGGTGATGACCCTTTGCGTTAATTTTATCTGTGGCAAGTGTTAAAACCTTTTTGGGACATACGTCAACGCATAAGCCGCAGCCCTTGCACTTGTCAGTCTTAAAAGTCAATTTAGCCATATTAGACACTCCTTTAATTGATTTTATCCTGAAGCTTCAGCGAAAAAAGATTCGGGATTTCGTTTTTTAAATCGTCATAAAGCTTATTATACACCGAAGTGCACTTAATTGGAAGCCCTGTTTTTTGGGAAATTTCCTCAGCATAGGCCAGTGATTTTAAAACGTCCTCCCTTGTGGTTTCTTCGCCCAAGTTTGAATTATTAACAATTGCGGTAAATTTTATTTTTGCCGCATATTCGATTTCGCGCATAACCTCAATGGTAGATTCAGCGTCACGGGTCAAGGGGCGGAAGCAATTAATTACAAAAAGCATTTCATAATTATTTTCCGCTAAAATGCTAGGGGCAATTCTGCCCAGCGCATAAGCACCACGGTCATCACCGCCGACGTCGATTATAGCCTGCTTATCCTTCTGGTCGCAAATGGAATAAATTTGCTGAGGAAGGGCAGGGATGTCAACATTACTGCCCGCATATTCCGAAGCGATAAGTTCAATACCCATATCCTCGAAATCCTTTGCGCTGTCTTTAGTGCGAAAATAGGGGTTTACAATATCTAAATCGGCAATGGCAACCTTTTTGTAAGCTTCCTTTTGGTCATAAGCCATATTAACGGCAACATTGGTTTTGCCGCTACCGTAATGACCGCAAAGCAGGGTTATTCTTTTATAAATCATAGTTTGTTTCTTTGAATCTTACCGCTGGTAGTTTTAGGCAAACTATCCCTAAATACCACAATACGTGGATATTTATAGGGTGCGGTTCTTTCCTTAACGTAATTTTGAATTTCTTTTTTAAGCTCTTCTGTAGGCTCGGTTCCGTTTACAAGCACAATGCTTGCCTTAACTACCTGACCACGAACCTCGTCGGGTGCGGCAGATACACCACACTCAAGAACGTATGGAAGTTCCATAATAACGCTTTCAATTTCGAACGGTCCAATACGGTAGCCTGACGACTTAATAACGTCATCAATACGACCAACGTACCAATAGAAGCCATCCTCATCACGCCAAGCGGTATCGCCTGTGTGGTAATAATCCTCGCACCAGGTTTCCTTGGTCTTTTCCTCATCACCATAGTAACCAACAGCAAGACCGCAAGGGCGACCGTTTCTAATATCAATAACAATTTCGCCCGTTTCACCAACGTCAACAGGGTTGCCGTCAGGGTCAACGATAGAAACATTATAAATCGGTGCCGGTTTACCCATTGAACCGATTTTATGAGGTGCGCCAACAAGGTTACCGATAATCATTGTGCTTTCAGTCTGACCAAAGCCTTCAAGAATCTGAAGACCGGTCGCCTTTTCAAATTGGCGGTAAACCTCGGGGTTTAATGCTTCACCAGCCGTGGTCATGTGCTTAACAGATGATAAATCATACTTTGAAATATCCTGCTTTACCATCATACGAAGCATTGTAGGCGGTGCACAGAAGGTAGTTATCTTATACTTCTGGAACATGGGCAAAATGTCAGCTGCGTCAAAGCGATCAAAGTCGTAAGCAAAGATTGCCGCTTCAGCGAGCCATTGACCGTATAATTTGCCCCACATTGCCTTTGCCCAACCCGTGTCAGAAATGGTAAAGTGGAGACCCTCGGGGTCAACGTCGTGCCAATATTTAGCAGTGTGGAAATGACCCAAGGGGTATTTATAGTTATGAGCCGCAATTTTGGGATAACCGCTTGTACCCGAAGTAAAGTACATAAGCATAAGGTCATCACCGCAAGCAGTGTCATCAGTACGATGGAAGTGGGTTGAGAAAAGCTTATACTCTTCGTCAAATTCACGCCAACCTTCACGTGTGCCGTTAACAATAAGCATATTTTTAACGCAGTCACACTTTTTGGCAGCTAATTCAGCCTGATATGCGGTTTCGCCGTCGGCAGTACAGATAATAGTATTAACACCTGCTGAATTAAAGCGGTATTCAAAATCGTGTTCCTGTAACTGATTGGTTGCCGGAATAGCAATAGCACCCAATTTATTAAGACCGATCATTGCAAACCAGAACTGGTAATGGCGTTTAAGCACAAGCATTACCCTGTCGCCCTTTTTAATGCCAAGCGACTTAAAGTAGTTTGCACAGCGGTTTGATTCCTTCTTAATATCCTTAAAGGTTAAAGCACGCTCGGTGCCGTCCTTTGAAATATGCATAAGTGCAAGCTTATCGGGCTCACGTTTAGCAAGGGCATCAACCAAATCAAAACCGAAGTTGAACTTTTCAGTATTTTTAAAGGTAATGGAAGTCGGTGTACCGTTTTCATTTTCAACAATATCTATGTACTTGCTGTAAATGCGTTCGCTCTTATCCTTACGTTCACGTTTAGTGAGTGGAACACTCTGAAGAGGCTTATAGTCTTCAGCTAATTCAGGTATAGGCTCGCCTGTGGGGTTTAAAACAATAGCATAAAAGGTACAATCCTCACCGCCGACAGCTATCATACCGTGGGGTGTGTTACTATCAAAATAAATGCTGTCGCCGGGACCCAAAACCTCGGCATGCTCGCCAACCTGAACCTTTAAGTGACCGGTTATAATCAGGTCACATTCCTGACCGGCGTGTGTAGTAACCTCAATGGGTTTATTCTGTGCTTCCTCGCTGTAAACGCTTTTAACATAAAGCGGCTCAGCAATACGGTTTTTAAAGGCGGAAGCCAAGTTATAATAGGTCATACCGTGCGCTTTTTCAATACGCTGACCCTCACCCTTACGGGTAACGGTATAAGATTTAAGGCGTGGGCTATAGCCTTCAATAATATCGGTAACGTCAACACTAAAAGCATTTGCGCAACGGTAAATAAAGGCAAAGTGCAAATCACTTTCACCGTTTTCACAAAGGAGATATTCCTCCTCGCTTACCGCTGTTTTTTTAGCCATTTCCTGAACCGTTAGGCCCATAATTTCACGCAGCTCTTTAATACGACCCGCTATTTCCTTGATTTTAGAATCAAGTCCCTGTATGTTTTCCATCATTTCCTCCGTTTCGGGCGAAAAAATCAAAAATACTCGCCCCAAAGTTATGACTTTGAGACGAGCATAAATTTCATACCCGCGGTACCACTCAAATTGCAGTAATACTGCCACTCTTGGGATCAAACAATCCCTATGCCTTTACGCAGCAATCACGAAAGGGGTCTACTTGCTTTACGCTTTCTTCCCTTCAGCTCAGAAGCTACAAACACAAAACACACATAAATGACTTGCACCAACCGTCACTTCTCTAATACGTATTATTTTGCGCACTCTTCGTCAACGCTTTTAAGTAAGTATATCACAACTTTAAAAAATTGTCAATTAAATATTATATTTTTAAAGCTTATTACGTTGAATTTTTCCGCTTATGGTCTTGGGTAATTCATCACGGAAAACAACCACACGTGGATATTTATATGGCGCTGTATGTGTCTTGACGTAATTCTGAATTTCCTTTTTGAGCTCTTCAGTCGGTTCAGTACCCTTTGTAAGCACGATGCTTGCCTTTACAACCTGACCTCTGATTTCGTCGGGAGCAGCAGAAACGCCACATTCCAAAACATACGGAAGTTCCATAATAACACTTTCAATTTCGAACGGTCCAATGCGGTAGCCCGACGACTTAATAACGTCATCAATACGGCTAACGTACCAGAAATAGCCATCCTCATCACGCCAAGCAGTATCGCCCGTATGGTACATACCGTCATACCAAGCGTCGTTTGTCTTTTCGTTATCAAGGTAATATTCCTTGAAAAGACCGCAAGGAACAGAATCCTTAGTATGGATTACAATTTCGCCAACCTCACCCGTCGCAACCGAGTTGCCGTCGGGGTCAACGATATCAACGTCATACTGAGGCGACGCCTTACCCATTGCACCAACCTTAGGAACAGTGCCGCAAAGGTTTGCGATTGTAAGGGTGGTTTCGGTTTGACCGAAGCCTTCCATAATTTGAAGACCGGTTGCCTGTTCAAACTGGCGGAACACCTCAGGGTTGAGCGCTTCACCCGCAGTTGTCATATGTTTGATTGAAGATAAATCATATTTTGAAAGGTCGCCCTTTATAAGCATACGAAGCATTGTGGGGGGCGCACAGAAGGTGGTGATTTGATACTTCTGGAACATTGGCAAAATATCATCAGCGTCAAAGCGGTCAAAGTCATAAACAAATACTGCACCTTCACAGAGCCATTGACCGTAAAGCTTGCCCCAAAGCGACTTACCCCAGCCGGTATCAGATATGGTTAAATGCAAACCATCACGTTCACAGCAATGCCAATATTTAGCAGTTACAAAATGACCTAAAGCATAGGTGTGCTTATGTGCCGCCATTTTGGGGTTACCTGTTGTGCCGGAGGTGAAGAACATAAGGGCGGCATCCTCACCACAGGAGGTGTCCTCATCTCTATAATAATGTGCGCTGAAAAGCGGATATTCCTTATCAAAATCCTGCCAGCCGTCACGATTGCCGCCAACCATTATGAGCTTTTCTACGCTGTCACATTTTTTAGCAGCAGCTTCTGCGATTTCGGCGGTATCACCATCAGCAGTACAAACAAGTGCCTTTACACCTGCGGCATTAAAACGATATTCAAAGTCGTGTTCCTTAAGCTGATTTGTTGCAGGAATTGCAACCGCACCCAATTTGTGAAGCGCAACCATACAGAACCAGAACTGATAATGTCTTTTGAGCACAAGCATAACCTTGTCGCCCTTTTTAATGCCCAGTGATGTAAAGTAGTTAGCAACCTGATTTGAAGCACGCTTAATATCATTAAATGTGAAGCGGCGTTCAACCTTATTCTTATCAAGATGAAGCATTGCAAGCTTATCAGGATATTTTTTGGCAATGCCATCAACAATATCAAAACCAAAATTAAAGGTTTCGGTATTTTTAAAGTCGATTTTTTGTAAAGCGCCGTTTTCATCCTCAACAGTTTTAACAAACTTTTCACACACAAGCTTTTCGCTCTTCTTGGTGGAGGCAATGCTCTTGCGAACAACCTCTTCCTTAGTGTCCTCGCCCGGTAAAACAACCGCACAGAACACACAGTCCTTACCATCAACAGCAATCATACCGTGCGGAGTTGAAGAATTATAATAAATACTGTCGCCTTCGTGAAGTATTTCAACGTGGTCACCGATTTGCACCTTAAGCGTACCACTCATAACAAGGTCGAATTCTTGACCGGAGTGGGTTGCAAGATGTATAGGCTTATTTTGTTGAGAAGCCGAATATTCGTATCTTACCCAATAGGGTTCAGCAATTTTATCACGGAATTTAGGGGCCAGATTTTTAATGTCTATGCCGTCTTCTTTAGCGGTTTGAAGTCCCTTGCCCTTACGTGTAACGGTATAGCTCGAAAGTCTGGCAGCGTTATGACCTTCCAAAAATTCGGTAAGCTCAACACCGAATTCCAACGCACATTTATGAATAAAGCTAAAAGGAATATCTGCTTCTGCAGATTCATAGCTAATGTACTGCTGCTCACTCACTTCAGTCTTAACTGCCATTTCAGCAATAGACCAGCCCATAATTTCACGCATTTCCTTAATTCGTGCAGCGATCTCCATAAGTTGTTGTTTTGCAGTATTGGTTGTCATTTTTTAACACCCTTTCCAAAAAATAATTTAAAATAAAAAACACCCGTCTCAAACTTTGAGACGGGTGTTATAATTACACTCGTGGTACCACTCAAATTGCAGTAAAACTGCCACTCAGGGTCTAGCAACCCTTATGCCTTTACGCAGCAATCACGGAAAGACCTACTCGCAATTAAGTTTCAGCCCTTCAGCTCGGAAGTGATGGGTATTTATAAACACTTGCCATCGGCTTGCACCACCCGCCGACTCTCTAAAAGCAGTTATTTAAAACCGTCTTCGTCAAAGCTTTTATCGATTTTTGCTTATTATACCACCCAGAAAAACCGTTGTCAACACTTTTTAAAAATTTTTTTCGTTTTTATTGGTTTACTTTTTGCTTATATTATGGTATATTAGCTTGACACCTTTTTTATGAAAGTGAAAAACAAAATGAAATTAAAATCTAATCTAATCGGCACCAAGGATTTTTACCGCAGAGTATTCGCCATTGTTGTGCCAATGATAATCCAAAACACCATAACAAATGTTGTCAGCCTTTTAGATAACGTAATGGTTGGCCGTGTCGGAACACTGCAAATGTCGGCTGTTACCATTGTTAACCAATTAATGTTTATTTTCTACCTTTGCATTTTTGGCGGAATGGCTGGTGCGGGCATTTTTTCAACACAATACGCCGGCGCTAATGACAATAACGGTATTCGCCACTGTATGCGAATGAAAGCCATTGTCGGGGTTTTAATGACTGCCATTGCTTTGGGTGTTTTTGTCCTGTTTAAAGAGCCTTTAATACAAACCTACATCGCAAAAGACACCTTGCCGGAGGATGCCGCCGCAACCATAAAATATGCAGTAGATTATATAAACATTATGCTTATTGGTCTTTTGCCGTTCGCTATAATGCAGGTTTACGCAAGCACGTTACGTGAAGTCGGCGAAACAAAGCTGCCTATGATTGCTAGCATATCAGCAATTATGGTAAACCTTGTGTTCAACTACTTACTTATTTTCGGCAAATTTGGTTTTCCAAGGCTTGAAGTTGCGGGCGCCGCCATTGCAACCGTGCTTTCCCGTTTTGTAGAAGCGGCAATAATCATAATCGCCACCACACTAAAACACCAAAAATACCCATTTATCATCGGCGCATTCAAAAGTCTGTATATCCCGTGGAATTTGGCAAAACAAATCATTACAAAGGGTATGCCCCTTTTGGTAAACGAATTCCTTTGGTCGTCAAGTATGGCGGTATTACTTCAGTGCTACTCTGTAAGGGGTATAAACGTTTTAGCCGCCGTTAATATTTCAAACACAGTCAATAATCTGTTTAACGTTGTATTTCTTACCATGGGAAACGCTGTTGCCATTATCGTTGGTCAACACTTGGGTGCCAACCGCATTAAAGAAGCAAAGCAATCGGTTTGGCAGCTTTTGACACTATCGGTCGGTTGTTGCTTAGTAATGGGCGGTGTTATGGCGTGTCTAGCACCAATTATTCCCCACATTTATAAAACCGAGCCCGTGGTAAAGCAAATGGCAACACACTTTTTGTTGGTGGTGGCCGCACTTATGCCCGTTTTTGCCTTTGCGCATAACTGTTACTTCACCTTGCGTTCGGGCGGACGAACACTTATAACCTTCCTTTTTGACAGCGCCTTTTCATGGGTGATTGTCGTTCCGCTCGCATTCGTACTATCAAAATACACAACCCTTCCCATTTTATCGTTATTTTTAATAGTTCAATCGCTGGATATTATTAAATGTGTAATCGGCTTTTTCATGGTCAAAAACGGAATGTGGATACGGAATATTATTAATGAAAGCTAAATTAAAACACCGTTCAAATGAACGGTGTTTTTTATCCCTTATATTTTCTTTTAGTCGCCATTCCACCACGGATATGACGTTCGCTTTTATTTTTTTCTAGTACAGCTTTAACCAATTTATAAAGCTGTGGGTTGTCATACTTTAACCTCTGGGTGACATCTTTATGTACTGTAGACTTACTGATTTTAAAAACCTTTGCCGTCGCCCTAACCGTTGCACCGGTATCAAGTATGTATTCACCCAAAATCACCGCACGAGGTTCTGCCTCTCTCATACAATCAACTCCTAAAAGGACTATTAGATTGTATGAAAACAAATTAAAAAATATGATAAATTATGAAATAAAAAAATAACACCGTCCAAAGCTTTGGGCGGTGTAAATTTTAAATTTAATCTTTTCTCCAAACCATTTTGTTTACAACGCATATGGAATTATTCATTTACCTTTTCCTTCTCAAGAGTGCCTGTAAAAAACTCCATCGTTGCGTTGTTTTCCTGTGAAATACCCTCACGCTTGAATACCTTTAAAAAGGTTATTAAAATAATTTTAACATCTCCCAAAAATGTTATATTGTCAACATATTTCACGTCATCTTCAAACTTTTGCTCCCAAGTGAGTGAATTGCGACCATTTACCTGTGCTAAGCCCGACAACCCGGGACGAACCTCGTGGCGGCGTTTTTGCTCAGAGTTATAGAGCGGTAAATACTGAACAAGCAACGGTCTCGGGCCAATAACCGCCATATCCCCCTTAAGAATGTTAAAAAGCTCGGGCAATTCGTCAAGCGATGTCGCCCTTAAAAGCTTGCCATAACGGGTAAGTCGTTTTTCATCAGGCAATAGCTCACCGTTTTCGTCTGTTTCACAGGTCATAGTGCGGAATTTTATAAGCTTGAAAATTTTTTCATCCTTACCAGGTCTTAATTGAGTAAAGAAAGGATTGCCTTTCATTTTGATTGCACCAAGTATCATAAGCACAAGCAATACCGGCGACAAAACAATTATTGCGCATAATGAAAGGAAGAAATCCATAGGACGTTTTATGTATTTTGCGTACATTTTCTAACCCCTTGTGTATAATCAAAAACAGCTTTTAATTATTTCAATAATAATATCCTGTTCTTCTTCGGTCATTTTATTATCACTTGGCAAACAAAGACCACGTTCAAATAAATCAGCACCGACGTCTAAAGCCTCGCCCATATTGATATATGCATTTGTTCTGCATCTGCCGTTGCCCTGTGCAGTAACAAACGGATGCATACGATACAAAGGCTGCATATGCATTGGCTTCCAGATGGGTCTGCCTTCTGCGTTATATTTTTCCAATTTTTCTAAAATTTCGGTCGGACAGGTCTTCCCAACCTCTTTTATATAACATACGTCATTATCCGAACGCACCTGCTTGCACATAGCATCTTTATTTATAAGCATACACGAAAGCCAAAAATTCGGTTCGGAATTTTCTTCATCGTATGGATTCATTATAACAGGTAAATCCTTAAATGCTTCCTTGTATCGCATATAAATTGCTTTCTTTTTAGCGATATGCTCTTCCAAGTGAGGTAATTGACCCCTCACCACACCGCCAATTACGTTAGACATACGATAGTTATAGCCAAGCTCCTCATGCTGATACCAGGGAGCGTTTTCACGGCTTTGGGTAGACCACTTTCTCGCCTTGTTTGCCGCCTCCTCATCATCAGTCAACAGCATACCGCCCGATGAGCCTGTTATGATTTTATTACCGTTAAAGCTGATTGCATTATATGTACCGAACAAGCCCGTCTGCACGCCCTTATAAGTAGCGCCGAAAGATTCAGCCGCATCCTCAATCAATATTGCATTGTGCTTTTGGCATATTTCTTTAATTTCATCAAACTTTGCAGGAGTACCGTACAAATTAACAACCACAACCACTTTTGCGTCGGGATAAATTTCAAACGCTTTTTCAAGTGCCACAGGGTCCATATTCCAAGTATCCATTTCAGAATCAATGAAAACCGGAATACCACCCTCGTAAACTATGGGATTAACAGTTGCGTCAAAGGTTGTATCGCTTACTAATACGTGATCGCCACGCCTTACACCTGCAAGCTTCATACAAAGGTGTAGCGCCGCAGTGCCCGATGAAAGCGCAACTGCATATTTACAGCCCACCTTTTTGCAACACAATGACTCAACCTCGTTAATGTTTTTACCAACGGTAGACATCCAGTTGGTTTCATAGGCTTCTGTCATATAAGTTAACTCTTCACCGTGCATTGTAGGAGAAGATAAATATATCTTTTTCTCAAAAGGCTTAAAATCCATTAAAAGTCACCCTTCTTTCACTGTTGGGAAATCATCGCATAATTAATTAATATTTTACCACATATAATATATATTGTCAACGACAACAAAGAAAAAACCATACAATTTGCAAACTATAGAAAAACAAAAACAACTCTGCTTTAATTAAAAAGCAGAGTTGTTTTAAAACCATTTGACATTATTTACCTAAAGCCTTTAAAAGCTTTGAGGTAAGACCGTGCATTTGGAAGCAGAATGCATAACGGTCGATTGAGTTTTTAAGCTGATAATTAACGTAAGCCTCGCCGTCAACGCCAACCTCTTTAAGGTTTTTAAGCATCTTTTCAATTTCAGCCTTAACAGCGTCTTCCCTAACGATTACAGTTTCGGGATGAACCCCCAAATCAAAGCCCATTGCTTCGTCATGCTTTTTCATTGCGTCATCTCAAGCATTAAAAGCTGCTTCCTTATTACCAGGGAAGCTTAACTGACTTGTGCCAACTAAACCGATTTTTAATTTTACCATTTATATTTCCTCCTTGAAAGAAATCGATATTAATTATATCATTTTTTGACATAACGCTTTATAAAAATGCGAACCGCAACAAATATAACTGTAGCGGCAACACATATTTACCTAATTTTCCGAAAATTCAAGCGAACCTATCACCCTGTCGGAAGCACAAAGTGCAGCACCCACTGCAGCGGCATCGTTTTGAAGACCAGAAATTACAATTTCGGGGCAATAACCGTATAATAAATCACGTGCCACCTTTTGTGCATCGGGCAAAATTAAATCGAGATACTTTACGTATTCACCAAAAAGTACAATCTTTTCAGTGTTTAGAAGACTTATCATACCATTAAACGCAAAACCCAGCGCCATTGCTTGTCGCTTAAAAATCAGTTTTGCATTATCGTCACCTTTTCGAGCTAAATCGGCAATCTCATCACAGCTCAAATCCTCGCCCGTAATATAACGGTATTCACGCTTAACGTAGCTTTTATTAAGTATATTATAAAGCAACTCGTAACCGCCCTTGTCGTCCGGAACGGCAACCGTGCCGATTTCACATTTACGGGAATTAACACCGGTAAACATTTCACCGTCTAAAAGTGCGGCAATACCTATGCCTTGGTGGTCAAGACGCAAATGTGCCACGTTTTGCACATTATCGTCCCTTAAAGAACCGTAAAAACGTTCAGCATACAAAAGACAATCCGGGTCGTGAAGCAACAGTGTTGGTATATTAAACTTTTCATATAGCAGCTGGCTAACGGGAACGTTTTGCCAACCTTCAATCGCTCTTATCTGCTTTGAAATACCTTTTTCGGTATCAACGTCGCATTGCATAGCAACCGAAATTTCAATAATTTTTCTTTGCGGGTTATCATATATAGCTTTTTTAACAAGTGAAAACATTGTTTCAAGTGCAGTGTCATAATCTTGCTTTTCAAAGTTTGCTTGGTATTTGTTTATAACCCTACCCTTAAGGTCACAAACAACCGTTAAAACACCGTCGTTATAAAAATCAATACCGATAATATAATTGTCATTTATATTAATATCCAATTCTTCGGGCTTTCTGCCAACAATAGTTTCCTGCTTACCAACCGTCATAACATATTTTTCGTTAAGCAAAAGGTTGGAAATAAATGATATTTTACCCCAGCTGAAACCTGTTTTATCCTGAAGCTCACGCTTAGATATGGGACCATTATATTTAATTTCTGATAACACTTGACGAATACTGTCTTGTCTTAATTGCGTATTACCCTTCATAAGTCCCACCTCCACAAAGCCAAACGGCTGCTTGATATAAATTTTCTGCTATATAAACAGGCTGATAATCAGCCCACTTTTCACGGTCACAGTTAAGTGATTCCTCACCTCTGCCCGTCATAACCAAAATAAGCTTACAGCCCATTTTACCGCCTGATGCCATATCACTCCAACGGTCGCCGATAACGTAACAGTCGCTTAAATCCAAATTATATTTTTCTTTCGCCTGCTCCAAAAGACCTGTTTTAGGCTTTCGGCAGTTACAGTTGTCACCATTATCGTGAGGGCAAATAAACCAGTCCTTTGCCCCGATTTCCCTAAACTCGGCGGCAAAGTCATACCCGCCGTCCTTTTTTCTGGCAATGCAGGACTGATTTGTGAAAATAATGGGCGAAAAACCGTTTTTATTCAAAAGCTCAAACGCTTCACGTGTACCGTCATACGGATAATAATCTTGCGGAAATTCAACGTAATAATCCCCACCCATTGTACCGTCACGGTCAATAAAAACAGCCTTCAACACCCTCACCTTACTCTACATTTAAATTCATTCAATAGCTTTAGCCATTGCAATGAGCATATAGCAAAATCGAATTAAATTTAATTTGATTTTGCACAGCCGATTACATCGGCTTGTCGAAACACTTTTAAGTGATTCGACCTTATATGCTCATTATATCAAACATTGATATTTTGTCAATATGATAAAATTGTCAAAAAATTTAAGCAGCCGCAAAAGCGACTGCTTAACGCAAAAAATTATTTAATTTTAGGAAGAGATGCAGCAGCCACAGACTGACCTACACGACGAGCCTTTTCATCAGGAATATGAAGCTGACATTTCTTTGCAAGGTCGGGGAATTCTTCGTTAATAACCTTGTTTGCACGGTCAAGAATAATTTCGCCACCCTTACCTGAAGTAACACGACCCATAATAAGAACGTGCTTAATATCATAGAAAATGCTATAGTATGCGATTGCATAACCAAAGTATACACCAATGGTGTCATAAATAGCAGCCGCACGGGGGTCATTTTCTTCCATAAGACCCTGAACAACCTTAAGCTTTTCTGCGGGTGAGAGGCTTTCATCAAGCTCAATACCTGCAGCGGGAGCAAGCTTAATTACGCCGTCTTGTGAGAAGTACTTAACGCCACAGCCGTAGTCGCCCGACCATTCGTCAACCATTGCGTCCTTTGAAAAATCAACAGGAGCAAAAGCGAATTCGTTAAGCCAACCGGTGATATTACCGTTGTTGTCAACGTAGCCTGCGGCTTCACTGGTACCCATTGCAATACCTAAAACGCCGTTATCTTCAAGTGACATAGCACCTGCCAAAGCAGTAACGTCACCGTCGTTTGCAACCTCAAGCGGAACGTCGCCAAATTCTTTAGCGATATCAATATACATGGTCTTAACACGCTTTTCAAACTCGTCCTTGGGAACCTTAATGAAAAGAGATGCAACCATTATTTTATTATCAATATAAACACCTGCAGAAGAAACACCGATAGCATCAACACGGGGCATATGTTCAGCAGCAGATTTCATAGCCGACAAAATTCCGTCATACTGGTACTGTGGGTCAGCGTTAAGCTTGGGGAACCAAACAACTTCTTCAGAATATACACTTTCGCCGTTAATAACAGCACTAACCTTGCGGTCAGAACCGCCTGCGTCAAAGCCGATACGGCAACCATCTAAATGACGGCCAACCGGAGCTGCGCCTTCGTTATCCTTGGGAGCTTCTTCAATCGGAGCCCAAACAACTTCAAATTCTTTTTCGTAAACGCCTGCCATAAAATCGTTATCGAAAGCACGTGCGCCATCCTTAGCGTAAGCCTTTGCAACGCCTTCGTATATGGTCTTAGAGCCTGCAATAATTACCTTATAACCACCACGGAACCATAAAAGTGATTTAACGATACGTTCAATCATATCAATGTTCTCTTGGTCTTTGCCACTACCTTCGGGGAAAACGACAGTTTCGAAAGTAGAAACATAACCATTGTTGCGTTCGATTCCGATTATAAGCTTTTCGCCGCCTGCAGCGGTAGCCTCGGCAACAAAATCACGGTAAACAACCGACATCGGCATAAAGCTGGGATCAAGTTTAGCATCAAATTTAAGCTTCATATCTTACTTCTCCTCCAATAATGGTTTTAAGTATATTAAAATCACTGTCGGTGATAATAATATCAGCATCCTTGCCCGCTTCAAGCGAGCCCTTGCGGTCATCAACACCGATAGCACGTGCAGGAGCAAGACTTGCGGCAGAAACCACCTTCCAGAAAGGCAAATCCGTATTATCTCTTACGTTTTTAACAGCATTATTTAGCTTTAATACGCTACCTGCGATTGTGCCATCCTCCAAAAGACACTGAATACCCTTAACAATAATCTTTTGGCCACCTAAAGTGTAGTCACCGTCGGGCATACCGCCGGCACGGGTACAGTCAGTAATAAGCACAAGATTGTCACCCTTAATGCGTGCGATAAGCTCAAAAAGACCCTTATGTACGTGGAAGGTATCAGCAATAAGCTCGGTAGTAACGTTTTCCAAAAGTCCGGCACCAACAACACCGGGATTACGGTGATGAAGAGGAGTCTGAGCATTGAAAAGGTGAGTGATATGTGTTGCACCTGCTTCAATGCCTGCCATAGCCTGCTCAAAGGTAGCATCGCTATGACCGATAGAAACAGCAACGTTGCATTTTTGACGAATTTCTTTAATTGCCTGGCAGCCGTTTTCCATTTCGGGCGCCATTGTCGCAACTGAAATTATATCGGCATTGTCAATAATAAACTGCGCATCCGGCTTTTTGATATGCTCGCCTGCCTGAGCACCCTTTTTGTTGGGGTTGATAAACGGGCCTTCAAGATTAACGCCCAAAATTTCAGCGCCTTCCCAAGTCTTACTTTTTTCCTTAAGTGAACGAACAACCTCTAAAGCGGTATTAATTTCTTCACTTGATACGGTCATGGTAGTCGGGCACCAAGAGGTAACACCGTTTTTCATAATGCCGTTTGCCATTGTGAAAATACCGTCAGCCTTACCGTCAGAGGTATCCTCACCCAAATAACCGTGGATGTGAATATCTACAAGACCGGGAGCAACATAGCCACCGTTTGCATCAATAACCTCGGCACCTGTGGGGATTTCATCCTCAGTTGTAAAACCACAAATCTTGCCATCATAAGCCAAGACAACATTTTCTAAAATTCCGTCAGGTAAAATATATTTTCCGTTTTTGATATACTTCATAAACGCATACCTCCCCTTTTCAATTTAAGTATAGCATTTTGCTTAGCAAATACAATAGGATTTTTGGGAATTTTTCTATAAAATCCAATATTTTGTTTACTTTTATTGTTATGTTTGCTATAATGAGTTGGAATATAAAAAGGAAAGTGATTTTTATGTATTATATAGGCGTAGATTTAGGCGGTACTAATATCGCCGTTGGTCTTTTGGACAAGGATTTTAAAATTATTGCAAAAGAAAAATGTCCCACCAGAACCGAACGTGACATAAGCGAAATTATGGATGATATGGGCAAGCTTTGCAAAACACTTATGGATAAAAATAACCTGACCCCCGATGATATTGCATACATCGGTATTGCTACCCCCGGTTCGGTTGAGCCGCCAAAGGGTATGGTTGTATATTCAAACAATGTTAAAATGGAAAATTACCCCATCTCGGCAGAGCTTTCCGCCCGCACAGGCGTTAAAAAAGTTTACGTTGAAAACGATGCTAACGCCGCCGCTTTGGGTGAAGCTATTATGGGCGCCGGTAAGGGCAGCGACAACGTTATTATGATAACACTCGGCACAGGTGTTGGCGGCGGTATTGTTATCAACCGCAAGCTTTATTCGGGCTTTAACTTTGCAGGCGGTGAGCTTGGTCACACCGTTATTAAAACCGATGGAAGAACCTGTAGTTGCGGACGCAAGGGCTGTTGGGAAGCATACAGCTCGGCAACAGGTCTTAAAAATATGACAAAAGATAAGCTTTTGTCCACAAAAGATACAATTATGTGGGACATGATTAAAAACGATATGGAAAATATCAGTGGCCGCACCGCTTTTGACGCTGCAAAGAAAGGCGATAAGGCAGGTCAAGAGGTTGTAGACGAATACATCTATTATCTCGCTTGTGGTATTGCTAATATGGTTAATATTTTCCAGCCAAACGTACTTTGCATCGGCGGCGGCGTTTGCGGCGAGGGCGACTACCTGTTAAAGCCCCTTACCGAGCTTGCACGAAACCAAGAATACGGTCACAGCATGCGCAAGAATTTTGCCGAAATTAAAATTGCCGAGCTTGGCAACGATGCAGGTATTATCGGCGCAGGTCTTTTGGGTCAATAAAATATAAAAATTGAACGAGGTCACGATTTTGTGACCTCGTTTTTTTATTTTCCGGTAACAATCTTATATAATTCTTCAGCCGCTAAACGCACCTTTGCTACACTTATCGACTTATCCTTCGGGAAGCAGTAATAAAGCACCTTGCCGTTGCCGATACAAACCATATCACCAATTTCATACCAGTAATAATCAGAGTAAAGGCTGTAGGAAAGCTCAGGCACTTGAGTGTAATCTATTTTTCCATCACACCCTGTTAATCTAAAGCCCTTATTATTATGTATAAGCCGACCGCTGCCCACGTTATAAATAGCTTTCATATCGGTTAGCATATAAATATCCACATCACAGTCAAGGTTATAGCTTCCGTCAAGAAGCTCTTTTTTTACCGACTGGCGTTCATAATCGTACCAATCAGGCACGTGCGGAAATTCAGTCTCACCGTTTTGAGCTTTCATAAAACCATATTCGGTAAGCTCCCACACCTTGCCGCACGCATTACAGGTAAGGGTTGTTCCCTTGCCTACAGTCTCACCCTCAACACCACAGTGCGGGCATTTATACAAAACACGGTGCAGATAATCGGCCCTGTATTTTTCACTGATTTTTATTTTGTTTTCCTGTTGCCACTTAAAATTATCAAAATTAAATTTTTCACCAATAATTCGGTTAATTTCTTCAAAAGAAAGCTTGTCCGTTTGGTCGGCGGTTAATAAGCACTCTATTTCTGCCGAAATTTTAACCTTGCGTTTTTTAAGATTGTTATAAAGCGGTTGGTGCATAAAGGCACCTGTCGTAGTTATCATAACAACCGGCACACCCAATTTTTTAACAAGTTTGCCAAGGCTTTCAGGCAAGGTGGTTGCCCTGCCATCGAAGCTGTAGCTTGCTTCCGGATACAACAAAACTGAGGTTTTGTTTTTCTTAATACAATGAAAAATGTCACGTACCAAAACGCTGTCACTTACAAACTTTTGGGTTGGAATACAACCAATAGTTTTCATTAACAAATTTTTACCTACAAACCCGTCCGACGTCATAATAATGCTGTATTTTTTCGGCCACAGAATTGTTGAAGCAATCTGCAAATCAACAAATGCGGAATGGTTCATAAGATAAAGACACGGCTCGTTTTTAGAAACTTTTTCCATACCCTTTTTAGTGTATTTAAAGCCAAGTGGTAAAAGTGTAAAAAAGGACAAAACCCTTATAAGTGTTTGCATTACAAATAATGGCTTAATAGGTTTTTTATGATTTTTCTGAATTTTAGAAATTGCCTCATCATAGCTTTTAACCTTTACTGTTGTTTTCATAGCTTAACCCCTTAAAAATTCCTTTTTTATACGTATATGGTGAACAACCGATAAACTGTTTAAAGCGTCTTGAAAAATATGATAAATCCTCAAATCCGCAAGCGAGCATAACCTCGTTTACTGTTATGCTATGTCCATATATTTCCAACAACTGCCGTGCGTGTTCAATTCGTGTTTTCGTTAAAAACTGAACCGGCGTAAGACCTGTCTGCTTTTTAAATTCTGACCTTATATAATCTTCGGCATATCCGCTTTTTTTAAGTATGTCACAAACATCCAGCTGCGAATCAGAAAAATTTTCCGTAAGTTCAGTAGTAATACCGCTAACAGCCATCCTCACACCGCTTTTACATTCAACATTTTGAAGTAAAAAACAAACATAAGCCGTGCACAGAGCCGATAAATATGCCGTATCAGCATATCGGTTATTAAATATAAGACTTGAAAGATGCTTGCCCTCGTTATATTGATTATCCTCCAACAAAACGGGGGCATTAAACATAAAATAACCTTCAAAATCACCGCTTATAGAAATATTAACAAACCCTTTTTTAGAAATAGAACCATGTACAGTTTTAGGCGGCACAATAATAATACTGCCGCTTTTAAAGGGTATATCCTTTTCTTCGGTGGCCAAAACACCATCGCCGCTTAAATAATACATTATTTCCCACTTGTTGTGTTGATGCAAGGGGTATTCTATTGTATTAGGCGGTGTTATTGTTGCCGAAATATTTTTCATACCATCACCAAAAGTATTTTACCATAAATCTATCTTTTGTGCAAGTATATAAGTTTTTACTGCATTTACAATCCAAGGTTTAAAATATATAATTTCCTTAAAAGGAGTGGTTAAAATGAAACGCTTTATTGGATTTGAACACGGAATGGGTATCGGCGGTTGGCTTACCAACTATAAACGCTTTAACGTTTTGCCAATGGACCGTCGCCTTTGTCTCACTGTCGGCGATATGGAACACTTCGCAACATATATCACCGAAGAAGACATAAAATATATAAGTGAGCTTGGAATGGACCATATTCGCCTAGGCTTTGACCAGATAGTTTTTGAAGAGGCGCCATACAGCTATCGTGAAGAAATTTTCACACACGTTGACAATTTTATTTTATGGTGTAAAAAGTATAATCTTAACGTTGTACTTAATATGCACAAGGCAATCGGCAACTACTGTGATATTAAAGAAGAGGTTGAGCTTCTCGATGATGATGAGCTTCAAAATCGCTTTATTTCGCTTTGGCTCGCTTTTGAAAAGCGTTACAATAACGATAACAGCATTGCCTTCGAGCTTTTAAACGAGGTGCGTGATGTTAATCCGCAAAAATGGAACGACCTTGCCGAAAAAACCGTTAACGCAATACGTAAACTCAATAAGGAACGTATAATTATTGTTGGATCAACCTCGTGGAACAGCGTACACACCCTACGTCACCTCAAACTATTCGATGACGAAAAGGTGATTTACACCTTCCACACCTATGACCCGTTCGAATTCACCCATCAGCAGGGTGTATTACAGGCGGCGCCCTTATATTACAACCGCAGAATGCCTTATCCCTGTGACATTGAACGCTACCGTGATTATCACAAAACGGTATTTAATAATCCAAACGCTTATGCAAATTACGAAAAAATGGATATTAACCACATTCGTCAATCGCTTAAGCCCGCTATCGCTTTTGTGGAACAAAACCCCGATAAGGTTTTGTGGTGCGGTGAGTTTGGTACTATCCGCCACGCTGACATTAAATGGCGTGAAAACTGGATGCGTGATGTTATAACCGTTTTAAAGGAAAATAATATTCCCTATTGCTCGTGGAACTATTTAAGCACCCCCAACGATGGTAACCGTTTCAGCCTTGTGGATGATGATAACCGCAAAATTTTAAGTGATGAAATGGCTAAAATTATCCGAGGCGAAGTATGACAAAAGAAAATTTACTTTTTTTACTGCTTTCGGTTTCATTGACATCAGGCAGAAACATAGCTTCTAAAAAAACTGCCGCCGATAACAGCGCCACATCACATTTTTTCTTTTCTCAAGCAATGCTGTTTTTGGCAGCCGCATTATTGCTGACAGGCTTTAATATAACCTCATTTTCAGCAATATCGGTAACAACCATTATTTACGGCATTATTTACGGCATTTTGCTGATAGCATCACAATGGATGTTTACTCTGGCGCTTAAAATCGGCAGCACCTCAATCTGCAGTGTTGTTTATTCGCTAGGGTTTATTATACCAACCATATCGGGCTCAATCTTTTGGAATGAAGAATTCACCATCACCGATTTGTTGGGCTTTACGCTTGCACTTACCACCATTGCTGTTACAGTAATCGGCAAAGAAAAAAGCGGCAAAAGCGGCAAAACCTTCGTGCTTCCGATTATCGTTGCTATGATATCATCCGGCGGGTTGGGAATTATGCAAAAGGTACAGCAAAATTCCGCATATAAATCCGAAAGAAATGAATTTTTAATAATCGCCTTTACGTTGGCATTTTTATCATCAATCATCGGCTTTATGTGCTGTAAAAACAAAGCAAAAATCCAAAAACGCAACGTTATTTTCCCGTCTGTTGCCGGCCTTTGCTTTGGCGGTGCAAACCTGTTTAACACAATCCTTGCAGGGCGCATTAAAAGTGCAGCGTTTTTCCCGCTTCAAAACATTTCGGTTATTCTGCTTTCAACCCTTTTAGGCATTATTCTTTTTAAAGAAAAGATATCATTAAAAAATATAGCCATAATAATACTTGGCGCTATAACCGTTATAATTTTCAGTATTTAACAACAATTCTACCGTCATTAGAATTATCATTTCAGACGGTAGAATTGTTTTTTATTTGTTAGAGTGTTTTTTTATTTGGTTTGTGGCATAATTATACCAAACACATAAAAGAGGTATTTTATGAACTACAAAATTGTTGCCGATTCTTCGGCAGATAAAATAAACATAACCCACATACCCACAGCATCCGCACCCCTGAAAATCATCACAAACGAACGTGAGTTTATTGATGATGACAGTCTTAACGCCGATGAAATGGTAGCATATTTAAAGAATTATTCGGGCAAATCCTCAACCGCCTGCCCTGGTGTAAACGACTGGCTTATATCATTTGGTGAGAGTGAAAATATTTTTTGTATAACAATATCGTCAAACCTTTCGGGCAGCTTTAATTCGGCATGTCTTGCCGCAAGCGAATATGAAACCCAACACCCAAACCGAAATGTTTTTGTTATTGATTCGCTTTCAACAGGCGGCGAAATGCAGCTTATTATTGAAAAGCTTGAGGAACTGATTTTAAGCGGTATTTCCTTTGATGAAATTTGCAAGCAAATTACCGAATATCAAAAAACAACCGGTCTTTTGTTTATGCTTCAGTCCCTTAAAAATCTTGCAAATAACGGCCGTGTCAGCCACGCCGTTGCAAAAATTTCAGGCATTTTGGGCATAAGGGTAATCGGTCTTGCAAGTGACGAGGGTCGGCTTGATATTACCGACAAAAGCCGTGGCGACAAAAAGGCCCTTGCCTCAATAATTGAAAGAATGAAGACTGCCGGTTGTAAAAACGGTAAAATCCGTATTTCGCACTGCCAAAACGATGTATTCGCCCAAACGCTTAAGGCTGAATTTGAAAAAGAATTCGGCACACGTGATATTAAGATTTGCAAAACGGGTGGGCTTTGCAGCTTTTACGCCGAAAGCGGCGGAATTATAATTGGGTTTGAAAAATAAATTGGGGTTTATCTAATTCGGAATTAGGAATTCGTAATGCGTAATTATTGTGTAAATTAAACTATATTGTCTTCTACAAATTCCTAATAAAGTCCCCTACAAACTATAATTTGAAATATTAAACATAAAAAAGCGAGGCTTGATGCCTCGCTTTAAATTTTAACGATATTTAAATGTTACTAAACCGTAAACCAAAATTACAAGTACAAAAATCGGTAAAATGTACTGCATATAAATACGCATCCAATTTTGCACCTTTACGCCCTTACCGGTGTTAGCTTCTTCCTTGAAGTTTTTCCAACCCCAACCAAATTTCCAGGTACAGAAAACAATAAAGAGGAATGCACCAACCGGAAGCATTATAAAGTTAACGATAAAATCTTCTAAATCGAGGAAGTTTGTACCCTTTGCAAAAGGAACAAATCCAGACCAAACATTAAAGCCAAGCGCACAAGGAAGTGACAGCACAAATAATGCGATACCATTAATAAGACAAGCCTTTTTACGGCTCCACTTAAACATATCCATACTGCAAGCAATAATGTTTTCGAAAACCGCAATAACGGTTGAAAGTGCCGCAAAGGACATAAATACAAAGAAAAGTGTACCCCAAATTCTGCCACCGGGCAAATTGTTAAACACGTTAGGTAATGTAATAAAGATAAGGTTTGGACCTGCATCAACAGGAATATTATAAGCAAATGCAGCGGGGAAAATAATAAGGCCCGAAGTAAATGCCACAAAGGTATCAAGTGAAGCAACGTTAATAGCTTCTCCCATAAGCGAGCGCTTTTTGTCAAGATAGCTGCCAAAAATCGCCATTGAACCAATACCGAGTGAAAGGGTAAAGAATGCCTGATTCATAGCACCAACCACAACCGAACCGGGGTTATTATTTATAAACTTATCCCAATCGGGCAACAAATAGAATTTAAGACCGGCATTACCGCCTTTAAGGAAGCAGCTGTTAATTGCGAGCACAACCATAATCGCAAGTAAAGCAAGCATTAAGTATTTGCTTACCTTTTCAACGCCCTTGTTTACGCCCAAAGCACAAACGCCGATACCGATAATAACGGCAATAGCCATAAAGAGCACCATTTGAATAGGGTCTGAAACCATTTCGCCAAATATGTTTGGTACAGTTTCAGGTGTTGTGCCAACAAATTTACCGCTTGCCATTTTAACGAAGTAGTTAATCATCCAACCGGTAACGGTGGTGTAGAACATCATTAAAATATAGTTACCTGCAAATGCAGTATAACCGTGCCAATGCCATTTTGAACCCTTGGGCTCTAACTGCTTGTACATTGCGGCAGGGCTTTTTTGTGAAGCACGACCAAGGGCAAATTCCATAGTCATAACAGGAAGACCCATAACAACTAAAAAGAACAAATAAATAAGTACGAAAATTGCGCCGCCGTATTGACCAACCATCCAAGGGAATTTCCAAACGTTGCCAATACCTATGGCACAGCCGGCACTGAGCAATATAAAGCCCAAGCGGCTAGAAAGCTTTTCTCTCTCCATAATAACCTCCTAAGGTTTAATTTATATTAAATATAACACATTTTATTTTTTTATACAAGATTTAATTTTTTACTTGATTTTTGAGTTTCTTTTTGGTATACTAATTGGGCGTTAATAAAACGTATGCAGAGATGGCTGAGCTGGTCTAAGGCGCACGATTGGAAATCGTGTGTGTACTAATAATACACCGAGGGTTCGAATCCCTCTCTCTGCGCCAGAAAAAGCGACTTGTTTCAGCAAGTCGCTTTTTCAATGAACTTCGCCTTACGGCGAGTGAAATATGCTGTTGCATATGAAATATTTCACTTTCTGCATCAGCAGAAAATTTCATAATTCAATGTAGTGAAATATTTCATTCTAAAAAATGTAGGGTTCGAACATATAGGTCAAATTTTAAAAAGATTCGACTTTGTGCTCCCCTTCCAATAATAAAAAGCACTAACCGCAAGGTAGGTGCAATGTTGAAATTTAGAAATTCAAAGACAAAAAGTCATATTAAAAATGCACTTTTCGATATGTTTAATCTAAAAAAGTAGGGGGGATATTTTGAGACACACAATCAAGCCGGCATTATTGGTAATCATTGCTGGTAATTTACTATGTCCCATTTTGTTTTTAATACTTTCTCAGACCATTTCAAATGAAAACTATTCACTAATAATCATTGATAATGCAGCCGCTCTTTCTACGATATTCAATTTTACATCAACCACCTTATTGGGGCTTATGCCGATTTATTTTAAAGCAGGCATACTTATTTTTGGCATTCAATTATTTAATCTGCTTATTTTGAAAAGTGGTAATTACCCGAAAATTGGCTTTAAAAACTTTATGTTTAATGTATCCATGCTTTTGCCAACCGTTGTTGTTTCAGCATTAATATCACTGTTTTTAAATATTCCTTTCATTGATAGCGCCATCAATTATATATGTGATATTCGCACTACGTGGACAAGTTTTTTAGATATTTTTTCTTCCCAAACGTTTTTAATTGGTTTAAAAAATATTGCTTTAACCATTTGGGGTATAATCAGATTGGCAATTTTCTTTGCTGTTACAGTATATCCCTTTGCTGAAACCCTTTTAGTTTTACTTACTATGTTGCTTAGTGGCTTACTAATACTTATTATAAGCGTTATAACGTGGATTTTCGGATATGGGTTCGGCACTGTCTTTAACGGTTTAATAAATGGCTTAAATACCACAATTGCTTTTTGTGAAGGATTGGGGCTTGTTTTCGGTGGCATAGCAATGATTATTTGCTTTATCACAATAGACAATATTGTTATGGCAATTTTTAAAACAAACGATATTGACAAGTATTCCCCTCAATACGAACTGGCAGATAGAATAACGAATGCCATTCTGTATAAGTGAGTTGACATTGTTAAAAAATAAAATTATTTTACATTATATAAGTGCTTAACGCTTTTATCAATCTAATTTTTATGTGCTTCAAAATACAACTTGAAAGCAACTATTAAATATCCCCACCGATTTCTCGGCGGGGATATTTTTATTTAGGATAGATTATTTCATATCGAATAAAGTGAGATGTTTCATAAAAACCCACGAGAGAAACGCATCCCATCCCAATCACTTAAATTGCGTGCATTCTTCGCAGACTGTCCACGTGTCATTTTTGTAATGGCACACAACTACATAGGTTTTAAATTTGACGATAAATGAAATTTTTGCTGTTTTATAATCGTAATTTCCATTTTCAGTAAAATTCCATTCTGATGAATAACTATTGTTAAAAATTTTCGATTCCTCAACTTTAAGTGACTTAAAAGTTTCACTTTCAACAAAATAACTGTATGCTAGTTTATATTCCTCACTATCCCTTGTAGAAGAAATTGCAATCATAACAATTGATGAAATAAAAATCGCAAAGGCAACGAAAACGCACACACAAATTATAGTAAGTTTTTTAACATTATTTGCTTTTGGCGGTGAATAGCTATTTATTTTTTCAACTTCTGTCTGCTGTAAATTGGGTTTTAATGTCGCCTTATTTTTTGTATTGGGTGCTTTCAACGGTACAACAAGAGTTTGTGCAACACAATCCCCTATACTACGCCCGATAATAAGCATAACAATAACATCAAACTGCATAAACAGCAAAAAAATATTTCTAATAATTCGTTTTATAAAAGTTGCTGGTCGCCCGTCTTTTTTATCAATTATTGTAAGGCCCACAATTCTTTTTCCCAATGACCGTCCCAAAAATATTACATCTCTAAGGATAAAACCAATTGGATACAAAAGCATAACTAACATCATTCCAAGATTTGCAGGAGCGTAAGCTTGCTGAATAGCATTATCAAATGCCGCCACGTACAACACGAGCATTATTATAACCGAAAAACCGATAATATTCCAGTCGATTGCTGCAGCTATTAGGCGCCGTATTTTTACCCCCATAGTATTATGACTGTCAACCTTCATCAAATATTCATATCTTTCATTTATTGTTTTTACGGTTTCTGGGTCTAATGTTTCAAAATCAATATATTCACCTGACATTAGTTCTTCAACCCTAACATCTAAAATTTGGGCCAACTTAATTAAAACATCAACCCTTGGTTTTGAACTGCCGTTTTCCCATTTAGAAACCGCCGCAGCCGTAACCCCGAGCATATTGGCAATTTCTGCTTGAGTCATTCCTTTTTTCTCACGAAGCATACACAAAAAATTGCCAAATTTATAATCGTTCATTTTAACCCCTCACGAATAAAAGTCTGTATAACAATTATAAAACAGCACTCATCCCAAATCAAGAAAATTGATATTGAATTAAAGTTGATATTGAATCTAAGCGCCATAAACCTAATTTCATTGAAAAGACATACATATTATGCTATAATCCAATCAAGAGGTGATACTTATGAAAAGCCAAAATGTTTGGGATAAAGCGCAATCCGTAAAGCTAAATGTAACGGAAAACATTTCGCCACTATTCAATATTTGTTTCGATAAGAAAATACCACAAGATATTAAAAACGAGCTTATTAGCTTTGTTAATTGGGTTGAAAACAACTACTCTATCCCAATAACCCTATGGGTTGATTTTGAATATAAGCATTACTTAATTAGACGTGACGGTAAAAGAGTTGGATATCTGTTTTATTGGTCAGATTTTTCGGATTATCCCAATTTCGATAACGAAAATGACATTCCGTATATTCGTCTTCCGGTAAGAACAGAACAATGGTCTATTGAGGAAATCCTCACCTCATTTATTGAAGCGATTTTTGATTATTACGCATGGATATGCAACGAAATTCATGAAGATTATATATTAAACGAAAACAACATAGAAGAAGTACTTCAAAAATATTTGCGTTCCAAGGAAGAGTAACCCCCTGTCAACCTAAAGTTGCGGAAATGACTACCAATTTTGGTGGCGCAACTGCCCGAAAAATAGTATAATATCCTTGTAAAAAAGGAAAGGAACGATGTTTATGAATAACAGCATTGGCGAAAAATTATATAACCACCGCAAAAATGCAGGCTTTTCACAAGAAGAGCTTGCCGAAAAAATTGGTGTGTCACGCCAAGCAGTAAGTAAATGGGAAAGGGATGAAAGCTCGCCCGATACCAACAACCTTATTGCACTAGCCAAGCTCTATAATATTTCACTTGATGATTTGGTTTTAGGTGAAACTTCATCCAAGCAAGAAGAAGCACCCACTAATGATAAAGTTGATATTTCCCCTGCGGGCATTCAGGTTGAAAGTCACACGGGTGATAAAGTTAATATAAATTGGAAGGGTATTCACGTTGACACCAAAGACACAAACGTGCATATTGATAAAGATGGAGTAAACGTTACCGAAAACGGTCATATAGTTTTCCCGAAAAAGCAAATTGATTCACGTGCATACCGCTTTTTCAAACGCTTCCCCTATCCCATCATAACCGTTATTGCATATCTGTTATTCGGCAGTTTGGAAATTTTAGGCGGCTGGGGTCTTGGTTGGTTAGTATTTTTAACCATACCGCTTTATTACACCCTTATTGATGCCATTGCCCGTAAAAACGCAGGCGAATTTTGCTACCCCGTGCTTGTTGTAATGCTTTATATGTATTTCGGTATGGTAAAAGAATGGTGGCACCCCGGTTGGATTATGTTTTTAACCATTCCCGTTTATTATTTTTTGGCAGACTTTATCGGAAAGCTTTGTAAGAAAAATAAATAAACTATAATTTGAACGCAAAAAAACACCCGTTTAAGCGGGTGTTTTTTTAGTATTAAGTATTTTCTTGATAAACCAAATACAAAACGGAATTGAAGTTAAAAATGTTAAAATATCTGCTATGGGCTGAGTAATAAGCACGCCGTCGATTTTAAAGAATATCGGCAAAATTAGGATAAGCGGTATAAAATATACACCTTGTCGGCACGAAGCCAAAAAAGTTGCGCCCTTAACAAAGCCAAGCGACTGATACATCATATTAACGTATGACGAAAAGCCCAAAAACGGAAGCGCAAATGCGTGCATAGCCAGAAGCCGTGCTCCGATTTTTGCAACCTCGGGATTTTCTGCACCAAAAAGGTTCATAACCTGTGTAGGCATAACTGCACACAGCACAGCACCGAGTCCAGCCGCAACCGAGCCAAAAATTGTTGCCGCAACAAAAACCTTTTTAACCCTGTCAATCCGTTTTGCGCCATAGTTATAACCCGCAATCGGCTGAAAGCCTTGTCCCACGCCCAAAACAATCGAACGCAGGAAAATGTAAACCTTATTCGCCAGACTGACAGCCGCAACGGCAGCATCACCGTAAATTTTAACCCTTACGTTAAGCAATGTGGTTGCCACACTGCCAAGACCTTGACGGAAAACGGTTGGAGCACCGGTTTTAATGATAAGCCAATAATCCCGAAGACTGTGGCTTATAAATTTAGGCGAAAGCTTAATAACACCCTTACCAAAAATGTAAAAAGACAGCGCAAAGGAAAAGCTTAATGCCTGACTGATAGCGGTTGCAATAGCCGCACCCTTTACACCAAGGTCGAAAACAAAAATAAAAATTGGGTCGAGCGCCATATTTATTATACCGCCCGAAAGACCGACAAGCATTGAAAAGGTGGCTCGTCCTTCTGCACGTAAGAGTGGGCCTAAAACAAACGAAGTGCACATTAACGGGGCGGCAATTAAAATAACAGTCGCATAGTCACGGGCAAATGGCAAAATAGTTTTGGTAGAGCCTATAAGTAAGAGCAATGGGTCTAAAAATAAAAGGCAGATGATGGCTATTGCAAGACCAAGCACAAACCCCATTAAAACCGAGCTGGAGGCATAACGGTTTGCGGCGTCATTATCCTTTTCGCCAAGCTTACGGGATACAATACTACTGCCACCCATTGAAACGCCAAAACCAACCGATTGTATAATTGACTGAATTGAAAAAACAATGCCCACGCCACCGATAGCGCTTTCGCCAAGACTTGTTACAAAATATGTATCCGCCATATTATAAATAGATGATAATAACATATTTGCAACCGACGGAAGCGATAACGACACCAAAAGGCGAGTTATCGGGGTTTCGGTCATTTTTTTGTGTTGTAATTCACTTGTTAGGTTTTTCATTTTATTCGCCTATGTATTCAAATCTCTTAAAGGTTTTACCGTCACGGGTAATTTCCTCATCCCACATTGAAAGCGGTCTTACCCAAACTTCTTTTTCGCCATAAAGGGCTTTATAAACTACCATTTTTTCAAGAGTTTCACTGTGGTTTGCAACTGCCAGCACTTCATATTCATTGCCCTTGAAATGTCGGTATTTCCCTAGTTTCATTTTAAAACTTCCTTTTAAAACAGCCGTCCTTTCGGACGGCTTTTATTTAATCTTCACATCTACAACGTGCGAAAAGCGCCGTAAATATTGCGGCAAGCAATAAAACTATGCCTAAAATTACAATCGCTACAATATTTTCAAGCACAAAGCCCGAGAAATACGAGCCGATTATTGCACCAATAACAAGTGCTACCAAAAATAAGCTTATGCCAATTATCCAAGCAGTCACTTTTGAGCGACAGCACATATTACAACAATTACTTCTGTTGTCTAACATACATCTTCACCTTTAAAATATTATTGACATTTACGTCATTAACATTTTATGCGAAAACGGACATTAAGTTACTTCATAAATTCATACATTGCACGGTAGCACATATAAACATCAAATTTTGCAGTTGTTTCAAAGGGAGCATGCATTGAAAGCACCGGAACACCCAAATCGATAACGTCAACACCCATATTTGCAATATATTTTGCAACGGTACCGCCGCCGCCAATATCAACCTTGCCAAGCTCACCCGTCTGCCAAACAATGCCTGCCTTATCTAAAAGACCCATAATTTCAGCAGTGTATTCAGCCGAAGCATCGCTTGTAGAGGACTTACCGCCGGCACCTGTATATTTGGTAACCACCACGCCGTAATTTACAAAGCTTGCGTTTTTACGCTCCATAACGTCGGGGAAGGTGGGGTCAAGTGCGGCATTAACGTCCGCCGAAAGACACTTTGAATTGCGAAGTGCTACAGTCGGGTCGCCGCCCTGCATTTTAGCAAGATCACCTATAATAAACCGCAAGAAGTCCGACTGCAAGCCCGTATTACCGCAAGAGCCGATTTCTTCCTTATCAGCCAAAATTGCAACGGCAGTTTTTTCGGGAATTTCAAGGTCTAAAATTGCGGTAAGCGCCGGATACGCACAAACTCGGTCATCTTGACCGTAAGCACCTATAAGCGAACGGTCAAAACCGATATCGCACGCCTTGTAAGCGGGAACCATAGTAAGCTCTGCTGACAAGAAATCGCCCTCGGTAATACCGTATTTTTCGTTTAAAAGCTTTAAAATGTTAAGCTTAACAAGCTCGCTTCCCTCGTCATTTCTAAAGGGGTGACTGCCAACCAAAACGTTAAGCTCTTCACCCTTAATACCGTCATGAAGGGTGCGTTTGTCCTGTTCTCTTGCAAGGTGTGGAAGCAAATCCCCAATAACAAACTTGGGCTCGTCATCCTTTTCGCCCAAAGATACCTCAATAACTCTGCCATCACGAAGTGCAAACACGCCGTGAAGTGCCAAGGGTGTAACGGTCCATTGATATTTTCTGATACCACCGTAATAATGAGTTTTGAAAAGCGCCAAATCGCTATCCTCATAAAGGGGATTGGGCTTTAAATCAAGACGGGGTGAGTCGATATGTGCGGCGGTAATATTAGTGCCCGCTTCAATCGGTTCTTTGCCGATAACTGCAAACGCAACCGTCTTGCCACGGTTATTAAAATAAACCTTATCACCCGCTGCATAGGCTTTACCGATTTCAAACGGTACAAAGCCACAATTTTCTGCCATTTTTACCGCTTCATTAACGGCTTCACGCTCGGTTTTAGCGGCATCTAAAAAGGCTTTGTAGCCCTCGCAATATTCATCGGCCTTTGCTAAAACCACATCATCCTCAACAAGGCGACCGTTCTTTTTTGCTAAAAAAAGCTGTTCCTTTAATTCCTTAATATCACTCATAATTCAAAAATCTCCTTTAAAAGACTTAAAAACTCACTATCAAAAGTATTCTCATCCGTATTGTTATATATTACAAAATCGCACTTTTCTTTATAAAAATCATCGTTTTTGCCTGCATTAATTCTTAAAAGTGCCTGTTCGCTCGTAATCTCGTCACGGGCGATTATACGTTTTAGGCGTAATTGACTGTCCGATAAAACCGCTACCGTTTTATTGCAAATTTCATCAATACCGCTTTCAAAAAGAGTCGGAGCATCCAGCAGCACCTTGTCACCCTTTATTTCAGACATAACCATTTTTTTAATAATCGGCAAAAGGGTTTGATTTAAAAGCTCGGTGCTGTCATTATCTTTAAACGCTTTTTCAGCTAGTGCCTTGCGGTTTAAAGTGCCATCAGGGTTTAAAATTTCTTCACCAAAAGCCTTTACAACAGCCAAAAGTCCTTCTTGACCCTTTTCGGTTGCCTTGCGGGCGATAATATCACAATCAATATGCTTAACGCCAAGCTTTTCGCAAACTGCAGAAGCGCTGCTTTTACCCGCTCCTGTGGGGCCTGTTAATCCAACAATAATCATATATTAATCACCTTAAATGCGGCGGCACGGATAAGCCGGTTATAAACCGCCAAACCAACGCCCTCTTTTTCGGGTGCGTGAATAAACACCCGCTCGGCGCCGAATTTATCAACCTCACGCAATACCCCAAAAATTGAATGTGCAAGACTTAGCTTATCATCAGCACTGCCATAAATAAGCTTTGGTATTTTAATACTGCCAGCCTCTTCCATAAAGCAAACTGCCACAGCATTTTCCTGTTTATTAACAAAATCGGCAAAGCCTTCGCCCTCAACCAAAAAAGCCGTGGTTTTTGGGGCGTAATGCTTATATTTCATACCTGGTGATTCTGCCCTGTCACCCGCTTTTAATTCGTTTAAAACCGCATCTGAAATTTCTAGATTTGGCAAAAACTTTAAAAGCTGTTCATAGGTTACGGCACCCGGACGTAATAAAATCGGTGTTTCGCCAACAAGGGTAATAACGGTAGATTCAACACCAAAATCAGAATCCTCACCCATTAAAACCGCATCAATTTTACCATCTAAATCATTTACAACGTGGCTGGCAGTTGTGGGACTGGGTCTGCCCGAAACATTGGCGGAGGGTGCTGCAAGCGGTAAACCGCTTTTGCTTATGACATCAAGTGCAATTTTGCTTGAAGGCATTCTTACAGCCACAGTTAAAAGCCCTGCCGAAACACTTTCAGCGATTTTTGCGGTGCGGTGAAGCACCATTGTTAAAGGCCCCGGCCAAAATTTTTCAGCTAAAGTATAGACAATTTCGGGTATATCCTCGGCAACCTCATTAAGCATTTCCATATCGCTTATATGAACAATTAAGGGGTTATCCTGCGGTCTGCCCTTTGCCTCAAAAACCTTTTTTATTGCTTTATCATCATAAGCGCTTGCGGCAAGACCGTAAACCGTTTCGGTGGGCATGCCAACCACACCGCCGTTTTTTAAAATTTCGGCAGCGGTGTTAATGCTGTTTTGGTATTCGGTTTTACTGACTGCAAGCTTTAGGGTTTCCATTTTAATTTTCTTCCTCTGATTTTAATGCCTCGGTACGATAATAGGTAATAAGACCATCTACAATCTCATCAATATCACCGTTTAAAATTTGGTCTAATTTATAAAGGGTAAGACCAATTCTATGGTCGGTCACACGACCCTGTGGGTAGTTGTAGGTGCGAATTCGTTCACTTCTGTCACCTGTGCCAACCTGACTTTTACGGTCAGAGGCGATAGCCTCGTCATGCTTTCTTTGTTCCTCGTCAAAAAGACGGGCACGCAAAATACGAAGTGCCTTGTCCTTGTTTTTAAACTGACTACGTTCATCCTGACATTCAACAACAGTACCTGTGGGAATATGCGTTACACGAATAGCCGATGACGTTTTGTTAATATGCTGACCACCTGCACCACTTGATCTGAAAGTATCAATCTTAAGGTCAGCGGGGTTAATTTCAAGCTCAACCTCATCCGCTTCGGGAAGTACGGCAACAGTAACGGTCGAAGTGTGAATACGACCCTGTGTTTCGGTGTCGGGCACACGCTGAACACGGTGAACACCGCTTTCATACTTAAAGCGTGAATAAGCACCGCTGCCCTCAATCATAAAGCTGATTTCTTTATAACCGCCAAGCTCGGTTTCGTTGGCATTGCTGATTTCAATCTGCCAACGCTTTGATTCTGCATACATTGAATACATACGGAAAAGCGATGCCGCAAAGAGTGCTGCTTCCTCACCGCCGGCGCCGCCACGAATTTCGATAATAACGTTTTTATCATCATTGGGGTCCTTTGGTAAAAGCAAAATTTTAAGCTCGTCAGCGAAAATAACAATATTTTCCTTTGCTTCCTTTAGTTCTTCTTCGGCAAGCTCTTTAAAATCTTTATCAAGATTTGGCTCATTAAGAATTTCAAGCGCTTCCTTTTCGGCGTTTTTAGCCGAAACGTATTCCTTATACTTTTCAACAATCGGGCTAAGCTCGCTATATTCCTTCATAAGCCTTCTAAATAATTCATTATCCGATGCAACATCCGGACGGGTAAGCTCAATACCGATTTGTTCGTGGCGGTTTACAACCGCTTCTAATTTATCAAACACAATTATTCTCCCTGTGGTTTAATTATTTTTTTTACACTTTTTTCCGCCTTGACACGTGGCACCATAAATTCCCTTCCACAGCCATCACAACGAAGACGAAAGTCCATACCAATGCGGTTTACGGTAAAGGTATCGCATCCGCAAGGGTGCTTTTTCTTCATTAAAAGCTTATCACCGACAGATATATCCATTACCGCACCTCTTTCGCATAATTATACAGTATATATTATATAACAATATTTGTAAAAACGCAACAAAAAATCCCTTTCGGACAAAATATCCGAAAGGGATTTAAGTTTTTAATAATGATTACATTAAGCTTCTGTAAATTGCAATAATATCTTCAACTGAAACTTCACGGGGGTTACCGGGGCGGCAAGCATCGTTATAAGCATCAAGTGCCAAAGCGTCGATATCTTCTTCCTTAACAACACCCTTAAGTGAAGTTACAATGCCAACGTCTTCAGCGAGCTTGCGAACAGCTTCAACAGCTGCTGCACGGTATTGTTCCTGAGTCATATTTTCAACACCCTGAACACCCATAGCGATAGCGATATCACGATACTTAGTACCGGTGTAATCAGCGTTAAATGCCATTACAGCAGGCAACAAGGTTGCACATGCCTTACCGTGAGGCATATCATAATAAGCTGAAAGTGTGTGAGCCATTGAGTGGTCAACACCGAGACCAACGTTACTAAAGCCCATACCTGCGATATACTGACCAAGTGCCATACCTTCACGGCCTTCAGCCTCATTCTTAACAGCGCCACGGAGTGAACGACCAATAACCTCGATTGCTTTAATGTGGAACATGTCAGAAAGCTCCCAAGCGCCTTTAGTTATGTAGCCTTCAATAGCGTGGGTTAAAGCATCCATACCGGTAGCAGCGGTAAGACCTGCAGGCATAGAAGCCATCATATCAGGGTCAACAACTGCAACAACGGGGATATCGTTAGTGTCAACACAAACGAACTTACGCTTCTTTTCAACGTCGGTAATTACGTAGTTGATAGTAACTTCAGCAGCAGTACCTGCAGTTGTAGGAACAGCGATAGTAGGAACGCACTTATTCTTGGTAGGAGCAACGCCTTCGAGTGAACGAACGTCAGCATATTCGGGGTTAGTAATAATAATACCGATAGCCTTTGCGGTATCCATTGCAGAGCCACCGCCGATAGCAACGATACAATCAGCATCCATTTCCTTAAATGCCTTTACACCGTTTTGTACGTTTTCGATTGTGGGGTTTGCCTTAATGTCAGAATAAATACCGTATGCAATGCCGGCATTATCCAAAATATCGGTAACCTTTTTAGCAACACCAAATTTAATAAGGTCAGGGTCGGTAGCAACAAAAACCTTTTTAAAACCACGTTTTGTGATTTCGTCGGGGATTGCATTAATAGCACCAGCGCCATGGTAAGAAGTTTCGTTAAGGGTAAATCTGTTCATTGGAATCATCCTTTCAAAAATATACTATGTTAATTATATAACAATCCTTAAAAAGTTGCAATAGTTTTTAAAAAATAGACATAATAATTCACCATACAAAAAGCACCCGAAACCAAAAAGGAATCGAGTGCTATTTAATTCTTATGCGCCCCAATACTTTCTGTCAAGGCTTCTGAAAGATATTGCAGAGAATATATGGCGTTTTTCAATATTTTCACAGCCATCTAAATCGGCAATGGTGCGTGCAACCTTTAAAATGCGGTCATAAGCACGAGCTGACATTCCAAGACGTTCAAAGGCAAGCGCCAAATACTGACTTGCATCCTCTGTTAAAACGCAATATTTTCTTATAAGCGACGAGGTTAATCTTGCGTTACAGGTTATACCCTCATTTTTATATCTTTGAGCTTGCAGCTGACGAGCTTTATTAACACGCTCTTTAATTTGGGCGCTGGTTTCTTCCTGACCTTTACCGCTTAAATCGCTATAATCAACCGGCGGAACTTCAACGTGCAAATCAATTCGGTCAAGCATTGGGCCCGATATTTTAGCAAGATATTTACGTACCGCCTGCGGTGCACAGGTGCACTGGCGGGTAGGGTGCCCGTAAAAACCGCACGGACAAGGATTCATTGCAGCAACAAGCATTATCGAGCTTGGGTATGTAAGGGTTCCCGCCACACGTGAAATTGTCACCTTGTTATCCTCAATAGGTTGGCGCAATGCCTCCATAACATCTCTTCTGAATTCGGGGAATTCATCCAAAAACAAAACACCGTTATGCGCCAGCGATATTTCACCAGGCTTTGGCATTGTACCGCCGCCCGCTATCGCTGCGGGTGATACCGTGTGGTGAGGTGAACGAAAAGGTCGTGTTGATACAAACGGCTCGTTTTTATCGAGTATTCCCGCCACAGAATGAATTTTTGTGGTTTCAATCGCTTCTTCAAAGGTCATATCGGGCATAATGCCGGGAAGTCTTTTTGCGAGCATACTTTTGCCCGAACCGGGTGGCCCCACCAAAATGATATTATGACCGCCGGCGGCTGCAATTTCCATTGCCTTTTTAGCCGCAAGCTGACCCTTAACGTCCGAAAAATCGGGCACGGGCAATTTATTATCATCTTTAATTACCGTAAGGGGCTGTTTTTCCAGTGGCTTTTCACCCTGTAAATGAGCAATAAGCTCCTTTATATCATTAACACCATAAACATCTATGCCATCCACCACAGCGGCTTCAACAGCGTTTTCTTTTGGTACAAAAAGGCTTTTTATACCGTTTTCCTTTGCGGTAATTGCAATGGCCAATGCGCCGTTTATACTGCGAAGCATACCGTCAAGAGCAACCTCGCCAATCATAACGGTGTCACTCAAATCCACCTTTATCTGTTCACTTGCCTTTAAAATTGCAAATAAAACGGGTAAATCATAAATTGAGCCCTCTTTTTTGCGGTCGGCAGGAGCAAGATTTACAGTTATGCGTGAAACGGGAAATTTAAAACCGCAATTTTTAATAGCGGCACGTACACGGTCCCTTGATTCCTTAACCGCAGTATCGGGAAGCCCTACAATATCAAAAGCAGGAAGCCCGTTTGAAATATCGGCTTCAACCTCTATCATATAAGAATCAATACCAAAAAGACCGACGCTGTTTATCCTCGAAAACAAACCGTTTCACCTACTTTGCTACGTTATTTTTGGGGGTTCCGTCCAAAAAAGCCTGAATATTGTCACAAACAATTTCCAAAAGCCTTTGACGGGTTTTGAGGGGTGCCCACGCTGTGTGTGGCGTGATAATTATATTCGGTGCGTTTAAAAGCGAACAGTCACTGCTCATAGGCTCACTTTTTAAAACGTCAACTGCCGCACCGGATAATTTACCGCTTTTCAGAGCATTAAAAAGAGCGAATTCATCCACCACGCCGCCACGTGAGGTATTAATAAAAAATGCGCCATCCTTGCATTTTGAAAAGGCTTCACTGTTCATTAAATCCTTAGTTTGTTCGGTTAAAGGGCAATGCAAAGTTATAACGTCACTTTTCGCTAAAAGGGTGTCAAAACCAACGAATTTCGCATCTGATTTAGGGGTACGAGTATAAACCAAAACCCGCATGCCCAAAGCAACGGCAATTTTTTCAACCGCTTGACCTATTGCGCCATAGCCCACAATTCCCAAGGTTTTATCGTAAACCTCGTCAGTGGCGAAAACTAACGGTGCAAAGCATTTGGATTTAAGCCAACCGCCGGCTTTCACAAATTCATCATACTGTGAAATTTTAGTATAATGCGCCAAAATATATCCGATTACCTGCTGTGCTACCGCATTTGTGGAATAACTACCCGCATTTGCAACCACTATTCCCTTTTCCTTAGCGGCGGCAACATCAATATTATTATATCCCGTAGCAAACAACCCGATATAACGAAGCCGTGGGGCATTTTCCATTACCTCACGGTCGATTATAATCTTATTGGTTAAAATTATATCTTTATCCTTTACTTCTCGTAAAAGCTCCTCACGGGTGATATCGTCATATTCGCTGACCTCACCAAATTTTCCAAGCGCTTCTAAGGATAAATCGTTATGCGACTTTAAGCTTAAGCTATCAGTTACTAATATTTTCATCTTTGGCAGTTACCTTCTTTTTGGTGCCATCAGGATTGACAATATAGGTATTTTCAAGCTGCGACACCAAGCTCATTTTAAAGGAGTCTATATACTCCCGTCTCAAAACGTATTGCTCTTGCTTTTCCTCTTCGGTAAGACCTACCGTTTTTTGTTTTTTCGCAAGCTCATTAATACGGTTAATTTTTTCCTGTGTCATACTAAATCTCGTTTCTGCCCTGTAATGCACGGGCTAATGTAAATTCATCGGCATATTCTAAATCACTGCCGACCGGCACACCATAAGCTAAGCGTGTAACCTTAATCCCCATCGGTTTTACAAGACGGGAAATATAACTGGCAGTTGCCTCACCCTCAACCGTGGGGTTGGTTGCCATTATAATTTCTTTGACCTCGCCGGAAGCCAAGCGTGTCATTAATTCTTTTATACGCAAATCATCCGGAGTGATATTATCCATAGGCGAAATAACCCCGTGAAGCACGTGATACGTACCACCGAATTCACGGATACGTTCAAACGCAATAATATCCTTCGGCTCGGCAACCACGCAAATAACCGTTTTATCACGAGTGGGGTCGCCACAAACCGAGCAAACCTCGCTATCAGTAAGACCCTGACAAACACTGCAAAAACGAATCTTTCTGCGTGCGTTTACAAGGGCTTCGGCAAATTTTTCAGCACGCTCGGGCGGTTGCTCTAAAATATTAAGTGCCAACCGCTGTGCGGTTTTTTTACCGATACCGGGAAGCCGTTCAAACTGAGCGATAAGCTCATTTAAAGGGACAATATTAAACCCTGCCATAATTAAAACATCCCCGGCATATTAAGACCGCCTGTAATAGCGCCCATTTCTTCTTCGCTTTCAGCCACGGCCTTGCCGATTGCTTCATTAACTGCAATAGTAATAAAATCCTCAAGCATTTCAATATCATCAGTATCTACAGCATCGGGATTGATTTTAACCGATTTAACGATGTGCTTACCGTCAACGGTTACTTCTACCAAACCGCCGCCGGCATTTGCTGTATATTCACGTTGTTCCAAATCTGCCTGTAGAGTTTGCATATCAGCCTGCATTTTTTGTGCCTGCTTGAGCATTTGCTGCATATTACCTGCGCCGCCGTTATTGGGAAGTCTTACTTTCATATCATTATCTCCTAAACTAATTAATCTCAAGTGCTTTTAATTTATCTGCCAAGGCCTTAAGCGGGTCTTGTTCAGCCACGGCAGCCTCACGCTTATAGGGACCTAATTTATAGGTCACACCCAAAACACGCTGTGCCGCATCACGTATATTTTCTTTGTATTTTCCGCTTTGCTGATTTATAAGGCTTTTAAATTGTGAATTTGGTGCATCAATAAGCAAAAAATCACCCTTGATATATGCTTTTGAACCCTTTAAAACCCCTGCAATAAGCGGACAAGTCTGGGTTAGAATTGCAATAACCTCGTTCCATCTCATAACCTCGCCCTCAGCTTCGGTGGGCTCGGGCTTTGAAGCAACCACGTTTTCTTCGCTAAGCGGGATGTCACCATCATCCGGCATGGGCGGAATATCGTCATCATCAATAATCTCAACCGTCTCTTCCTTTTCTTCTGCAACAGCGGTTGTCGCTTTTGTGATAACGGCGCCGTTTTCTAAGGCGGAAATTCGACGCTCAAGGGCTGCCAAATCAACCGACAACTGCGGATTGCAAAGCTTTACAATGGTCATTTCCATTTCACAGCGTCTGTCACCAGTTTTCATTAATGCAGTAGCCGACTGTAAAATATTAAGGGTATAAACAATTTCCTTAATATCAAATTTTTCTGCCTGTTTTTCAAGTGCCGCAAGCCGTGCAGCTGAACAAACTATAGGGCGCTTACCTGAACGAACGGTTTTAATTATCATCAAATCACGGTAATGTGAAATAAGTTCAGACAAAAGTCGCAACATATCCACCGATGAGTTATGAAGCTTATCAATCATTAAAAGAGCCTTTTGTGTATCCTGTGCTTTTAAAGCATCGCAAAGCTCTAATAAATACTCATCCCCCGCCATTGCGCAAACATTTTCAACTATTTTTTCATCAATGCTTTTACTGCTTGAAGCACACAAGTCCAAAATTGAAAGGGCATCACGCATACCGCCATCTGCCGCAGCCGAAATCAAGGTTGCCGCATCATCGGTTAGGGTCAATCCCTCGTTTTTAGCAACATACTGAAGCCGTTCGCAAATTTTTTCGTTATCAATTCTTCTGAAATCAAAACGCTGACAACGGGACAAAATAGTAGCAGGAAGCTTGTGTACCTCGGTTGTGGCTAAAATAAAAATCACATGCTCGGGTGGTTCCTCAAGCGTTTTCAAAAGAGCGTTAAACGCACCGATTGAAAGCATATGCACTTCATCTATAATATAAACACGATATTTTGAAGAGGCTGGCGCAAAACTTATAATTTCACGTAGCTCACGAATATTGTCAACACCATTGTTTGAGGCGGCGTCAATTTCGACAATGTCGGTATTTTCACCACTAAGTGCCGCTTTACAAGCATCACACTCAAGACACGGATCACCGTTTTGACTGTTCTGACAGTTAACCGCATTAGCCAAAATTTTAGCGCAAGTGGTTTTGCCCGTACCACGTGTGCCCGTAAACAAATAAGCGTGAACGGTTTTACCATCACACAATTCGTTTTTAAGAGTTTTGGTTATATGCTCCTGCCCGACAACATCCGAAAAGGTCTGTGGGCGATACTTACGGTATAAAGCCTGATAAGCCATTTTTACACCTCTTTTAAAAGAATAAAAAACTTGCGTACCCGAATGTACGAATGAGCCGATTGACTGCGGCGCACAGAAAAATCTACTTAATGCTGCTCGGTTCCCCGCCTGACATGGTTCGTAGCATCCCGTCGCACAGGACCCGCCCATCCGCACATTCCGATACGCAAATGTGCACTATTGCAAACCTAATTTTAACACAATTTTAATCTTTTTACAATAGTAAAGATATAAATTGTTGAAAAAAATTCACAATTTTGTTATAATAATTTTATATTTATACTATTTAATATGTTTGGTACTTTTTAATACCACAAAACACACCAAAAATTCAGGAGAAATTTACCTTACAATGAATAAAGAAATTTGGGATATTTTCAACGAAAAGGGTATCCTGACAGGTAAAACCGCTGTCAGGGGGCGTAGTTTTTTAAAGCCCGGCGAATACCACCTTGTTGTGCACATATGGGTTGTATCGGGTGACGGCCGATACCTTATTCAGCGCCGAAGCGAAAGCAAAAAGCTTATGCCCGGCGAATGGGCCGCCACAGGTGGTGCCGCAATTTCGGGCGAAAGCTCTTTTACTGCTGCAAGACGTGAGCTTTTTGAAGAGCTTGGCATTACGTCAGACGAAAAAACACTTAATAAAATTTTCCGCCTGAAAAGGCGCAACTCATTTTTAGATGTTTGGCTTATAAAGACCGACCCCACTCTTGACGCCCTAACCCTGCAAGAAAGTGAAGTGGCCGAGGTTAAGTGGGTTACCAAAGCCGAACTTCAGCAAATGATCAAAAACGGCGCTTTTCACAATTATGGCCGTGAATATTTTCAAAAGCTTTTCGAAAACACCTATATTTTAGAGGGAGCCATTATATGAGCCAAAATAAAACTCAACCTTCCTGTGTGCTTTGCAACGCCTACCTTTTTGAGGAAGACGACGTGGTTTATTGCCCCGTTTGCGGTGCACCCCACCACAGGGAATGTTATAATTCAATGGGACGCTGTGCGCTTGAAGCTACACACGGTACAGAAAATCAATACGATCTTTTAAAAAAGAAAACAGAGGCAGCGCCAAAGGCCGCCCCTGTTATTAATAATGCACAAACTGCTGACAGCTATACCCCGGGTGATGAAATTTTCGAAAATCTGCCCCCTATGGACTTTTTGGGTGGTGTGCCTGCCGATTTTGAGATTGAAAAAGACGTTACCGCAAAAGAAGCACGCAATTTTGTTATATCAAACACCCATCGCTATATTCCCAAATTTACCGAAATTTCCAAGAAAAATAAATCGTCTTGGAATTTTATGGCATTTTTCTTCCCGTGTGAATGGCTTTTATCAAGAAAAATGTATAAAAAGGGCATTATAATTGGTATTTTTGTGATTATTTCAACTTTAGCAGCCCTCCCCCTAAACAACACACTTTTAAATCTGGGCTTTTTGGACGTCAAAACCTATAACGAAATGTCCCAGCTGATTATAAACAATCTTGCGAGCATACATTGGGCATCTTTACTTCTGGCGCTTTTAGGCTCGATTTTAAGCCTTGTTCTGCGTCTGGTTGTTGCCATGCTCGGTGATTTTTGGTACCGCAGCCACGTTATAGAAAAAATCAAAGAAATCAAAGAAACCAGTGACGATATTGCCGAGGATTACCGCCGCCATGGTGGCGTAAGCTTTTTTATGTTCCTTATCGGACTTTTGGCAACGCAATATTTGCCCTCAATCATTGCACTGTTTTTATGAGGTAATTTATGAAATATACTACACTGTTTTTAGATTTAGACAACACTCTGCTTGATTTTTCAAAGGCTGAGGAAGTATCCATCAGGCGTGTTTTATCGGAACACAATCTACCATTTGATGATGAGGCAATTAAGATTTATTCCAAAATTAACCGCAGCTGGTGGGAACGCTTTGAAAACGGCGAAATCCCTAAGGATATGATATATGAGGGCCGTTTTATAAGCTTCTGCGAGCATTACAGCAAAACCGCCGATACCGCAACAATGTCGGTAAAATACACCACATATTTAGGCGAAAGCAACTACACCATCGACGGTGTTTTTGAGGTGCTTGATTATTTAAAGGCAAAAGGATATTATTTTTGCGCAACAACTAACGGTCTTTGCACAACCCAGTACAGTCGCATTAAAGGCTCCGGCTTAGAGCCCTACTTTGACGGTGTTTTCGTTTCAGAGGTTGCCAAAAGTCAAAAGCCCGACCCCGAATATTTTGATTTTGTTATTTCACGCATACCTGAAAAAGATAAATCCAAAATGCTGGTTATTGGTGACAGCCAAAGCTCTGATATATTAGGCGGTATTAACAGCGGTATTGACACCTGTTGGTATAACCCCAATAATATGGAAGAAAAATATAAACCCACCTACGAAATCAAAACACTTGAAGAGTTAAAAGGGATTTTATAACAAAAAAACACCCGAGGCATTGCCTCGGGTGTTTTTTTTGCTCTTCATCAGATTAGAATAAATCTTCTTCTGTTTCAATACCGCCGCCTTGTGTATTACTAGCTGCGATAACATCGATAGCTTCGAACTTGATGAGTTCAACTTCAGGTGTTACGAATTTCATATTCTTCTATCCTCCTTTTTATATTACATATGCATATGCGGAAACAACGTTAAAAGCAAGGCAATTAAAAGAGAAAACCACCATGCCCGATGTTATTCCTATGTATAATTGCGAGGTAACAAAAACTACCTCACATTACAAGTTATCGTAATTTTACCATACTTTTTCGCTATTTGCAAGTACTTTTTGAATTTTTGTGGAAAATGCCGATATTTCCTGTGACCGTTTGTGCAACAATTATTGATAATATAAAATAGCCCAAACCGGACAGACCAAAGAACTCAATCCCCAAGAATAACGCCGCCACCATACATTTTGTAGCACCGCAAAAAACAGCCACCATACCAAGTGCCGCACCAAACGCTGTTGGCAAACCCATAATGCCGCCGACCGCAGAACCTAAGGTAGCGCCTATAAAAAGCGCCGGAACAATCTCGCCGCCCTTAAAACCGGACGCATTTGTAATTGCTGTGAATACAATTTTAAGAGCAAAAGCCCATAAAAAAGTCTGTCCGCCGTTTAGCACATATTCAATTATATGCATACCGCCGCCATTATAGTCCGTTTTTCCGATAATAAGGGTCAATACAATTATCATAGAACCACCGACTGTAATGCGGATAAAGTCGTTTTTAAAAAGTCGGTGAAATAAAATATCCGCCCCTTGAAGTGCCACACAAAAAACAATACACGCTACCGAACAAATCAAAACCAATATAACCGATTTTGCAAAATTGAATAAACCGAGCTCGGGGATATTGCCAATCATAAATCTTTCGGGGTGCACACCCAAAAGCCTTGCCACACCGTAAGCGCCAAAGGTGGATATACTAAGCGGTAAAATTGCTTTAAAATAAAACTTTCGGCTTATGAATACAATTTCGAGTCCAAACGCCAGCGCAGTAATCGGCAAAGTGAAAACCGAAGCAAAAACCGCTGACATACCGCAAAGCAATAAAACCTTATACTTTTCACCGTCAAGTTTTAACAAGCGTGAAATATAGGAAGCCATACTGCCACCAATTTGCAAGGCAGCACCCTCCTTACCGGCCGAACCACCTAAAAGCTGAGTAATAAATGTACCGACAAAAACCGCAGGTGCCAAGCGTAAGGTTATCTTATCATTTGTTTTTACCGAATTCAAAACACAATTAATATCGATTTTGCCCAGTTTTAAAACCTTATAAATTAAAACTGTCACCAAACCGCCCAGCGGCAAAATAAATAACAGCCAATCGTATTCACGAAAAAGCCCGTTAGCAATTTTAAGGGTATGGTAAAACAAGGCGCCCACGCCACCGCACAAAACAGCGGTTAATCCTGCACCCAAAAGTAAAAGCAAATATTCTTTTTTACTATTCAACTTTTGCATTTACAGCCTCCCCTTAATTTAGCTTTCTTATTATACCACCCACAACAAAAAAGGGCAAGACATTATAATCTTGCCCGTTTTTATATTAAGAAATCGATTTTTGTATTGTATCTGTGGGTCCTAAAATCGCCAATTCGCCATTTTCTTTAAATACTGCTTCGTCAATACAAGTCATGCGAGGCTCGACTGATTCTAAGCTAAAATGCCGATGATAAACGCAAATAATACGCTTAAAATCTTTAGAGTATGTAAAGCTGTGATGTCCAGTACCAACTGCTGTTTCACTCTTAGACAAAATCGGATAGTCATACTTAGTATATTTGCCAAGCGGCGAATCACTAGTCGCACAACCCACCGCATAATCCTGAGAGGTATAATCGTTTGAAGAATAAGTCAGATAATATTTACCGTTATGCTTTAAAACAAACGGCCCTTCACTACCCAGCTTTGTTGGGTCCACCCTTTCCCAACCACTTTCTTTGGGTATAAGCAAAATCGTATTTGTATCATAAATAACCGACTTCATATCATCATTCATTTTAACACCGCAAATACGATTATCCATAACATGGCGATAATACATATAAACCGTACCATCATCGTCACAAAAGAAATGTCCGTCGATTGCCTCATATTCTAAAAGCCAGTTCATTTCTGTTTGCTTAAACGGGCCAAGTGGAGAATCAGCGACCGCAACTGCTACGTGCTTGTCGGCGGTATAAACCATATAAAATTTATTCTTTAAAAATATAACTTCAGGTGCCCAAAACCATTTTTCACCCATTGCGTCACCTTTTTCAAGACAATAGCCCTTGTCTTCCCAGTTTACAAGGTCATTTGATATCGAAACCTTGAAGCCGTCCTCTGCATTAGTTGCGTATAAATAGTACTTATCGTCATAAAGTAAAATAAACGGGTCAGCGCCCTTATGTATCGGGTTTAAATAATCGGTTTTATTCACAATAAACACCTCTTGTATAAACTTTTAACCCGATTATAACATTTATCAAGTCTTTGTCAATAGATAGGTTGTTTAAATTGTATTTTTGTGTTAAAATATAATAAACTGACTAAAGGAGTGTTTTTATGAAATCTAAACTTTCACCCCGTTTTTGGTGTGCAGTTACCCTTTTCAGCCTTATTGGTCAGGTTGCGTGGGTAGTTGAAAATATGTATTTTAACGTTTTTATTTATAAAATGTTCAACGCTTCGGCAAGTGATATTGCGCTTATGGTTGGCGCATCTGCCGTTGCCGCTACTGTAACCACGGTATTTATGGGCGCTCTTTCTGACCGCATTGGCAAACGAAAGCTGTTTATTTGCGGCGGGTACATACTTTGGGGTATTTCGATTTTCAGCTTTGTGCTTATCCGCACCGATATAGTCGGTAAGCTTTTTCCCGCTGTAGCAGGCATTGCTTCGCTTTGTGTAACACTTGTTATTATTATGGACTGCGTTATGACCTTTTTTGGCTCGACCGCCAATGATGCCGCCTTTAATGCCTGGCTTACCGATTCGACCGATAAAACCAACCGTGGCGCAGTAGAGGGCATTAACGCCATGATGCCGCTTGTTGCAATTTTGGTGGTTTTCGGCGGATTCATGTTCTTTAATTTGGAAAAAGCCGAGAGCTGGACCCTTATATTCACAATAATAGGCGTTGTGGTTACCGTTATAGGTGTTTTGGGAATTTTCCTGATTAAGGATACCCCGATAGAAAAACCTTCACAAAGCTATTTTGGTTGTATTTTTTACGGCTTTCGCCCCGCAACAATTAAAAACAATCTCTTACTTTATATAACTCTTGCGGCATTTGTAATTTTTAATACCTCTATCCAAATCTTTATGCCGTATCTTATTATCTACTACGAAAAATCCCTTGGCATGAGCGATTATGTTTTCATAATGGCGCCCGCAATTATCATTGCCGCTATCGTTACTGCGTTTTGGGGCAGAGTTTATGACAAAAAGGGCTTTACCTTTTCGGGCAGCTTGGCGCTTTTATCACTTTGCCTTGGTTATATAGTTTTATTCTTAACAAGAACCACCCTGCCTGTATTTGTCGGCTCGCTATTTATGATGTGCGGCTATCTTTCAGGTATGGCAGTTTTCGGTGCAATGATAAGAGATAACACTCCAGAGAACAAGGCGGGTATGTTCCAAGGACTTCGCATTTTTGCGCAGGTGCTTATCCCCGGTATTATCGGCCCCGCTATTGGTTCGGCTGTGTTAAAAAACGCTGAAACAATAGTAAATAACGATGGCACAACCTCGTTTTTACCAAATGAAAATATCTTTTTGGCATCCCTTATTGCTATTGTGCTGCTTATACCCTTTTTATTTATCATTAAGAAAAGGAACAACCCAAATGAAAACTGAATTTGCAACCCTTTACACCCCTTTTGAAAAAGATTTAAACCCCGAAAAGCCGTGGGATGTTTATCCCCGCCCGCAATTTAAGCGTCCAAGCTTTATTAACCTTAACGGTAAATGGGATTTAAAAATAAAGCGAAAGGGTGAAACCGTTTACAGCAGAAATATTATCGTTCCGTTCCCGCTTGAAAGCCGACTTTCAGGTGTTAATTTCAAAAAAGAAACAAACGATTTGCTCATTTACAGCAAAACAATAATGTATAACCCGATTGAGAAAAAGGTTCTTTTACATTTCGGCGCAGTCGATCAGGAGTGTAAAATTTACGTCAACGACCAATTTGTTGGCGAAAATATTGGCGGTTATTTGCCATTTTCCTTTGATATAACAACGAATTTAAAAAATGGCGAAAACACATTGAGGATTGAGGTTTTAGATACTCTTAATATCGATTTAGCTTACGGCAAGCAAACCAAAAAGCGTGGCGGTATGTGGTATACCGAAACAAGTGGTATTTGGCAAACCGTTTGGCTTGAAGAAGTGTGCGAAAACTATATTAAGGATATTACCGTTACCCCCGACCTTACCGGCTTTGATATAACCATAAACGGTGGCGAAATTGAAAAAACGCTTTATATTAATGGCAAAAAACACAGCTTTTGCGGCGAAAGCGCACGAATTGATATCGAAAATCCGATAAACTGGACGCCTGAAGCCCCGCACCTTTACGATTTTACATTAATTAGCGGCGCTGATGAAATTAAATCCTACACAGCACTTCGCACAATAGAAGCAAAGGATAATAAAATACTCCTAAACGGTAAGCCGTACTTCTTTCATGGGCTTTTAGACCAAGGCTATTTTAGCGACGGTATTTATACTCCCGCCACACCAAAAGCGCTTGAAAACGATATTTTAAAGATGAAAGAATGTGGCTTTAATACCCTTAGAAAGCATATTAAAATTGAGCACGAGCTATTTTATTACTATTGTGATAAAATAGGTATGGCGGTTTTTCAGGACCTTGTAAATTGCGGTAAATACAGTTTCGTAATTGATACCGCTTTACCGACCATAGGGCTCAAAAAAGGTGTTACCCATAAGGCAACACCATTTAGACGTGAACAATTTATAAAAAATTCAAAGGATACCTTAAAGCTTTTATATAACCACCCCTGCGTTATGTATTACACCCTTTTTAACGAGGGTTGGGGTCAATTTGATGCTAAGAGCCTTTATAAGATGATGAAGAATACCGACCCCACACGTGTGTGGGATGCAACCTCGGGTTGGTTCCAAACCGGAGAAAGCGATGTTTTATCAGAGCATATATATTTTAAACCCCTTAAATTTAAGACCGATAACCGCCCGCTTGTGCTTTCGGAATTTGGCGGATATTCTTCAAAAATAAAAGACCACTCGTTTAATAAATCAAAAACCTACGGCTATAAATTCTTTAGTGATAACGAAGAATTCAAGTCTGCACTTTTAAAGCTTTATTATGATGAAGTTATTCCTGCAATTAAAAATCACGGGCTTTGTGCCACCGTTTTAACACAGGTAAGTGACGTCGAGGATGAAACCAACGGCCTTTTAACCTATGACCGACAGGTGTTAAAGGTGGACCCCAAAGCAATGCGTGAAATGGCAAATGCACTGTTTAGTGCATATAAAGAATTTATAAAATAAACTATAATTTAAAAACAAAAACACCCGACCTTGACGGTCGGGTGTTAATTTTATGTGTTATTTGGAAATTTCTACAGAAACCTCTGAATCATCAGCGTCGACAACAAATCTCCAATCGCCATAATATTGGCTTGAATCATTCGAAATATCGAGAGAAATATCATAAAGACCGCCAAGGCCCAGAGATTTATAAACGCACTTTACAGCATTGTTGATATTGTATTCGTTATTTAAATTTCCACGCCAGCGTGAGCCGTAAATTCCAACAGAATTAACGTAACCGCCTTCGTATGAAACATAAATTTCTACATACGAATCGGGAACGTTATTAGTCACAGAGAATATCTTTTCCTCTACTCCGCTTCCCACTTCGGTCAAGGTGCAGCCAAACTGACTTGCCGCATCTTCGAGATTATTGTAAAAAGCATCATATGATATAACAGATGAAACCTGTGCTTGCTGATGACCATCAGCGAGCGGCATTCGCATACTAAATATTGCTGCTGCCGCAATAGCGCCGCCAACAACACCAATAAACATTAAGAACGCAACAACTGCTGCAACAATTATTACCCAAAGCTTTGACTTTTGCTGTATGGGCTTTTGAGCCTTTAGCTTTCTTACCAAAAGTGTGCAGTTATAAATAAGTGCATCTTCTTCAATGGTAAATTCGTTGCCGCATTCTTTAAGAATATCATAAAGTCTTAAAGCGCTTTCAAGCTTTGTCAAATCCTCTTCATTAAGGCCTTCATTAGCTTCTGTAAGCATTTGTGACTTGATGCTTTCAAGCTGTGAGGCGTCACCGCTTTGAAGCATTACAGCATCAGTATGAACCTGTGTTTTATAATTTGCCTTTAAATTCAATGCTTCGGGAGTGCAGTTTTCGTCAAGTGTATGCTCGGTTTCCCACTTAATGTACTTAACCGGCACAAACAAGCCGAAAATACCACAGGTAATACTGGTTAAGAATCCCCACAATAAATACTTAATAAACAAATCGCCAACAGTGCCACGGAAGGTTAAACGGCGGGAATCAACAACTGTGTGATTAACAAACCAACGTGTGATAATAATCTTTGACCAAGCAAGACCCGCAAAAGGCACAAGCGCTGCCAAAGCCGATAAAATGCTTGTTACAAAATAATCGCCAACGCCACCGTCAAAGAAGCTGTTGTTATCAGGCTCACCTTCAAAATGGGTGTGTTCGCTTATCCACTTTTTAAGTGCAACGTTCATCCAAAGAGTATAAATACCGCAAGTAACGTAAGAAAGAAGCAACCAAACTATGTATTTAACAAAAAGGTCGCCGCCCTTACCGTCAAAGGTCATACGCTTGCCGTTAATTACAGTATGTGATGCCAACCAGTTCTGGTACCAGCACTTCATCCACGGATGAGCTATACCGAAGGTTATACCTGTTACAAATGCAACTGCAATATTATAGCCAATGTATGCCCAGTACCCGCCATCAAAATAGGAACCATCTTCACCAACTACAATATTTTTATTTTCGTTATCCATAATTAAATCCCCCTTAAAAATTTATTGTGTACCATAATATAAATATACACTATATATAGCTATATTGCAAGTAAAAAAACGCCCGACCGTTTGGTCGGGCGCTGATTTTATAAAATTAGTTACAAATGGTAAGTTCAGTATCCTTATCAAAGAGGTGAATCTTATCGGTTTCGAAAGCGATTTCGATCTTGTCGCCGGGCTTAGCAGTGTTGGTAGGAGCAACACGAGCGGTGATCTTCTGTTCTTCACTGTTCATGTAAAGATAGGTTTCAGCACCCATAAGTTCGGTAACTTCAACTGCAGCTTCAACGATACCGTCTTTGTTAGCAGCGATAAGATCAGCTTCGTTGTGTACATTTTCAGGACGGATACCCATAATAACTTCCTTGCCAACATAAGCTTCAAGGCAGTTGTCCTTGTTCTTGCTAGCGGGAAGCTTAATCTTAAACTTAACGCCTGCACGAGTTTTGGTATCTTCAGTACCATATTCAACGAAGAAATCGTTACCTTCTTTAAGAAGCTTTGCTTCGATGAAGTTCATCTGAGGAGAACCGATAAAGCCTGCAACGAAAAGGTTGCAAGGATAGAGGTAAAGGTTCTGAGGAGTGTCAACCTGCTGGATAAGACCACTCTTCATAACAACGATTCTGGTACCCATGGTCATAGCTTCGGTCTGGTCGTGGGTTACGTAAATGAAGGTTGTACCCAAACGCTGATGAAGCTTAGAAATTTCGGTACGCATTTGTGCACGAAGCTTAGCGTCCAAGTTTGAAAGAGGTTCGTCAAGCAAGAATACCTTAGGTTCACGAACAATAGCACGACCCAAAGCAACACGCTGACGCTGACCACCTGACAAAGCCTTAGGCTTACGTTCAAGAAGGTGTTCAATATCAAGGATGCGAGCAGCTTCTTCTACACGACGCTTGATTTCATCCTTAGGTGTTTTGCGAAGTTTAAGACCGAATGCCATATTGTCGAAAACGGTCATGTGAGGATAAAGCGCATAGTTCTGGAAAACCATTGCGATATCACGGTCCTTAGGAGCAACGTCATTGATAAGACGATCGCCGATGTAAACTTCACCATCGGAAATTTCTTCAAGACCTGCTACCATACGGAGAGTAGTTGACTTACCGCAACCGGAAGGGCCAACGAGAATGATAAATTCCTTATCCTTAATTTCAAGATTGAAGTCGGTAACGGCTACAACACCACCGGGGTATCTTTTGTAAACGTTACGAAGTGATAAACTTGCCATTTTAATATCTCCTGTACTAATTTTTTCGAGTGGGGTAGATTACTCCAAATTTTATAATGTTATTATATCAAATGTCATAAAAAAATTCTATGCAAATTCTAAACAAAGTTGCAAATGAAGCTTTGTATATTTTGCTGTTAAAACGTTAACAATCGGTAAAAATTACCTTTATTTCCTCTGTTGACAGTTCAATACAAGCACCCTCCTCAAGACCCTTTGGCAGTGTGAGCGCCCCTACCGATTCACGCTTTAATTCGTTAACGCCAAGACCCACAACGCCAAACATTCGCTTTATTTGGTGATATTTTCCTTCGCATATTTTCACCCTTGCGATATTGTCAGAAATTATCTCGAGCTCGGCTTTTCTGCAGCGTGTACCATCAGCAAGAACTATTCCCTCGGCAAAGGCTTTAACCATTTCATCGGTTAAGCTTCCGTCAAGCGTTACAATATAACTTTTATACACCTCATACTTTGGAGAAATTGCCTTATGGGCAAATTCACCGTCGTCGGTAATAATCAAAAAGCCTGTGGTGTCCTTGTCCAATCTGCCAACAGGAAACATGCCCTGACGCCGCAAATGCTCAGGCACTAAATCAACCACCGTTTGCTTATTTTTGTCGCTGCTTGCAGACAAAACGCCCTTTGGCTTATTCATTAATATATAAATGTACTTTTTATAATTCAGCGCTTGTCCGTTAAAGGTGATATCACTTTCAACGTTCACAAGTGCGCCAAAATCCCTTAAAACCTTACCGTCTAGGGTGGCTTTGCCACGCCTTATGGCAATGCGGGCGTCCTTGCGTGAAATATTAAACTGTGTTGCTATTATTTTGTCAAATCGTTCTTGTTTCATTCATTTTCCCTTAACTAACGGGGAACAAACGCCCCTTAAAGTATCTGTTATATCCCCTGCTATAATTTTGCCGTCAGCCACCAGAAGGCTCACAACACTTTGCGGATTTTCGCTTAAAGCATAGCTGTAAACCGTAACGTTTTTTCCGCAAAAATCTGATAAATCAAATCCGCCTTTTTGAACAATCTCGTTATACTTAACAAAATTGTCGGACATGCTTTGCGGCAAACGTGTATCCCTTACAGCGACAGCATTTTCATTAACCGAAAATTTATAAGCCGCTAAAAATTCCATTCGGTTTTTATGGGTAGCCCCATCAGAATAGCTTCTGTTTACACTTGAAAACTGACCGATAATAATAAGCGCCAATATTGTCAGCGCCAGTATTACAGCCAGTCCCTTTTTTGTAAAAATCAGATAAAGCTTCATCATATCCCCTCATTAAAGTATATGACAAAACACTGCTATTAATTACTCAATAATGCAAACTGCATGGGCAGAAATACCCAAAAGCTCACCCGTAAAGCCAAGACCCTCTTCTGTGGTGGCTTTAACGTTTACCCTATCAACCGAAACACCGCAGTCATCGGCAATATTTTGTCGCATTTGGTCGATAAACGGTGCCATTTTAGGCTTTTGAGCAATAACAGTAGCATCAATATTTCCTACCTTACAGCCCTTTTCATTTAAAAGCTCGACTACCCGTCTAAGCAAAATACGGCTGTCAATATTCAAAAATTCGGCCGAATTATCGGGAAAATGCTTGCCAATATCACCCAAAGCCGCTGCACCCAAAAGTGCATCGCTTACAGCGTGAAGCAATACGTCAGCATCGCTGTGACCCAAAAGACCCTTTTCATAGGGAATCTCAACCCCGCCGATTATCAGCTTTCTGTCATCGGCAAATTTATGCACGTCATAACCGTGACCAATTCTCATTCGGCAGCCTCCTCACTTAAAAATGCTTCGGCAATCAACACGTCCTCAGGCGTGGTGATTTTAATGTTTTTATAATCGCCCTCAACCGTTAAAACCTTATCTCCCGCCGCTTCAAAAATTGAAACATCATCGGTAAAAAGGCTTAAATCCTTGTCCTTTAACGCAGAAAGATATTCCTTAATTTTAACCCCTTGAGGTGTTTGAACCTGTACCAAATCATCACGCTTTACGGTTTTTATTACCACGCCGTCAGCGGCGATTTGCTTTATGGTATCCTTCACCTTAACAACAGGTGTAACGGCATTGAATTCCTTCAGTCCGTTTATAACACGGTCGATAATTTTGTCACTTACAAGCGGGCGTGCGGCATCATGAATAAGCACGGCTTCATCGCTGTCTTTAAGCTGCTTCAAACCGCACAAAACCGATTCCTGACGGTTTTTGCCACCCTCGACAATATCGGTCACCTTGGAAAGCATATAATTATCACAAAGCTTCTGATATTCTAAAAGCGTATCCTTGGCGGCAACCAAAATCATATTGCCAACGCCCTGACACTGCTGAAATGCCTTTAGAGTGCGCACAAGCACGGGCAAACCGTTAAGCCTTATAAGAAGCTTATTCTGCCCCATACGTGTGGAAGAACCGCCTGCCACAACAATAACAGGTATACCGTTCGATTGGTTTTCGGCAAGGTCGTATTGGAGCAAGGGCTTAGTTTTATTCATATTAAACACCCTTTTTTAGTTTTGAAAAATTAGCAAGTCCGGGTTTTACAAGCTCGGTCATTACAAGCGCAACAATGGCACCCAAACACCAACCGCAAACCACGTCACTTGCGTAATGAACGTTAAAGTAAACACGTGTAACGCCAATAATAAGCGGAATAATTGTAAAAATTGAAATCACAATACCCTTTTGAACCTTGGTTTTGCAAAGGGGTAAAAGGCACATCATTATTGCTATGTAAATTGCGGCGTTATTCATGGCGTGACCGCTTGGAAAGCTTGGACTGCCGATTTCCAAAAGGCGATATGCCTCTTCAGGGCGTGGACGGTCAACTATTGCCTTGATAACCTTGTTTAAAATGGTTGAAACAATCGCAGTGGCCGCAACCGGAATACCAACCTGCTTTGTTGTAAAAGGCAAAAATACCAAAACCGCAATAATAAACACATCTAAAATAGTATCACCAAAAATGGTAAAGCTGTGCATAAATTCGCCCATTTCGCCATTAGGATTTAAAAAGCTGTGTAAAAGCGGCTTACCTGTTGCGGGCTCAATCCCCTGCAATGCACCGGTAAGCATTAAAACAATAACCGTAACAAAAATTACCGACAAAATAGATATTGCAATAATCTTACTTTTTTTCATAAAAAATACCTCGCATATACAAAAAGCTGCGCTTTACGGCGCAGCTCTTAATTTTAAAGAATTATTCTTCGGTTTCTGCTTCTTCACAGTCGCAGCAATCGCAGTCGCAACCGTCAAAATCAAATTCAAGATCGGTGCCACAGTTGGGGCAAACCATACCTTCTTCTTCTAACATTTCGCCGTCGAGATAAATAATATCGTTGCAAACGGGGCATTCGATTTCGTAAACCTCGTCATCACAGCAATCATCACAATCACAGTCGCAATCACAATCACAGTCGTCATCATCTTCATAAATGATGTCTTCTAAAGAAGCGAGATCTTCATCAACTGCATCGATTTGCTCCATAAGCTCATCACAGCCGTCTTCGATTTCGCAAATTTCTTCGGTAATGTCTTCGAGCAAATCAATAATAGCATTTAAAACCTTACCTTCTTTGGTAGTGTCTTCAATGCCAAGGCCTTCTGCCAAGCCTTTAATATAAGCAATCTTTTCGCAAATATCCATTGTAAAATACCTCCGTTAATTATGCACGTTCCATATATTCACCGGTACGGGTGTCAATACGAACCATGTCGCCCTCGTTAATGAAAAGAGGAACACGAATTTCGGCACCTGTTTCAAGAGTTGCGGGCTTGGTAGCGTTAGTTGCTGTGTTGCCTGCAAAGCCGGGGTCGGTCTGAGTAACCTGAAGCTCAACAAATGTTGGGGGTTCTACACCGAAAACCTTGCCCTTGTATGACAAAATTTTGCAAACCATATTTTCCTTAACGAACTTAAAGTTATCACTCATATCGCTTGCATTAATGGGAACAAGCTCATAAGTTTCTTGGTCCATAAAATAGTAAATATCGCCATCGGGATAAGAATATTCCATATCCTTTCTTTCGATGAAAGCGGTGGGGAACTTAGCAGTGGGGTTATAAGACTTTTCAATAACCGCACCTGTGATAACGTTCTTGGTTTTTGTTCTTACAAAAGCAGCGCCCTTACCGGGTTTTACGTGTTGGAATTCAATAACCTGAAGCACGTTGCCATCTTCTTCAAAAGTAACGCCATTTCTAAAATCGCCGGCACTAATCATAATATTTTTTCCTCCAGAAAACAAATTTTTACGTGTATATTATAAATGCTAATGCCAACTTTGTCAAGAATTACTGATACTTTTTGCCACTTTTTAGGGCATTATCACGTCTTTCCTCGTTTTCGCAATCGGTTTTAATGATTTTCTTGTTAAAGCCCTGTGCTATTGCAGGATACATATTATCATTATCCGCCGTTGACTGAATTTCATACGTACCGTAGCAATTAACCATTTCCTCCGCTGTTTCAGGCGGTTTTTTAATATTTTCTAGGCTCATTTCGGTTTCGTTTGAAACGGGTTTAATTTTTTCCATTTTTTGTTCCCTTTCGTTTGACATATTTTTTTATATGTGTTATACTTTACATGAATATTATATCCTTTGGAGGAGAAAAAATGCTGGACATCAGATTTATTTGTGATAATCCCGAATTGGTGAAAGAAAATATTAAAAAGAAATTTAGGGATTCAAAGCTCGGACTTGTTGATGAAATTATCGAGCTTTATAACCAAAAATGCGCCGCTAATAACCGTGCAAACGAGCTTCGTGCAAACCGCAACAAAATCAGTAAGCAAATCGGTATGCTTATGGCTCAGGGCAAGCGTGATGAGGCCGAGGAAATCAAGCGCCTTGTTACAGAACAGGCTGAGGAATTAAAAGCCCTTGAAATCAAGGAAGACGAGCTTGCCAAAAAGGTTTTGGAAATTCAGATGAAGATTCCGAACATTGTTGACAGCAGCGTGCCCATTGGTAAGGACGACAGCGAAAACGTCGAGGTTACACAGTACGGCGAAAAGACTGTACCGGATTTTGAAATTCCCTACCACACCGACATTATGGCCGCCTTCAACGGCATTGATAAGGAAGCTGCCGGCAAGGTTGCAGGTGAAGGCTTTTATTACCTTATGGGCGATATCGCACGCCTTCATTCAGCAGTTCTGGCTTACGCACGTGACTTTATGATTGATAAGGGCTTCACTTATTGTATTCCCCCTTATATGATCAGAAGCAACGTCGTTACAGGTGTTATGAGCTTCGAGGAAATGGACGCTATGATGTACAAGATTGAAGGCGAAGACCTTTATCTTATCGGTACAAGCGAGCATTCGATGATTGGTAAATTCATCGACACCATCACCCCCGAAGAAAAGCTCCCCTTAACCCTTACAAGCTATTCACCTTGCTTTAGAAAGGAAAAAGGCGCTCACGGTATTGAAGAGCGTGGCATTTACCGTATTCACCAGTTTGAAAAACAAGAAATGATTGTTATCTGCAAGCCCGAAGAAAGTATGGAATGGTTTAACAAAATGTGGAGCTATTCGGTTGAGCTTTTCAGAAGTATGGATATTCCCGTTCGCACACTTGAATGCTGTACCGGCGACCTTGCAGACTTAAAGGTTAAATCTTACGATATTGAAGCATGGTCACCAAAACAGCAAAAGTATTTCGAGGTTTGCTCATGTTCCAACCTTGGCGATGCGCAGGCACGTCGTTTAGGTATTCGTGTTAAGGACGCCGAAGGCAAAAAGTACCTTGCACACACCCTTAATAATACTGTTGTTGCCCCACCCAGAATGTTGATTGCTTTCCTTGAAAACAACCTTTCATTTGATGGCGCAAAATACACCATTTCAATTCCTAAAGCCTTACAACCCTATATGGGCGGCAAGGAAAAAATTGAAAGTAAATAAAAACTTAACGGCTTTGCTCTTTTGGAGCAAAGCCGTTTTTATATCATATCATCTTTATTTTTTCAAAAACAGTTTTAATATCCTCTTTTGCACCGGGGAGTTTTGGCCAAGTATCCAGACCATCATTTTCTTTTCTTGGGATTATATGAATATGAAAATGCGGTACCGATTGGTCGGCTGCTTTTCCACTTGCATTAAGAAGATTTACACCCTCATAACCGCAATTTTGGGTTAAATGTTCACTAACCTTTTTAACGGTATTCATAAGGCGTGACAGCGTTTCATTGTCACAATCGAGAATACTTTCACAATGTGCTTTTGGAATAACACATAAGTGACCGTCAACGTCGGCAGCAATATCCATAAATGCAAGTGTATATTCATCCTCATACACCTTCATTGATGGTGCCTCACCGTTTACAATTTTACAAAATATACAGTCGTTCATTATATCACATCCACCTTAATAAGGTTTGTGTTGCCTGTCTGACCGTTGGTTACGCCGCCGGTTAAAACAATTTTATCGCCTTTTTCGAGGGATAAAACCTCCTTTGTGATTTTTGCGGCGCTGTAAAACAGCACGTCGGTTGAATTATAGTTTTCACACATCATAGGAATAACTCCCCACGAAAGCGACAATCTGCGCCAAGTTTTTTCGCTTGTAGTAATACCGATAATCGGAACTGCCGGTCTGAAGCGTGATACCATACGTGCCGTTGCACCGGAAAGCGAGCATACCGCAATAGCCTTTGCACCAATATCAATCGCCATACCGCAGGTTGCGTGCGAAATTGCGTCAACCGTGTTTTTAATCTGGAATTCACGGGTTAAAAAGCGCTTTTCATAATGTATATTATTTTCGGTGTTTTTGGCAATGCGAGCCATTGTTTTAACCGCCAAAACCGGATATTTACCTGCAGCGGTTTCACCCGAAAGCATTATTGCGCTTGTGCCGTCGTAAACGGCGTTTGCCACGTCGGAAATTTCAGCACGGGTAGGTCGTGGATTTTGAATCATTGATTCAAGCATTTCGGTAGCGGTTATAACACGCTTGCCCAAAAGTCTGCATTTGGTGATAAGCTTTTTCTGTATTGCGGGGAGCTCTTCAAACGGGATTTCTACACCCATATCACCACGGGCGACCATTATGCCGTCACATTCTTCGCAAATTTCATCAATATTGTCCACGCCCGAGCGGTTTTCAATTTTAGCAATAATGCCAATGTCCGCACCGCCGTTTTGCGCCAAAAATTCCTTAACGTCCAATAAATCCTGTTTTCTTGATACAAACGAACAAGCAATAAAATCAATACCGTTTTTAATACCGAAAAGTATATCTTCTTTATCCTGTTCACTTAAATAAATCTGCTTCAAGGTTTTATTCGGAAAGCTCATACTCTTTCTGTCCGAAAGCTCGCCCCCAACCAAAACCTCACAAATAACGTCGGTTTCGGTAGTTTCCTTAACCTCGAATATTAAAAGGCCATTGTTCAATAAAATTTTATCACCTATTGACAAGTCCTTCGCAAGACCCTTATAATTTACCGCAACCCTTGACTGGTCACCCTCAATATCGTCAGCGGTGAAAGCAAAGGTTTCGCCTTCATTTAAAAGTACCTTGCCGTTTTTGAAGGTTTTAATACGGTATTCCGGACCCTTGGTGTCAAGCAAAATAGCAATTGGCAGTCCCAACTTTTCACGTACGCTTTTAACCGCATCCATACGTCTTTGGTGGTCGGCATGGGTGTTGTGCGAAAAATTCATGCGTGCAACGTTCATACCTGCTTTCGCCATTTCGGTTATAATATCCTCTGTTTCGCATGCGGGACCCAAAGTGCAAACAATTTTTGTTTTTCTAAGCATTAAAAACACCTCATTTTATATTTTAATTTTACCACATTACCACCACATATTACAACTCGTAAAATATGATTTTTTCAGTAAAGGTGTGGAAAAACCAAAATTGACAAAAAAATTATATTTAACTGCTCGAAAAATTGTAATATAATAAGGACACAGCAAATCCAAAGGTGTGATTTTATGAAAAAATATCTACTCCCACAAAGCGGTCAATTTTTCAAGGCTAATTTACATTCGCACTCCACCTTTTCCGACGGTAAGTTAACCCCACAGGAAATGAAGGATTTATATAAAAGTCAGGGTTATTCTATTATCGCATACACCGACCATGATTTAATGTTCCATCACCGTGAGCTTAACGATAAAGATTTTCTTGCGCTTTCAGGCTTTGAGATTTATGCCAATCAGGAGAAAAAAGAGGGTCAAACCTATGACGATATAAAGGTTTGCCACATTTGCTTTGTTGCACTAAGGCCCGACGTTGAATATCAGGTTTGCTTCCACCGCACAAAGTATATCGAGCATAATATTCCCATTTGGGATAAAGCAGCTTATGACCCTAACCAACCCGATTTTGAGCGTGAATACACCCCCGAGTGTATAAGTGAAATGATGCGTTTAGGACGTGAAAACGGCTTTTTTGTCACCTATAATCACCCCGGCTGGTCGCTGGAAAGTGCTAACGAGTATTTAAACTATAACGGTATGCACGCACTTGAAATCATTAACGGTGGTTGCGTTGCATCGGGATATGATGATTACAGCCCCCGTGTTTATGATGAAATGCTGCGTTCAGGCAAGCGGATTTATTGTATTGCCGCAGATGACAACCACAACCGCCGTTCACAGAACGACCCACGTTACGACTCCTTCCGTGGTTTTACAATGATTAAGGCCGAAAGGCTTGACCACACCCTTATTGGTGAAGCACTTTTAAACGGTGATTTTTATTGCTCAGAGGGTCCGCTAATTGATGAATTGTGGTTTGAGGACAATAAGGTACATATAACCTCACCCAACGCTTGTAAAATTGCATTTAACACGGGTCGCCGCCATGCAGAAATCGCTGTGCAGGCCGAGGAGGGACCCATGCATGCCGAATTTTCACTTTGGGGCAAACAGGATAAATACTTCCGCTTAACCGTCACCGATAGCCACGGTCTTCACGCTTGCACCAACGCTTATTTTATTGATGAATTACTAAAATAATTTAAAGGAACGGCACCGCCGTTCCTTTTTTGTTGGATTTTCAAATTATAGTTTGTAGGGCTAACGCTCAATTCGTAATTCGTAATGCGTAATTCGTAATTATTGTACAAACCAATTAATATACGTTGCGAAGCGACACCTTACCTCTTCACCATTACCTCTTACCTATTACCTTGCGTAAGCGATAAACCCCCAATTTATATCCGTCGGCAATGCCGACACCTTAACTCATAACACGGCGCAGCCGTTCATAACTTGCCAAAGGCAATCTTAACGTGGCGCAGCCACTCATAACTCAAAAAGCACCTCTGCCGAGGTGCTTTTTTTATTCTTCCATCTGTTTACCCAAAAATGCCGCAGCCACACGCACAAGCTTTTCATCACTGTCGCCTGCTTTTGACAGCGTGTCACTTGCAACCATAACAACGACACCCGCAACGTCACCCGAAATAACAATGGGTGCTGCTACACAAATTTTACGGTCAACCCCCTCAAGTGCCTGATGATTTTCCCCCTCGAGCACAACCGTTTTGCGCCCTTCCATTATGTCCTCAAGCACAGGTGTAACTCGGCGACCCTGCACCTCTTTTTTAGAAATACCCGCACCGGCAATGCAGTGGTCACGGTCACAAATAATTACGCCCAAGCGTGTTGCTTCCGCCATTGCCTCGGCACACTGCACAGCGAAGGGAGAAATTTCGCCAATAGGAGAGTATTTTTTAAAAATAACCTCCCCACCAGAATTGGTAAATATTTCTAAAGGGTCGCCTTCTCTAATTCTCATTGTTCTTCTGATTTCTTTCGGAATCACCACACGACCAAGGTCGTCAATTCTTCTCACAATACCAGTTGCTTTCATATATAAATCTCCTTTAATTTCAAATCGTGATACTATTATTTGTGATTAAAGGGAATTTATACTTAATCTTTTGCAATTCGTGATGTCGTGTATTTTTTACTTTTTGTCAAACATACTTGACATAGTGTTAAGGTTTTGTTAAAATAAAAATGAAATATTTTGAAAGGATATGATAGCGGTGGCAGAAAATCGAAAAATTATAATCGCTAGAGCCGAACTGGCTCTGACTCAAAAAGATTTAGCAAACGCCGTTGGAGTCTCCCGTCAAACAATAGTAAGCATAGAAAAAGGCAACTGCAATCCTTCTCTCAAACTATGTAAGGCAATATGTAGAGAATTGGGGAAATCCCTAAGCGATTTATTTGAGAACTAAGCGAAGTCCGTTTTATGGTACAGTAATTATTGTAAATTTTTAATAAAGAGCAAGCGTTTTAGAAAGGTGTTATCATGAAAAAAAATGAAAATCGGTACTTGGAAACAACCCGTCCCGCAATGTATCGTGCTTTAAAATACTGGGGTAAAAAACCCCATAATATTTGGAATGAAATAATATGCGAATATAGTAAGCCAAAGGATGTTATTTTCGACCCTTTTGCAGGTTCGGGCTTAACATTCTTCGAAAGTATAAAAGCGGGGCGATTTCCCATTGTGAGTGATATTAACCCTTTAACAAACTTTCTTGTTGATGTATATTCCAGTTCAATAGATTATAGGGAACTTAATAACTATTTTGATGAAATAACAAAAAGTGTTTACTCGCTAAAAACTTATAAAGACACATATTTGTGCAAATGTAAAAAATGTGGAAACGAAACTGACATCTATAATTATTTATTTGAAAAAGATGTGTGTACAAAAATTTCTTACAAATGCAAACATTGCGGAGCAACAATTTCTGAACCTATAAATCACATCCCAGAATGTGAAGAATTAAAATTTTGGTTACCCAATTATGATATTTCTAATTTTCAAACGATTTGCAAAAGCACATTAGAAAGATTTGGTGGAGCAGACATAAAAAATATTTGGCCTAAAAATGCATTGCAGATATTGTCGGCTATTTTTCACTATATTTCTATAACCCCAGAACCTTATAGAAAGGTTTTGACATTTGCTTTTTTACAAACCGTACATTTAACAACAAAAATGTGTGCTGCTCGTTCGGAAAAAACCAACAGACCGTTATCAACTAGTTGGGGAAGACCCGCATATATGTACCTTAAAAACCGATTAGAGCAAAACCCGCTTATTCAATTCAAAAGGGCTTTTTCTGGCCCGAATGGTATTGTAAATGCATTCAATTCAAGAGACACCTATTTAAAACCATATAAATATAGTAGTGAGGTTTTGTTTTCTAATTCGATTTCGGGCATCTCTTTATATGGTGATGCAAAATCTTTACAATTACCCGAAAAATCGGTTGATTTAATCATTACTGACCCACCGTATGGCGATATAATTCAGTACGGCGAATTATGTGTTATATGGAATGTATGGCTGACTAAAATGTATCCACAATACAAAATAGACTTAACCGATGAAATTATCGTTAAAGATGAGCACAGCGAGGACAAGTATGTACAGGATATGGTTTCTGTCTTTAGTGTATGTAAAGCAATCTTAAAGGACAAAGGAAAATGCATTTTAACATTCAATAGTAATAGAATGAAAGATTGGGAATTAATACTCACATCTATTAAAAATAGCGGTTTTAATATAGTTGATTATTTTTCTCAAAACAACTTGCGGTCAAGTGAAGCGAATGTCGCAGCCAAGACAGGACAGGCTATTTCAGATTATTATATTATTTTATCAAAGAGTGGACGAGATAAGAGTGACAATCTCAAACAAATTGTATTTTCAAAATTAGGAGTGTAACTATGAGCAATACAGAAGGAAAATTCGATACCCGAAATCAGTTAAATGATTTAACGGGTAAAGAATGGATAAAATCTACAAAAAGTTTCTTTTTCTCTGAAAAATGTGCCGATGATAAGGCGGCTTTCGGGCATCCTGCTCCTTTTCTTATAAAGGATATAGAAAAAATGATTTCATTTTTTACGAAAAAAGGGATGACTGTTTTAGACCCGTTTATGGGTTCGGGAACTACTGCCATTGCTGCATATAATCTTGGTCGCAAAAGTGTTGGTGTGGATTTGTCCGAAGAATATAAGTCATTGGCATTAACAAGATTTGAAGCAAAAGGAATGACAGATAACGATTATAAATATATTCTCGGAGATTCAATGGAAGTTGTAAAGAATTTGGAACCAGTAGATTATATAATTACTTCTCCTCCATATCACAATATTTTAAAGAATAAATCGCAAGGATTGAGAAGCGATAAAAGTGATAAGGGTTTTAGGAACGGCTCTCGTCAGGGTGTTGAATATTATTCTGACAAGGAAAACGATTTAGGCAACCAAGAGACATATGAAGATTTTATAGCAATGCTTCAAAAGATAATGAAAAATTGCTACGACATCTTAAATCCCAAGAAGTATTGCACTATTGTTATAAGTGATTTTACCGTGGACAAAAAGGAGGTGTGTGTTCAGGCGGATATTGTTAAAATGATGACCGAGATAGGCTTTGAGTTTGTTGGTACTACTATCTTACTGCAAGATAATAAACCGCTTTATCCGTTCGGCTATCCCTATGCATACAAAATCAACCATATGCATCAGAATATTATAAATTTTAGAAAGGAAGAAATATAGTGTCAAATATAATAGCAGAGCATTATAAAGATTATTTGAATACTGTGGATAAATTCGAAGAATTTCACAATAATGTAATTAATATGCCCCGCCCAACTTTCAGCGAAATTCCTTCTATCGTTAGATTGATGAAAAATATAGCGTCATATATAGTTTTAATCGACAAAGAAAAACTAAATTCCGAAATTGGAATTAAGGAAATTTATCACGAAATATTTAATAATTATAAACGCGGTATTATTCCTAGTAAAAACAGAAGCCACGAATTTGAAAACTACTATTTAAACATAGATGCTGATTTTGACTGGTTATATGGTGATAATGGTAAGCGAGGACGAATGTTTAGGCATTACATAGCATTTTTCACCTTTTTCAATTATTTCAAGATAGGAAAAAACATTAACTATAGAGTTATTGATATAGATGCACTTAACGAATTGGTGTTATCTTCTGAAGAAATACTATTTGATGTTTTACGTAGTAGGTTACTTAATGACAATATTTCTAACAATCCTTTTGTCTCTGTAATAAGAGGTATATCTATAAAGGAAGAAGCCGATTATAGGCCTTGTCGGACTATATTAAGATACTGCCATGAAATAGGAAGAGAAGTTACAGATTTTGAAATAGCCATACTTCTAGGTCGAGTAGACGACCTTCAAAAAGAAGAAGATATATTATCGCGAGCATTAAGTATAGGAAAAACTTTACCTTCAAATAGAGAAGACCAAGAAAAATATATTTTTGGTTGTATGGGATGGAAAACCGAGAAGAAAGTCAAGTTTGAATATAGCGCATCACAAAATCCGGAATTTAAATTTAAACCATATCTAATTTTAATGGATGCTTTTGGTTTGATTTCGTATGATTATTCAAGAAGTGCACCTCATACGATTTCTATAACTAAATATGCAAAAGAAATCGTATCTGAAGATATTCCTATGGAAATGGTTGATTTAGAAAAGCTTCTATCAAAAATCGAAGATGAAACTTATCAAGATAGTCAGTTGGCGGATATAATTATACACAAACGTACTGATGCCATTACAAAAGCAATTCAAGAAGATGGTGATTTAGTTTACAAGCTAAATGTGCGAAACATAAAAAAACCAATAATTAAAAACGGAAAAAGAACAAGAAATCGTCTTATTAGTGAAGTCGCCAAAATCAAAGCAAACTATTTAGACGAATTAACACGCGCTCCATCGTTTGAAGGTAAGAACGGGAAAAACTATGTGGAAGCACACCACATCATTGAATTTAATGGCGAAGGGGGTCCCGATATTACCGATAATTTAATTTGTTTAGGTCCGCAAAACCATTCCTTAATACATCATGGTTCTACAAAAGAGATAGAAGATTTTTACACTTCCTGCATTTCTCGCGGTGTTCTTTCATATGATAGATTTAAGAATATTTGCGAAAAATACAGGTGTTTGACCAAAAAACACGTTAAAATACTTTTAGCAAAAAAAATAATATCAAAGTTGGATGCAGATGACTTAAATAATTTGATTGATATTTATGGAGTGGATGATTCTTTTATAAATATTCCAACTGAAATAAATTCATAAATCAAATTTATTAAACAAATAAAAAGTCACAAAGCGAGGTGAATTTCACCTCGCTTTTGATATGTATAAAAACCGACAAAAACCGTTTTTGACACCCTTGTGTTCAATAGGGCAAACTAGTGAAAAACCCAGTGTTTATGCGGGTTTCAAGCGGTTTGCCCTATTATAACGCATTCCTCAATACTTCTCACAATACCAGTTGCTTTCATATATATCTCCTTATTTTACAAATTACGCTGTTAGTATCTGTAAACACGTGGATATTTATACTTGACTTTAAAATTTCGAAAAGTCAAAGCATTAAAATTTAGCTATCTCAAAAACAGGAAGGTAAATATATTTTCCCACTTTGTTACTGTGGAATTTTTGGTTTCCAAAGCGATGCTGTCACTACCAATAGAGAAATTGGGTGTAATGTTATAGGATAGCGATATGGAATGATCCCCAACGCTTTACAGAACGTATCGTAATTGTAAACAGGTGTCTCCGTGCGGCGAATATACATTGACTGTGTCTTTTTAACTTCGGCTTGCAACAAAAAATAAACCATGTTATAATAAAAAAAACTTTAGGAGGATTTTCATGCAACATATTGATTTGAAATTTAAAGATTCTAATCCTACAGAAACTGTTGAGAAGATAAAAAACATACTAAATGGTCTGGATATTCAGGTAGAAGAATCCTGGAATGCTTCCGGCGTAACAAACTGTTGCTCGTTGAATGTTCATGTCGCAAAAGGCATTCCCCGCACCAACGGAAAGGGCGTTACTCCGGAGTTGGCTCAGGCCAGCGGCTATGCGGAATTCATTGAACGCATCCAATCGGGTGTCTATTTAGTTTCATATCAATCAATCCACCGGGATAAGGAATTTAATTTTCATGCCTATGCACCGGATTGCAAATATCTCACCGTGGACGAGTTGGTCGAAAACGGCGACTGGATGGATCCCATTATCCAGACCTATACAGGCCGACCTCTTTCGCGGGAAATGTTGGCGAAATACTGTCATAATCTTGCTCTCAGCGAAGACGGTAAGGTGCTAACCGTCCCGTTTTACAGTCTTTTTGAAGACAAGTATGTGTATTTACCTGCGAAATATGTGGAGTGCATGTATTCTGCCAACGGAAACTGTGCCGGCAACACGCGGGAAGAGGCGTGGGTACACGCCTTATCTGAGATGATGGAGCGTTATGCTTGCCAGAAGATGCTTCTCAGTGGCGCCGGAGCCCCCCGCATACCAGAAGAGACTTTGCAGCAATTCCCCACTGTTGCAAAGATTCTAAATCAAGTTCGTGCTGACGGGAACTACGACGTTACCGTTTTTAACTACTCTATCGGTAACGGCTTTCCTATTATATCTACCCGCATTATTGACAAAAACACGCAAAAATACCATGTTAATGTTGCGGCAGATCCTGTTCTTGAAATTGCTATACAAAGGACACTGACGGAAACCTTTCAGGGGCGTGGTCTTGATCGGTTAAATGCAAGACATGCAGGACAAATATTGAATAAAATTACGGACTTTCCTTTGGGCTGTAATTTAAAAAATCAATTGCAAAGTAGCGATGGTGTATATACTGCTGATTACTTTGCAGATGAAGTTACCTGCAAACAGGATGTTGCTGTGTTGCACGACAATAGCAACAAATCCAACAAAGAATTACTCCGTTATATGCTAGACCTGTATCGGCAGCTTGGGAAGCCGGTATATGTTCGCAATTATTCCTTTTTAGGTTTCCAAAGCTATAAATTTGTTGTTCCGGGCTTTTCGGAAACAAATATTATGGATTTATACAATACGATTTCGTTGTATGTACTGGGTGATAGTGTCCATGCGGCCTTCCGAAATCCTGAGGCAGCATCAGATGAGGATTTAAGTTTCATGCTACAGATTTCGGAATCAACACGCAACTTCTACGGTCGATACAATGTGTATTCTGTCAATGCCGGCATTCCGATAGCCGGGTCTAAAAACAAAATTCTTTCTGCGTTGGTTAGAGCCTATAGCTGTTACCGACTGGGTAGATATAGTGATGCCCGAAAGCATACCGCTTATTTAGTTTCCAATTGCTTCGAGGAGAACGATATTGCATATTTCAAATGCGTCAATAAGTACCTGACATTGAAGGAAAGCGGCGTCTCTGAAGAAAAGATTCGCAGCATCCTGTATAAATTTTTTAGGGCGGAAACCTCGAATCAACTATATGCACAATTGGATCAACAAAAATCTCCTTATGAGCCTTATATGATTCGGTGCGATCAGCATAACTGTAGTAGCTGTAAATATAGAGAAGACTGCTGTTACCACTCTTTAAAAGAAATAACGATGAAAATTGGGGGCGTCTATGGCAAGTTTGTAGATGGCCAAAACAGAGAGGTTTTCCAAATTACGTAGGGTCATTGTAACAACCGTTCAAAAAAGGGCTTTACCTAATACACGCAACAATAGCAAAAGCGAGGGGAAATCCCCTCGCTTTTGCTATGTATATTGTTTTGTGCAAATTGAGTTGGACAAAAATCAGCGAAAACCCTAGTGTTTATGCGGTTTTTTCGACTTTTGTCCTATTATACCATATTCCTCGATGCGACGTACAATTCCTGTTGCTTTCATATATTTTACTCCTTTTCTCTACTCTAAAAATGTGCCAAAAGCCCAGTATTTATGCGGGTTTTCGATGTTTTTAACTTTGCTAAAAACGAGTGTGATTTTCTTAAAATTTTAGCGATACACCTCGTATCAAGTATTCACCAAAAATTCTCTAAAAAAGTAAAAAACCCAGTGTTCATGCGGGTTTAGAGCAACCACACGCCCCAAATCCCCTGATTTGGGAAGACTCGTCGTTTTTGCTTGGTATTAGTATCACTCTTTTTATGGAAATTATGAGTCTGTTTTCCACAAATTTTTCAATTATTTCAAGAAAAGGAGAGCAGTATTATTATGTATTTAGATGCATGAGTATAATAACTTAATCAAACTAAAAGGCGATGAGTCTGTCACCTCCCTCACTTGCTTTTCTTCCGTTACATCGAAGAAATCAATGCCGTGAAAGAATCTTTCAACGAGTGATCCTTACCGGCGTAAGAGACACGTACCTTTACATCTCCAACACGAAAACAATACGGATGTTTAATTTGATTTATATAACTTATCATTCTTATAGGATAAGGTTTGTTTTTATCAATTTTTACATCGCGTATGTCAACCAATTCTGATATATCGATATCTTTAGTATCTGTTTCTTTTGCTTTTTTCCAAAGTTCAATTGCAGATAAATATTCTTTATACCACTTGGGTGTTAGCTTGTATTCTTCGCCGTTAATGACAACTTTTCGGTATCCCACTTCATCACCTCCTTAATTACATTACAAAACACGGCAGCGGGATGTACCTAGCTGCCGTGAATTTGTCAGTTCATGTTTTCGAGAGGGAATGTTACTTGCCAATATCCTTCCGTCAAATTTTTGCAAGTAACGAAATAGCCAAAAGCCGTGTAGTTTTCAATATCTTCGGGCGAAATATCATAGATAATTTCTTCATAGCTACCAACCTTTTTATCATCCCAAAAAGAGAAGTGATAACTTTCAGCCTGGTTTCCATCCTTATCATACATACGAATAT
>JAFQCU010000037.1 GCA_017416285.1 Clostridia bacterium | reverse complement strand
CAAAATGGCGACCTGGATGGGGCTCGAACCCACGACCTCTAGCGTGACAGGCTAGCGTTCTAACCAACTGAACTACCAGGCCACATGGTGGGAACAACAGGGCTCGAACCTGTGACCCTCTGCTTGTAAGGCAGATGCTCTCCCAGCTGAGCTATGCTCCCACGATGACCGCGCTGGCTTGCCAATGGCAACTCACCGGCGACAAGCAATATATTATCACAATAAATATCGTTTGTCAAGCAATTTTTTTAAAAATTTTTTATTTTTTCAAAATTTTTTCAACATCATTTTTAGTAAAACTATATGTTGTATTACAGAAATTACAATACACATCAATTGTGGGTTCGGTCGCCAAAATTTCGTTAAGTTCTTTTTCACCAAGACTCTTTAAAGTCGCCTCAACCTTTGCCTTCGAACATTTACATTTATATTCAACTTCTTCGGTATATATGACTTCAACGTCAAACCCTCTTAACACGTCACGCACGATATCTTCAATATCCATACCCTCATCCATTAAGGCGGTTAAGGGGCGCTGGGTTTTAAGATTTTCCTCAAGCTTATCTATTATTTCATCCTCGGTAAAGGGTAAAAGCTGTAAAATATATCCGCCCGCTTTTTTAACGGTTAAATCCTTATCAACAAGCACACCCAAAGCACAAACGGTGGGGATTTGTTCACTTGTTGCATAGTAAGAGGTGATATCCTCGGCAATTTCGCCCGACACAAGCGGAACAAAGCCATTGTACGGGTCTTTAAGGCCTAAATCCTTAATAACAAACAAGTTGCCATCGGTACCGACAGCGCCCGACACATCAAGCTTGCCGTTAGGCTTTAAGGGAATTTCCACCACGGGATTTGTAGCATAACCACGCACATTGCCGTGATAATCGGCACTAACAGTAATCACACCAATAGGTCCGCCACCGTCAACCTTTAAGGTGATAGAATTGTTTTCACCCTTAAGCATATTGCCCATCATAGCGCCGGCAGTCAAAAGTCTGCCAAGTGCCGCTGTAACCACAGCTGAGGTTTTATGAATTTGTTCGGCCTTTGCCACAATATCAGTTGAATCAATCGCAGACACCATTATAGCGCCTTCACTTGTTATACATCTTATAAGCTTACCCATTATTTCACCTTTTTAGTAACGTAAATTGCCCTTTGACTTTTATCGTTTAAGGGCTTTTCGGTCATATCGTCAAATATTTCAACCACTTGAAGCCCCGCTTTTTCTAAAGCAGATGCCAACTCGTCCCCTGTATATGCCCTTTCAGAAAATTCTTCACTGTAACGTGAATATACTTCCCCCTCTTTAACAAAAAAGTCGAGCATTATATCCACCGTTTTTTTCTTTTCGTTATATGCGTTTGCCCACACGCAATAAACCTGTTCCCTGTCCATAACAAAAACGTTATCTCCCAAAACCTCACGGTGCTTATATTCGGTGTTAACGTCAAAAATGAACAAGCAATCAGGCTCTAAAAACAAGGAAACCATTTGCAGTGCTTTGCAAAGCTTTTTATAATCAGTTATGTGGTTTAAGCTGTCAAGACAACAGACCGCACCATCCACCGTGCCGTATAAATCAAGCTCTTCGGCGGCTTGGCAAAGATACAAAACGTCAAGCCCCTGCATGGCAGAATTTTCACGTGCAATGCCCAGCATTTCTTCGCTTATATCGGTGCCGATAACCTCAACACCCAATTTTGCAAACTCGTTTGAAAACCCGCCCGTACCGCAAGCAACGTCGAGTAAAAGCTTGGGCGCCTTGCCGTATTTTTTAAAAAGCTTCATTAAATAAGCCGTTCTTTTTTTATAATCAACGTCATAAGTAAGTTCATCATAAAAATCGGCAAAAATACTATACATTTTTATTTTAACCTTTCAATAGCAAGATTAAGCCCCTCGTTCATAGAACGGCTTACACGGCTAATAGTTGCCGTACTTGCACCGGTAGATTTAACAATATCGCTATACACCTTTTTTTCGTTTAAAAGCTTTGCAACAACAAAGCGCTGTGCAAAGGTTTCAATTTCCTTAGGGGTGCAAATGTCACCAAAAAACATATACAGCTCGTCCCTGCTTTCAAGGGTTAAAACCGCATCGAATAATTGGTCGGCAAAATCGGTTTTTTTCATAAAAAACACCTCTTCGTCAAACTTTAAAAACATTTTAACACATAAAAGCGCTAAAGTCAATTTGTGTCTTGATATATTATTAAAAAAATGATAATATAATTATAATCCATTTGCGAAAAAGGACGAAATTTAATGAATAATGTAAAAATTTTGCACACAGCGGATATTCACATTGGCGCACGTGATGCCTTTTTGGGTGTCGCCGCTGAAGGTAGACGCTTTGAAACCCTTTTAACCTTTGAAAGAATTGTTGATTTAGCAAAGGAAAAAAGCGCCGATATTTTAGCCATTGCCGGTGACTTATTTGAAAGTAACACGGTCGAAGCCGAATTCGTTGACGGCGTGTTTAATAAAATAGCACAAATACCCGAAATTAAGGTAATTTTTGCCGCAGGTAACCACGACCCCTTAACTGCCGACTCACCCTTTTTAACCCGTGCTTTGCCCGAAAACCTTTACGTTTTACCCGCAAAGGACAGCGTTATAACCTTTGATGATATAAAGGCTCGGGTTTACGGTCGCTCATTTGAAAGCGTATATTTAAAGGGCGAGGAAGAATTCACAATATCGCCAGACAGTAATTATGTAAATATTATGGTACAACACGGCGAGCTGCGTGCCGATTTGGGCTCTGACTATAATTCAATCACCCCAAAATTTGTTAAAAAAAGCGGTATGGATTATATCGCTTTGGGTCACGTTCACGCCCACACCCCCATTGGCAAAATTGAAAACACCCACTTTGCTTATTGTGGCTGTCCCGAAGGTCAGGGCTTTGACGAATTGGACGAAAAGGGCGTATACTTCGGTACGGTTACAAAGGGTCGCTGCCAAATGGAGTTTATACCCGTTTCAAAACGCCAGCACATTGTAAGAAAAATTGACGTTACCGATACAGAGGATATTTCTAAAGCAATATTAGACGACCTTAAGGCAAATTTCGAAAACTTTGCCGACAATCTTTATAAAATTGAACTTGTAGGAAATATTCCGCCCGAAGCACAATTAAATCTTACCGAAATCACCACTCGGCTTTCAGCAGTTTTATATTTTGTAAAACTGAGTGACAAGACCGAATTTGCGATTGATTTGGAACTTTTGGCAAGTGAACCCACCCTTAAAGGCGTTTTTGTTAAGAATATGCTTGAAAGACTGAAAAACGGTGAGGATAAAGATGCCGTAACCCGTGCACTTAATATTGGGCTTCGTGCCTTTAATTCGGAGGTAAAGTATAATGAAGATTAAATCGCTTTATATTTCTGCCTTCGGCGGCGTTAAGGATTTAAAGCTTGAGCTTAATGACAGCTTTAACGTTATATACGGTGAAAACGAAAACGGCAAAACCACTGTTATGAGCTTCATTAAAATGATGTTTTACGGCTCGGACCGTGCCAAAGGCGATTTGTCAAAAAACATACGCAAAAAATACACCCCATGGGATAACAGCCAAATGGCGGGCAGTATTGATTATGAAAAGGATGGTAAAAATTACCGTCTGGAGCGTATTTTCGGCGAGTCAAACTCCACAGATAAGGTCACCCTTATTAATACCGATTTAGGCAGTCGTGAAACCGTTTCGGCCGATATTGGCACAAAGCTTTTAGGTCTTTCTGCCGCAGCATTTGAACGCAGTATTTTTATTGGTCAATTCGGATTTCCGGAAAGCAACGCCGGCGCCGAGGGCGAAATTAATTCAAAGCTTTCAAACCTTGCTTTAACGGGTGAAGAAAACGCTTCATTTGATGAGGTGTATAAACGCCTTGAAAAGGCCAAGCTCGCCCTTGCTTCAAAAAGCGGCCGAGCCGGTGAATACGATAAAAACCTGGCTTCACTAAAAGCACTTAACGATGCCCTTTTAAAGGCTAACGAAACACAGGAAAAAATTAATTTTGGTAATATTAAAGCAAAAGAAATTGTTGCCGAAATCGAAAAACTGCAAGAAAAAGCTGGCAAATTAAAGGTTACAATCGATAAAGAACAGGATTTCAGAAACGCTGAAAAGCTTCGTGAACTTTTAAGCTTAAAGGCAGAACTTGACAATATAACAAAATCTTTAACACTTGAAAACGGAACGGTCATTGATGAAATGTTCCTTAAAAAGATTGATTTTTGTCTTTCTAAAATAAACGGTGTTAAGGCAAAAATTGAAAATCTTGAAAACGAAAACAAGGTTATAAAGCAAGGGCTTGACTTGGCGCTTGACCCAACTAAGGCTTCGCCCGAGAAATCAGCCGAGCTTGAAAATAAAATTAAAGCTCTGGAACAAAAGCAAGCCGATTTAAAAGCACAGTATGGCGATACCCAAAACGCATTAAGCAACAAAAAGGCGCCAAACCTCATTCTGCTTATTTTAGGAATCTTACTTGGTTTGGGCGGTGCGGCGCTATGCACTTATAACACATATATAGGCGCCGCCGTTGCATTAATTGGTATTATCTTATGTGTGATATTTCTTGTTATTACATCCTCTAATAATGCCAAGAAAAAAGGGCTTGAGGATGAGCTTTTAAACATTAAGCTTGAATTAAACGAGCTTATGACGGTTATCACCCTTGAAAAATCCAACCTTAATGCAATTACTACCGCACTTAATTCTAATGCTGCTATGATTGAAAATCAGCAAAACCACATTAAAGAAAACACCCAAAAAATTGATGAATTTTTAAAAGAAAAAACAGTTTATAACGACGAGATTAAAGCTCTGCTCGGCGACACCTTTAATACAACTGAAATTGATGACACCCTACAAGAACTTCGCCAAAAAGCGGGGGCGCAAAAGGAAATTAAGCAAAAAATCAATTATATTTTAAAGGACGTCGGCAATATTTCTTACGAAGCCGCCGCACAAAAAATTAAAGAGGCGGAAAGCTTTGGCGCCGTTGATAATTTTGAAAGCATCAAGGCCGAATATGACGCCATTTTAGAGGAAATCACCGCCCAAAAGACCGATGCCACCGCAATTTTAACCGAAATTAAGGCGCAGCAAAAAATTATGGAAAACCCCGAAAGCCTTAAAAAGCAAATTGCCGATTTGACCCAAAAAACCGAAAAGCAGGCACAGTACGTTGCAGATTTAGACCTTGCGATGGAGGTTTTAACCGAAAGCTTTGCCGAGGTTAGGCGCAGCTACGGCAGTGTGCTTGACAATAAAACTGGTGAAATTTTCAGCGGTATTACGGGAGGCAAATATAACGGTATAAGCGTTTCAAAATCGTTTGATATAGCGGTTCAAAAAGCTGATATTTTCGGCAGCTTCGATTCTGCCTATCTTTCAAGCGGTACTGTTGACCAAGCATATTTGAGTATGCGTTTGGCTTTAAGCGAATTAATGACCGATGAGAACGGCACACTTCCCATTATGCTTGATGATTCTTTGGCACAGTTTGATGATAACCGCCAAAAAACCGCTTTGGAATATTTGAAAAAATATTCTGACAAAAATCAAATTATAATGTTTACTTGCCACAAATATATTAGCGACACCGCTAAAAACTTGGGCGCAAACAGTATTAATATGTAATAACGAAAAGGCACTCGAACGAGTGCCTTTTTAATTATTTTATTTCAATTTTAATGTCACCTGTATCGGTTGTGATTTTACACTTGCCGCCGCTTACGGTTTCGGGGACTTTTATGCTACCCGTATCAGTTTTTAAAATAAACACCTTATCGCTTAAAAGTGTGCCCTTAACGTCACCCGTATCGGTCAATATTATAAGCTCGCTCGCATCACAGCCGTTAAATTTTACGTCGCCTGTGCTTCTTTTAAGGTCAATTTTTTCATCAGCAATTACGTTCTTTAAGGTAATATCACCCGTATCACCCGATGAAATAATATCGTTACATTTTACGTTTTCAAGTTTTACTTTACCTGTTGAAACATTGACAAGAAAATCGCCGACACATTCAACCTTAGTTGCATTAATATTGCCTGTTGACACCTTTAAATCAAGCAATCCTGCAGTTATATTTTCAACTTTAATACTGCCTGTACTTGTTTTAATTTTAATATCGCCGTTTGATGATGCCAAGCACTTTACGCTGCCCGTAGTTTGTGTAATATCTATATTTTCAAAAGTAAAGCCCTTTGGTATATCAGTATCGCCGGTGCTCGTCTTTATTGTTAAATTGCCGTATTCACCTTCGGAAATATAAACTGTGATTTTAGGAGTGCCGAAATTTATTCCAATATTTTCGTACCACTTTTTAGTATAGATTTCTTCGATTACCAAGGTGTCACCCTCTACGTTAACCGAGTGTAAAACCTTGCTTTCTTCACGGCATACAACCTTGATTTTTTCGGATTTAACAAACACCACGTCGGTTGTATCGGTCATAATCTTTATATTTTTAAAGCTTTCGGTTATATCATAACTGTTTGTTTCGTATTTAACGGTTGCAAGCTTTGTAAAATCCCAATCAAGTGTCATCATAACCCCTCCAAAAATTATAGCGCCGATTAATATAAGCGAAGTCGCAATAACAAGCCCGACTATTGTCTTTTTTCTCATTTTGCTTCCTCCTTTTTAATAAAACTGTTTTTTATGCCTAAAACAATTTTCTTTGTAAGCCATACAGTACCTTCGGTTATTGCCTTACTGCCGTAAAACAATAATATTGAAAACCCTATGCAAGCGATACCCGCACCAATTAAAGCAACACCCGAAAGCGGTTGCGAACCGAAGGAAAAAACAATGCCCGAAATAATGCCGCCGATACCGCCTGCGATGGTCATACCGAAAGATGCCCAAAAAGAAATTATCACCGAACCTAACGCAACGTACAACGCTAATATAACCGCAATAACCGCCATAAGCAGAGGAAACCACAATGGAAAGCCAATGATTAATAGGGCGATTTCCCAGCCACGCAGGGTTTTACGATTAAGCTTTGCTTTAGCAAGCCTTGTGATTGGGGTTTGCTGTAAAATTTCATCAATTATTGTGTTTAAATCACCGAGAGAAGCAACCGCCGATTCTTCGGTTTGACCATCCTCAATGCGGTCATCAATAATCTCGCTATAATATTTAAGCCAATTTTCAACTTCACTTTCTTCAAAAGAGATAAGCCTATTTTTAAGCTCTGCTAAAAATTCAACCCTTGTCATTTTCGGTATCCTCCCTTGTAACAAAATTATAAATCAGCATAATTTCTTGCCACTCGTTTTTAAAGCTGTTTATCTTTTCAAGGCCCTTTTCGGTTATATGGTAATATTTTCTCACCCTGCCGTTATGGATAGTGTCCTTAACGGTCAATAACTCCCCTGCTTCAAGTCGCCTTAAAATCGGGTAAAGGGTAGATTCGGATATTTCCATATATGGCTTTAAATCTTTAATAATTTGGTAACCGTAAGAATCCTCATTTTTAATTGCAGAAAGCACCGCAACGTCTAAAAGACCACGTTTCATCTGAATATCCATAACATACCTCCTTACACATAATACTATACAACACATAGTATACCTTGTCAAGAACTTAATGCATAAAAAAAGAAGATGCCCGAAGGCATCTTCTTAAATATTAATCTTCACTTAATTTATTGTACTGCTCATCATAAGATATAACAGGTGCAACTTCCTTTTTCTTGATATTACGCTCGATATAATTTTTTGTAATCTTAACAACTAACGGACAAAGAACGAGTACGCCGATAAGGTTAGGTACCATCATAAGGCCGTTGAAGGTGTCAGAAATATCCCAAGCAAGAGAAGAGGTAAGCACTGCGCCAAAAATTACTGTTATAACATGGATAATGCGGAAGATAACCGTTGTTTTTGCGCCGAAAAGATATTCCCACGCCTTTGAGCCGTAATGTGACCAACCAAGAACGGTTGTAAATGCGAAAAGGAACATTGCAATGGCAATAAATCTCTGACCGATATTGCCCCAAGGGAATACAGCATTAAACGCACCGCCAACTAAGGTTGCATCGGTAAGACCTGCGGCAATTTCGCCTGTTTCAATATTGAAAACGCCTGTTGTAAGACCACCGGATGTAAGAACTACAAGTGCGGTCATTGTGCAAACAACCATTGTGTCGGCGAACACTTCGAAAATACCCCACATACCCTGCTTAACAGGTTCTTTAATATTAGAGTTTGAATGAACCATAACCGAAGAACCAAGACCTGCTTCATTCGAGAAAACGCCACGCTTGAAGCCGTTGGTCATAGCAACGATAACGCCACCGATACCGCCGCCAACAAATGCTTCGGGGCTAAATGCATTAACAAAGATTGCCTTGAACGCAGGTATAATTGCATTATAGTTAACACCGATTATTACAAGTGAGCCCAAAACAAAGAGCACAACCATGAAAGGAACAATTTTTTCGGCAACCGCTGCAATTCGCTTAAGACCGCCCAAAGTGATAAGTGCGGTTAAAACCATAATAGCAACACCGATAAGCACGTTATAAAGTGAAACGTCACCAAAAACATTAATTGCAGAAAGCGCCTTAACATCAAATGCGGCTGCAACGTTAGCAACAATCTTGTTTACCTGACCCATTGAGCCAATACCGAAAGAAGCAAGCATTGTAAAGATACAGAAAAGCACAGCCAAAACTCTGCCTATCCATTTACAACCCTTTTTACTGCCAAGACCATCACGAAGGTAGTACATAGCGCCGCCCGACCATTCGTCATTTGCGTTTTTACGACGGAAGTACATACCTAAAACGTTTTCACCGAAGTTGGTCATCATACCAAAGAATGCGGCAACCCACATCCAGAAAACCGCACCTGCGCCACCAACGCAAATTGCAGCAGCAACACCTGCAATATTACCTGTGCCAACAGTAGCAGCCAATGCTGTACAAAGTGCTTGGAAAGGCGAAATTGAGCCTTTTTCCTTACTGTGGCCAATAACGTCCTTTTTGAAAAGACTGCCTATAGTGTTTTTCCACCAGTGTGGAAGATGTGACACCTGGAAAAACTTTGTGCAACAGGTAACAATAATACCCGTACCGATGAGTAGCGCTAAACCGAAAATACCCCAAACGACGCTGTTGATTTCACCGTTTATGGACGCTACAGTTTCTAAAAACTTCTCCATTTTTAAAACTCCTTAATAAAAATAATAAAACCGAACTGAAAAAACAGTTCGGCAAAAGTACAAGAAAGAAAAAATACAACCTTTGTCCTTTTGCCTGAGAGATTAACGGTTTAAAACCGGCTTGCCCCTTCGGCATCTGATTTAACAGAATTCTCCAAAGTGCTATCAGTTCACAGTCAAAAACCTTCTGCAAACCTCACATAGCTTATTTAGTTCCCAATAAGTATACCACAAAAATTGTAAATTTCAAGTGTTTTTTAAATTTTTTTGTTGACATCTAAAAAAAATGGTAGTATCCTAAAAAAATAAAATATATATTATTATGTAAAGGAGATACATATATGCTTAAATCAGAATACCTTAAAAAAGTATATGCCGATGTTGAAGCACGCAACCCCGGCGAAAAAGAATTCCATCAGACAGTTTATGAAGTTTTGTCTTCTATTGAGCCTGTTGTTGAATCCAACCCCGAATATGAAAAGTGGGGCATTATTGAAAGAATGGTAGAACCGGAAAGACAGATTATGTTCCGTGTTTCTTGGGTAGACGATAACGGCAAGGTACACGTAAACCGTGGCTACCGTGTACAGTTTAACTCTGCTATTGGTCCCTACAAGGGCGGTCTTCGTTTCCATCCGTCAGTTAACGCAAGCATCATCAAGTTCCTCGGTTTTGAACAGACCTTTAAGAACAGCCTTACCAGTCTTCCCATGGGCGGCGGTAAGGGCGGCAGCGACTTTGACCCCCGTGGCCGCAGCGACGGTGAAATTATGAGATTTTGCCAGAGCTTTATGACCGAGCTTTCAAAACACATCGGTGCAGATACCGACGTTCCCGCAGGTGACCTTGGTGTAGGTGCTCGTGAAATTGGTTACCTTTACGGTCAGTATAAGCGTCTTCGAAACGAATTTACAGGCGTTCTTACCGGCAAGGGTCTTCCCTACGGCGGTTCACTTATCCGCCCTGAAGCAACCGGCTTCGGCGCTGTTTATTATGTAGATGAAATGCTCAAGTCATTTGGTGACACTATACAGGGCAAAACCTTTGCAGTTTCAGGCTTCGGTAACGTTGCTTGGGGTACTGTTAAAAAGGTTACCGAGCTTGGTGGTAAGGTTGTTACCATTTCCGGTCCTGACGGTTACATTTATGATGAAGACGGTATCAACACCGACGAAAAGATTGAATTTATGCTTTCAATGCGTTCTTCAGGCCGTGACAAGGTTAAGGATTATGCTGACAAATTTGGTGTTCCTTACTTTGAAGGTCAGAAGCCTTGGGGCACTAAGGTTGACATTATTATGCCTTGCGCTACTCAAAACGAGGTTGACATTAAAGAAGCTGAACAGATTATTGCTAACGGCGTAAAATATTATGTTGAAGTTTCTAACATGCCCACCACCAATGAAGCAGTTGCACTTTTAAAAGCTAACGGCGTAATCGTTGCTCCCTCAAAGGCAGTAAATGCCGGCGGCGTTGCAGTTTCAGGCCTTGAAATGAGCCAGAACTCAATGCGTTACAGCTGGACCGCTGAAGAAGTTGATGCAAAGCTCAAGCAGATTATGAAAAACATCTACAGCGCATCTCTTAACGCTGCTGAAAAATACGGTATGCCCGGCGACTTGGTTGCAGGCGCAAACATTGCAGGCTTTGAAAAGGTTGCAAACGCTATGCTCGCACAAGGTGTTGCATACTAATACATAAAAACCAAAACCGTCTCGAACGAGGCGGTTTTTTGTTTTTAGTGAATAGTGAAAAGTGAATAATGAATAGTGAAAAGTTAATGTGTGCCTTCGGCACGGATATAATTTTTTTGCATTTAAAATTTAAATCCGTCGCCTTGGCGACACCTAACCTCTTCACTCTTACCTATTACTTATTACCTAATAGAACACCGATGTCGGAAAAATACGACATCGGTGTTCTATTTTGGACAACCCAATCATATCATCTATTGAGGTGATTAACTTGATAACTGACAGCGCACTAACCAACGTGCTTTATGCTTTGCCGCCCAGAATTAAGGGGGCTCTTTTTAACCTTTCCCCAACCGTTCAGCAAAACGTAGCAGAAATTAGGCTTCGCAAAAATCTGCCGCTAACCCTTACTGTGTACGGCGAAACGGTATTTTTAAAAAACGACGGACAAACCTGCTTTAAAAAGTGTGACGGACTTGTTTACGTAAGCGATGCCGAAATTACAGAATGCTTTAATTTGTTATGCGACAGCTCAATTTTTGCACACGAAAACGAGCTTCGGCACGGCTTTGTTATTATGAAAAACGGTTGCCGTGCCGGCGTGTGCGGCAAATTATGCGATGGCGGTATTATGCAGAATATAAGCTCAATAAACATAAGAATTTGCCGAGAAATTAAAGGCTGTGCCAACGAGCTTTTAAGCCTTTACCGTGGCGGCGGACTTTTGATTGCGGGCCCTCCTGCAAGCGGTAAAACCACTATGCTTCGTGACTTTGTGCGACAGCTTTCAAACGGCTTAGGCGGCAGAATTAACCGTGTTGCAGTAATTGATTCACGTGGTGAAATTTCGGGCGGGGGTATGCTTGATTTAGGTCTTGCCACCGACATTTTAAACGCCGAACAAAAGGCGCACGGCGTAGAAATTGCCTTAAGAACGATGTTTCCCGACGTTATTGCCTTCGATGAAATCGGAAATACTGACGAGCTAAAGGCGGTAAGCCAATGCTTTTCAGCAGGGGTGAAAATTATAACCACAGCACACATTGAATCCCTTTACGATTTAGGACAGCGTGAAGTAACCAATCAGCTTATTAAAAGCGGAGTCATTGACCAAATTGCCGTTTTACCCAAAATTACCGGTGGCAAAATTACCGTAATAACCCCGAAGGAACTATATGCCAAGGCTGTTGTTTAAACTTTTAGGGCTTGCTTTTTTACTTTTGTGCTGTACCGCATTCGGCTTTTTGAAAGCCAACGCCCTTAAATACAGAATAGAAGCCCTGCAAAAAATCAAAAACGGTCTTTTAACCCTTAAAGAACGGTTAAGGCTTCAGTGCGGTGACAAAAGTGAACTAATCCGTGCGTGTTTCGGTGATATAAACAAGCTGCTACAAAGCCTAACACGTGAGGATAAAGCGCTGTGGGATGAATTTTTTATGCAATTTGGCTGTAGCGACACCAAAAGCGAATACGAGCGCTGTATTGCCTTTATCACCTTGTTTGACAACAAAATTGGCAATTTGTCAGGTCAGATAAGCGAACAACAAAAGCTTTATAAGAGCTTGGGATTTTTCGGGGGGCTTTTTCTTTGCATTTTCTTTATGTAGGTGAATTTTATGGATGTTGATTTCATTTTTAAAATTGCCGCTATCGGCATAATTGTAACTGTATTAAATCAGGTGCTTATACGCTCGGGGCGGGAGGAGCAGGCTATGCTCACCACCCTTGCGGGGCTTGTTGTTGTGCTTTTAATGGTTGTAAATGCCGTTGCCGAGCTTTTCACAACCGTTAAGGATTTATTCGGACTTTAAAATGGAAGTTTTCAAAATTTTAATTGCTGTAATAATCGCCGCTGTCTTTTCGGTGCTTTTGCGCCAATACCGACCCGAGCTTTCGCTTTTACTGGTGGTAACAACCGCAATAATTGCACTTGTGATTATTTTAAGCGCTTTATCACAGCCTTTTGAAACGATAGCCCAAAAGCTTTCGGCTCACGGCGTTGAGATGTCGTATTTTAAAATTGCACTCAAGGCTGTCGGCATTGGCTATGTAACCGGTTTTTGCGCTGATATTTGCAGAGATGCGGGACAAACCTCTCTCGCATCTCTTTCCGAAACAGTGGGAAAATGCAGCATTTTTATATTATCGCTTCCCCTTGTTATAAATATTATTGATTTGGCCTTGGGATTTATAAAATGATGAAAAGATTAATTTTAACAGTCATATTTTTCCTCTGTCTTATCACACCGATTTCGGCAGAGGAAATTGATATTTACAAAGAACAGTTTAAGGCTTCGGGAATTGAAAGCATTAAAGACACTATACCTGAAACCGCCAACGATTTTTTAAGCGATTTTACGGTCAACCTTGATGATAGCAGTTGGGTAAACAATCTAAACAGCGAAAATGCAATAAAACATATTTTGGGCTTCATAAAAAGCGGTGCCAAGGCCCCCTTTAAAACCTTTGGCATAATTTTAGCACTTGTCATTTTAAGCACCGTAATTACCACAGCGGTTAAAGACAATATGAGCGATACCGTAACCTTTACTACCGTTTTGGCGGTTGGTGCAACGCTTTTAAGTCCAATTTATACATTAATAACAGCCGCTGTTGATGCGCTTTACGGCTGTGCTGTATTTATGACCGCCTTTGTTCCGATTTTTGCGGGTATTATTGCGGCAAGCGGAAAGCCCCTTACCTCCGCTTCTATGAGCGGTGTTTTACTGGTTGCCACAAATTTTGTTGCATTTATTGCCAACAGCGCCGTTATTCCCCTTATGAGCGGGCATTTATCCTTAAGCATTGCGGCATCAGTATCTCCCCTGATACAAAACACAAATTTGGCGGCTACTGTCAAAAAGCTTTCACTTTGGGTTATGAGCTTTATTTCAACAATATTTATTGGTATTTTAAGCATTCAAACTGCTGTTAATTCTTCAGCAGACAGCTTATCCCTTCGCACCGCAAAATTTATTGTCGGCTCAACTGTGCCGGTGGCGGGCGGAGTTTTGTCCGAAGCCCTTTCAACCGTTACCGCTTCCCTTTCGCTTTTAAAATCAAGCGTTGGTATTTGGGGCGTGCTGATTTGTGTTGCCGCATTTTTGCCAATTATAATCGAGCTGTTAATCTGGCGGTTTGGTCTTTGGGGACTTTCATTTTTAAGCGATACCCTAAACGTTCCGAAAATTTCGGCACTTTTAAAAAGCGTAGATTCGGTTTTATCGGTTTTAGTTGGTATTATTCTGCTTTCAGCGGCTTTGTTTATAATTTCTCTTACCGTTGTTATATTGGGTGGTAAAGGCGTATGACCCGTTTAAGTGATTTTTTTATTACCTTTTGCGTTTCGGCAATTTTTATTGGTGCTTTACTTATAATCTGCCCGAGCGGACAAATTTCAAAATCGGTTAAATATATTCTAAGCCTTGTATTCACGTTACTAATTATTTCATCAGCCTTAAAAATTGATTTTAATTTAGATTTCACGCCGGATAATGATGCAATCAGCTCACACACCGAAGCGCTTGATACCCAATCTGCCGCATATGTATACGGTCAATGCCTTAAAGCCGCAAATATTGAATTTTCAAAAATTTCGGTTTTGACTAATAAAACTGAGGACGGCAGCATAGTTATTAGTAAGGTTTTAATTTTTTCAAAAGAAGACAAAAATAAAATTTTATCTGCCCTTTCCTTAGTGGCGCAAAATTTCGAGGTTGAAATAATAAATGAATGATTTAATTAAAAGATATTTAGAAAAACTTAAAAACCCACGTGTTTTAATAATTATTGGTGTTATCGGCATTGCTTTAATTTTTTTATCATCCTTCACTGACCAGAAACCAAAAAGCAAAGCATTGACCGACGATTTTTCGGTTGAAGAATATAAGCAAAGCCTTGAAAAGGATATTACAAAGCTTGTAAAAAGTATTTCGGGCAGCCGCAAGGTAACCGTAGTTATAACATTGGAAAGCGGCATTAATTATGAATACGCCGACAATTTAGAGGAGTCAAATGACAGCAAAAATGACAACCTCAATACCGCCGAAAAAAGCGAAACAAAGCAACAATACATAACGGTTAAGAACTCTGACGGAAGCGAACAGGCAATTTTAATTTCAAAGCAAATGCCCGAAATCAGGGGCGTTGCCATTGTGTGCGAAGGCGGTGACAACGCCGCTTTAAACGAAAAAATTCAAAATGCCGTTATGTCGGCTTTGAATATAACAAGTAAACGAGTATTTATCGCAGGAGGAAACTGAAATGAAAAAAGGTAAGGTTTTGAGTAAAGGGCAGATTGTTGTGGGGGTAATGGTAATTGCTCTGGCAGGCGCAATCTGGCTTAATACCAAATATTTACCCACCAGCACAAAATATTTAGGTGAATCAACCTATGTTGACAATAAAACCGATGGTAATGCTGTACAAACCGGCACAACCCCCACAGATTACTTTGCCACCGCAAAGGCAGACCGTGAAAAAACACGCAAAGCTGCTTTAGAGGAAGCGGAAGAAATTTTAAAAAGCGCAAAGCTTACTGACAGCGATAAAAAAGCTGTTATGAGCACGTTAGAAAAAATTACAAAAAATACAAGTAATGAAGTTAATATTGAAAACCTTTTGAAAGCAAAGGGCTTTCCACAAGCACTTGCGATAATCAGCGATGATGAAATCAACGTGGTTGTCAAAAGTGACGGTCTGACCACTGCCAATACCCTTCAAATACAGGATATTGTCACTAATCAGACCAAAATTTCGCTTTCTAAAATTAAAATTATTCCAATTAAATAAAAATTGTGTTGTGTTATGAAAAATTTGTGTTATAATAGGAATAAGGGCAAGGTATTTATTGCCGACTTATTTCACAAGAAGTTTTATACGGAGGTTACACAAATGGCAGATAATGCAACAAAACTTTCAATAAATACAGAAGTTCTCAGAAAAATGGCTGAAATTGCTACCCTTGAAGTAGAAGGTGTGGCTTCCATCGCTAAAAAGAATTATGACCTTAAGGATGCCGTTAAAGCAAAAAGCCCAATGCAGGGTATTAAAATTGAAAGTGTAAACGGTGCACTTGAAATCGGCATTTTCATTACAGTTAAAAAAGAAGCTAAGGTTAAAGAGGTTGCCGACAAGGTTCAAGCAAACGTTAAGGATAAAATTCAGACAATGACCAACACCGCAGTTACCCGTGTTAACGTTGTTGTTGCTGATATTGTTTTTGACGACAAGAAAACCGAAGACGAATAATTAAACTAAAATTAAAACGCTACACTTTCAAAGTGTAGCGTTTTTGTTTTTACGATTTTGCACGGCGTTTTTTCCATACCGTGGGTGAAAATAAAATAAGCATTGGAAATATCTCAAGTCTGCCAAGCAGCATTGCAACCGAAAGCACAATTTTTGAAATATATGAAAATACTCCATAATTACCCATTGGCCCGACAAGCGATAACCCAGGACCAACATTATTAAAGCACGCCGCTACCGCAGATATACTAGTTTCAAAATCAAACGGTTCAAACAAAACAACAAACAAAATTAAAGTGAAACAAATAAAATATACTGCAAAATAAACGAGAACACCCATAAGTGTATCGTTGTCAACCTTTTTGCCCTCAAAGCGCACTGCCTCGGTTGAACGGGGATGTATCATATGCTTAACGCTTGATTTAACACGTTTAAATAACAGCACAATGCGTGAAATCTTAAGTCCGCCCGCTGTTGAGCCTGCACAAGCACCAATAAACATTAGAATAAATAAAATTCCTTTTGACAGACCTGGCCACAAATTGAAATTCGCCGTGGCATAACCTGTGGTGGTCATTATTGAGGAAACCTGAAATGCCGCATTGCGAAGTGCCTCAGCAAAATTTGTTGACATGCTGTAAATATTATAAGTGATAAGTGCGGTGGCGCTTATAAACAAACAAATATAGGTCCAAAGCTCCTCGCTTTTAATAGCCGAGCGTAGCCTGCCGACCAACAAAAGATAATAAAGGTTAAAGTTTATACCAAAAAGCAGCATGAAAACCGTTATTACCCATTGTAAATACGGACTATATGAAGCAATACTGTCATTTTTTATACCAAAGCCACCCGTACCTGCAGTACCAAAGCTGTGCACCAATGAATCAAACAATGGCATTCCGCCGCAAAGCAAGAAAATAACCTCTATTACTGTAAGCACAATATATATCAAATAAAGCTGCTTTGTCATAACACGAAGCTTAGGTGTAAGCTTGCCAACACTGTGACCGGGCATTTCGGCACGAATTATATGGATAGACCGTCCCGAATCAGTCGGTAAAATAGCAACCACAAGCACAAGTATTCCCATACCGCCTACCCAATGGGTTAGGCTACGCCACATTAAAATGCTTTTGGAAAGCTCTTCGACATTTGAAAGTATGGTAGCACCCGTTGTGGTGAAACCACTCACAGTTTCAAAAAGTGCATCTATATAATTAGGTATTTCACCGCTTATAACAAACGGAAGTGCACCCACAGCTGAAAGCAACACCCATGAAAGTGCAACGATTACAAAACCTTCCTTTGCAAAAAAGGTTTTATCATGCGATTTATTGATTATAGTTAATGCAAAGCCTAAAACCAAAGCCACAAAAATAGTTATTAAAAATGATAAAAAGCATTTTTCACCATATATAAGTGAGGTGATGAGCGGTATAAGCATTATACCCGCCTGAAGCTTTAAAATTTGGCCAAGCATATAAAAAACCATTTTACGATTCATAATTCAATCACCTTATAATATCTGACAAATTATTAATTCGTTGATTAGCGGCCAAAATTACAACCTTATCGCCCGATAATAGTACATCGTCACCAGATGGAATAATTGTTTTTCGATCACGTATAATACCTGCAATCAAAATGTTTTCCTTGATTTTCAGTTGTTTAAACGGAACATTCAAGAAATCAAGGCCATCCTTTACGGCAAATTCCAAAGCCTCAACCTTGTCATCCATGAGCTTGTAAAGAGTTTCAACACTACTGCCCTGCGAATTTTCAAGTGCTCTCGCATAACGCACAACCGTATTTGAAATGGCTTTGCGTGGAGATATGGTAGTGTCAAGACCCCAATGCTCCGCCAACGGAATAAGCTCTTGCCTGTTAATTTTAGCAATAACCTTCGGCACCTTTTTAGAATATGCATAAGACGAAATCAAAATATTAAGCTCATCAAGACCGGTCAGAGCAATTACTGCATCAACCGAGCCAAGACCCTCTTCGGTTAAAACCTCCTGCGAAGCACCATCACCGCAAACAACCAAAACCTTGGGTAAATCCTCGGTTAATTCTTCACACTTATTGCGGTTCTTTTCAATGATCGTTACCGAGTTTCCAACTGATGATAAACGTTTTGCAAGATAAACAGCGGTTTTACTTCCGCCCAAAATCATAACCTTTTTAGCCGATGCTTGCTTCATACCCATTTCGCTAAAAAGGTGCAAAATTTCAGCAGAAGATGCCGTAACACCAATTTTATCCCCTGCCATAAGGGTAAAATCACCATGAGGAATATAGGCATCGTCCCCACGCTTTACTGCGCAAATAAGAAATTTTGCCTTAAATTTGTTGCGAAGTTCATAAATTTTGAGCCCATCTAAAGCCGAGCCTTCCCTGACCTTAAATTCAACAATTTCAAAATTTCGTACCGAAAAGTTTTCAATTTTATCTGCGTTAGGAAGCTTTAAAAGGTTAAAAAGCTCATGAGCGGCCATAAGCTCGGGGTTTATTATAAGCGAAATTTCAAGCTGCTGACGCATAAAACTTAAGCTTTTGTCATTATATTCGGGATTTCGAACACGGGCAACAGTATTTTCTACACCCATACGCTTTGCCAAAAAACAAGTGAGCATATTAATCTCATCCGACGAGGCTGTGGATATAATCAAATCGTTATTTTTAACGTTTGCTTCTTGTAAAACATCACTATCAGCACCGTTACCGCAAACACCGATAACGTCGTATATATTGGTTAATTTTTGTATTACTTCAGGGTTAGTATCAATGGCGGTAACATCATGACCCTCACTTACAAGGCTTGCAAGGATTGTCGTGCCGATTTTACCGCAACCGTTTACAATAATTTTCATACCGTTCTCCCTTTTAAAATAAACTATACCGTTATTTTACCATTTTAATCATAATAATACAATCCTTTTTTTATACTGTTGAATTTGTTGCTGTTTTATAGTATAATAACTTTATACATTTTTGCGGAGGTGGTATTATCAAGCATAAAAGAATAAATCATTTGCAAATTATTGCGCTTGGCTATTTTTGCATTGTTTTTATTGGCGCAGCTCTTTTAATGCTTCCGGTTTCAACCCAAAACGGCGAATCACCCACAATTTTAACCGCTCTATTCACTTCGGTTTCAGCCTCGTGTGTAACGGGTCTAGTTGCCGAAAACACCGCAACCTATTGGTCAACCTTTGGCCAGATAGTAATTCTATCGCTTATACAGCTTGGGGGATTGGGCTATATGACCATTGCGACCTTTTTCTACCGTTTGGTAATTCGCAAAAAGGGGTTGCGTGAAAAGGTTATGATGGCAGAAACCATAAATACCACCCGTCTTAATGATTTTTCAAGTCTTATTAAAAAAATTATTATTGGAACTTTTTTATTTGAAACTGTCGGTGCAGCTTTACTATCAATAAGCTTTATTAAACACTTTGGCGTAGCAAAGGGCATATATTTTGCAATTTTTCATTCGATTTCAGCCTTTTGTAATGCAGGCTTCGATCTTTTGGGCGAAAACACGCCTTTTGTTTCACTCATGGATTTTAGCGGTGACTATATTGTAATTTTAACAATATCAGCCCTTATCATCATCGGTAGCCTTGGCTTTTTGGTATGGGACGACATTACCGTTAAACATTTTAAACTCAAAAAGCTTAATCTTCACAGTAAAATCGTGCTTACGGTATCGGCACTGTTGATTTTTCTGGGGACAGTTCTTTTCTTTGTGTTAGAATACAACAATCTCTTAAAGGATATGCCCCTTGCACAAAAACTTTTAAACGCATTTTTTGCCTCTGTAACACCACGAACTGCGGGCTTCAACAGTATTGATATGGCGGGCCTCTCACCGGCCTCGGTACTGCTTACAATTTTGCTTATGTTCGTTGGCGGTAGCTCGGGTTCTACTGCCGGTGGCGTTAAAACCACCTCAATTTTTGTTATTATTGCTTTTGCATTTTCAACCATTCGTGGCAATGACGAGGTTGCCGTTTTTGGCAAAACAATTAAAACCGAATTTCTTAAAAAAGCAATCTTAATTATCACTATTAACTTGGCTCTTATAATTTGCGCAACACTAATTATATGTAGCGTCGATAATGTGTCACTATCAGACGCCGTACTCGAAACAGTTTCCGCCATGAGCACTGTTGGTTTGACAGCGGGTATTACCACCTCGCTTTCGGCGATTTCTAAGGTTGCACTAATGTTCTTAATGTTTTGCGGTAGGGTTGGTAGTGTTTCCTTTGCAAGTGCATTGTTTGAAAAACGTGTTAATCCGCCTATTTCCTACCCAACCGAAGCTATAACCATTGGTTAAAGGAGAAAAAATATGAAGTCATTTTTAATTATAGGTATGGGCTCACTCGGTCATCACCTAATTGCTGAGCTTGAAAAAAAGAACTGCGAAATTATGGCAGTTGATATGAACGAAGCAAAGCTTGAAGGCTTAAAATCAGCCTTTAAAAACGTTGTTTCAACCCCTGTTTGTGACTGTACAAACCGTGCGGTTTTGCAAAGCCTTGGTGTTGAGGATTTTGACGTTTGCTTTGTTTGTATTGAGGATTATTTCCAAGCCTGTCTTGAAATTACCGATTTACTTAAAGAATTGGGAGCTAAAAAGGTTTACAGTACCGCCAACCGTGATATAGAAGAAAAATTTTTACTTCGCAGTGGTGCCGACCGCATAATTTACCCCGAACGTGATATTTGCCGAAAAATTGCCGGTGTTGAATGCTCACAAAACGTATTTGATTATATAAACCTTGCTGATGATTATTCCATTTTCGAAATTGCCGTTCCAAAAAAGTGGTACGGCAAGAATGCCATCCAGCTTGCAATCCGTAACAAATACAATATAAATATTATAGCCTACAAAAGCAATGACAAAATTGTGCCCTTTAGCGCAGATTATATTTTCAACGAAAGCGAACACCTTTTGGTGCTTGGCTCGAACGAAGATTTAAAACAGATTACCAAATAACAAAAAAGCATCTTCCGTTTGGAAGATGCTTTTAAATTTAATCAAAAAAATCTTTAATTTTGTCCATAAAGCTTTTTTGGTCTTTATAATTTTTTTCACTTGAACTACTCTGGAAGCTTCTTAAAATTTCCTTTTGTTCACGTGATAAGTTCTTGGGAATTTCAACCACAATTTTAACGTACTGGTCGCCCTTGCCCGAATAGTTAAGACGCTGTATACCCTTACCCTTAAGCTTGAATTCATCACCCGGCTGCGTGCCCTCGTGAATAGTGAATTTAACCTTGCCATCAAGCGTTGGTACGGTTATATCGGCACCTAATGCCGCTTCGGTAAAGGTGATAGGAATTTCACAAAATACGTCATAACCGTTTCTTTGGAAAATGGGGTGAGGGCGCACGTTAACGTTAATGCGCAAATCACCGGAAGGACCGCCGTTTACACCGCTGTCACCCTTGCCACGAAGATTTATTACCTGACCGTCATCAATACCTGCGGGAATTTCAACCGTTTCTTCAACAGTGTGACGAATTCGTCCCTTGCCGTTACAACGACTGCAAGGATTTTCAATAACCTTACCGCTGCCGTGACAATGGTTACAAACCGTCTGTGTCTGGAATACGCCAAAGGGTGTGCGCTGTGCAGAGGTTACCTGACCGCTGCCATGACAAACGGGGCAGGTTTTCGAGCTTGTGCCCTTTTGAGCACCGCTGCCGCCACATTCGTCACAGGTGTCGATTTTAGTGACCTTTACGGTTTTAGTACAGCCCTTTGCTGCCTCTTCAAAAGAAATATTAACTGCGGCAGAAGCATCATTACCACGACGGGGCGCATTAGGGTTAGAACGGCGACCGCCGCCACCAAAGCCACCGCCAAAAAACGAGCCGAAAATATCACCTAAATCGCCAAAGTCACCGAAATCACCGTTAAAGCCGCCACCACCATAGCCGCCACCCGCACCAAAGTTGGGGTCAACGCCGGCATGACCAAATTGGTCATAGCGAGCACGCTTTTCCTTGTCGGAAAGCACTTCATATGCTTCGTTTACCTCTTTAAACGACTTTTCTGCCTGTGCATCGCCCGGATTTAAGTCGGGGTGATACTTTTTCGCCGCTTTTCTATATGCTTTTTTTAGCTCGTCTTCGCTTGCCGAACGGTCAACGCCCAAGACTTCATAATAATCTCGTTTATTATCAGCCAAAACAATTCTCCTAAAAATCGTTGCCTTGCAACGCTTAAAGTAATATGTAATAAGTAATAGTGAATAGGTTCGGTGCGCTCAAAGAGCGCTTTATATATTGTTTGCAAAGCAAACACCTTACCTTTTCACTATTCACTATTATCTTTTCACTTACAAATAATTATTCCCCTGAATAATTATTTGTTATCGTCAACATCGGTAAAGTCAGCATCGTAAACATTGTCGGCGTTAGCCTGCTGAGCATTTTCCTGACCGCCTGCTGCCTGCTGCTGTTCAGCTGCAGCCTTGTAAAGCTTTTCGCTTACTGCAAAAAGTTCCTTCTGAAGCTCTTCCTGCTTAGCTTTAATAAGATCAATATCTTCACCCTTAACAGCTTCCTTTAAGGCATCCTTAGCGGTGTTAATCTTGTTCTTTTCATCTTCGGTAATCTTGTCGCCAAGGTCAGTAAGGGTCTTTTCGGTTGTGTAAATCATCTGGTCAGCATTGTTACGAACGTCTACTGCTTCACGGCGCTTCTTGTCCTCTGCTGCATATTCTTCAGCTTCTTTAACAGCCTTATCAATATCGTCCTTAGACATATTGGTGTTTGAGGTAATGGTAATGTTGTTTTCTTTACCTGTGCCAAGGTCCTTAGCTGAAACGTGAACAATACCGTTAGCGTCGATGTCGAAGGTTACTTCAATCTGAGGAACACCACGGGGAGCAGAAGCAATACCGTCGAGGTGGAACACACCGAGGGTCTTGTTATCTCTTGCAAATTCACGTTCACCCTGAAGCACGTGTACTTCAACAGAGGTCTGACCGTCAGCTGCAGTTGAGAAAATTTGGCTCTTCTTTGCAGGGATAGTTGTGTTACGGTCGATAACCTTTGTAGAGATACCGCCCATGGTTTCAATACCAAGTGAAAGAGGTGTAACGTCCAAAAGAAGAAGACCCTTAACGTCACCGCCAAGAACACCTGCCTGAAGTGCTGCACCAAGTGCTACACATTCATCAGGGTTAATGCCCTTGAAGGGTTCCTTACCCATAAAGTTCTTAACTGCCTCTTGAACAGCGGGAATTCTTGAAGAACCACCAACCATTAATACCTTGTTAATTTCGCCCTTTTCAAGACCTGAGTCAGCAATAGCCTGACGAACAGGAGCCATTGTTGCTTCAACCAAGTCAGCGGTAAGCTCGTTGAACTTAGCACGTGTCAAAGTGGTTTCAAAGTGCTTAGGACCTGTAGAGTCAGCAGTAATAAAGGGAAGATTAATATCGGTTGAAGTCATGCCCGAAAGGTCGATTTTAGCCTTTTCAGCAGCTTCCTTTACACGCTGCATAGCCATTTTGTCGTTTGAAAGGTCAATGCCCTGTTCTGCCTTAAAGGTAGAAACGATATAATCCATAACACGCTTGTCAAAGTCGTCACCGCCAAGCTTGTTGTTACCTGCAGTTGCTAAAACTTCCTGAACGCCGTCGCCCATTTCAATAATAGATACGTCGAAGGTACCACCGCCGAGGTCATAAACCATAACCTTTTGGTCGTCTTCCTTATCAATACTATATGCAAGTGCTGCTGCAGTAGGTTCGTTAATAATACGCTTTACTTCAAGACCTGCAATTTTACCTGCGTCCTTAGTTGCCTGACGCTGAGCATCGGTAAAGTAAGCAGGAACGGTGATAACTGCTTCGCTAACGGTCTGACCGAGATAGCTTTCAGCATCTGCCTTTAATTTCTGAAGAATAATTGCCGAAATTTCTTGAGGGGTATAGTTCTTACCGTCAATAGCAACGGTGTTTGAAGTACCCATATCACGCTTGATTGAGCTGATAGTTCTGTCGGGGTTGGTGATAGCCTGACGCTTTGCAACCTGACCTACCATTCTTTCGCCTGTTTTTGAAAATGCAACAACAGAAGGGGTTGTTCTTCCGCCTTCAGCATTTGCGATTACAACTGCTTCGCCGCCTTCCATAACAGCAACGCAAGAGTTTGTTGTACCTAAGTCAATACCAATAATTTTACCCATAATAATTTTTCTCCTTTAATATATTAATGTTTTAATTTGCTACTTGAACCATTGCAGGTCTTATAACTGTTGAGCCAATTTTATAGCCCTTTTGTAAAACCTGTGTAATGGTGTTTTCTGCGACTGATTCATCTTCAATATGCATTACTGCTTCGTGAAGCTCGGGATTAAAGGTGTCGCCAACCTTTGCAATTTCTTCTATCCCTAAATTTGTAGCGGTCGCTTCAAACTGCTTAACAATCATTTCAATGCCCTTTATATAATCCTCACTGCCCTTTTCCGAGAGTGCGGCACGGTCGATATTGTCAAGTATCGGCAAAAGCTGTTTTATGAGTCCTGCTTTTGCAAATTCGGCAACCGTTAATTTTTCACGTTCGGTACGCTTTTTGAAATTATCAAATTCAGCAGCGGTGCGCAAAAGCAAGTCGTTTTTTGCTTCCAGCTCGGCCTTTAAATTTTCAATTTCTTGGTCCTTTTTGTTTTTCTTTTTTTCTGTTTTTATGTTTTCCTTATTTTCTTCCACGAAATCAATCCTCCATATCTTTTTGCGCCTCTGAAATAAGGTTGTTTATTTTTTCAGCAATATATTCAATACTTGGAATAATCTGCTCGTATGAGATGCGTTTAGGTCCCAAAACAGCTATATATCCACGGTATTTATCATTTGAATTAAAGCTTGCGGCAATCAACGTATCGTTAGAAAGCTCATTATAACCGCTTTCGCTTCCGAAAATTACACCTGAGCCAATTTCCTCAAACATTGAAATTATCGGGTCACGGCGTTCGATAAGGGATATTATTCGGTGCGCCGCCTCTTCATTAGATGAAATATCATAAAGCCTTGGCATACCGCTCAAATCAAGTGAAACGCTGTCAATTTCGCCCACCGTTTCAAAAACGGCGCTCAAAAGCGGCATAAGACTAAAAGCATCAATACCGGCATTTGCAATAACGCCCTGCATATAACCCGGTGTCAGCTCGGAAATGGGACGGCGCTTGATTTTTTTATCAATTATATCGCCGAAACGCTGTAAAACCTCAGGTGTTAAATCACCCGATATTCTGACAATGCGATTGCGTGTGCGCCCGTCATTTGTAATAACCAAAAGCATAAGCGTGCTTCGGCTAACCCTTAACAGCTCAACCCTTTTGATTGTTGCCTCGCTGTTAGTCATAAGACAGCTGATAACGGGGTAACCCGTCATATCCGAAAGTATTTTGCCCACCGCAGCAGGAATTTTTTCAGGTATTTCGGTAATATTTTCTAAAGCGTTATCAATATAAACCTTGTCGTTTTCAGAAATTTGACCGCTAGGCATAAGCTTTTTAAGGTAAAACTGAAAGCCACGGCTTGTCGGAATGCGACCAGCAGAGGTGTGAGGCTGTTCCAAAAAACCCAATTCGCACAGCTCGCTCATTTCATTACGAAGCGTTGCAGATGAGGGAGCGTTTTCGATAAGCTCGGTTAAAATTTTAGAACCCACCGGCTCGCCGGTTTCAATATATGCTTTAACTATTGCCTTTAAAACCGCTTGTTTACGGGGTGTAAGCTCCAAAATTTTCACTCCCTTCATTTTTTAGCACTCTACCCTTTCGAGTGCTAACAACCTCATTATAACCGTATTTTTCCATTTGTCAATAGTTTTTGCAAAAGTTTTTTGACTTTCCCTGACCTTTTAACAATTTGTTCACAAATTACACGTCTTGCAACAGACTAATATATGTGTTATAATTTTTACAGCATCTTCTATATTTCATTTTAAGGAAGTGTTTTTATGAAGCGTTTACTGGCTTTACTTTTTGTAATTTCTTTGTTACTTACCGGCTGCGACAACAAGAGCACCCCTTCGGACACACCATCCGATAACCACAGCGTTTATTATGCCGACCGTGTAAGCGTTGACAAAATTGCTTATTATTTTAACGACGTTTGCTTCGGTAATGAATACGGTTCTGCAAAAGACAAAATCACCAAATGGCAAGACCCCATTATGCTGTATATTGACGGTGTTGCTACCATGACCGATTACGAGGTTTTGACCGATTTTCTGGATTATTTGAATAACATTGATGGCTTCCCCGGAATAATGCAAATTCACGACAAAGCACAAGCAAATTTAGTTGTTCATTTTTACGGGCTTGAGCAGTTTAGAAATGAAGTTGAGGTGCAGGATGCCGACGGCTTTGCCACCTTTAACTTCCAAACCGACACCGGCATTATAACCGATGGAAACGTTTATATCCGCACCGACATAAGCCAAGCCGACCGAAGCTCAATTATTTTAGAAGAAATTTACCAAATACTTGGGCCCACCAAGGACACGCTGGTCAGAAAAGACAGTATAATTTATCAGCGTGGAAACGCCGCTGCGCTTTCTAAAGAGGATAAAAGCATAATATCCATGCTTTACAACAGCCGCATAACCCCCGGTATGACAATGGCACAAAGCGAAGAGGTTATCAGAGAGATTTATTATTGATAAATTGGGGTTTATCGCTTACGCAAAGTAATAGGCAAGAGGTAAGGTGTCGGCTTCGCCGACGGATATAAATTGGTTTGTCCCGATAAACTATAATTTGAACAAACAAAAACGGTAGAAGCCTTAAAAGGCTTCTACCGTTAATTTTATTTACCAACACAGAATTTTTTAAATATTTCATCGGTTACGGCGTTGGTTACACGCTTGCCCGTAAGTTCGAATAACGCCGCCAAGGCATCATCAACACAAACGCCAACCGCATCCATTGTTAGACCCGAAACTAGCGAATTCACCGCTTCCGAAACCGCTTCAAGCGCTCTTGCCGCACAAGCACGTTGACGCTCACCCATAAGCACGGCACTGTCGGGGTTAAGGTTTGCCGTGCCCGAAATTTCAGCAATTTTGCTTGCAAGCTCATTATAGCCTGTGCCCTGTTTTGCCGAAATTTCAACAACCATAAAACCATCAAAAACCGACATATCGATTTTATTTTCCAAATCGGTCTTATTTATTATTATAATTGTGTTTTTGTTTTTAATGCTTTCAATTAACTCGAGGTCGTTATTGTCAAGCGGAGTTGTACAGTCAAACACAGCAAGCACTAATTCCGCCAAATCAATGCGGTTTTTCGCTTTCTGGATGCCAATGCTTTCAACCTTGTCATCAGTTTTGTGGATACCCGCCGTATCAGCTAAACGAAGCTTAATATCACCTACCGTTACGGTATCCTCAATAACGTCACGGGTGGTACCCGCAACCTCGGTAACGATTGAACGGTCGGCACCGCTTAGCATATTCATAAGGGTACTCTTACCAACGTTTGGCTTGCCGACAATTACAGTATCAATACCCTCACGAAGCACACGACCCGAATCATAATTTTTAAGCATTTCTTCAATCTGAATTTTAGCATTTGTGAGCATACTTAAAAAGCTATCGTAATCAAGCCCCTCAATATCCTCATCGGGATAATCGGAATAAGCAGCGATTGAAGCGTCGGCAGATACTAAATCCGCCTCGATTTTGTCAATTTTTTCGCTCACCTTGCCAATATGCGCCGCACGGGAAAGTCTAAGCTCGGCATCACTTTCGGCACTTATAAGCCCCATTATGCTTTCGGCCTTAGTTAAATCAAGCTTGCCGTTTAAAAAGGCACGCTTTGTGAATTCGCCCGGTTCGGCAGGAAAGGCGCCGTTTTCCAAAATGGCACGAAGCACCGACTTAAGCATTAAGCGCCCGCCGTGCACCGAAATTTCGACAACGTCCTCACCCGTATAGCTTTGGGGATTTTTAAAAACAAGCGCAACCGCATCGTCTAAAATTTTATCATTTTCAACTATATTACCGTAAAGGGCGGTATAGCCTTTGAGCTCGCACAGCTGTTTGCCCGAAACACTTTTAAAAACCTTATCGGCAACTGCAATGGCCTCATCACCCGAAATTCTTATAACACCTATTGACCCCTCACCCAAGGGTGTGGCAATAGCCGCAATTGTTCGTGACATTATTTCACTTCCTTTAAATGACATTTTAACACACATATATGATTTTTTCAATTACAAAAATATGTGGTAAAAGACTATGATATATGCTAAAATAAGATTAAAGAATCTTGGTGAGGTAATGGGAACATCAGCCCACCCTAATGAAATGATGAAAGCCTATAACTCGCAAAAAGTTATAGGCTTTTTATGTTTATTTTAAATTCTTTGTAAGATTTTGGGTTTGTTTTTCGTCTATTAAGGTAAAAGGCCTTTAAACTTATGTAAGGGAAGTGACATGGTGGAAGATAATAAAATAATAGAACTGTATTGGAAGCGTAATGAAGCGGCAATTGATGAATCAAACAAAAAATATGGCAATTATTGCCGTACAATTGCCTATAACATTCTGCGTTCAAAAGAAGACTGCGACGAGTGTGTAAACGATACTTGGCACAACGCCTGGCGTGTGATACCCCCCCGAAAAGCCGAACAAATTACAGTATTTTTTCGGCCGCATTACCCGAAATCTTGCCCTTGACCGTTATAGCTATAACAAAGCTCAAAAACGAAACAACGACCTCGAAACCGCAATTAACGAATATTATGAATGTATTCCAAACGGCATGGTTTCGGTTGAAGATGAACTTATTTTAAAAAAGCTTGTTAACGCATTTTTAGAAAGTCTGGATTCACGCACACGTATTATATTTTTGCGCCGTTATTGGTACACTTTAACCGTGCAAGAAATCGCAAAGAAAATGGGTATGTCCGAAAGCCATGTCAGCGTTATCTTACATAGAACACGAAACCGATTTAAAGATTATCTTAAAAAGGAAGGGATAACTGTATGAAGAAAGATAATTGGTTTAAAGCCTTAAATCTTACCGATGATAAATATCTTGAAGAAGCAAACCCCAACGCAAAGATTATAAGCATCTCAAAAAAGCGAATTGCGTTATCAATAATTGCAGCGGCCGCCTGCTTTGTTCTTGTTTTGGGTAACCTATGGTTGTTTATACCCTTTAGCAGCAATCCACCCGATGTTTCACGCTATTCAGACAGCGAATATTACGGCATTATTCAAAAGCTTAACGTTTTAACCTTTAAAAAGCCGCAACACAAAAACAACTTTGAAGTTATAAAAAACAATATATTCGATTTATTCAGCTTTAATCTTAAGGGCGAAGCAATTGAAGATATTTTCTTCCAAAACAATATGATGGACGGTGCGGCACCCGAAAGCAATATGGGCGGTGCAAAGGAAGAGCTTTACGAGTCAACTGATAACACTTATGAGGAAATAACCGATAATCAGGTTGAGGGCATTGTAGAAGCCGACCGCATTAAGCGAAGCGACAAGCACGTTTACTATTTAGATAATCAGACCTTGCGTGTGTTTTCCATTGCGGGAATGAATTCCAAAGAACTTGGACATATTGAACTTTATCCCAACAAGAATTATTACCTCAGTAAATGGGAATTTTATTTATCAAACGACTGTAAAACCGCAACCGTTATTACACAATTTTATAATGAAAACAAACAGCTTTGCGTGGGTGTGGTAGCACTGGATGTAAGCAACCCTGAAAAAATAGTAGAAAAAAACCGTATTGAAATTACAGGCGGGTATATGTCTTCCCGATTAACCGGCGGAAAACTTATTTTACTAACCGAATTTGTTATCCAAAAGCAAGAGCTCGACTTTGGTAAAGAAAGCACCTTCTTGCCGCAAATTAATACAGGCGACGGTATGAAAACCATTCCCGCGAGCGGCATTATCTCCCCCGAAAAACTAAGCGATACCCGATACACCGTTGTAATGAAATTGGATGAAAAATCATTAAATCTTGAGGGCACAGCAGCGTTTTTATCATATTCGGAAGATGTATACGTTTCAAAAGACAATATCTTCTTAACACACGTTTTTGCCGACATAAAAAAAGACGACAACGACAATAAAGTTCGTAATTCTATGACCGAAATTTCCTGTCTTGGTTATAGCGGAAATACATTTGAAAATAAAGGTTCGGTAACCGTTCGAGGATACGTTAAAGACCAGTGGAGTATGGACGAATATGAGGGTATTTTAAGGGTTGTCACAACAACCAATGCCACCACTGTTTATGAAAACCGTTACTCTGACGGTGAAAACGTATCAGCAGATATATTGGTAACGGCTACAGGACAGTCAAACGCAAGCCTTTACTGTGTAGATTTGAACAGCTTTAAGGTTGTTGCTGAGGTTAAAGATTTTGCGCCTCCTCACGAGGAAGTACAATCGGTCCGTTTTGATAAAAACACCGCTTACGTCTGCACTTCAATTGAAATGTCAGACCCCGTATTCTTCTTTGACCTTTCTGACTTGAATAACATCACCTATAAGGATACCGGCACGATTGAAGGCTTTTCTACTTCCCTTATAAACTTTGGAAACGGCAAGCTTCTGGGTATTGGCAGAGCCAATTGGAGCACCTTTAAGGTTGAAATTTATGAAGAAACAGCCGACGGTGTAACCAGCTTTTGCAAGTATGAACTGCAAAATGCAGGTTATTCAACCGAATATAAATCTTACTATATTGACCGTAAAAATCAGCTTATAGGTCTTGGTATTAATAAGTATGATTCAAATGACGGTGAACGTCAAAAATATATCGTTCTTTACTTTGACGGATATAATCTTGTAGAGGTCGCAAACGTTTCTCTTAAAGGTGTATCTGAATTTCAGCGAGGCGTTTATATAGACGGATATATGTATATGTTCGGTGAAAATGATTTTAAGGTTCAAAAAATATTTTAACAAAACCAAAAGTCGAATTTATGCATTGTACACTTAAGTACGGTTTTAAGATTTGTCACCATCGCTTAAAGTACTGCACATAGGACGCAATTAAATAATCTAATCAATCATACAAACAGAAATGAGATGGGAAAATGTTTAAAAAATTTTCAACAGTTGTCATGTGCATAATATTGTTGCTATCGTTCGCTGCTTGTAGCAAGAACAAAATGCATCAAAACAATAGCGAAATAAATCAAACGGACCACTCCCCCACAAATGATTCTACTAAAAAATTTGTTTTTAAAACAAACAATATTAAACGTATCACTTTCTATGCATATTATGGCGCTGGGAGAGGGAGTAATGTTCCTACCAAATATTTAGATGAAATTATAACTTGGCTCAGTTCGTTTAAGATTGATAGTGACAGGATGGTTACTGAGGTGATTGCGCCCGGCACGAATACGATTAATGTAGAAATTGAATATTTGGACGGAAGCGTTGTTAAACAAGGTTTGGATACAACAGTGATTGACGGTGTAACATACTATATTAGCGGTGACGCACCTCCTGAATGTTACAATGAAATAATATCAAAAATCAATTTAAACTAATTCCCCGCTTTTACGAGATGCACGATTTTTTCGTGCATCTTTTTTATCCTTAGGGTTCAACCCCAACAATTCGACTTTTTATAATATGTTCCACAACATAAAAAAAGAGATGTGACCAAAGTCACATCTCTTTGTGTTGGCATCTACCTATTTTCCCGGGCAGCTTCCCGCCAAGTATCATCGGCGCAAGCGAGCTTAACTTCCGTGTTCGGTATGGGAACGGGTGGACCCTCGCCGCAATCAACACCAACTGTGTATCGCCTCAAGCGACTTTGCTATATTAACACATAGTTTGCTATTTGTCAAGCACTTTTTTAAAAAATTTTTATTTTTCACAAAATATACATTGTTATTTTTTTAACATTATATATATTTATATATAATTTCCTATTTACAAGCGTGAAAAAATTTGGTATAATGATTTCGTATGAGAGTATTTTTTATTTCAGTCTCATTAAATATTTTTTAGGAGGAATTTTCAATGGCCAGAAAGTTCAAAACTATGGACGGTAATAATGCTGCCGCTTATGTGTCTTATGCATTCACAGAAGTTGCCGGTATTTATCCTATTACCCCGTCCAGCCCGATGGCTGACTATGTTGACCAATGGTCTGCTCAAGGCGTTAAAAACATTTTTGGTACAACCGTAAAGGTTTCCGAAATGCAATCTGAAGCAGGTGCTGCAGGTACAGTTCACGGTTCACTTAACGCAGGTGCTCTTACCACAACCTACACCGCTTCACAGGGTCTCTTACTTATGATTCCCAACATGTACAAAATTGCCGGTGAGTTACTCCCCAGCGTGTTCCACGTATCTGCACGTTGCGTAGCTTCTCACGCACTTAACATTTTTGGCGACCATTCAGACGTTTATGCTTGCCGTCAGACAGGCTTCGCAATGCTCGCTGAAACCAACACTCAGGAAGTTATGGACCTTGGCGCAGTTGCTCACCTTGCAACCATTAAGAGCCGTGTTCCTTTCATCAACTTCTTTGACGGTTTCCGTACCTCACACGAAATCCAAAAGATTCAAGTTTGGGATTATGAAGACCTTAAAGAAATGTGCGATATGGACGCTGTTGATGCATTCCGTCAGCGTGCCCTTAACCCTGAACACCCCGTAATGCGTGGTTCACACGAAAACGGCGACATTTTCTTCCAGCACAGAGAAGCTTGCAACAAGTACTATGATGCTGTTCCCGCTATCGTTGAAGAATATATGGACAAGGTAAACGCTAAGCTCGGTACCGACTATAAGCTCTTCAACTACTACGGTGCTGCTGATGCTGAAAAGATTATCATCGCTATGGGTTCTATCTGCGACGTTGCAGAAGAAGTTATCGACTATATGACCGCTGCAGGCGAAAAGGTTGGTCTTGTAAAGGTTCGCCTCTATCGTCCTTTCTCTGCTGAAAAATTGGTTGAAGCTATTCCCCAGACCGTTAAGAAGATTGCTGTTCTTGACAGAACCAAGGAACCCGGCTCACTCGGTGAACCCTTGTTCCTCGATGTTGTAGCTGCTCTTGCTGCTACCGGTCGCAAGATTGACACCGTTATCGGCGGTCGTTACGGTCTTGGCTCTAAGGATACTCCTCCTTCAAGCATTTTTGCTATTTATAACGAGCTTTCTAAGGATGCTCCCAAGGCTCAGTTCACCATCGGTATCAACGATGACGTAACCGGCCTTTCACTCGATGAAGAAGAAGCTCCCAACACCGCAGCTGAAGGCACTATCGAATGTAAGTTCTGGGGTCTCGGCGGTGACGGTACTGTTGGTGCTAACAAAGACTCTATCAAGATTATCGGTGACCACACCGACAAGTATGTTCAGGCATACTTCCAGTATGACTCTAAGAAGACCGGCGGTATCACCATTTCTCACTTGCGTTTTGGTGATAAGCCTATTAAGAGCCCTTACTACATTAACAAGGCTGACTTCGTTGCTTGCCACAACCCCTCATACGTAATTAAGGGTTACAAGATGGTTAACGACGTTAAGCCCGGCGGTGTATTCCTTATCAACTGCCAGTGGTCTGCTGAAGAGCTTGACAAGCATATGCCTGCTGAAGCTAAGCGTTACATCGCTAAGAACAACGTTCAGCTTTACACCGTTAACGCTATTGACTTGGCAGCACAAATCGGTCTTGGTAAGCGTACCAACACTGTTTTACAGTCTGCATTCTTCTCACTTTCTAAGGTTCTTCCTGCTGAAGAAGCTATCGGCTACATGAAGGAAAAAGCTCAGAAGTTCATGAAGAAGGGTAAAGAAATCGTTGAAATGAACGAAAAGGCAATCGACGCAGGTGCTACCGCTTACGTTAAGATTGACGTTCCCGCTGACTGGGCTAACGCTACTGACGATGCTGCTGTAGCTGCTAATGCAGACACTTCTAAGCTCGTTAAGATGGTTGACGGCATTATGAAGCCTGTTGGCCTTATGAACGGTGACTCTCTCCCCGTTTCTGCATTTATGGATCACGCTGACGGTACCTTCGAACAAGGTGCTTCTGCTTTCGAAAAGCGCGGCGTTGCTGTTATGGTTCCCGAATGGAACAACGAAACCTGTATCGGTTGTAACAAGTGCGTATTTGTTTGCCCCCACGCTACTATCCGTCCCTTTGCTCTTTCTGCTGAAGAATTAGCTGCTGCTCCCGCTAACACCAAGGTTGCAGTTAAGGAAAAGATGGCTACCAACAAGGGTTATTCTTACGCTCTTACCGTTTCTCCGCTTGACTGTATGGGTTGCGGCGTTTGTATCGGCGAATGCCCCACAAACTCACTCAAGATGGTTTCTCAGGAATCTCAGCTTGCTGAACAAGACGTATTCGATTACTGCGTAGCTAACGTAACCGAAAAAGAAGGTATCGCTAGCGACGCTAACCTCATCACTTCACAGTACAAGAAGCCTTTACTCGAATTCTCAGGCTCTTGCGCAGGTTGTGCTGAAACCGCTTACGCTCGTATCGTAACTCAGCTCTTCGGTGACAAGATGTACATTTCTAACGCTACCGGTTGTTCATCAATCTGGGGCGGTCCTGCTGCTACATCTCCTTACACCACTAACGCTAAGGGTCACGGTCCTGCTTGGGCTAACTCACTCTTTGAAGACAACGCTGAACACGGCTTTGGTATGTACCTCGGTCAAAAGGCTATTCGTGACGGCGCTATGGCATTAGTTCGTGAAATGGCTGAATCTGATAAGGCATCTGCTGAATTCAAGGCTGCTGCTGAAGCTTACTTTGCAACCGCTGACGACACCAATAAGAACGCTGCTGCTACTGCTGCTCTTATTGCTGAAGTTGAAAAGGCTGCTGCCGCAGGTTGCCCCACAGCTCCTGCTGTTCTCGCTAAGAAGGAATACCTCGCTAAGAAGTCCATCTGGATCTTCGGTGGTGACGGTTGGGCATACGACATCGGCTTCGGCGGTGTTGACCACGTTCTTGCTACCGGCGAAAACGTAAACATCATGGTATTCGATACTGAAGTTTACTCTAACACCGGTGGTCAGGCTTCTAAGGCTTCTAACATCGGTCAGGTTGCACAGTTCGCTGCTGCCGGTAAGGCTATCAACAAGAAGAGCCTTGCTGAAATCGCAATGTCTTACGGTTATGTATACGTAGCACAGGTTGCTATGGGTGCCGACCCCAACCAGACACTTAAGGCTATTAAGGAAGCTGAAGCTTACAACGGTCCTTCAATCATCATCTGCTACTCACCTTGCGAAATGCATTCAATCAAGGGCGGTATGGTTAACTGCCAGAACGAAATGCGCAAGGCTGTTGCTGCAGGTTATTGGGATATGTTCCGTTACAACCCTGCTCTAAAGAGCGAAGGCAAGAACCCCTTCTCACTTGATAGCAAGCCCGCTACTGCTGATTATAAGGAATTCATCCTTAACGAAGCACGTTACTCTTCACTCACACGTTCATTCCCTGAGCGTGCAGAAGCTCTCTTCGAGCAAGCAAGTGAAGCTGCAAAGGCTCGTCGTGCTCACCTTGAAAAATTGGTTGAGCTTTACGGCAAACAGTAATCAGCTAAACTGATATAATAAAAACTCCCTACACTTCGGTGTAGGGAGTTTTTTGTTTTAATGTATAAAATCACATTGATATTTTGTAGGGACAGGCGTCCCCGACTGTCCGAGAAAAAATATAAGCGCAAGAGCTTTTCTTGCGCTTTTTGAATATTCATGTAATATCTAGAATAAATATATCGCTCATGCGATTTTAACGAATTATTTTGCAACCACACTTATGACAAAATTCACTATCACCAAACAATTTTGTTCCACATTTTCTACAAAACTCGCTAGCGTCAACCACATTAGATTGTTCTTGTATTGAGATTTTATCATTTTCTGATTTTTCAGTTTTATTCATTTTTTCTTGTGGTAATACAATAGGCGTTTCTTTATAACCTATAGCATCTTGAACTTCGTCGGGTGTTAGCAATTTGTAATTACTTTTTTCTGCCAAATCATTTAAAATGGGATTTAGTGAACCTATTATTGGCATATATTTTTGGGGCGTCTTTTTTAAAATTTTTTTGAAATAAAACTCCGAATATATACACAATGCTAATATGCCACCGAAAAATACAAAAAATAGCCAAGATTTGAAATTCGCTGGGTTAGCAAGTAAGTTTGTGAGCGAGAGTAGTGCGGGTAAAAAATCAAGAGCTAAAACTGGTATTTGCCAGTAAAGTTTTGTATACCATTTTTCTTTATGATTGCATTTTTTGCATCGGCAATTATATAAGTAGAACGATTCTCTAAATCGGCTATGATTTTTAATTGGGTCACGTATTATGTCGATAGCTTTCTTTTGAAATAATTCATCAACATATTTTTCACTTTGCTTTTCAATGCGTTCTATTTCTTTTTTTGTTGGTATAGATCTTGTGGATGAACTAGCTTGAAATTGGAGTGCACCATTGCTAAAATTTTTCTCCCCACATTTTGAACATTCCCAAGCGGCATAAATTGGAATATTGGTGGTGGTTGTGGAAGTTGTTTTAAAACCCATAATATATACCTCCGCAATTGGTTTTAATACATTGTATCATGATTTTCAGATTAAGTAAAGTTACTTTTCAAAAATATTACAAAAGCACTTAAAAACTATCATTTTATTAAATTCTTACGGGCATTCGGGGACGCCTGCCCCTACGAATTATTACAATAAAGTTTGTATATATAATAAACAGAGATAGAACCATCAATTAGGCTCTATCGCTTAATCTTTTAATACCCCAAATCTTCATCGCATAAAATAACGTTTAAACGGCCGTTATCACGTTGCGGGCCACTTACAAGGTAGTTTACACAAATACGCCTTGGGTTGCGGCAACCGTCGGTAAATGCGGGATTATCGTTATTTAAAAGGGATACACAATTACCTAGCTTTGCGCAAGGATTTTCAATACCTAAACGCACGCAGTTTTTAGGTGCAGCAACCTTTTTAACACGCAAAAAAGCTTCGTTAAGGTCTTTTACAATTTTGTTTTTACCAACCACCATAATAACCTTTTTAGGTCCGAAAGCGATGGCAGATATACGGTTAGAAAAGCCGTCAACGTTTAAAAGCTCGCCATTTTCGGTAACGGCATTTGCCGAGCAAAAATAAAAATCACAACCTATAACTTCCTTAAAAACTTGTTGTTGTTCTTCGGGGGTTATACCTTCACGGTTGCGGTCAAAAAACTGATAATTAGGCTTATTTATAACGTCCCACACACCGCATTCTTTAACAGACACCGACCCTCCTGCCGCAATTTTAGCGCCTTCAAAAAGCATATTTTCAACTATTGCAGGAATTTCTTCCTTTTTAGCGCAGGTTATAACGTTTATATTATTTTTCTTTAAATTTTCAATTACCTTATTCATTGGTATCACCTCATATTAAAAGAATAACATATGTATTATAAAATTACAATAATAAATTGGGGTTTATCTATGCCTTCCCCTTGAGGGGAAGGTGCCGAGTATACGAGGCGGATGAGGTGGAAAACTGTTTAATTACTGCAAATTACACCTCATCAGTCACTTCGTGACAGCTTCCCCTCAAGGGGAAGCCTTGCCCGATAAACTATAATTTGAATATCTAAAAAAAATAACGGAGAAGATTAAATCTTCTCCGTTTAAAATTACTTTTTATTAGTTGCCGAACTTAGCAACGTTAAGCTTCACGCCGGGGCCCATTGTTGTTGCAAGAACGCAAGACTTAACATATTGACCCTTGGTAGCAGCAGGCTTAGCCTTAACGATGGCACCCATAAGAGCGTCAAAGTTTTCCTGAATCTTTTCAGCACCAAAGGAAACCTTACCGATGGGGCAGTGAATGATGTTTGTTTTGTCAAGACGGTATTCAATCTTACCTGCCTTTGCTTCGGTAACAGCCTTAGCAACGTCAGGAGTAACAGTACCAGCCTTAGGTGTAGGCATTAAGCCACGGGGACCTAAAACCTTACCAAGACGACCAACAAGACCCATCATATCAGGAGTAGCAATTACTACGTCGAAATCAAGCCAGTTTTCGTTCTGGATCTTAGCGATCATTTCTTCTGCGCCAACATAGTCAGAACCGGCAGCTGTAGCAGCATCTGCCTTGTCACCCTTAGCGATAACAAGGGTTCTAACCTTTTTACCTGTACCGTTGGGAAGAACTACAGCGCCACGAACCTGCTGGTCAGCATGACGTGAGTCAACACCCAAACGAACGTGAATTTCAACCGTTTCATCGAATTTTGCAGTAGCAGTTTTAACAACCAATTCTGCAGCTTCGTTTACATCGTAAAGCTTACCGGTTTCAATAAGCTTTGCGCTATCATTATATTTTTTACCGTGTTTCATTTTTTACCTCCAAGTGGTTAATCGGAATTTTCCTCCCACGAGAGAGAATTAATCAACAACCTCAATACCCATGCTGCGTGCTGTACCAGCGATCATGCTCATAGCAGATTCGATAGAAGCAGCGTTCAAGTCGGGCATTTTGGTTTCAGCGATTTTTTGTACTTGCTCTCTTGTGATTTTAGCAACCTTATTTTTGTTAGGTGTGCCGGATGCGCTTTCAATGCCGCAAGCCTTCTTAATAAGAACAGCTGCAGGGGGAGTTTTTGTGATGAAGCTGAAAGAACGGTCAGCGTAAACTGTAATTACAACAGGAATGATAAGACCAACGTCGTTCTTAGTTCTTTCGTTAAACTCCTTGGTGAAAGCCATGATGTTAACACCATGCTGACCGAGAGCCGGACCTACAGGGGGAGCTGGTGTTGCCTTACCTGCAGGAATTTGTAACTTAATGTAGCCTGTAATTTTTTGAGCCATTTTTATTTGCACCTCCATAATTCGTGGTAACAGTATCTTATAGTCTGATACCTGGCGGGGCGGTCATATTCCGTCCCTCCCACCGTGACACGCTTCGTGTCGGGGTTTAATAAGCATTTCTGCGTATTAACTGATTAATTTTCAAGAGAAATTTGGTCAAGTTCTAATTCAACCGGAGTTTCTCTACCGAACATTGAAAGAACAACGCAAACACTGTTGTTTTCGGTATCAACCGTTTTAACAGTACCGGTGTATCCTTCAAGCGGACCGCTGATAATTTTAACAATATCGCCGTCCTTATAGCCAACCTCAACGCTGTGCTTTTCTACGCCAAGGGCTGCAACCTCTTCATCGGTTAGGGGAACGGGCTTAGAAGCCGGACCCACAAAGCCTGTACAACCGCGAATGTTTCTTACAACATACCAGCTGTCGTCGGTTACGATCATTTTAATTAACACATAACCCGGGAAAATTTTACGTTCAACTTCACGAACCTTATCTTCCTTAATTTCGGTTACGGTTTCCATCGGAATTTTAATATCTTGTATTAAATCCT
>JAFQCU010000006.1 GCA_017416285.1 Clostridia bacterium | reverse complement strand
TGATGAATTAAAAAAATATATTTATTACTACAACAACGAAAGAATTTCATTAAAACTAAAAGGAATGAGCCCAGTACAATACCGAGCTCATTCACAAGCAATTTAATTTTTAATTTTGTCTAAACTTTGGGGTTCACTTCAAAGAGTGGGTTTTTGTTGTTCAAATTATAGTTTATCGGGCTAACGCTCAATTCGTAATTCGTAATTCGTAATTCGTAATTCGTAATTATTGTACAAACCAATTAATATACGTCGCGAAGCGACACCTTACCTCTTCACTATTACCTCTTACCTATTACCTTGCGTAAGCGATAAACCCCAATTTAATTATACTTTTCAACCGCTTTGTGTAAAAATTCTTTAATTTCCTCACGTAAAGAAAGGGGTTTTATAATTTCAACCTCATCAGCATATTGCACTGCCCAATAAAGCATAGCTTTAGGGCTTGCGTTAAGGGTGAAAAGCATTTTATCACCGTCGGGCTTAATTTCAACCTCTTTACCAAACCAGTCAATAACATGATCAATTGTTTTTTCATTTGCCGAAAAAACAATACGCTCGGGTTTATCGTTATACATATACGGCATTGCGGTAGTAAGCTCTTGATAATTAATTCCGTTTTTATAGCCGTCAATTTCTCTTAAAGGTATTGCATCACGATCAGACACTTTAATGTTCGTAATATGGTCAAGGCGGTGGAAGACCATATGCTCCCAATACTTGCTGTAGCCCATAAGATAATAGCGCTGATTGTGAAGTATTAACTGATAAGGGCTTACACGTTGAAATGATGATTTGTGAAGAGCCTTGTCGGCGCCGTATTTGTTGTAATCATATTGCACCATTTTGCCGTTTTCAATGGCCTCATCTATGATTTCAATACTGTAAAACAATGACTGATTATCCGTCTTGCCCCAATCGTTTACTGAATAAATATTTTTAACGTGTCGGCGGAAGTACTTGTTGGAAAGTCCGCAAAGCTTGTCGATAAGCTCTTTAGAATGCTTTGCAGTAATATGCTTGCTGGCTAGTACACCGTCAATAAGCAAACGAAGCTCGCTGTCCTCAAAGCGGCGTTCAACCAAGTAACTTCCTTGCTTTATAGATTCAATTTCATATCCCGCTTCCTTTAAAAGGGCAAGGTTACGGCCAATGGTTTTACGCTCAACCTCAATACCGTAATCATCAGATAAATATTTAATAATTTCCTCTTGTTTTAACGGGTGGTCGCAGTCACTATATTTTTCTAAAATTTCCAAAGTGCGAAGCAATGCTAATTTTTTGGGTTCGAAGCCTTCCATTTAATCACCTTTTTGTGTAAAAATACAGTTAAAAACTGCCTTGTCGTTTAATTTCCCTTCAATATAGAAACCATTTTCAATTTGTTTTTTATAAATCTTGATTTCATCGCCAAAATATGTTTGTGATAAAAACGAAATTTGCATATCTTCTATATTTAAATTTTCAAATTCATCCGGTGAGAAGCAGTTAAGCGCCATTCTGAGGTATGCAATATTATTGGTGTGTTTGTTAGTGTCAATATCAACAAACAAGCAGGTGTGGGTGTGGTTGTAATCATCCTCACAAACGCTTTCACGAAGCTTTATAAAATCGCCTGCGCCGCTTAAGTAATCACGGTGGGGCATATCTGTCGGGTAGCATACGCTGTTTGTGCGGCGGAGTTCTTTTGTGGTGTAATCTAGGGTACACCATTCACTTGTACCCAAAACACAGTTTTTATCACCTTTTTGCATTAAAAAGTCACGCCCAAAGCGTACACCCTTTACAATAGTGGGCCAGGTTTCAAGTGTTATGTTATCATCCATTTTAGGCAAATCAATTACTTTAATTTTAAACTTTGTAAGTACCCAAAATGCGTTCGAATTTTTAAGTATTGTTGGGCCATCTACACCAAGCTCGGTGGAATGAACGCCTGTAATTGCCTGAAAAAGCTCAACAATGTGGTCGATACGTATTTTCCAGTTGCTGTCAATCTCGGTACTTTTTACGGTATAATCGGTTTTGTAAAAATTTTGCATGTAAATCACCTAATTTATTGTAACACATTTTAAAAATCTATTCAATAGAAAAGGTAAATATTGCATAGCGGCATATTAAATGCTATAATAAATTCAAAGGGGGATTAATGGTGGAAGAAAACACAAGAAATTTAAAACCTATAAGAAAAACATTTTCAATTATCGGCTTTTCACTTTGTATTTATATTGCTGTCGGTATATTTATGCAACTAGTATTTACAAACTTACCGGCTGCAATTTGGGGAACGGATAATTGGTATTATAACACTACTTGGGGTCAATGGATTTCAAGCTTTGTACCAATGTATGTATTTGCTTTGCCGGTTTTTGCACTAATAATGCGTGAAATCCCTTCTAAAAAGCCAAATGAAAATAAAATTGGCGTCGGTAAAATGGTTGTTTATTTTATGATTTCCTATTGTATTCTCTACGCAGGAAACATTATCGGCACAGTGCTGTCGCTATTATTTTCGGGCGGCAAGGCACAAAACCAGATTGCTGAAATTGCGATGGACACCAACCCACTTAAGGTTGTGGTTATGGTTATTTTAGCACCGCTTTTTGAAGAGCTTATTTTCCGCAAGCTAATGCTTGACCGTATTGGAAAATATGGTGAAAAAACCGCAATAATCTTATCGGCATTTGCATTTGGTCTTTTGCATCAAAACCTATTTCAGTTTTTATATGCCTTTGGTGTGGGACTGATTTTTGGCTACGTTTATATGCGTACGGGTAAAATCCGTTATTCTGTTATTTTACATACAATTATCAACTTCATGGGTTCTGTTATTGCACCGTTTATGATGTCATTGTTTGATATTCAAAAACTTGCCAACCTAGACCCAAATACACAAATTGACGGTATGATGCCGATTTTTTTAGAAATCTTGCCCGGTCTTTTGATTTATCTGTTATATTCAATGCTGTTATATGGCATTGTAATTGCCGGTTTTGTGCTTTTGATTATAAAATGCACAAAATTTAAATGGAATAAAACTCAATACGAGTTACCGAAAGGTACGGTGCTTAAAACAGCTTACCTTAATGCTGGTATGATTTGCTATATTTTAGTTTGCTGTGTATTCATCGTTTTATCGTTGCTGTAAACAAAAAAAGCTTCCCGTTTGGGAAGCTTTTTCAAATTTGGTGCGGGTGACAGGACTTGAACCTGCACGCTAATGCGCTAGCTCCTAAGGCTAGTGCGTCTGCCAATTCCGCCACACCCGCATATTTATTATAATATCCGCTTTCTTTTAAAATGTCAAGATTGTTTTTGTTGAAATTATTTCTTTGCTATTATATAATTATTTTCGAGGTGAGAATATGTATTTATGGGTTGGCGCCGTGTTTAGCGGTGACTTAGAAAGCGAAATAAGAAATATTGCCAATAATTTAAACAAAGATTATGGTTTATCGACGGTTGCTTTTAGCCTACCACAGCATATTTCACTTAAGATTTCATTTGAATGTGATGATTACAAAAAAGTGATTGAATTTATTAAATCTCAATTAAAAACATTTTCACCGTTTGAAGTAGAAATTAATGATATTACAAAAATAGACGGCAGTTTGATTTGGCTTGATATAAATGAAAATGTAACTTTGCGTAAAATGCATAATTTGTTTAATGATTCGCTATTGCAAGAGTTTGGGATACCCCTTAAAAGTTTTGATGGTGATGTTTTCAAATTCCATTCAACCTTATTTTTTGATAGCAGTATTAATGAAAAACATCAAAAATTAATTGATGATTTCAAACAACAATTTTCACTACCTCAAAAGTGTTTAATTAAAGAAATTAAATTCGGAATTGCCGAAACACTCACTGCGGGGGAGTTTACCGTGGTAGATAGTATAATATTAAAGTAAAAACCGAGCTATTTTATGCTCGGTTTTTTGCTTTTTATCTTGCTTAAATCATAATAGTGTGATAGAATATTTTATATATTACTATTTTTAAATAAGGGTAAGAATTTATGCTGAAAATTAAGAAACTAAAAAAGTCAATTATTGCGGTTTTGCTTGTCTTAATGGTACTTTTGACCGCCTGTGAAGATAACACAAACAGTAATATCACAAGCAGTGATAGCCAAAAGCCCAATAATTCAAGCAGTGAAAGCTTTGAAGAAATCAAGAAAAACCACAAGGATGATGACAATAACGGCAGATGCGATAAATGCAACGAATCTGTTTTAATTAAGATTGATTTCTTTGCAGTTAATGATTTGCACGGTAAGATTACCGACAGCTCAAGTCAACCCGGTGTTGACGAATTAACTTCATATTTTAAGCTTATGTATAAGCAAGAGGATAACGTTGTTCTGCTTTCAAGCGGTGATATGTGGCAGGGAAGCTCGGAATCAAATTTAACCAAGGGTAATCTTACAACCGAGTGGATGAATCACGTTGGCTTTGAGGGTATGGCAATCGGCAACCACGAATATGACTGGGGCAGTGAGGCTATTGTTGAAAACAGTAAAATTGCTAAATTCCCAATTTTGGCAATAAACGTTTACGCTAAAAATGATAATCAGCGTGTTGATTATGCACAGTCATCGGTTTTAATTGAACGCAACGGTGTAAAAATCGGCATTATCGGTGCAGCGGGGGATAATTATTCCTCTATTGCTTCTGATATGTCCAAGGACGTATATTTTAAAACCGGCAATGAGTTGACGGCACTTGTTAAAGCCGAATCTGAAAAGCTTCGCAAGCAAGGTGCACAAATTATTGTTTATTCCTTACACGACGGTCACGATAGGTCATCTAGTGGTTCAGGTATGATTGCTGATGACACCCTTAAGGGTTATTATGATGCTTCGCTGTCAAGCGGGGGCTATGTTGACGTTGTGTTTGAAGCTCACACCCACCAAAACTATGTTTTAAAGGATGCTTATGGTGTTTATCATCTGCAGGGCGGCGGCGAAAATAAGGGCATTTCACACGTTGAAATTGCTGTCAATGCAGTAAATTCAAATAAGCGTGTTACAGAAGCTGAATTTATATCGAATTCCATCTATCAATACCTTGCTAAGGATTCTATCGTTGATACGCTATTGGAAAAATATGAGGATGAGCTTGAAATTTCAAGCAAGGTTTTAGGCAATAATCCCTCTAAAAAGAATAGCGAATATGTTGAAGCGCTTGTGGCTCGTTTGTATTATGAAAAAGGTATTGAAAAATGGGGCGACAAATATGATATTGTGCTTGGCGGTGGCTTTTTAAGGCTTCGCAGTCCGTATTATCTTTTTGCGGGCGAAGTAAGATATTCTGATTTATTAAGCATTTTACCCTTTGATAATGAACTTGTGCTTTGCAGTATTAAGGGTAGTGATTTAAAATCAAAATTCTTTGAAACAACCAATAAAGATTACCATATTTATTACGGCGCATACGGTGCTGAGATTAAAAATAACATACAATCGAATAAAACATATTACGTTGTTGTGGATTCCTACACCTCTACTTATAAGTATAACAGATTAACCGAGGTTGAACGCCTCGGGCCCGATATTTACGCCCGTGATTTGTTGGCACAGTATATAATGGACGGTAAACTTAAATAAAATTAACCGTTTTGCTCTTTTTCCGTAAAATATATTAGGAAAAGGGGCAAATATATGGCAAAAAACGTCAAAAAATCGGTTATAACGGCTTTAAGGGCTTGGCTTTGTTTATTATTAAGCATACTCTTGGTTTTGGGGCTTAGTTATTTTAAAATTCTGCCGGTTATCAAGCGTTATGCTGAAAGCGTTGCAGAAACGGTTATGCTGAACTCTGCAAATGAAGCGATTGTCAGCGTTTTGCAAAGCGACGGCATTACTTACGATGAAATTGCAAAGCTTTCCCGTGCAGAGGATGGCTCGGTCCAAAGTCTTGAAATTGATGTTTATAAAATTAACAATTTTAAAAGTCGGATTTCTAACGAAATTTCGAATATAATTGCAAATAGGGAAGAGTTTAAGTTAAAAATACCTGTGGGTAGTTTTTTCGATACGCCCTACACGTCGGGTATTGGACCTAAAATACCCTTTAATATGCAATTAACCTCGACTGCATTTGTTGATTTTACGCACGAGTTTAAAGCGGCAGGAATAAACCAAACGCTTCACTTAATACACATAAAAATAAAAATTAGGGGCAGCTTTATTACTGCGTGGTATACAGGCTCGGTTGCGGCAGAAACGACCGCAATAGCGGCTCAAACAGTTATAGTTGGCGCAACGCCCGACGCCTTTACAAATGTTATTGAAGATATTAATGATAATACCGCAGGTCTTATAAATGATTACGGAGCATTGGCAGGAGAATAGTATGGACATTAAGATTGCTGAAAAAATAATTAAAGAGCTTAGTGATAGCCTGAAGTATCACAACCGAAAGTATTATATTGAAGATTCGCCTGAAATTTCAGACTTTGAGTATGATGCTATGCTTCGTGAGCTTGAGGATTTAGAGGCTGAATTTCCGCAGTTTAAATATGAGGATTCGCCGACACAAATGGTTGGTGGAGCGGCTTCAAAATTATTTAGCGAGGTTGTTCATGCCGTAAAAATGGAAAGCCTTCAAGATGTATTCAATTTTGATGAGTTAAGAAGCTTTTTATCTAAATTGGATTTAGATAAAACCGAGCTTTCGGTTGAGCCTAAAATTGACGGTCTTTCTGTTTCACTAGAATACCGTGACGGACTGTTCTTTCGTGGCTCTACCCGTGGTGACGGTGTTACGGGCGAAGACGTAACCGCAAACCTTTTACAGATTAAATCTATCCCTAAAGCGATTAAATTTTTGGGCGAATTAGAGGTTAGAGGCGAGGTATATATGCCTCGTGACAGTTTTTTGCGTTTGCGTGAAAGACAAGAAAATTTAGGCGAAGCACCTGCTAAAAATCCACGCAATGCGGCGGCGGGCTCATTAAGACAAAAGAACCCTAAAATCACAAAAGAACGTGAATTGGATATTTTTATTTTCAACGTTCAGCGTATTACTGATAAGGAATTTTCCTCCCATATTGAATCACTCGACTTTTTAAAGGATTTGGGCTTCAGCACCTTGCCTACTTACTTAAAATGTAAAACGGTTGACGGCGTTATTGATGAAATTAATCGTATTGGTAACAGCCGTGGCGAATTGCCTTATGATATCGACGGTGCGGTTGTAAAGGCCGATAATTTAAGCTACCGTGAAACAATGGGTAGTACTTCAAAATTCCCGAAATGGGCGGTTGCTTTTAAGTATCCACCCGAAGAAAAGCAAACCGTTTTAAAAGAAATTGAAATTAACGTTGGCAGAACGGGCGCATTAACACCAACTGCCGTTTTTGACCCCATACAGCTTGCAGGCACAACAGTTAGCCGTGCAACTCTTCATAATGAGGATTTTATAACAACTAAGGGTATCGGTATTGGTGATACAATAATCGTTAGAAAAGCAGGGGATATTATACCTGAGGTTTTGGCGGTGGCTAAAAAGGGTGAAAATTCACAAATTTATAAAATGCCGCATAGCTGTCCGTCTTGCGGTTCGCCTGTATTCCGTGAAGCTGATGAAGCGGTTATTAGGTGCACAAATGCCGAATGTCCCGCACAGCTTTTACGTCATTTAATTCATTTTACTTCACGTGATGCAATGGATATTGAGGGTTTAGGCCCTGCAATGCTTGAACAGCTTTTAGATGCTGATTTGCTTCACAATATTATTGATATTTATTCGCTTGATTACGAAAAGGTTGCGTTGCTTGAGCGCACAGGTGAAAAGACTGTGCAAAACCTTAAGGCAGCTATTGAAAAATCCAAAGAAAATGACCTTTCTAAGCTGCTTTTTGCCTTTGGTATACGTCATATAGGCGCAAAGGCGGGAAAGCTTCTGAGTGAGCATTTTGGTGATATTGATGCAATTTTAAATGCCACTGCTGAGGATTTTGAAAGCATTGAGGGCTTCGGCAGTATTTTAGCACAGTCTGCAGCTGAGTTTTTCTCGCTTCCCGATACTAAAGAAATGGTGCAAAAGCTGAAAGAGCTTGGCGTAAACACTAAATCACTTAAAGAGGTAAAGGATAACCGTTTTGCGGGTATGACATTTGTTTTAACCGGCACTTTACCTACTTATCAGCGTAGTGAAGCGGCAGCAATTATCGAAAGCTTTGGCGGAAAAACCTCTTCCTCTGTTTCTAAAAAGACAAGTATTGTTTTGGCAGGTGAGGAAGCGGGTAGTAAGCTTGACAAAGCAAATGCACTGGGTATTAAGGTTATTGATGAAAACGAATTTAACGAAATGATAAAATAGGTGATTAATATGATTTTAGAAACTAAAACAGTATCTTCACTTACAAAGGTTTTTCCTGATGAAATTATGGGAAGTGAATTCTGTGCGGCATCTGCTCTGAAAAACGAGCCGTTTTCTTTTCAAGTTGCCTTTAAAAAGGGTGATGAGGTTCGTGATCCATTAACCTTTTATATCCGTTTTGAAAGCGATTTAGACCTTAAGTTTATCAACACCTATAAGGTGGGTTACGTACCGATTATTCATCCGTCACCTGCCCGTTCGGATGAACATTTTGACCGCAAGACAGCCGGTCTTTATCCCGATATACTTTATCGCCGAAACAATGAAAATCCCGTTTATGATGAAGGCTTTTGGGAACCGCAGCACTTTGAAAAAAACGAAAGAATCACCCTTACAGCCTTTGATACATATCAGTCGTTGTGGTTTACCGTTAATGAAAACGGTAAGGAGCTTAAAGCAGGCAATTATAATATCACCGTTGTGTTTTATTCCTCTAAAGACGCTAGCGAAATTGGTCGTGAAACCTTTAAGCTTGAAATTATTGATAAGTGTCTTGTGAGTCAGGACGTGCTTAATACATCTTGGTTTCACGTTGATTGCCTTTGTGATGTTTACGGGGTAGAAATGTGGAGCGACAAGCATTTCCAAATTATTGAATCCTTTGTTCACGAGGCAGCGATTAACGGACAGAATATGATTATGCTGCCTGCATTTACACCCCCGTTGGATACACCTGTCGGTGCTGAAAGGAAAACCGCCCAATTAGTTGGTGTTGAGGTTGTAAACGGTGAATATAAGTTTGATTTTTCGCTTATGCGCCGCTATGTTGAAATCTGTTTTAAGGCGGGAGCAACCCATTTTGAGCACAGTCATTTGTTTACCCAGTGGGGTGCACGCCATACCCCGAAAATAGTTGCAAAGGTTGATGGAGAATATAAAAAGATTTTCGGTTGGGAAACCGATTCAAAATCACCCGAATACGCCCGCTTTTTAAAGGCATATCTTAAAGAATTAAAGCTATTTCTTGTTGAAACGGGAATAAACAAGAATATTTTGTTCCACATTTCTGACGAGCCTATGACCGAACATATTACCTATTATCACAACGCTAAAGAGGTTGTTAAAAGCGAAATCGACGGTTATATGTGCGGCGATGCACTTTCGGGTTATGAATATTATGCTGACGGCACGGTAGAAACGCCAATAGTTTCTGTTGCTTCGCCCGATATGGAAAAATTCGTTAAGAATTGCGACAATTTGTGGGTTTATAATACGGGGGATTTGGTTTACAATTCAATGCCAAACCGTTTGATTACTACAACAGGTGCCCGCAACCGAATTTTAGGCACTCAAATGTATTATACCAATGCCAAAGGCTATCTTAATTGGGCGCTTAATTTCTACTATGGTGTAATGTGTCACGGCGTATTTAACCCAATGCAAAACCCATCGGGTGGCTTTTCTGACCCCGGTGCATCTTTCCAGCTTTATCCCGACCCAACGGGTGAAGCCTTACCATCTATTCGCATTAAAATTTTAAACGAAGCATTTATTGATAATCGTGCACTCAAAACACTTGAAGAAATGATTGGCAGAGAAAACGTTATGTCGCTTTGCGAAAAGCATTTTGGCACCGTAAACTATAATTTCTGTCCAAGCAATGATCAATTATTGTCTTTTAGATTAAAGGTTAACAGCTTGATAAAAGCAAATATGTAAAAGAGGTAATATTATGGGTATTATCACAAGGGTTGTTTCATCGCTTACAAAGGTTTTTCCCGACGAGGTTATGGGAAGCGAGATTAAATCTGCTTCTTGCCTAAAAAATGAGCCGTTTTCTTTTCAAATTGCTTACCGAAAGGATACTGATTGGCCGAACGGTATTTCGTTTTATACAAAAATTGAAACTGATTTAGACCTTCAGGACATTGCTGTTTATAAGGTTGGATACGTTAATGTCTTAAGTCCTTATCCCAATCGCTGTGATGAGCATTACGACCGCAAAACGATTGGATTATATCCCGATGTTTTGTATAAACGCAACACTCAAAACGAGGTCAGAAATGACGGATTTTGGGAACCGCATCATTTTGAAATTGGCGAAAAATATTTGCTTTCTGCGTTTCCGTTTTATAATTCATTGTGGTTTACTATTAACGAAAACGGTAAAGAGCTAAAGGCAGGAAAGCACAAAATAAAGGTTACTTTTTTTGCTTGCAGTGACCAAAGCGAAATTACCAGTACTGAATTCGAACTTGAGATAATTGACAAGCTTCTTTTACCGCAGGATATTCATAATACCTCTTGGTTTTATCCTGAATGTCTTGCTGATATTTATAACCTTGAAATGTGGTCAGACAGGCATTTTGAAGTTATTGAAGCCTTTATTAAAGAGGCAGTAAAGCACGGTCAGAATATGATTTACGTGCCGGCATTTACACCTCCGCTTGATACGCCTGTGGGTCAAGAAAGAAAGACCGCACAGCTTGTTGGCGTTACCCTTAACGCCGGTAAATATACCTTCGACTTTTCGCTTATGCGTCGCTATGTTGAAATTTGTAAAAAAGCCGGTGCAACACACCTTGAGCACTCGCATTTGTTCACACAATGGGGCGCACGCTTTGCACCTAAAATAATGGCAACGGTTGATGGGGAATATAAACGTATTTTCGGTTGGGAAACCGATTCAATGTCGCCGAAATATGCCGACTTTTTACGGGCATATCTTAAAGAGCTGAAAGTCTTTTTAGATGACGTTGGTTATGGTAAAAATATACTGTTCCATATTTCAGATGAGCCCATGAAGGACCATATCGAATATTACAAAAATGCAAAAAGCGTTATTCAAAGTGAGCTTCAGGGATATATGTACGGCGATGCGCTGTCACACTATTCTTATTACGAGGATGGTACGGTTGACGTTCCTATTGTGATTTTAGAATCTGCCGATATGGATAAGTTTATTGAAAATTGTGATAACTTGTGGGTTTATAATACTGCTGCGCATGTTTTCAAGGGGCTTTCAAATCGCCTTATTCCCACAACGGGCGCCCGTAACAGAATTCTTGGCACGCAAATGTATTGCACCAACACAAAGGGTTATCTTAATTGGGCGTATAACTTTTATTACGGTACACTTTGTCACGGTATGCAAACTCCACTTCAAAGCGGCGGTACGGGTGGCACATATATTGTTTATCCCGATACCGATGGCACACCGCTTGTATCGCTTCGTATGAAGGTTTTTAATGAGGGTATAATTGACAATCGTGCCCTTAAAACACTTGAAGCAATGGTTGGTAGGGAAAGGGTTATTGAAATTTGTCAAAAGTATTTTGGCAAGGTGAGCTATAATACTTGTCCCCAAAATGATGAATTGCTTGCTTTCAGAGAGGCAATAAACCAAGAAATTAAGAAAAATTTATAACGTTGTATATGGGTATGTTAAAGAAAAAATGGATACGAATAAGCGTTAAAGTAGTAGCAACGCTTTTAATCGCAATAATAGTTTTTACTGGGGTAAATCATTTTACACAGCATGTTGTTGCACATATTAAAAAGCCTTTTACACCCGATTATGCCAAGGTTGAATTAACTGAAGAAACAGATTTAAATACAATTTTTCTGCAAACCGGCATAGGGGAGAATACTGCCCGAAAAATGATTGCTAGCGGTCGGTTTGATGAAATTTTAGAGGCACAAGAATTATTTTTTATTAACGATGAAATTGCCTGCGAGCCTCTTATCAAATGGTTTACACGTGAGGATCGCCTTGAAAATGAGCTGGTCGAGTTTTACGATTTACAACCCGGCGATATTTTGGTTACGCTTTCTACCCACACGTGGGGATGGCGTCATGGTCACGCTGCTATTGTTATTGATGAATTTACAACGGTTGAAAGTATTTCAATGGGTGTAAATTCATCAAAGGGTGATATTCGCTTTTGGCAGGATTATTCTAATTTTGCGGTACTGCGTGTTAAGGATACAACTTACGAGCAGGGAAAACAGGTGGCGGATTTTTGCGAGCGCAGTCTACTAGACAAACCGTACAGTCTTTTATCTGGTTTTGGTATTCACAAAGCGCCTGACGTTACTTCCAATAATTTTGCGCTTCATTGTTCATATCTTGCGTGGTATGCTTGGAATGAATTTGACATTGATTTGGATTCGGACGGTGGCAGATTAGTTACAAGTTATGACATTTTACATTCCGATAAGGTGGAGATTGTTCAGCTTTACGGAATGGATCCAAGAGAATTTTTGCAATAAAATAAGCCTTTCGGTTTTTTCCGAAAGGCTTATTTTTATCCGTCATAATCTTCTACGGCGAGCATGGCTTCCTCTTTAGTTAAAAAAGCAATTCCGCTTTGTAGATGCTTTAAATCCTCTTGCGGCAGTGTGTCAAGCGAAATATTACCGAATACCTCAACGACCTCACCGTTATTTAAAAGCACAACGGTGTTTTCATAGCTTTGTAAAATCCAACTGTCGGGATTTTCTTGTTTGCATTTAAGTGAAAAGGCGGTTGCGGTAATTATGGAAATCAGAAACACAAATAAAATTATACCCAGCGCAAAAGCTTTTTTATTGATTATTTTTGGCAATGCTGTCACCTCGATATTGATATTTTTGCCATTTTTAAATAATTTATTCATCAAAAACTAATTGGCGTTATTCCTTCCAGCAATAAAATTGCTGTGCTTGCCATAACCGAAAAGGGCTTATAGTTTTTTGTGAGCTTAATCTTAAATTCGCCTTGCTCAATTATTTCGCCGCTGGAACTTTGTAAGCCCCTTTGCAGACAGGTGAAAAGCTGATTGGAACCAATACTAGAGAGCGTTATCGAATTTTTACTGCCCATACCACAGCAAACGGCTTCAATTTTATTGCGCTTTAAAATATCAAGCGCCGATTGATTGTTTTCTTCACATATACCGACAATACCAACCGGTAATTTTTGCTTTATAAATCTTGCACCGTTATCTAGAAAAACTACAACACCTTTGTCAATTTGTATGTCGCTTTTTTTATAAAGGCTTAGTAGTGTAAAGCCTGTTCTGCCTTCGATAACATATTTGTCAGAAATACATTGTGCACCGTATTTTTGCAAAATTTCTATTATTTCGGCTTCGCATTTATTGCGTCGGTCAGAAAGCAAAATCACCATAAAATCACCTCAAATTAGTATCTGCATTTTTGTGGTAAACAGTCAAAAAAAGTATTTATTTTTTTAATTTGTATCGTTTCAGACAAAAACAAATCGTTATTTGCATTTTATATAAAATGTTTGATTGTTATAATGATTTTGTTGTGTATATTTGTCGGTTGAATGGTTTTTGGTGATAAATATTTTGTGTGGCGATTAGTATAATTTGATAAAATTATAGAAAATACAACAAAACCCATAAAAAACCATCAAATCTCTGTTCCAATTCGTTGACAAATGACCGCAATAATGCTAAAATATTTGTGAATAATTCACAAGAATATATGATATTTTTGAGGTGTTGTTTATGCAATTAGAAACGGCAGACCGAACCGTCTTGTAGCTACAACAGGGGCACGTTGCCGTATGATGGGTACCCAAATGTATTACACCGGTGCAAAAGGCTTTTTGCATTGGGGCTATAACTGTTATTACGGTCCGCAAAGCAGTAAGCTTTTTAACCCTGTGCAAAATCCGGCTGGCACTTATCCCGCAGCGGGCACTTCATTTATGGTTTATCCGAATCCTAACGGTACGGCTGACTATTCACTTCGTATGAAGGTGCTTAACGAGGCATTTTTGGATAACCGTGCACTTCGTACTTTAGAGGATATGATTGGCAAGGATAAAACAAGGGCTTTTGTTGAAGCTTATTTCGGCAAGGTTGATTACGGCGTTTGTCCCACTAACGAGCAGCTTTACAACTTCCGTATGGAGCTTAACAAGCTTGTTAAGATGAATTTGGAGAAGTGATTTTATGCGTAATGAAGTCTTGTTAAACGACGGTTGGCACTTTCATAAAGGTGATATTCCGCAAAAATTCATTCCCGATAAAGGTCCAATTTATAGCCAAAGTAAGCTTGAACGCAAGCTTCAGGGTCCTGCGGCTTATAAGTATTTTGACCGTATTGATCCTTATAGCGCACCCTGTGAATTAACTAATGACGGTTGGAAGGTTGTTACACTTCCTCACGACTATGTTGTGCAGCAGGATTTGGATAGGAACGAAAACTGTGCGCTTGGCTATTTGCATTATGATAAAGCATGGTACCGCCGTTACTTTAAATTACCTGAAGATGGTGAGGGCAAGCGCATAACTCTTCGTTTTGACGGTGTTACGGGTAATTCTGTAATATACGTTAACGGTTGCCTTATGGCACACAATTATTCGACATATAACACCTTTGAGGTTGATATAAGTGACGTTGTGTATTTTGATAAGGATAACGTTGTGGCTGTGTTTGTTGACCCAACCGGTTTTGAAGGTTGGTGGTATCAAGGCGGCGGCATTTACCGTGACGTTTATTTAACAATTACCGAGCCGGTCGCTATTGATTTATACGGTGTATATGCACCGTATAAAAAGCTTGATGGTGACAGATGGCAGCTTGATTACGAAACCACCGTACTCAATACATCATATGAAGATGTTAAGGTAAAGGCGATTACAAAGCTTATTGACAAAAACGGCGACTGTGTTTGTGTTGCCGAAGGCGAGGGTGAAATTCCACTTCGTGACAGCACTGTTTTAAAATATTCAGCAGTGGTGGAAAATCCGCTTTTATGGGATTGTGATAATCCTAATTTATATAGCGTCGAAACCGAACTTTATTTAAATGGTGAGGTTATTGACAACAATAAAACCCGCATTGGTTTTAGAACTATTGAATTTACAGTTGACAAGGGAATGCTTTTAAACGGCAAGCCCACGTTTATAAATGGTTTGTGTGGTCATCAGGATTTTGGTCTTACCGGTCTTGCGGTGCCCGACAATATTTGCCGTTACAAGGTTAAGCTTATGAAGGAAATGGGCGCTAACGGTTACCGCACGAGCCATTATCAGTACACAACCGCTTATATGGATGCCTTTGATGAAATGGGCTTCTTGGTTATGGATGAAGCCAGATGGTTTGAAAGCACCGAAGAGGGTAAAAATCAACTAGAATCCCTCCTTAAGCGTGACCGTAACAGACCGTGCGTTATATTCTGGTCAACAAGTAACGAAGAACCCCATCATTGCACACCGCTTGGTAAACGTGTACATAAAGCTATTACAGCGCATATCAGAAAATTTGATAAAACTCGCCCTGTTGTTGCGGCGGTTTCAAATGATCCTGATAAATGTAAGATTTACGATGATTGTGAGCTTGTAGGTATTAACTATAATACTTGGCTTTACGACAAGGTGCACGAAATGTATCCCGAAAAGCCGATTTTTGCTTCTGAATTTGCGGCAACCGGCACTACAAGGGATTGGAACTTTATGGATTCTTCTTCTAACCGCAGAATTCGTGATTATGATAAAGACGTGAATAATTGGTTCCAAGGCAGAGAAAACAGTTGGAAAATAATTAAATCAAAGCCCTTTGTTTTCGGTGCATTTCAGTGGACAGCTGTCGAACACCGTGGTGAAACCGTTTGGCCGGGTATGTGCTCGTGCTCGGGTGCGATTGATATATTCCTTCAAAAGAAGGGTGCGTTTTATCAAAACAAGTCTTATTGGACCGATGAACCAATGGCGCATATTGTTCCTCATTGGAACTTTGCCGGTCTTGAGGGGCAAGAAGTGCCTGTGACCGTATACACCAACTGTGATGAGCTTGAGCTATTCCTTAACGGCAAATCACTTGGCAAGAAGCAAATACCGCTTTATGAACGTGGCGAATGGAATGTTGTTTACGAAGCGGGCGAATTAAAGGTTATCGGTTATAAGAACGGCAAACCCGCTTGCGAGGACATTCGTGTTACAACCGGTAAACCTGTAGCTCTTAACTTAAGACTTGAAAACGAATTTAAGAACGATGGTATCGAGCTTGCGCTCTTTACCTGTGAGTGTCTTGATGAAGAGGGAAGGGTTGTGCCGGATGCCGCAGAATATGTAACTTTCTCGGTATCTAACCCTGCAGTTATAGTTGGTACGGGTTCTGATAATACCGATCCGCTTAACGTTACAAATCCTTCAAGACAAATGTTTATGGGTAAAATCAGCGTGGCTGTACGCCCCAAAAAGGATCAAGAAAGTTTTGAGCTTGTTGCACAAGCTAAGAATTTAAAAACAAAAATTATAAAAATTAATTGTAAATAAAGGTGATAATTATGGCTAAACAATTAACAGTATCAATTTTAGGTTGTGGCTCACGTGGTGCATATGCATACGGTGGCCCTATGAATCGTGACGTTGATAAGCGTTATAAAATTGTTTCAATTTGTGATATTATTCCGTCACGTTACGAACGCTTTGCAAAGTCTTGGGGCGTAGCACCTGAAAACTGCTTTACAGATGAAAATGAATTCTTAAAGGAAAAGCGCAGCGATATTCTTGTTATCGCCACACAGGACCGTGACCATGTTCGACAGGCAATAAAAGCGCTTGATTTGGGTTATGATATTCTTCTTGAAAAGCCTATTTCACCCGATAAGCAGGAGCTTCTTGATTTATTGGAAGCACAAAAGCGCACCGGTAAAACCGTAATGGTTTGTCACGTTTTGCGTTATGCACCTGCATTTACAAAGATTAAGGAACTTTTAGACAGCGGTGTAATTGGTAAGCTATTAACCGTTGAATGGATTGAGCAGGTTGCATACTGGCATCAGGCACATAGCTTTGTTCGTGGTAACTGGCGCAGTTCTACCGAAACTTCTCCGATGATTATGGCAAAATGCTGTCATGACCTTGACTTAATGCAGTATTATGCCGGTGCTAAATGTAGTGAGGTTTATTCTGTTGGCGGTCTTGATTTCTTTAACCGTGCAAATCAGCCCGAAGGTGCGGCTGACCGTTGCTTTGAGTGTAAGTATAACGAAACCTGTCCTTACAGCGCTGAAAACATTTATATTACTCGTTGGAAGGAAGCAGGTTGCCCTAACGACAACTGGCCCTTTAATATTTGTTGTCGTGAAGTTCCCAATACCGAAGAAAATCTTCGTGCTTCTTACAAGGAAAATCAGTACGGTCGTTGTGTATTCGCTTGTGATAACGATGTTGTTGATAACCAAAAGGTTATGATGAAGTTTGAAAACGGCGTTTCAATTTGCCTTACTATGACTGCTTTTACGCACGGCGGTGCTCGTATCGGTACCTTCCACGGTACTCTTGGTGAGATTGAATTTAACGCTGATGAGGATATCAAGATTAAGGTATTCGGCAAGCCTGTTGAATCAATCAAGGTTTCCGATATTGTTAAAGAAAAAATGCTTAATTCCTTTGGACATGGCGGCGGCGACTATATGTTACTCACCTCACTTTATGATGCTGTTACCTCCGGTGCGGCAAGTGAAACAGCTCTTGAAGGCTCGGTTGAAAGCCATTTGATGGCATTAGCAGCTGAAGAATCACGTGTTACAGGCAAGGTTGTTAAGGTACACTAATTATTCATAAAACTATTTGTAGATTTGAGGGAATGTAAATGAAAAAAATTTTTTTTTAAATGACGAGGTTTGGTGGGGAACAGGTGTTGTTCTTGCCAAGGATATGCCTTTTGATAAGAACACCGATAAGAAAATGGGATTTTTGACAAAGGAGTATTCACTTGGCGCTAGTAACCAAGTTACTACAATGTTTTTATCAAATAAGGGACGTTATATTTGGATTAATGAGCCTTATGATTGCCATATTAAAGATGGTGCTTTTAATTTCAGCACCGATAATCTTGAGCTTGTTGAAGCGGGCGACTGCTTGCGTGATGCCTATCGTGCCGCCAGAGATAAATATTTTCCATTTACAGGCGACCCGATTGAGCCGAAATTCTTTGCAACTGCTCAGTATAATACTTGGATTGAGCTTATGTATAATCAAAATCAAAAACAGATTTTGGAATATGCACGAAAAATTGTTGAGCTTGGCTTTGAACCCGGTATTTTAATGATTGATGAGGGTTGGCAACAGAATTATGGTATTTGGGACTGGCATACCGGTCGTTTTCCTGACCCAAAAGCTATGGTTGATGAGTTACACGAGCTTGGCTTTTCAGTAATGCTTTGGGTTGTTCCGTGGGTTGCTGCTGACAGTGCGGCTTATCGCCAGCTTACAATGGTTGACTGGAAGAAGCATCACTTCTTACGCACTAAGGATGATAAAATCGCCCTTATGAATTGGTGGAACGGCGTCAGCGTTTTACTTGATAGCAAAAAGGAAGCTGATATGGAATTCTTGGGTAATCAGCTACAAAAGCTTATTGATGAATACGGTATCGACGGCTTTAAGTTTGACGGTGGCTCTACCGGTGCTTATAAGGAATGTCTTAATGGTGAAGTTGATGATACCTACACTGAATTTGAACGTAACCGTGCTTGGAACGAATTTGGTTATAAATACAAATTCCATGAGTATAAGGACAGCTATAACTGTGCCGGTCTTAGTATGGTTAGCCGTCTTTGTGATAAGCTTCATCGTTGGGATAAAAACGGTCTTAACGAGCTTATACCTAACGGTCTTGTAAGCGGTATTTTAGGTTATCCGTTTATTTGTCCTGATATGATCGGCGGCGGGGAATATTTCTCATTTTTACAACCCGATTTTAAATTTGATCAGGAACTATTTATAAGAATGTGTCAATGCTCAACATTCTTCCCAATGATGCAGTATTCTTTGGCACCGTGGCGTGTTTTATCACCCGAAAAATTGGAAATTGCAGTAAAGTATGCAAAGCTTCACACCGAATACGCTGATTATATTGTTAATCTTGTTAATGATTCGGTAAAAACGGGCGAACCGATTATTAAGATGATGGAATATGCATATCCCGGCAACGGTTATGAATACATTACTGATCAGTTCCTTTTAGGCGACGATATGTTGATTGCACCTGTTATTGTTAAGGATGCTGTTACTAAGGACGTTGTTTTACCCGAAGGAAAATGGCAAGATGCAAATGGTAAGGTATATGAAGGTCCGGCAACTATTACTGTCGATGCACCGATTGAAGTATTACCTTATTTTAAGAAGATAAATTAAGAAGTTAAAAACTATTAAAGAAGGGAGGGGAGTATCTGTGCTGTGTGCTCTTCTGATAAGCGGTGATGATATAACCATTCAGCAATTCCAGTCGGTATCACTTGATTTCGACTGTGTGTTAAAGGTTGCTGAAAATGAGGAAGAATTTTACGAGTTTCCGGCCGATACACCCTTTGCAGCTGTTTTTTTAGATTCTGATTCGATTCAGGGTGAGCTCCTTTATCAAATTTATGAAGGTGTAACCCGACGTTTTATAAAATCTGAAATATATCTGTTTTCAAAAGAACAGCTTAAAAATAATACGGTTTTAAGCATCAATAATCTAAAGTATATTTACGGCGATAGTGATATTGCAAACGTTTTTGGTAATTTATTTCCTCAATACGTTAATAAATCAGCCAAGATTTTATCTGCAATTCGTTCATGCTCTGTCGGGGATACTGAAGGCTTATATGATGGCAGGCGTTTGATTGCGGTATATCCCAACACCTCAGAAAAAGTTGATACTAAGATTGTTTCGGCTTTCCCAATTGAACTTTTACCCGAAAGAATCGATTTGTTTTCTGACGGTCACGCTGTTTATGCTTTAACTGATACAACGGTTAATAATCTTAATCGCATCTGTTATCATATCATTATTGAACTACATAATCTAAATATTAGTGCCTTTGCAATTTTCACCGACGTGATTTCGGATTTTAGGGCTGCTTGTCAGTTGTTTGCTGATGTTAATTCGTATGCAGTCAAATTAAGATTTGAAAACAGTAATAATGATGTTTGCTATTTCAATAATGAAATGCAGCTGCTTGAACCTTTTGGTAACATTATTAAAAAGGCACAGGCTACAGGTTTTAAGATTAAAACAGGTAGAACTGAGGCTAAAATTGAAGCACAGATTGAAGGCTTTTTTAATCAGCCACAGCTTTCCGGTGTTTCAATAGTTAATGTTCAATTTTTGGTTTGTGAAATTTTGCGTTCAGCTTTTGATGATGAGGTTCTTTATAATAATTTATTTTCAGTTATTAGCAGTAAAGATGCTTCTGAGCTCAAACACTTATTAATCAATCTTTGCACCAAGGAAAAAATTGGTCAGGGCGATTTAGAGGTAACAGGCAATGAACGTATAATACACCAAATTTGTGAAATTATTGAAAGCGAGTATGCAAGTGAGCTGTATCTTGAACGTGTGGCTGAACAGATATATCTTTCACCTGCCTACATTAGTAGAATTTTCAAAAAGAGCACGGGTATGAACTTTGTCAAATATATTAACGATGTTCGACTCAAGAAAGCTGCGGCTATGTTGCTTGAAGCTGATTATCCCATCAACGAAATCAGCAAAAAGGTTGGCTTTTCTGACGTTTCATATTTTTGTTCCTGTTTTAAGAAAAAGTATGGTATGACAACCGTTCAGTACCGTCGTGCCTATGTTTTAAAGGAAATTGAGGTTTAGTTTAATTGTTTAAATATTACCTATATAAATTCTTACGTGCAATTTTTCCTTCAAAGGAAAATACCAAGAAAACGATAATATTAAAATCAATATCTCTCGTTGCTATTGTTGGAATAATTATATGCTCAATATGGTTGGGTTCCATTGAAGTCGAGCACGCTGTTTTGAAACATGAAAACAAAGCAATTCAAAACGTTATGCAAGACATTTTGGATAATCGTGACCCCGAAAGTGAGCTGTATGATTTCGAACTCTTGCATGAGGAAAACCCCGATATTCGGGCATGGATTGTTATACCCGGTACGGATATTAATTATCCTATATGCCAGACTGATAATAATGATTATTATCTTAATCACAATTTCAATAAAAAATTCAGCCCTTTTGGAACCTTGTTTTTTGACTCGCAAAATAACGTTGCTTCATCACAAAATTTAACTGTTTACGGTCATTCGCTTAAAAATAGTCAGATGTTTACAAATATTCGCAAATATGCTAAACTTGACTATTATAAGGAACACCCAATTATTCAACTTATCACACCTGAGGGAATGGTTGAGTACAAGGTCTTTGCGGCAATGGTTATGAACGCTGTGCCTGAAGATGATAACGGTTATCTTTATCCCTTTATGCAGACTGATTTCACACGTCAGCGTGATTTTATTAATTGGGTTGAAGAGGCTTTTGAACGCAGTATAATTCATACACCGGTTGACATTTTGCCGAATGATAGAATTTTGACTTTGTCGACCTGCGGGTATGAATTTAAAAATCAACGTTTTGTTGTCATGGCTCGTCAGATACGTGTTGATGAGGGTGAAACCAGTGACGTCGCAGTTGATGAGGCTAAGCGTAATCCCAATCCACGTTACCCCAAAAAATGGTATGATACTAAAAAAATCAAATATCCTTGGGGTACTCAATCATAAATTTTACGGTGAATTTAATGCTAAAAAAATTAAAAGCCATACTGTCGTTAGTGCTTTGTTTAATTTGCGTTTTTCTTACGGCTTGCACTGAAAAAAGCAAGGATAAAGCACCTGTTGGCAACGCTTATACAGCACAATCACAGGTGGTGGTTAAGCTTCCGCAAACGTCTAGATTGGAAAAAATACTTGACAGTAATGGTAAAATTAGTGTACAATATTTAGACACGGTATACGCTTCGAGTATTGTTAAAAATTATGATAATAGGGTTTATATAAAATATAATGGAAAACCATATTTTTATAATCCCGTTTACATTTCTTACGAACAAATTATCAATAGCCGTGCCATTGCAGAAAATCGCAAAACCGCCGTTTTGGAGGAATCCTTTGCAAAGGCTAAGGAATGTGGTTTCACAACGGTTGCCCTATATATTGATTGGAAAAATTTTTATAATGGCGAAACGTATAATTTTGATTTTTACAAAATTTATTATAAATTAGCCGAAAAGTATGATTTAAACGTTTCAATTATTTGGAACGGATATGCTAAAAACGGTTTTATGCCTTGGCAGATCGACCGTGAGAAATATCCCGTGTTAACGGTTAAGAACAAAAGCAATGTTCCCGATTTATCACAGGAAATATATATTAATGAAGCCGTCGATGCAATAACGCAGTTTTGCGCTTGGCTTAATTATATTGATTATGGCCACAGAACTATTTTAATTCAGCTTGAAGATGAAGCGAATGCAAATTATGGTAAAGGTACTTGGCTTTCTCAATTTGCTAATTTTTCGGATTTGCTTTTAAAAATGGCCGATGCCGTGAAGGCATCACCCTATAATGTTGTTACAACGGTTGGACTTAATTTTGAAGATTATAGGACAACGATTGAGGGCGTTACAGGCAGAGAGAGATTAGATAAATTTTTAAATTATAAAAATATTGATGGATTGGGCGCTGCAAACCTTGCTACCACTGATTTTAACGTTGGTAATTTTGCAAATCATGATAAGTTTTGTTATGTTTCCAAGCTTTCACCTGCTATCTATAACTTTTTCTCATCAGCATTGGAATTGTTATCACAAGGCTATCAATTTGGTGTGTATGAGCTTAAGAGCTTTGATTTAAAGGTGAATTGCGGTATGTATCGTACTCATTCAACAAAATGGGATTTTCGCAATCGCCAAACACTTGATAGCGGTATACTCGCTAAAAAACGTACGCTTGAAGCAGCAACACCGGACGTTGTTGATTTTATTAAAGGAATTAATAACCTTGGTGAAATTTTGGCGACTGCTAATATACTTGATATTATCATATTGAATCCATTGACTTTAAATAACTATGATACAACTTTGCTGTTTGGTAATATAAACTTGGGATTTAGCAATATTTCAAATCCCTATTTCACCTATAATTCAGCGCTTATCGCTGTTATTGATCCTTATTCAAATTATTATTTTCTCACTTTTCATTTAACATCTTTACTCACAGTTTATACAGATTATAAAATTATGCTTTCAGAAGGTAAAGTTAATAATGAAATTTGGAATTCTGAAGTTCAAGAAATAATACTGGAAGAAAATAACTTTGTTATGAAATCAGGTCTAGTATATAGGTTGCGTTTTGAAAATTAATTACGATGTATAACCAACCTGTTCTAATATTTTTTATTGTGATATTGTGGTTTACAATTAAAAGGAAGTTTTTTATGAAATCTTATAATTCAAAGAGATTAAGGTTTTTGGCTTTAGTATTAATTGTGGTATTTTTATCAGGTTGTTCTCACAACAATAGTACAAATAATACGATTGTAGGTTCTGAGTCAAATCCTAACATTTCAAAATATAATTTAGAGGAAATTATTGATGATTCCGGCAAATTTGTTATTGAAAAACTTAACAATGTAACGGTCTCTCAACTTAAAACGGTCGGTAATAAGCAAGTAATATTTCATTTGGGTAAACCATATTTTTTTCATGCTGTTCATTTTCGTTATGACCATCTTTTAAGCGCAAATCTAGATAAAAAAACATGCGAAGCCACTTTTGATGAAGGTATGCGATTAGCAAAGTCATCTGGTTTTGATACGGTTATTTTATATCTTAGGTGGAATAATTTTTTTGATGGTCAAAAGTATGATTTTTCTGAAATTGAATATCAATACAGTATTGCTAAAAAATACGATTTAAAAATCATGTGGAACTGGTTTGGTTATGATGTTTGCGGTTTTGGTGGATATAGGTCATGGCAGCTTAAAGATTTAGAAAAATATCCACCTTTGCGTGATAAAAACGGCGAAATCATTTATGGAACTGGTTATGCAGAAGGGAAGCCGATTCCTGATTTATCAGCACAAACATTTATTGACGATGAAATTGAAGCTTTGAACCAGTTTTGTGCGTGGCTTAACGTGTATGATACTGATAGGAGAACTATTGGTATACAGCTTGAAAATGAACCAAACCATACTGAAGGTGGTCATGGACTCTGGTTCAGTCAATATAGTAATATATTAAATCTTATCGAACAGCTTGGCAAGGCAATTAAAAATGGTCCGTATTCTATGATAACGTATACTAATCTTATGGCCGCAGGTTATACGGAAATTGTCGAGGGACGAGATTTTAAAAATCAAGTAAAAGGCTTAATTGATCTTGAATATCTTGATATTGTTGGTTATGATGAATACACAACGTCAATTTCGCCGGATTGTGATGTTGTTAAACAAGGAAAAAATCCGCATCTCATGGTTGAATTTGGAGGATGTGCGTGGTCTGTGCCAGCTCAAACTAATTATTTAATTAGTAAAGGGTTTGGTATAGGTTATTACCATCTTCTTGAATATAATGAGTCTGCGTCAACTATTACGAGTGGTATATATCGTTTTGATAGTAAAAATAATCCATTTGTTCTTCGTGATGGAAGCGGTAAGGTTGGCGGCTATTACAATGATGCACCTGAAATAGTAGCAACTGATTTTTTCAAAATGAATGAATCAATTAAAAGTATTAGTGAACTAATTGCTGTCACCGATGAGATGAATATTGCGTATTTTAACAACGCTATGAAGACACAAAAAAAAGAGAATAAGGGAATAAGAGGAGCGTTTTTTAGTTTTAGCACCGATTGTGTAACAGATTTATACGGTGCAACCGGTTTACTTATTCGTGCTGATAATAATACATATTATACATATGCCTCAAAGTCTGCTACTATTCTTGCTGTAAATAAGCAAATAATATCGGCTAGTGAGGGTATCTATAAAGACGGAAAATGGATCAAAAATGCCGATGTTGAAGTTATCGATGGCAAAATCACTTATACACCTGGTAAGGCTTACCAGTTGATTATAAATTAGCAAAAATTTAAGGAGTGTATTTATGAAAGTTTCAAAATGTATGCGATTATCAGCGGTTTTTTTGGTTTTGCTTTTGGTCTTTTTATCAGGATGTGCAACCAAGAATAACAAAACGTCATCTCTTAATTTTGTAGGCACACCTTGGGAGGTAACAGAATACGATTTGAACGAAATCGTCGATGCTTCGGGTGAGTACATAGTTGATAAACTCAATAATGTAACAGTTTCCGAACTTAAACAGGTCGGGGATAAACAAGTGATTTATCATCTTGGTCAACCTTATCTTTTCCATGCAATGCATATGCGTATTGACCGTATTATGGATGCAAAAGTTGATGATGCAACGCTCAAGGCTTCTTTTGAAGAAGGTGTACGCCTAATCAAGGAATCAGGATATAATACGGTTGTTCTTTATTTATCTTGGAATCGTTTTTATGATGGAAAAAATTATGATTTTTCTGAAATTGAATATCAATACAGTATTGCCAAAAAATATGATTTAAAAATCATGTGGAACTGGTTTGGTTATGATGTTTCCGGTTGGGGTGGATATAGATCATGGCAGCTGAACGATTTAGAAAAATATCCACCATTGCGTGATGAAAACGGCGAAATCATTTATGGAACAGGTGATGCAGAAGGGAAGCCTATTCCTGATTTATCTGCACAAACATTTATTGATGCGGAAGTTGAGGCATTAAATCAGTTGTGCGCTTGGCTTAATGTTAACGATACCGACCGCAGAACTATTGGTATTCAGCTCGAAAATGAAACTAATATGTCAGCTGGTGGATACGGTCTTTGGTTTAGTCAGTATGATGCGCTTGCTAATTTGCTCGATAAGCTTGGTGAAGCAATTAAAAATGGTCCATATTCAATGCTTACCTATCTTAATCTTATGGCTGAAGGTTGGGACCAACCTGGCAATACATTTAATAATCAGGTTTTAGGTCTTATTCAAAAAGAAAATATTGATATTGTCGGTTGGGATCTTTATACTCCGAGCCTTGCGGAATCTTCTCTTTATATTGATTACATAGAACAAGGTAATAATCCCCATCTTATGGTAGAATTCGGTTCTTCTGTTTGGTCTGTACCTGCACAAACAAATATTCTTTTAAGTAATGGCTATGGTATTGGCTATTATGTAGCGGTTCAATATAATAATGCTGAAACTGAAGCGCCGGGCTTCTTTAGATTTGGCACCAAAGATGATCCTTATATATATCGTGACGGTACCGAAACGCTTGGTGGTAATTACTCTGGTGAATTGGAAAACATTGCAAGCGAATTTATTATGTTCAACCATTCTATTAATGCTTTAAGTCAGGTAATTGCTGTTGCACCAAACGCTAATATGATATATTTCAATAAGAATATGCTTGCTAAAAACGTTGAAACTAAAACCCTTTTAGATAAGACATTTACATTTGAAAGCACTTGCGGTGATGAACGTTATGGTTCAACTGGCTTGCTTATTAAGTCTGACAATAATACTTATTATGTTTATGGTTCGAAATCTGCTGCAATTACACTTGATGGCGGTATTAAATTTGCTAGTGAAGGTGTTTACAGAAACGGCGAATGGGTTAAAACTAAAGACGTTACAATAATTGACGGCAAGCTAGCTTTGGAACCGGGTAAAGCTTATCAATTTATCATTTAATTGTTATGTTATTTCTATTATCTTTTGATATGATTATTTTTTAATTGTTAGATTTTATTGCACTTTTTGTGTTTTTTACTTGACTTAAAATTGTTTTTTTGATAAATTAACTTACATATATCGTACAAAAGGAGAATTGTAATGAAAAATTCAATCAAACGCATTTTATCTGTTTTCGTCATTTTAATGTTGGTTTTTTCAATGTTGACTGTTATGCCCGCATCTGCCGACGAATCTCAAATTAAACTTCCTGAGGGATTTGAGTTTATAGAAGATGAAGTTTATAGTTTTCGCGAGGTTCTTGATAACATTACCTATGGTCTTGATCCGGCTTCGTTAGAACAAGTGTTTTTTGATGGTTTCCAATGGAATGTAACCACTCAACAAAGATTTACTGATGGTCCGTGGAATTTGAACGAAAATTGGTATATACGCGAAACTCCTGACAAGGATTTATATGGAAGTATTTGTGTAAATAATTCAACAGAACCTGTGAATTCCGAAATTTGGAAGAATCACGAAATGATGATTGAATGGAATGTTGCCGATACTAGTGATAAAAATATTTATTGGTCGTTACAGCCGTTATGGTCTTGCGCTGCAACTACATGGATAAATTTCGTTGCACCTCATACGGGCAAAATTGTTTTATTTGAAGAATTCGGCAATCAGATTAAGGCCTGTGCTACTGGCGCACCTTTCTATGCTTTCGAAAATAACCGTGAATTTCATATCAGTGTTCTAAAGAATGATGTTAAAGTATGGCCGGTAGATGAAGAATATGTAGTGCTTAATAGCACTACCCGTGCAATTGATTTCCCATCATTGGGTAAAACTGGTGCGATGCCTGTTACTGAAGGCGACGTCATTGCTATATGTATTGATGTCGGCGGTGAATTTGAAGGTTTCAAAGGTATGACAACTGCAACCTTTAACCCAGTTATCGCATACACTGAAATTGAATCACAAGTGGTAAACGATGACAATTCGAGTGATTTAGATTACATAGATGGCTATGAAAATAATAACAACACAAATGTCAATAACACTAGTGAAAGCAATGATCTTGGTTGGATTCTTTATGTGATCATTGGTTGCGGTGTTCTTCTAGTAATAGCAGTTGTTGTTATAGTAATTTTTGTTTCAAAGAAAAAGAAATCTGTTGATCTTTTAACTCCAGTTGATGAGCCCGCTCTTGATGACCCAGCTAACGAGGAAATTGAGTAGTATTTTTAAAACGGCATACATAAGGTATGCCGTTTTAAAATTTTTCTAATACTTTAAAAATGAATAAATTTTTAACAATATAGCAAAAATTTTATATTTATTTTCACTAAAAGAGACTTTATAATATAAATGTAATGTTTTGCATTTTTAATTAATTTTAAGGAGTGTTTTTAATGAAAAAACGAATTTTTTCGATGCTTGCAATAGTGATCACAATCGCTTTGCTTGCAAGTGCTTTCGCTATGCTTGGTGTTAATGCCGACAGCAACCAAGCAGGAAACGGCGGTGAGCAAATCACTATCGGTGAAAACAATTATCTTATTGTGCCAACTGAAAAATCAAACGCACGCGACACTATCGCAAACGCATTAGCAAGTACTGAATTTAATGCTAGTACACAAATCGAGCTTCCCGCATCTGCATGGTCAATTGAAGCGCAATATTCTGACTGGGCTTTAGACAAGAAGTTTGCCTATACTCAGGAATATAATAATTTTGGTAGACTTTCTTTTGAACCTTGGATGGGCATTAAAACTCATGAAATTGTAATTCAAGACAATGGTCTTGTTATTAACCCCGGTCAAAATGGTGCGACCGCAACCGCTTATATATCATTAAGCTATACTGCACCAAAAGCAGGTAAAGTTGTTCTTTATGATGTTGCTGGTTCTTTTGAAGCTTTACAGAACAGCGCACCTTACTGGTCATGGTGGGCTGATGACCGCAGTTTGGAAGTTACTATTTATAAAAACGGAACTCAAATTTGGCCTGCTAATGGAATAAGCAATGTTATTGATTATAATAACACTGAATTAGTATTCCCTGACTTGGGTGCTATTGAAGTTGCTGCTAGCGATGTACTTACCGTTAAGTTCTTCGCAACACCCAAGGGTCATGTACATACCCTTACCGACCTTGAAGTTGCTTACTTATACGAAGAACCCTCACAAGGCGGTGAAGGCACAGGCGAAGGTGAAGGTACTGGTGAAGGTACTGGCGAAGGTGAAGGTACTGGTGAAGGCGAAGGTACTGGTGAAGGCGAAGGCACTAATACTGAAAATCAAGTAACTATTGGTGATAACACATATACAGTTTTACCTGAATTCAAATTCAACTCTTATGAAGAGTTAACCAAGCTTACAACAAATTATAATGTGGCAGATAAATCCCTTGTTAATTTCTCCGGTAAATGGTCCATTGATGCACGTTTCACTGACAGTGACGAATTTAACACAGATCCCTGGGGCGCTGAATTTGGTTGGAAATATCAAGAAATCAAATCCGGTTATAACGGTTTCCGTTCCTCTCATTGGATTGCTAATGAATGGTTTGCTACAACTGTTGCGTTCGATACTAACAGAAACAAACTTGTTGTTTCACCGTATTTATGGAACCATCATGATGAATTTAAGAGTCGTGAAAAGGTAACTGTTCGTTTAGTATTTAAAGCAGATCGTCCCGGTAGTGTTGTTCTTTATGATGAATTTGGTCTTTTTGATGGTGCTGGTTTGG
>JAFQCU010000036.1 GCA_017416285.1 Clostridia bacterium | reverse complement strand
TAACGGTGCGATTGCTTCGATTGCACTCTTAGGTCAGCTTGCAGGCTCTTTCGCTTGCATTTCGGGCTTCTTTGGCTCACACTTCCCGCTTATAAACGGTTTTGAAAGCTTCACCCTTACCGTACCCGGTATTGCGGGTATTATACTTTCAATCGGTGTGGGTGTTGACTGTAACGTTATCGCTGCAGAACGTATCCGTGATGAATTCCAAAAGGGCAAAACTATTGACGGCGCCATCGATTCGGGTTATAAGAACTCACTTAGTGCTATTATCGACGGTAACGTTACCATCGTAATTGTGTCAATTGTTCTTATGGGTGCTTTCGGTACACCTGACAGCTTGCTCGCACAGATATTCTCACCCTTAATGTCACTCTTCGGTACATCTATTACAGGTTCTATCTACTCCTTCGGTTACACCTTATTAGTAGGTACAATCTTCAACCTTATCATGGGCGTTCTTGCTTCCAGAATTATGATCAAGAGCATCTCAAAAGCAAAGTTCTTGAGAAATCCTGCTTTGTATGGAGGTAAGAAAAATGCGTAAATTTAACATTGATTTTAACAAGGCTTTAAAGCCCGTTTTACTCGTTTACATTGCTATTTTTGTTATCGGCATTATCTGGTCGGTAATCTTTGGCGTTAAGCTTGATATCAACTTCTCAGGCGGTGCTAAGGTTTCTTACTCCTACACAGGCGAAATTGCCACAAAGGATATCGAGACAATCGTTGACAAGCACATTAAAAAGGAATATTCCTTAAGCCAGTCAACCTCACTTGCAGGCGATACCCAAACCTTTGAAATTGCGCTTTCGGGTAAAAATGCACTTTCTGCAAAAACACAGGAAGCTATGACTAAGGATTTAGTTGCAAAATTCAAGGACAATAAAATTGAACTTTACAACTCTAACTCGGTAAGTCCCACAATCGCAGGCTCGTTCTTTGCTAAGAGCTTGGTTGCAGTTTTAATTACCGCTGTATTGGTTGTAATTTACGTAGGTATCCGCTTTAGAAAAATCGGCGGTGTGTCTGCAGGTATTACAGCACTTGTTTCGCTTGTTTTCGACGTGCTTATCACCTTCTTTGTTTGTGTTATTTTTGGTTTACAAATTGACTCTAACTATATCGCAGTTGTACTTACGATGCTTGGTTATTCACTTAACGACACCATCGTTATTTACGACCGTATCCGTGAAAACCGCAAATACAATCCCGATATGGAAATTGGCGAGCTTGTAAATACCAGCGTTAACACGGTTATTATCCGTAACATTGTTACAACCGCAACCACCTTACTTGCAGTTACTACTATTATTGTTGTATCTGAAATTTTCGGTCTTACAAGCCTCCGCACCTTTGCTATTCCTATGGTATTCGGTCTTTTGTCCGGTGCTGTTTCATCACTTTTCGTTTCCGGTCCACTTTGGGTTATTTGGAGACGTCGCCGTATTGCAAAGGGCAAGAAATAATTTTAATATTAACACTAACCTCGGTAGAAAACTCTACCGAGGTTTTTTATTTTCCGCATATTGACAAAAGAAAAATCGTATGATATAATACATTTAACAATTTGGTTAAATGTTAAATGAGGTGAATTTATGGCTTTGCAAAAAACCTTAAAAGCCCTTGCCGACCCAATACGGCGAGATATACTTAATATGCTTAAAAAAGGTCCGCTTTCAGCAGGCGAAATTGCGGCAAAATTTTCGGTCACCGATGCTTCGATTTCCCGCCACTTATCAGTGCTTAAGGAAGCCGACCTTATACGTGACACCAGAAAAGGTAAATTTATTTATTATGAAATAAACGTATCGGTTTTGGAGGAAACTTTATTATGGATTACCGATTTGAAAGGAGAAAACGATAATGCTTAAAAAAAATTGGCTTAAAATATTAATTTCATCTTTAGTTACTCTTTCCCCTATTGCATTTGGTCTTGCTGTGTGGAATAAATTACCCGAAGTAATGTCAACGCATTGGGGCACTAGCGGTGAGGCCGACGGCTTTTCATCCCGCACCTTTGCTGTATTTGGTTTACCGCTGATTTTACTTGCGCTTAATTTTATTTGTATTTTTACCTCTTTTTTTGATAAAAAGAACCAAGACACCAAAGCACATAATATGATCTATTATATCGTACCCGGTATTTCACTTTTTACAAATGCAATGATTTATTCAGCCGCATTTGAAAAAACTTGGAATTTTATTGCTATTGTACCTATACTTTTAGGGCTTTTATTTGCAATAATGGGTAACCTTATGCCGAAAATACGCCAAAACAGTACATTGGGTATTAAGGTTAAATGGACACTTCAAAGCGAAGAAAATTGGAACGCTACCCACCGCTTTGGCGGTAAGGTTATGGTAATTGCAGGGTTACTGGTTATGCTCACCGCATTTTTACCTGTAGCACCTATGTTTTTTACCACTATGGCAATTATTTTAATTGCAGTGTTTGCCACTATGCTTTATTCTTACCTTTATTATAAAAAAGAGGTTAAAAACGGCAAAACCGACTTTAACCACATTTGCCCTAAATTCAATAAAGTAGGCAAAATTATAAGCTTAATCGTTGTTCCTGTTATAATAATTGGTATTTGTATTATTATGTTTACAGGCAGTATCAGCATAACCTACACCGACGACAGCTTTACGGTTGACAGCACCTACTATGACCCGCTAACCATAAATTACAGCGATATTGAAGAAATTGAAGTAAAGGAAAACGCCCAAATCGGTGTAAAGGAATTTGCCTTTAACAGCGCAAAATTATCGCTTGGTAAATTTAAAAACGAGGAATTCGGTTCACATACACGCTATACCTATAATGCCTGCAAAACTGTTGTAGTTATGAAAATCGACGGCAAAACCCTTGTTATTAACGATAAAAACGACGACGTCACAAGAGAAATTTATCTTAAAATTTCAAGCGAAATAGGTGACTGATTATGAACGCTATCCAGATTAAAAATTTAACCAAATATTACGGCAAAAGCCGTGGCATTGTTGACCTTTCACTCAATGTAGAAAAGGGCGATTTTTTCGGCTTTATCGGCCCTAACGGTGCGGGGAAATCGACCACTATTCGCCTTTTGCTCGGGCTTATTAATGCCACCGACGGTGATGCTGACATACTGGGCTTTAACGTTAAAACCCAAACTACAGAAATTTTGAAAAGGGTTGGCTATTTGCCGAGCGATGCTGCTTTTTATAACGGTATGAGGGTAAAGGAAATTTTAAAGCTTTCAGCCGATTTAAGAGGTATTGACTGTAGCACCGAAGCCGAAAGCCTTTGCCGCAGACTTGACCTTGATATTAACAAAAAGGTTGAACAGTTGTCCCTTGGTAACCGCAAAAAGGTGGGTATTGTGTGCGCCTTACAGCATAGACCTGAGCTTTACATTTTAGACGAGCCGACAAGCGGTCTTGACCCGCTTATTCAGCACGAATTTTACTCCATTTTGCAGGAACGAAACCAAGAGGGTGCTACAATATTTTTATCCAGCCATATTCTTTCAGAGGTGGCACGCTACTGCAAAAATGCCGCCATTATTCGTGACGGCAAGCTGCTTGCTTGTGACAGCGTTTCTAACCTTTCGCATAGCGACGTTAAGCGTGTTACCCTTAAAGGCGTAACCAAAGCTTTGCAAAACGAAAATATTCGTGATATTAAAACCGAAGATAATATAACAAGCTTTCTTTACAGCGGCAAGCCCGACGCCTTAATTAAAGAGCTTTCAAAGCTTCACTTTGATGACATTACCATTACCGACCCCGACCTTAGCGAGGTATTTATGCACTACTATAAAAAGGAGGGTATGTAACAATGACTTTACTTTTTTACGAGCTTAGAAAAAATAAAATTTCCCTTTTAATTTGGACCGCTGCCATATCCTTTATGCTTGGTGTGTGTATTATAATTTTCCCTGAAATGGCGGGGCAAATGAGCGAAATGGAAAATATGTTTGCCGAAATGGGTGCCTTTACCGAAGCTTTTGGCATGGACCGTATAAATTTTGGCGAATTTATTGGTTATTTTGGTGTTGAATGCGGTAACGTTTTGGGTATGGGCGGTGCATTTTTTGCCGCAGTCACAGGTGTTACAGCCCTTGCAACCGAAGAAAGCCACAACACCGCAGAATTTTTGCTTTCACACCCAATTTCACGAAAGAAAATTGTAGGTTTAAAGTTATTATCAGTAATTGCACAAATCATTATTTTAAACCTTGTGGTTATTGGCTTTGTCACCTTGCTGACAGCGGTTATAATTGATAATCCGCCTTACAAAACTATGTTTTTAATTTATTTGGCGTATTTTATTTTGCAATTACAGGTCGCTTTTATTTGCTTTGGTATTTCGGCATTTGTAAAATTCAATGCAATTGGTCTTGGCATTGGCGTGGGCTTTGTGTTTTATATGACAAATATTCTTTCAAACATTACTAAAGACCTTAAGTTTTTAAAATATATTACCCCGTTTTCCTACACCGACAGCGCAGATATTATAACAAACGGTCACATGACCTATAAATATGTTTTTGTCGGCGCCGCTTTAGCAATAATCGGCATAGCTTTAGCGTTTATTAAATACACCAAAAAGGATATTTCTTAATTTAATATTTCAAAAATCCCCTCACACAGCTCTAAAACCAGCTTGTGCTCATTTATCATATGGCGAACACCCTTATAAAAGCTGTCGGAAAAGCGCTGTGCAAGGGTTGAAGTGTACACACGGGCGCTTCCCGAATATGCCGATTCTAAAAAATTTAAAAAATTTATATTAAGCTGCTGAAAGTTTTTAAAAATTTTCAGCAGTTCTTTTTTATTAGTGGTTTTAGAAAGGCTTGACAGCATAAAACAAATTCCGTTAAAGCCGTTTACGGTATCACGTAAAAACTCTCTCGAATAGCCGTTTAATGCAGCTGCAAAGTCGCTGTTATTCAGCAAAATTGAGGGATGCATTGAACCGATAACCGACCAAAAATACATTTGGTTAAATATGCAGTTGTTATTATAAAACGGTGCAAATTTAACCGTAATTAAAGGGGTTTGCTGTGGCACCGCCACACCGAAAATTGCGTTAAGATAATTCTGTTCAAATATGTAATGATAAACCGACTGCTGTAAAATTGGATATCCCGAAACCGACTCAAGCTTTATTCTTTCAAGCAGTGCTATAAACCGTGTGTTGGTTTTAAATAAAATGACGGGGCGGGTTGGAAGATTGGTTTTATTACTCGAATATTCATCATAAATACTTTTGAAAATAAGCTCAATTTCTTTTATTTCACGTAAAAAATCATCGTTAAGCACTGCCCCGCTACCTCTGAAAGCTGATAAAAGCGAAGTTATGTGCTGTAAGGAATTTTCACACCAAAATATGATAGTTTTTCTTATAAGCGCAGGCGACAGACTGTTTTGACAATTAATATAATTCATAAGATATCTCCTTTTTTAATTTTTTGGAAATTTGTGCCTTTCGTATTGATATTTTAAATATATTTAAGTATAATATATTTATATGCTGAATAAGTATGTCAAAACGGAGGTAGTCTTATGGATTGCAAACAGTTTTTCGAACAGATAAAGGGCAAAAAAATCGCAATGTGCGGTATAGGTGTTAGTAACACCCCCTTAATTTTAGATTTTCTTAAAAAAGGTGCAAAGGTTTATGCCTGTGACCGCAGAAGCCGTGAAATGATTGGCGAAATCGCAAATGAGCTTGAGGCTGCCGGTGCAGAACTATGTCTTGGCGAAGGTTATCTTAACGACCTTGAGGTTGATATTATCTTCCGCACGCCGGGTATGAGCTTTAATTTGCCCGAACTCGAAGCGGCTCGCAAAAAGGGTATCGCCGTTACAAGCGAAATGGAGGTATTTTTCGATTTATGCCCCGCAACCTTGTTTGCGGTAACCGGCTCGGACGGTAAGACCACCACAACCACCCTTATTTCTAAAATGCTTGAAGCCGAAGGCAAAAAGGTTTTTGTAGGCGGTAATATCGGTAAACCCCTGCTCCCCGAAATTGAAAATATCACCGCTGATGATTTTGTAGTGGTTGAGCTTTCTTCGTTCCAGCTTATTTCAATGAGAAAAAGCCCTGACGTAGCGGTTGTTACTAACCTTGCACCCAACCATTTAGATGTGCACAAGGATATGGAAGAATATATTGATGCAAAGAAAAATATTATTCTTCATCAAAATGCATTTTCTCGTACCGTTTTAAACCGTGACAACGAAATTACTCACGATTTCCAAAAATATGCTCGTGGACAGTCGCTTTCTTTTTCTATGACCGAACCGCTTAAAAACGGCGCTTGGCTTGAGGGTGACGGCACAATTCATATGACCTACCGTGGAATTGATGCACCCATTATGCACCGTGACGACATTGCTATTTTGGGTGACCACAATGTTGAAAATTATCTTGCCGCTATCGCCGCAGTATGGGGCTTTGCGGGTATGGATTCCATTAAAAAGGTCGCAAAGGAATTTATGGGTGTTGAACACCGCATTGAATTCGTGCGTGAAGTAAACGGAGTTAAATATTATAACGATTCAATCGCTTCAAGCCCCACCCGTACCATTGCGGGTCTTAAGGCGTTTAACCAAAAGGTTCACCTTATTGCCGGCGGTTATGATAAGCATATTCCATACGAACCGCTTGTACCCTATATTTTAGAAAAGGTTGAAAAGCTTTACCTTTGCGGTGCAACCGCCGACAAAATTGAAGCCGCTGTAAAGGCTGACAAGAACTATAACGGTGTGCCCGAAATTATAAGATGCGAAAGCATTACTGCCGCTGTTTTAAAGGCAAATGAAATTGCAAAGCCTGGCGACGTGGTTACACTTTCGCCCGCAAGTGCAAGCTTTGACGCTTACCCGAACTTCGTGGCACGAGGAAATCATTTTAAAGAATTGGTTAACAAACTATAATGAACATTAAAGATTTACTTTTTAAATTATCAAGCCTTGATGCGGTCGGCAATATCACCGCCGCTTCAGACTTTGCTTATGGCATTTTATCAAAATACACCACTGCCGAAAAAATGGACAATCTGACCGTTATCGGCTTTTTAGACGGCAAGAACGATTATACCCTTATGCTTGACGCACATATCGACCAAATTGCCATGGTAGTAACCGATATTGACGAAAACGGTTTTTTAACCGTTGGGGCAGCAGGCGGTATTGATATTCGCACACTGCCATCTCGTTCGGTTTTAGTTCACGGCAAGAAAACCGTTCCTGCTGTGTTTTGCGCTACCCCACCCCACCTTACAAGCGGTGAGGAAAGCTTCGAAAATATTAGCGAAATAAAGCTTGATACTTCACTTGGTAGCAATGCAAAGGATATTATTTCGGTTGGTGATTTTGTTACCTTTTCAGGCAAATGCGGTGAGCTTCAAAACAATCTTGTTTTTGGCAGAAGCTTTGATGACCGTGCCGCTGTAACCTGTCTTTTAATGCTTGCCGAAAAGCTTCACGGCAAAAAACTGCCGATAAACGTTGCTTTTGTTTTAAGCGATAGTGAAGAGCTTGGTATGCGAGGTGTTCGCACCGCCGCTTTCCGTGTTAACCCAAGCGAAGCCATTGCAATAGACGTAAGCTTTGGTAACGGCATTGGCATTTCTGATGATGAATGTGGCACCCTTTCAAAAGGCGGTATGATTGGTATATCACCCGCACTTTCAAAAGAAGTTTCAAATAAGCTTATTGAGGTTGCTAAAGAAAACGAAATTCCCTATCAGCTTGAGATTATGAGCTCTAAAACCGGCACCAATGCCGATATGATAAGCATTAACCGTGAGGGTGTTAAAACCTGCACCTTATCAATTCCCCTTCGCAATATGCATAGCGATACCGAAATTTTGTCACTTGACGATTTGGAAAGCGTTTGCGAGCTTCTTTACCGTTATATCATGGCAGGAGGTGTCTTAAATGCTTAATCTACTAGAAAAACTTTGCCTTTTAGACGGCACTTCTGGCAATGAAGACAGCGTTCGTGAATTTATAATTGGCGAAATTAAGGGCCACTGCGATTACAGGGTGGACAACCTCGGTAATATTATTTGCTTTAAAAATGGCAAAAAACGCAGCGATAAACGCCTTATGCTTGATGCACATATGGATGAGGTTGGGCTTATTATAACTGCCGTTACCTCTGACGGATTTTTAAAATTCGACACCGTCGGCGGTATGGATGCTTCGGTTTTAGCCTTTAAAACGGTTAAAATTGGCGATATTTTGGGTGTAATCAGCAGTAAACCCATACACCTATTATCTAAAGAAGAACAAAAAAAGCCCCAAAAAGCAAGTGCACTTTATATTGATATTGGTGCCAGCTCTAAAGAAGAGGCGTTATCACTTGTAAGCCTTGGCGACACGGCGATTATTCAAAGCGATTTTACCCTCATGGGTGAAAACGTTAAGGCAAAGGCTATTGATGACCGCATCGGCTGTGCGGTACTTATAACCCTTTTAAAAGAAAAAAGCGAATACGATTACACCGCTGTTTTTTCAACACAGGAGGAAATCGGTACCCGTGGTGCAAAGGTGGCAACGTTTGCCCTTAATCCCGATTTTGCTTTAATTTTAGAAGCCACCACCGCCGCAGACATTGCGGGTGTTAGCGATGATAAATCGGTATGCAATTTAGGTAAGGGTCCTGCCGTTTCGTTTATGGACCGTGCCACCGCCTATGACCGCAGCCTTTACAATGCCTCATTAAACAGTGGCTTAAAGGTTCAGTCAAAGCGTGCTGTTGCGGGCGGAAACAACGCAGGTGCAGTGCATTTAAGCCGTGAGGGTGTCAGAACTCTTGCTATATCACTTCCCTGCCGTTATATTCATTCCCCATCGTGCGTGGCTAACGTTAACGATATGACAGATATGCTAGCCCTTACAAGATATATGCTAAACGGCATTTTAAGTGGCGAAATAAAATGATACGTCTTATAAATGAATTGCCCGAGCTTTGCCCTGACTCGGCGGAATGGGTAAAAATCCGTTGCCTTTATGACAGCTATAAAAACGACCCGTCGGTTATGTTTTGGTCGCAGGATGACGGCAAATGCTTTATTGCCATGACCGATGGTAATATGATAATTTACAATAACTGTGCCGACACTTTGGAGCTTTTGGAATTTGTAAATGTTCTTTCCCCCGCTTGTGTTTTCAGCGATATTGATACCCTTAAAGCAATTAATCGTATACCCGATGAAAACATAAACATTGTTTACAAAAAGGCTGATATTTTGGGTGACACCCCGTGTGATGACCTTAAAAGCGATGAGCTTTATAAGCTTTTGGATGTGGACGGTTTATCCCTGCCCGATTACCCACACTTTGCAGTCGATTACTGCCGCAGAAAAAACCTTGGCTTTGCAAAGGCGTTTGCAATAAAAGATAAGTGTGCCGTTATTACCTTTAATAATGATAAGTTTGCTATTATAAATGGTCTTGCCAGCCACCAAAAAGGCTTTGGAAGTATTGCACTTCGGGGTATTTTACAAAAAAATTACGGCAAAAGCTTTTATGCCTGTTGCCGTGACAGTGTTTTACCATTTTACCTTAAAAATGGTTTTATTAAACTTTATAATGCAGGATACTGGGTGAAAAATAAGTGAATATTAAAAATTTTTTCGATATTGATGATGAGCTTTTAGCTCTCGATAAACAAATATTAAAAAGCCTTGAAAACCGCTTTTTAGAAATTGATGACATTACAGAATATAATCAGTTAAAGGTGCTTAAGGCATTCACCTCTAACGGTGTTAGTGAAGCCACTATGGCAGGCTCTACAGGTTATGGCTATGATGACCGTGGCCGTGAAATTTTGGAGCGTGTTATGGCCGACTGTATGGGTGCTGAGGATGCAATTATGCGCCACAACTTTGTTTCGGGCACGCACACCTTAACGGTTGCGTTATTCGGCGTGTTGCGCCCCAACGATAAGGTTTTGGTGCTTACAGGCAGACCTTATGACACCATTACGGGCGTTTTCGGTATCGACAGCAAAAACGATGGTTCTTTAAGCGACTTTGGGGTAGAATATAACGAGGTTGCTTTACTACCCGACGGCACACCCGATATTGAGGAGATTAAGCGCCGACTTTCTTCTGATACTTATAAAATGGCTTATATTCAGCGCTCACGTGGTTATTCGACCCGCCCAAGTCTTGTTATTGATGACATTAAAAAGCTTTGTGATGCAGTAAAAGAAGCATCACCCAACACCATTATAATGGTGGATAACTGTTACGGCGAATTTGTTGAAAAGCTTGAGCCTTGTGACGTTGGGGCTGACCTTGTTGCCGGCTCGCTTATCAAAAACCCCGGCGGCGGTATTGCTCGCACAGGCGGTTATATTGCGGGCAGAAGCGACCTTGTCAACAAATGTGCCGACCGCCTCACCTGCCCCGGTGTAGGTAAAGAGGTTGGTGCAACCCTTGGTATGAGCCGTGAGCTTTATCTCGGCCTTTTCCAAGCACCTCACGTTGTTGGTGAAGCAGTTAAAACCGCCGTTTACGCTTCAGCCTTGTTTAAGTCAATGGGATACGAAGTATCACCAGAACCCTTTGATAAGCGTGGCGACATTGTTCAATGCGTAACCCTTGGCTCTGCCGAAGGTCTTGTTGCGTTTTGTCAGGGTATGCAAAGCGGTGCACCCGTTGACTCGTTCGTTTTGCCCGAGCCTTGGGATATGCCGGGTTATGACGATCCCGTTATTATGGCAGCAGGCGCCTTTACGCTTGGCGCTTCTATTGAGCTTTCGGCTGACGGTCCCCTTCGTGAGCCTTACGCCGCATGGATGCAGGGCGGTATAAATTTCCATAGCGCAAAAGCCGGTGTACTTTTGGCGGCACAAAAAATCAAGAACGGAAGATAATTTAATGAAACTAATTTTTGAAGGCACTGTCTTTGATATATTACCCACCCAGAACGGAATTATATTTTCCTACCACAAAGACACCCTAGACGATAAAATAGTTATTGGCTATAAAATGCTTTCCTTTGAAACAGGACGTTTTTCAGACATAGCTAAAAACGTTTATTTGATGACCAAATTCGGTCACAATTATAAAGCGGTATTAAAGTATTGCAATAATTATATTTTAACAAAGGCTATTGTTCTGCCAAATTCAAAGGTGTTTATTTTAAAGGCTGACGGTCAGGCAATGCTTATTGATGCTGATGCCACACCCGTTTGGCAGGGTAATCTTACCTACCGCAGCTGTATCGCAAGCGATATAATCGTTTATAAAAACACCCTTTGGGTGGCTTACAGCGAATGTAACGTTTTGCTTCGTTACAATCTTTTTAATATGCGTGAGGAGCTTCGCATAGGCGGTAATAATTCTCCATTTGATAAACCCAAAAGCCTTTACCTTAATGGCGATACCGCAATAATCAGTAACCAAAACTCACAAAAGCTTATATCGGTAAATCTTGAAAGCTATGCCGTGGAGGAGCTTCAGGAATTTAATGAACCCATTTCACAATATACCGAATCGGGCAAATATAAATTCGTGCTTTTAAAATCAGGAATATATGCAATATAAAATAAAACCGCCAATAATGGCGGTTTTATTTTGTTATTCCTTTACGACACGCTAATTTTGCAATATAATATGCCAAAATACAAAGCGGGATATCCTTTAATAAATACGGCAACGATGCCACCAAAAAGCTTTCCAAAATACCGTTTGACGAAATCAAGCTAAACTGCAAAACACCAATGACGTGGCAAATTAAAACGCCGATAATACCAAAAAGTATTTTTAACAGCTCTGATTTAAATTTGTTGCAAACACCACAGCAAAATGCCAAGGGTAAAAAACCAAAAATAAAACCGCCCGTATATGACAAAAGATGTTGAGCGCCACCCTGAAAGCCATAAAATACCGGCAACCCAATAACACCAAGCATTATGTAACACAAAACCGATAAAAGCGAAAGTCTTGCACCAAGCAGATAACCGCAAAGGCAAACACCGAAAATCTGTAAGGTTACAGGCAAAACGGGAGTAGGTACTGCAATTTGCGAAAACACACAAATTACAGCCGTGAAAAGCGCCGCAAAAATAAGCGGTTTTATATTTCGTTTAAGCGGCTTTGCCATATTCCCCACCATCTTTCTTTAAGCATTATCAAAAACATTATACTTATCCCAAAAATAAAAGTCAATCACCGAATTTCCTTGACAAATGCCTACTAAATATATATAATAATATGGCTAACTAATTTCAATGAATTTAGTTGAGATTTTAATATTATATGTCGAGGCGTGGCTCAGTTTGGTAGAGCGCTGCGTTCGGGACGCAGAGGCCGCAGGTTCGAATCCTGTCGCCTCGACCATAAAAATAAAGACGGCTTTTTGCCGTCTTTATTTTTATTATTGCGGCAATATTCAAATTTGCTGTATAAGTCCCGAACGCTGTGAGGGACGCAGGGCTGAAAAAACGAGCGCGTCCGGTGGACGATAAAGCGAGTTTTTTCAGGCGCAGCGGTCAAAGTTTATAGGCGCTACAAGCCGTAATAAACTTTGGGCATCGCAAGAGGGCCGCGCAGGTAATATATTAAATTTTATAAATGCTTTCCTGTCGCCTCGACCATAAAAATAAAGACGGCTTTTTGCCGTCTTTTTGTTATCCCCAAAACATTGCATTTTAAATTTAAATATGCTATAATCCCCACAGGAGATGATTCTATGCAAAACGAAAAAACCAACATCTTTGGCGGTATAAATATTGCTCCTATGGTACTTGTAAACATTGCCAACAGTTTTTGGACTCTTTGGCTGGTTATAGAACAAATTTCAACCGGTTGGGGCTTTGCCACTAACCTAGAGCTTGGCGTACTCTGGCCATGGATTTTTGAGGTGGTTTCACTTCCGTTCGTGCTTTTATGTCTTATATTTTTAATTATTTCAATTTTTAAAAAACCGAAAAAGTGGATTTTAATTACCAATATCATACTTTTCGTGCTTGCAATCTTACAAATTGGGTTAACAAACTTATTTATCTGGTGTTAATGTGGTGATTTTATGAAATTTTTAAAAAATAAAAAACTAATAATAAGTCTTTCGATTGTGCTGGCAATTATTGTTGCCTCATTTTCAGCCTTTGGTATTTACGTAAGCGATTACTATCACGCTGACACAAACGCCATTGCCGAATTTTCAGAGGGCTGGGGTGTTAAGCCCGAACAGCTTTCTAAAAACGTTTTGGTATATAAGCCTGAAAAACCGATTGCAGGCTTTATTTTCTATCCAGGCGGAAAGGTCGAGCATACCGCTTACGAGCCGTTAATGCAAGCCCTTACTGACCGTAACATTATGTGCGTACTTATTAAAATGCCCTTTAATCTTGCGGTACTTGACATAAACGCAGCAAACGGTATAAAAGAAAAATTTCCCGAAATTAAGGACTGGTACATAGGCGGTCACTCGCTTGGCGGTTCAATGGCGGCAAGCTATATTGCTAAAAATACCGACCTTAAGGGGCTTGTGCTTTTGGGCGCATATTCCACAGCAGATTTATCCGATAAAGATATATATGCACTATCCCTCTTTGGTAATAACGATAAAGTAATGGACACTCAAAAATACGAAAAATATAAAAAGAATATGCCTACTAATTTTATGCAGATTGAGCTTCGTGGCGCCAACCACGCATATTTTGGCATGTACGGCGAGCAAGACGGTGACGGCAAAGCCGAAATGACAAACGAAGAACAAATTCTTCTTGCGGCGGAAGAAATTTCAAAATTCGTTATAATTTCACTTCAAGGCGCCAATCTATAAAAATTTAAAGCGTTAGAACTTTATGTTCTAACGCTTTTAGTTTATATCTTTCGTGCCGCATTTTCAAGTGAATCACTTATGATTGCAAGACTGCGATAAAATTCTATACGTTCGTCTTCGGTAAGGCCCACACTGATTTCACTGAGCAATCTTTCGATTTTGTCGGCAATTTTTTTGCCAACCTCTTCGCCCTTTTCGGTCAAAACAAGTGGACTTTTATATCGTTTTGCATACTTGGTTTCACAGGTTAAAAAACCGTTTTTTTCAAGGTAATCAAGCGCTCGTGATATGGTTGCTTTGTCCTCCTCACAGCGTTCACACAAATCGGTTGCAGTAAGCCCGTCAAAGGTGTAAAGATAGTATAAGCAAGAAATATGCGAGCTTCTTAAATTATATTCTGCCATTTCTTGATTTTTAATTTTTCTGATATTTCGGCTTATACGGTTGATAAGCACAGTAAAGGTTTCAAAGCGTTGCTTCAATGCGATTCCCCCTTGCCTCACCATAATACCATACACTTGTTGACAAGTCAACAAACCGCTCAATAAAAAACCGCAGAATCCTAAATTCTGCGGTGTAAATTTTTATTTTTCTTGTTTTGACAGACAATTCATACCGCAAGAGGAACAGTTAGAACAACAAGACGATTTTTTGTTTTCTGCGCACTGCTTAGAAGCAGGGCATCCTATACACGCCTGACCGTTTTTCTTGGCACGGTAAAGATAAATAATTATTGCAGCAATCACAACAATTAAAATTGCAAGAACAATATAGTCGCCCATTATTTAACTGCCACCTTCTGTGCCTTTTTAAGCTCGTATTCGGCCTTCATTTTCTTGTCGTTGTGAATTATAAGTGCAACAACAATACCAACCATAACCAAAACTGCGGCAAGACCTGCAATCGCTACGGTAATATTAAGAGCGGAAGCATCAACAATAAGTGTACCAACGGTATAAACAAAATATGATACTGTGTAACCAACGCCTAACTGTAAACCTATACCGCCCCAAATCCATTTTGCGCTCTTCATTTCGGCATTCATAGCGCCGATAGCCGCAAAGCAGGGTGGTGTAAAGAGGTTAAACATAAGGTATGCGAGTGCTGCAACAGCAGTAAGACCCATCTTGGCAGCAACCACATCAGCACCGCCTTCAAGCACCAATTCATCAACATTGATAAAGCTTGTAAGACCAAAGCAAACCGCCAAGGTACCAACAACGTTTTCTTTTGCAATAAAGCCTGTTACGGCAGCAGCAGCCAACTGCCAGGAAACTATCCCCACAATCGGCATCAATAAATACGCAAAGGGACCGGCAATCAAAGCTAAAATTGAATCGCTTGCCGAATCGTTAGCAACTGTAAACTTCCAAGTAAAAGTTTGCATAATTTGAACTGCAGTATTACAGAGAAGAATAATTGTAGCCGCTTTAACTATGTAAGCCCAACCACGTGAGCACATTGACTTAAATGCGCCCCAGAATGATGGAGCCTTGTATTCGGGAAGCTCAATAATAAAGAAGGATTTTCTTGCTTTATGGCCTGTGATACGGTTAATAAGTAATGCGCCAAGAAATATAAGCACGATACCCGAAAGGTACATAACAGTACTTACCCAGCCGGCATTTTCGAAAAACACACCTGCAAAAAGTGCAATTACAGGGATTTTAGCGCCACAAGGCATAAATGGTGCAAGCATTGCAGTAGCACGGCGCTCACGCTCGTTGCGAATAGTACGGCTTGCCATAACACCGGGAACGGCACAGCCAATGGTAATAACAAACGGAATAACCGATTTGCCCGAAAGGCCAACACGCTTAAATATCGGGTCTAAAACAACGGCAACACGTGACATATAACCGCAATCTTCAAGCAAAGCGATGAGGAAATACATTACCATAACAAGTGGTAAGAAGCCAAGTACGGCACCTACACCGCCAATAATACCGTCAACCACTAATGCCGAAAGCAATGGGTTGGTTATGTAGCCGCCAACAAATTCCTGGAACATTTCAATAAGGGTAACAAGACCGGGAATTGCCACCTTGCCAATTTCAACGCCCTCAGCAATCCAAGGGCCAACCCAAACCTGTGAAATCTGGAAAACAAGGAACATTACAACAGCAAAAATCGGAATGCCGAGCCATTTATTTGTGAGCACAGCATCAATTTTATCGCCAAAATTCTTATCCTTTGTTAAAATTTTGCGAGTTTCAACCTCTTTAATAATAGCATTTACAAATTCAAAACGCTTGCGGTCAGCCGCTATTACAGCCTGCTTATTGGTAAGGTCAACATCGCCCTGATTATAAGGTGCGGTTTGTACCTTACCAACCTGAGCAATGGCAGATTTCACAACCTCTGAAAGACCATCGGCTGAGGTTGAAACCGTATCAATTACAGGACAACCAAGCTTTTGTGATAATTTAGCAGTGTCAATTACAGTTTCTTTCTTTTCGTTAATATCGGCTTTGTTAAGCGCCACAACCACCGGAATACCAAGCTCTAAAAGCTGGGTTGTGAAGAAAAGGCTACGGCTTAGGTTTGTTGCATCAACAATATTAATGATAACGTCGGGATTCTCGTTCTTTACATACAAGCTTGTGATGCTTTCTTCACTGGTAAATGGCGACATTGAATAAGCGCCCGGAAGGTCAACTGCAATAAGACCGTTTGAACCATCACAGTAAGCCTTTTTAATGGGATGTTCCTTCTTATCAACTGTAACACCCGCCCAGTTACCAACCTTTTCATTACTGCCGGTGAGCGCATTATACATTGTTGTCTTGCCCGAATTCGGGTTGCCTGTCAAAGCAATTCTCATTTTAATAATCTCCTTTTTACAAAGTACTGAAAAATATTTGCAGTTAGCATATGCTAACCAAAAAGCAAAAAAGAATCAGCGGACTTAAAACTTCAAATAAATTTAAATTTTAATCGCTTCCGCCAACGCCTTATCAATATTATAGCGTGCATCCTTAATAGAAACAACACAGCTATTTTTCATATGGGAAACAACTGTAATTGCTTCACCGCTATAACAACCAAGAGAAAACAAAAAAGCATCAAGCTCCTCATCATCGGTCTCGATTTCTTTGATTATATATTCAGTTCCCTCGATTGCATCTCTTAAATTCATAAAATCACCTTGAATATATTAGTTAGCCACCGCTAACCATATGACATTATACCATAATTTTCTTGTTTGTCAAGTGTTTTTTATAAACAAAATACCACCTCTTACGAGGTGGTAAAATCTTTATCTTTCCTTACCTATAAAGAAAACTGCGAGGGTGCCGGGGCCGGAGTGGGATGCGATTACGGGGTCGAGGCAGTTAATTACAACATCCTTTACGCCGTATTTTGTTTTAATGGCCGCCGCAATGAATTTTGCGTCCTCGAAACTGTCACCGTGGGTGATAAAAATTGTTTGGTCCTTAATATTTTCGCCCTGCACTTCGAGCGAGTTTATAAGATGCTCAATCGATGCTTTTCTGCCACGTGCCTTGCCTGTAACGTAAAGCTTGCCGTCATTAGCAACGTGCATAAGCGGTTTTATGCCCAAAACTGTACCAACAACTGCACTGGTACCCGAAAGTCGACCGCCACGCTTTAAGAAAAACAAATCATCCAATGTGAAAATGTGAACAAGGTTAAGCTTGTTATCTTCAACCCACTGTGCAACCTCTTCTATGGTTTTGCCTTGGTTTTGAAGATTTACCGCATAATGCACTAAAAGCCCCTGTCCCATTGATGCCGCAAGTGTGTCAACAACAATAACTTTTCTGTCAGGGAACGCTTCCTTATAATCCTCTGCAGCAGTTACAATATTTTGATATGTACCCGAAAGACCGGAGGAAAACGCCAAAATAAGCACATCTTCACCCTGCTGCAAAAGCGGAATTATTACGTTATCGCAAGCATCACGACCAACAAGACTTGTTGTAACCTTGCCCTTTTCACGCAAAAATTTATATGCTTCTGTGAAATCGGGCTTTTCACCTTTTATATAACTGTCATAGCTCTTGTCGTTCATATGATACTGAAGCGAAATAACTTCAACCCCATATTTTTCAATAAGTTCACCCGTTAAATTAGCACAGGAGTCTGTAACAATTTTAAAGCTCATTTTTAAAATGCCTCCAAAAACTTGATACTAGCATTATATCGACAAAGGCTTCTGCAATTCAATCCACCGTCGTTTTTGTGGACTCTAAAAAAACAAAAACAGCAGTAGAGTTTTTAAAAATCAACTCTACTGCTGCGAGAATTCCCTTTATTTAAGCGTTTTATCAAGTATGTAATTAAAAGCTTTTGTTATTGGAATATATAAAATCACCATCAAAACGGCATTGCCGATACAATGCGGAATATCAAAGCTTATACCGCTTATTATATAGGCAATACCCATTGAAGCGCCGCCCATAACAAAGTATGGTATTGAACAAAGTGTACCAAAAAGTATACCGAAAATACCCGAAACAACAGTATACAAAATTACGTTATCAATTTTCCTTATTGGAATAACCACAAGCGCTAAAATCGCCCAAACATAAAGATAGTTTAGCGACCAAATGTGAAACCCGTATGTTAAAAGCTCCAACGGGACGAAAACATAAACCGAAATTAGCGATTTTATGCCAAAACGCCTAGCGATTATAATAATAAGGAAACTAACTAATTCAATATTTGGCAAGGGCGCCATTATCACCTGCGAAACATACATTAAAACACCCATAAAAACAAGTATTAAAAGCTCAACTAATTTAAGCAGGCGTGTTCGTGATTTCAAATTTGTCACCATCGGTTATTTTTAAATCGTTTGCACCAACCATTACGGTTTCGCCACCCTTTGTAAAGCACCACCAAGCACCATCCTTAGTGTAATCTGCTCTTACGCCGTCAATATAGTTATAATAACCAGATTTGTGCTCGTCCTCGGTTACAAGGCCTTCTTCAAACAGTGCATCACCAAGGTTTTTCTTTGTGGTTTCAATATTAAACACCTTTTCGGTCTTGTCAGCAGCAACCACTGTTACTGTAATGCTGATTGTCTTGATTTCAGAAGCGGTTGAATCAAGATCAGAATTTGTGTCGGCCTTACCGCAAGCGGCAAATGTAAATGCCGCCATTAAAACAACAAGGGCAAGCGCCAAAATTTTTGTTAAAATGTTTTTGTTTTTCAAAATAAAAAACTCCTTTTGTATTGTTGTCAAAACAACGCTAATACAAAAGGAGATATACGCACAAAAAGCACGCCACAATACAAGGCCGCTTTAGCACAATACACCGTCAATTACTCGTGACACATTTGTATTAACACCGTTAGCCCGTATTCCGACTTATTGTGCGAGCGTTTCGGGTTTCTCACACCATTTCGCCTTCCCGCTTTTGGCAGTGACTTAAATGAAATGGCTTAACACAAATTACGGCGACGAGTTCGCAGGGGATTTTCACCCCTATTCCAGTTTAAGAAAAGTTCCCTTTTCACTGACGGTTTTGCTTTGCCTTTTAATTTTAACACCGAGAAAGACCATTGTCAAGCATTACTCAAACAGGCTTTCCCACTCCTCCATTGAAAGCAGAAGCTCTTCTTCAACCTCGGCTTGTTTAAGGTTGAGCTCACCTAACTTTACGTAATCTGAAAGGTTTTCTTCTTTTAAAAGTTCGTTTTCAATTAAGGCTAGTTCTTCTTCTAATTTAGAGATTTTTTCTTCGCATTTTTTAATTGCTTTTTCCTTTTTAGCCTTTTCTTTTAACGGAGTAGTGTAATTTTTCTTTTCTTTGGGCTTTATGGCGGCTTCACTAACGACGGGTTTAGCAGTTTTTTGTTTTTCTAAATATTCCTCATACCCGAAGCGGTAAAATTCCACCTCGCCGCCCGAAAAATTGAGAAGCGAATTTGAAATTTGTTTAATAAAATAACGGTCGTGAGATACAAACAAAAGTGTTCCCTCAAAATTTTTAAGCATTTCTTCAAGGGCTTCCTTTGAAGCAATATCCATATGGTTTGTAGGTTCATCCAAAATTAAAAAATTGGGGCGCTTTTTAAAAATTTTACAAAGCGCCAAGCGAACACGCTCGCCACCGGAAAGCACATCAACCGTTTTGAAGACCTCTTCCCCGCTAAACAAAAACGCACCCAAAGCGCACCTTGCTTCAAACGGGGTCAGGGTTGGATATTCCTTTAAAAAGTCATCTAACACCGTATCGCTTGACGAATACTGCGCCATTTGTTGGTCAAAATAGCCGATTTGCACACGTGGGCCAAATTTAAACTCGCCAGAAAGCTTTGGCACCTCGCCCACAAGGGTTTTAATAAAGGTTGATTTGCCAAGCCCGTTACCGCCGATGATACCCACCTTATCGCCACGCTTCATTTCAAGATTTACCGTTGATAAAGCTCTATCATACCCGATTTGTAAATCCTTAACCGAAAGCACGTCCTTTACACCGATATCAAGCGGTGTAAAATCGGCATGGAAGGTTTTTAAATCCTCGGCTTCGGGGGCTTCGATTATATCCATTTTTTCAATTTGTTTTAATTTGGACTGTGCCATTGTAGCCTTGGTTGCCTTATAACGAAAACGGTCAACCAAATCCTCAAGGCGCCCGATTTCCTTTTGCTGAGCCTCGTATTCCTTTAATTGTTGGGCACGGTATTCCTTTTTAAGCTCGGCAAAACGAGTATAATTGCCAACGTATTTATGGGTTTTTCCGTTTTCAATTTCATAAACGGTGTTGACAACGTTATCCAAAAACATTCGGTCGTGGGACACAACAACAAATGCTTTTTTATAATTCTTTAAATAATCCTCAAGCCAGACGGTTGCATCAATATCCAAATGGTTTGTCGGCTCATCAAGTAACAAAATATCGGGTTTAGAAAGCAGCAGCTTTAAAAATGCAATTTTAGTGCGCTGACCGCCCGAAAATTCGTATAATTTGCGTTGCTTTTCCGCTTCGCTAAAGCCAAACTTTTTAATGGCGGCCTCATATTCCTTTTCAAAATAAAAACCGCCAAGATTTGTAAAGGTGTCTAAAAGGTTAGTGTATTCCTTAATATCATTTTCTGCACCCGTTTGTGACATTTTGGCTTGCGCATTTGAAACGGCGGTTTTTAAATCTAAAATATCCTTATAAGCCGAGCGCACTTCTTCTAAAAGTGTACGGTTATCATCCTCAAAGGTCATTTGGGACAAAAAGCCGATAATCGGCTTGCCCGAAACTGCCACGAAGGAATTTTGGTCGCTGTCCATCTTTACGATTTTGTGCTCGCCTGCAATAAGCTTAAGCAGTGTGGTTTTTCCGCAACCGTTTCTGCCCACAACTGCAATTTTACTGCTATCATTAATTTCAAAGTCAATTTTCTTTAAAATCGGCTCGCCCGATAATTCAACCACGCCGTTTTGAATTTTATACTGCATACCACACCGCCTTTCAAAAACTAAGCGGGGTTTTACCCCCGCTTATTATTTATTAAGAAATTTTTGCTTTGTCGATTAAATAGTCGAGAACCTTTTCCTGAATATAAATATATTCAAAATAGCTTTCGCCGTTTTGCTCTTTGAGAGTTTTTTCGGTAACCTTGTCACTCTTATAAGAAGCAACAACCTCTTTAGTTTTCTTTACAAGCTCATCCTTGTCAAAGGTGAGACCCGCATCATCAAAAATGGCATAAAATGTCATTTCTTCCTGCATCATAGGCTCTGCATAGTTTGTAATAACCTGTTTTTCGAAATCTTCATCGGTCATATTATTAGCGGTAAGATAATATTCAAGTGTTACCGACTCTCCATAATATTGCTTAAGGTTTGTTTCAAACGCCTTTTTACCCTGTGCAATAGCCGATTTCTTTTCAACTTTTGGGTATTTCTTAACCTTTGCGTCAGCCAAAACCTTGGTCATAATAATGTTATTAAAGGTTCTTTCCTTGAGCGAATCGTAATATTCCTCAACATTTTCGTAATCGAGCTCTTCATAATATTCTTCAGGGGTTAAGGCACGCTTTGCGGTAGTATAGTTTACTTTAACCGTAAACACAACGTCCTTACCGGCAAGCTCTGCAGTGTAATTGGTGGGGAATTTCAAATTAAGGTCAACCGTTTCACCAATTTTAACGCCAACGAGCTTTTCTTCAAAGCCTTCAATAAACTGACCAGAACCAAGTGTTAAATTATAACCCTTTGCGCTGCCGCCATCAAATTCCTTGCCGTCTAATTTACCTGTAAAGTCAATATTAACGGTGTCACCGTTTTTAAGAGTACCCTCTGTAGTTTTATCATAAATAACAACGTGATTAACTTTAACTGTGAATACAACAGCTTTGCCAGCTAATTCAGTATTACCGTAATCCTTGGGGAAGGTAACGTCTAAATCAACAGTTTTGCCGATTTCAGCACCGATAAGACCCTCTTCAAAGCCGGGGATAAATGTATTTGAGCCAAGTTCTAATTCCTGATTGTCGGCACTGCCGCCATCAAATTCCTTACCATTTAACTTACCAACATAGTTAATGTTGGCAACGTCGCCCTTTTTAAGTTTACCTTCGGTAACCTTTTTGTAAAAATCAAAAGACTGAATATCGCTATTCATAAACTGTGAATAAATTGTGGTGTATTCTTCGCCCTTTGTATCAATTTTAATGCCTTCGTATTCGCCAAGGGTAACAAACTTATCCATCTTAAGATTATATTTGATTCTGCCCTTGTTTTCCTTTGTACAACCCGCTAACGTCAAAATAAAGGTTAACGCCAATACTAAACTAATTACTTTTTTCATCATTCATTTTCTCCGATTTCATTACTTAATTCGCCCTTTGAAGCCGCCTTCAAATAAGCATTTATAAAGCCGTCTAAATCGCCGTCCATAACAGCGTTTATATTGCCCGATTCAAACCCTGTGCGGTGGTCCTTTGCCAAGGTGTATGGCATAAATACGTAAGAGCGTATCTGACTGCCCCAAGCAATATCCTTTTGAACACCCTTGATGTCTTCAATTTTTTCAAGGTGCTCACGCTCTTTAATTTCCAAAAGCTTGGATTTAAGCATTTTCATTGCCTTGTCTTTATTTTGGAACTGACTTCTTTCATTTTGGCAAGCAACCACAATGCCCGTTGGAATATGGGTTAAGCGCACCGCAGAAGAGGTTTTATTGATGTGCTGACCGCCCGCACCGGAAGACCGGAACACGTCCATTTTTATATCCTCTTCCCTGACTTCAATATTCATATCGTCAGTAATTTCGGGCATAACCTCAAGTGATGCAAAAGAGGTATGGCGTCTGCCCGAAGCATCAAAGGGTGACACACGCACTAAACGGTGTACGCCCGATTCACTTTTTAAATAGCCGTAAGCATTTTCACCCGTTATTTCAAGTACGGCGCTTTTTAGCCCTGCTTCATCACCGTCCAAAAAGTCAAGAAGAGAAACCTTAAAGCCGTGGCGTTCGGTCCAACGTGTATACATACGCACAAGCATTGAAACCCAGTCCATTGCTTCTGTACCACCCGCACCTGCGTGGAAGGTGATAACTGCATTGTTCTTATCGTATTCACCCGTCAAAAGGGTTGTAAGGCGTAGCTCGGCAAGACCTTTTTCAAAATCTATGATACCGCTTTCGATTTCTTCAATCAAAGAAAGGTCGCCTTCGTCGTTACCAAGCTCAATCAAAACCAAAAGGTCGTCATAGCTTTGGCAAAGCCCGTCATAGCGGGAAACGGTATTTTTAAGCTTGCCCGTTTTTTGTAAAACCTTTTGAGAATTTTCAAGGTCGTCCCAAAAGCCGGGGGCTGCCGCCTTGGTTTCAAGCTCTTCAATTTCACGACAAAGTGCGTTATAACCTAAAGCGTCCTTTAAATCACGCAGCTCTGACTCGTTAGCCTCAAGCTTTAGACCTAACTGCTCAAATTCAAGCATAAATTTCCTCCATATTATTTTGTTAAAGTGAAAGCACACCAGTTATCTTTATAGTTTTCCTCGGCTATTTTAAAGCCGTGTGCCGCTGCAGAATTTAAAACGTCATCTTTTCTTAAATCAATAATGCCTGAAATAATCAAAACTGCATCATCTTCCATAAAATCGGCAACGTTTTCAAAAAGCTTTATTATAACGTCTGCCACGATATTAGCACAAATGACATTAAATTTACCGCTTATTTTATCAGCCAAATCGCCGACAATAAATTCGCACTTGTCCTGCACGTTGTTTATTTCGGCATTTTCCTTTGCGGTTTTAACCGACTGTGCATCAATATCAACACCGATTGCACTATCTGCCCCCAAAAGGGTTGAAGCAATAGCCAGAATACCACTGCCTGTGCCGATGTCAAGCATTTTAACACCGCTGTTTATATGCTTTTCCAAAAGAGTAAGACAAAGCGAGGTGGTTGCGTGGGTGCCTGTGCCAAACGCTGCACCGGGGTCAATATTCAAAACTGTGCGATTATTCTTATTGTCATATTCCTCCCAGCTGGGGACAATAACAAGCTTTTCACCAATTTCGCTAACATGGAAATATTTTTTCCAATTTTCGTTCCAGTCGTTATCATTAACACCGATTGCATTAACGGTAAAATCAATATTTGCCGCACGGAAGCGTTCCTTTAAAAACTCAACCGCTTCCATAGCGTTGTCACATTCACTTATGTAAATATGTATAAGTGAGGTGGTGCGATCCTTTGCGATAAGCTCCTCATCAATCAAATTAATGTGTGCAATTTCCTCTGCCTTTTCCTCTAAATCGGAATAATCTTCAATATAAATACCATAAGGCACCGTCATATTGGCGATTGCCTCCGCTTCATCGGTATCCTTTTGCGGTACTGTGATTGTAATTTCGGTCCAGTTCATAGCTTCTCCTAAAATTAAATTAACTAAATTATTATAGCACAAAGCCGTACGTTTTTAAAGCATTATTTTAACAATATCAGCTTTTGAAGCAAACACCGTTCCCTGCACCATACTGCCACGGCCACCACCACGAATATTAAGCGACTGCTTCATTTTTGAAAACAATTCTTGCAAAGGTGCTTCATCGCCGACTATTGCAAAGAAATATTCGTTTTCCGTACCGCTGAAAATCGCCCTTATACCGCCCGATTTTTTGTAAAGTGAGTCGGCATAAAGCTGTAATTCCTTAATATCCATATCCGCTTCAAAAGTAGCGGTGATTTCGCCTTCACCACTAAAGGCATTTACCTTTTCGGCGATTAAACGACGCTTTAAATCAGTGATTTTGTATTTTAAATTACCTTCAATTTCAAGCTGTTTTTCTACCGCTTCGGCAATATTATCCTGTTCGGCACATAAAAGTGATGAAATTTTAATGGCGTTTTGGTATTTTAAATTATAGTCTGCCAAGGCGTCAGCACCGCATTTAACCCAAAGCCGCACACCGCCCTTGCATTTTTCAAAATTTAAAATTTTAATAATGCCAATTTCGCTTGATGTATTAACGTGTGGCGCACAGCAAGCACAACGGTCATATCCTTCAATCTCGACAATACGCACGTCCTCGGTCAAATCAAGCTTACTACGGTATTCTAAATTTTCCAAATTTTCGGGGTAATAACAATTAAATTTAACGTTTTCCCACACAGCCTTATTCGCCAAAAGCTCAATTTTAAGCAAATCGTCACGTGTTAGCAGACCATTAAAATCCATTGTCATTTCGGTTTTGCTTAAATGAAAACCCACGTTATCATAGCCGTAAAGTGAATGAACAATGCCGGAAATTATATGCTCGCCCGAATGGTTTTGCATTTTGCGAAAGCGTTCTTCCCAGTCAATTTTACAGTTGACCGTTTTACCTGTTTCAATATCTTTTTCAAGATAATGGTAATTAACTCCGTCTTTTATTTGAACATCTAGCACCTTTACCCCGTCTATAAAACCCGTGTCGGAGGTTTGTCCGCCACCTTCGGGGAAAAATGCCGTTTTATCTAAAACCGCTACCGCATTTTCGCAGGATAAAACGGTTGCCGAAAATTCGCTTAAGTGCGAATCCATGTCATAAAGTTTTACTGTCATCCTAATTTTTCCTTAGGCAGAAGATGACCGAAACCATTACGGTTTCGCTTGCCGCCTTTTGATACCTTTCTTGCGTTTATTTTTGTAAGGCGTTAGCCTTACTGCAAATTTCACGCTTCGCCTTTTCTCCAAAAGCGGCAAAGAGAAACTCTTCGACCTACAAATAAATAATTTTTTGGAGAGGTGAAGGCGAAGAATGCCGTAATAGTAACTATTACAAATGATGAGCCAAGAATAAACGAAAAATTATTATTTGTCAGGCGTGATGTGTTCGGTCATCTTCTGCCTAACAATATAGGCTGCCTTATAAATGTCGCCGCCGCCCATAGTAATTACAATATCGCCCGCTTTGGCGGTTTTAATAATTTCATCTGCAATATTCGGGAAGCCGTCAACGATAACGCAGTCGGGAAGCTCCTTTGCCAAATCTTCTGAATAAATGTTAAAGGTATTAACTTCACGTGAGCCCATAATGGGGGTTAAAATCACCTTATCTGCAACAGATAACGCTTTAATAAAGTCATCCTTTAAAAGTGCAGTACGTGAAAAAGTAAAGGGCTGAAAAACCGCAATAACACGGTTATAATCAAGGTTTTTAGCTGCCGTAAGGGTGGCGTTAATTTCAGTCGGGTGGTGAGCATAGTCGTCCGCCAACACAAAACCATTAAATTCACCCAAAAATTCAAAACGTCTGCCAGCGCCTGTAAACTTTTCGAGTGCTTCCTTAATACCCTCGGGTGAAACGCCCAAATCGTAAGCCACCGCAAATGCCGAAAGCGCATTTAAAATGTTATGGTGGCCGGGAATTTTAAGGTCAAGGCGACAGAGCTTTTTGTCACCCTTCATAACGTCAAACGAAAAACCGAATTTGCCTGCCACTTCGTTTGCGGCATAAAAATCGTTTTCGGGACTAAAGCCAAAGGTTGTGGTTTTAAGGTCAAGCCCCTTGGTGGCAGACAAAGCAAGAGTATCATCGCCGTTAACGTAGCAAAACTTACCCATTGCGATAAACTTTTTAAAGGATGCCACCATATTTTCCATTGTTTTAAAATAATCAAGGTGGTCGTTATCGATATTTAAAAGCACCGTAATATCGGGAGAAAGCTGTAAAAAAGTGTCCACAAACTCACAACTTTCGCAAACCATAATTTCGCTTTTACCCGCAATACCGTTTGAATTTATAAGCGGAAGCTTGCCGCCGATAACTGCGGTAGGTTCCATCTTGTTTAAAATTAAAATTTGTGTTATCATAGAAGTAACAGAGGTTTTACCATGGGTACCGCACACGCCAATAACGTTATCATACTTACGGGTAATGGCGCCCAAAAGGTGTGAACGCTCCATTGTGGGAATACCACGCTTTTCAGCCTCTACAATTTCGGGGTTTTCTTTAGAAATAGCAGCCGAATAAACAACCAACTCGGCCCCCTCGATATTTTCAGCACTGTGCCCCATAAACACCTTTATGCCAAGCGCCTTGACACGCTTTAAGGGGTCGCTTTCGTTATTGTCAGAACCGGTTAAAATATAACCCTTGCTATTAAGAATTTCAGCAAGCGGACACATACCGCTACCGCCGATACCTATCATATGAATACGCTTTACATTGTCGATAATTTTATCTTCATTACGTTGCAGTTTCATAATAAATCTCCTTACAACTTTTATCTATCATATTAGTATACTACTTTTATACTAAAAAATAAATACTTTTTTGGCAGGTGAACACAAATAATGTTCAAAATCCCCGAAAAAATCGAATATGTTATTGAAAAGCTTAACAAAAACGGTTTTGAAGCCTATATTGTGGGTGGGTGTGTGCGTGATATTTTGCTTTCTAAAATTCCCCACGATTATGACGTGACCACTTCCGCTACACCCGAGGAGGTTATATCGGTATTTGACCACACCGTGCCAACGGGCATAAAGCACGGCACAATCACCGTTTTAATAGATAACGAACCGATAGAGGTTACCACCTTTCGCACAGACGGTGAATATCATGATGCCCGCCGACCCGACAGCGTTAAGTTTGTGCGAAATTTAAAGGATGACCTTTCCCGCCGTGATTTTACGGTAAACGCAATGGCTTATAACCACAAAAACGGACTTTGTGACTTGTTTGACGGGCAAAAGGATTTAAAAAATAAAACCCTGCGTGCAGTCGGCGACCCCGAAACCCGCTTTAAAGAGGATGCCCTGCGTATTTTAAGGCTTTTTCGCTTTGCTTCAACCCTTGATTTTGAAATTGAAGAAAAAACCTTTAACGCCGCTATAAAATGTGCTTCTCTTTTAAAGAAGGTAAGCACCGAACGTGTTATGGCTGAGCTAAAAACCGCCGTATTAGGTGAAAATTTTAAGGTTATAAAACCGCTTATTGATTGTGGCGGGCTTTCATTTATCGGCATTGACACCTGCCCTGATTTTGATTTAATAAAAAACCACAGCGACAAACCAAATTTATGCCTTTATCTTTTGCTGTCTAGCGAAATTAAATGCGATTTAAAGCTTTCAAATAAAGAAAAATCGTATATCGAGGGGCTAAACAAATTAATGCCCATGCCTTTTGACACAAAAGCTGATATTAAGCGATGCTTAGCCATTTCAAACGAGGAAATTACCCGTGACTTTTTGGCACTTAAAAATACGCCAAATACCCTGTTAAACGAAATTTTAGAAAATCACGAGCCATACCTTATCGGTCACCTTAAAATAACGGGTAACGACCTGTTAGAACGTGGCATTAAGGGTGAAAAAATAGGTGAAATTTTAAGCGAATTACAGCAAAAGGTTATTGCCGACCCAACCTTTAACACAAAAGCCAAATTACTTAAAGAAATAATGTAACACATAAAAATAAAGCGCCATAAACTGTAATGTACAGCATGGCGCTTTTAATTTTTATATACGTGGTGTTAGTTATGAAAAGGGTTTTAATTATTGGCGGAGACAATCGCTTACGGGTTGCAAAAAAACGTCTTGATAAGGAGAATTTTTTGGTTGAAACCTTGGGGCTTTACCCTGATGATAACGGTAATATTGAAAACAGCGATATTATTCTGTTACCTGTGCCAACAACCAAAGACAATCAAACGGTTTATTGTCCGTTAACCAACCGCAAAATACCCCTTTATGAAATTGCCGAAAAGGCACAAACCCAACTGATTTTGTGTTGCAATTATAAGTTTTTAAACAAAAATTATATTGATTACAATACCCTTGACAGCTTTGCGCTTTTGAACGCTGTCCCCACCGCTGAAGGCGCAATAGCACTTGCAGTAAACGAAACCGATTTCACTCTGTGGAAAAGCAAGGTGTTGGTGGTGGGCTATGGCAGAGTGGGTAAAATTTTGGCAGACCGACTTAAAGCACTTGGAGCAGAAGTAACCGTAAGCGCCAGAAAACCACGAGATTTCGCCACCCTGTCCGCTTTTGGCTTTAAATATATAAACACCGAAACGCTGTGCGATATTTATCTTGATTATGATATAATTTTTAACACGGTTGACGTCGAGATTTTGACCGATAGCGCTCTTGTGAACTGCCCCGCCGATTTAATCATAGATTTATCAAGCAAGGGTGGTTTTAATCTTAACTACGCCAAGGCGCTTGGCATTAAGGCTTTTAAGCCGGGTGGCATACCAGGGCTCTGTGCCCCGAAAACCGCCGGCGAAATCTTGGCAAAAATCGTAATGGAACTTGTTTGAGGAGAATTAAATTATGCAAAACATAACCTTGGGGTATGCTATGACGGGTTCCTTTTGCACTCTTAAAGCATCCCTTGCGGCTTTGGAAAATCTTGCAAGGCTGCCCATAAAAATTAAACCCATTATGTCGGAAATGGTTTATAACACCGACACACGCTTTTTTAAAGCAAGCGACCTAATAGAAAAAGTGGAAAACATTTGCGGCGAAAAAATTATTCACGATATTGTCGGCGCAGAGCCTATAGGACCTAAAAATTTGTTGGATATTCTGGTGGTAGCGCCCGCAACGGGTAACACCCTTTCAAAAACGGCGCTTGGCATTACTGACACCGCTGTTACAATGGCAATTAAGGCGCATCTTCGCAACAATAAGCCGGTTGTTTTAGGGATTGCCACAAACGACGCCTTGGGCGGTAGTGCTAAAAATATTGGTCTGCTTCACAACACCAAAAATATTTACTTTGTGCCCTATCGGCAGGATGACCCACACAGCAAAAACAACTCTTTAATATGCAATTTTTCACTCATTACCGAAACGGTTGAGGCGGCTCTCAAGGGCAATCAGCTTCAACCCGTAATTATTTGACAATTACATCCTTTTGATATATACTATTAAGGTATATTATTTCAAAAGGATGTTTTATTTTTGAGCATTTTTGAACTTTTCATACTGGCTGTCGGGCTCTCGATGGATGCTTTTGCCGTTGCCATTTGCAAGGGGCTTGCCACGAGAGAGCTTAAATCCCGCCATATGCTGACTGTCGGTGCGTGGTTTGGTGGCTTTCAGGCACTTATGCCCCTTATCGGCTATTTTGTTGGTACCGCCTTTGCCAAATACGTTACCGCCATTGACCATTGGATAGCCTTGGTTTTGCTTTGCGGTATAGGTGGTAATATGATTAAAGAATCCTTCGAAAAAGAAGAGGAAGAGCAGTGCGACAATTACGGCTTTAAAACCATGCTTTTGATGGCGATTGCCACCAGTATTGACGCTTTAGCGGCAGGTATTTCACTTGCGATGGATTTAAACGGCAACAATACATATGCATTTATTGCGGTGGCGTTTATCGGCGTGATTACCTTTACCCTTTCGGCAGTTGGTGTTAAAATCGGTAATATTTACGGCGCAAAATTTAAATCAAAAGCCGAATTTGCAGGCGGTCTTATACTTATAATTTTAGGTGTAAAAATACTGCTGGAGCATTTGGGTGTAATTAATTTTTAAATTCGAAGGTGAAAACCATGAAAAAAAGCAAATTATTTATCTTAATTATTTCAATACTTCTGTGCCTTTTGTTATGTTCATGCGGTGATATAACTAACAAGTTTTGGGGCTATGTTTCTAACGAAGAATTTTCGGTTGGTTGTACCGAAAACACCGTATACTTATATGACAAGGATAATACTCAAATCGCCAAATTTAGCGATATGGATTACTGTTCTACCCCTATGATTTCGCCAAGCGGCGAGCTTTTTGTTGTTAAATCAACCGAAGGTAAATTTGCAGTTTATTCGCTTGAAAGCTTTTCTTTAATAAAAAAATTCAGCACTTCAAAAATCAACTTTTCACAAGACGATGGCTTTTGTTTTTCACCCGACGGAAAGTTTTTGATAAATATTGAAAGACAAAAGGATGATTTGCATTCGGCTATTTCGGTTTATGACACTACTGATTTTTCATTAGTTGAACAAGTTTTTATTGATGAGAATATGATGATAGACCATATTGAATTTGATGAAGCTACAAACGCGTACTACGTTTTAGGTTTTATGCGCGATAAGGATTTAATTTTTACAAACGGCTTTGTTGCGACACTTAAAGATTACCAAATTAAAAACACCGTAAAAATTTCGGAAGAAGATTATGGATTTTACCAATCTTATAAAGACTTAGAATTAATGGGCTTTACCAAAAAGGCGCATAAATGGTCATATATGGACCAATCACTTGAAGAGCTTAAAAATATGAAGCTTACGTTAAAAGATTTATACGACAAATACAATAAATAAACAACAACAGCGAGGTGAAAATTCACCTCGCTGTTATGTTTTATCGCAAAACAAAATTTTATTTAAACCATGCCTTCTCCAGTAGGAGAAGGTGTCGCCGAAGGTGACGGATGAGGTGGTACCCATAAAAAACACACTTATAAAACTCCTCATCCACCAAACTTTCGTTTGGTCCCCCCCTTCTCCCGCAGGAGAAGGCTTTTTTACATTTTATCCAAAAACTCATCAATAGAATTGTCGTCTTTAAAATCAACCTCGCAGGGCTTTTTGTTAAGTGACCAGAATTCTGTGATTTCATTTGTACCACCGTTTGGCACCCTTTTAACATCCGAAAGGCTTTCAACCTCGATCATAACCTTGTTTGTATAGGTTTCAAATGAGCAATCACCATCGGGGTAAGGCAATTCGCCGTGCTTTGCATTGTAACGCTTTGTGAAAACGTCATCACCTAACACGTAATGTACGGTGCCATCATTAAGGTCAAAGCCAAGCTTTGCGGGACAGGTTGCGTTAACGTCCTGCTTAACTACAACGTACTTTTTGCCAAAACGCAAGCGGCTATCACCTAAATCGGTATAGGACCAAACCGAAATTGCACGGTTATGTAAATAACCCGTATCGTTAGTATTCATTGGTATAACAAGGTTGCCGCCTGCCGAGCAAACAGAAATTACCCAAACAGCAAATTCCTTTTCCTTGCCGCTAATGTTTTGAACCTTGGCATTAACCACCATATTTGCATCATCGGGGTCCATTTTAATGGTAACTGTCTTTAAAATGCCAACCTCATTATCAGGTAAAGCGGTGAATACAACGCTGTCGGGATTAACTGTAAAGCTAACGGGACGGTCATCAGGTGTATAGGTTTCGGGATAGCCTTCAGGAGTAACCCAAACACGATAGCCGCCGAGACTTTCCCAACGTCTGCCCTCACCAAAAAATGCGTGATAAGCGTCATCCTCCAAACAACCCAAAGAGCTACGATTATCGCACAAAATATTTTGTTCGCCAACGTAACCGAAACGAATAATACGTGGACCGATATCCACAGTAACGTATGCTTCAATAACGCCGTTTGTAATGCTTACTACCTTGCCGTAATCCTTGTAGCTTTCAATAACATTTACATTTACCATAAAACTAACACTCCGTTTTAATTAAATTCGCTTTATATTCAAGCCCACATTCCTGCGGCTTATTTAAGGATAAAAGATATAAGTCTGTGGCACGGTTTTCAAGCTCGAACATTTTTTGTGCCTTTTCAGATAATTCTTTAATTTCAGTAGCCTTTAAAATGATGGGGATTTCGGAATTTTTGCGGCAAGCCTTAATAATTTCCTCACCATTTTTGTTAAAACCGAGCACCCTTATATATTCGGGCTTTTGCATAAAGAAGCTGTTGTCAATACCTAAAAATGCCGATAAAACAAGACGTCTTATGCGAGCCAAGGTATAACGCTTGCTCTTAACGTTATTATAAACCTCATTAAGCGTGGTTGCAACCCTTACTGCAGAAAAAATTTTATTATCAATACCCTCGCTTATGTCGGGCAGATTTTTAAAATCATCAATTGTTTTAGTGCGAAGAATTGATAAAATTGCGGTTTCAATATTTTGAATATTTGAAATTTCGTCGGTTTTTATAAGGTCAAATGCCGCTTTGGGCATATATTGTTTGGCAAATTGATAATCGCCCTCATAAAGCTTTTCACGAATAAGTGATGCAGAGGCAAAGCCGCTATCGGTAGCACTGCTGTCGTGACCGCTTCCCTGCCGTTTGATTGTAAGAAAATCAAATTCTGCGCCAATGCTTTTAGCCGCAACAATATATTCAATCGCCAAATTATTGTTTGCGCCCTGTAAAACGTTCTTTGGTGCGCCGCATTCCTCCGCTGCAGACTGGCGTGCCGCCGCAAAGGTGACACCGCTTTTAAGCTTAAGCGCCAATTTTTGTGAAAAATTTTCACTTTTTAAAATATCAGCAGTTTTTAAAAGAGGTGCTATTTCACCCGTTTCACTACCGAACATTAAGCAGTCACATCCCGCCGCCTTTAATGCCCAAACACCGAAAAGTGCAAAGCTTTGCGCTGTCGACATTGAATAGCAAACCGGCATTTCTAAAACAAGGTCTGCCCCACACTTAAGCGCCATTTCTGTGCGGGTGTGCTTTTCAACAATCGCAGTATCGCCACGCTGAACAAAGTTTGCGGAAATAACACAAACAACCTCGCCCAGCTTTTTAGCTTCATCTATTAAGTACTTATGCCCTAAATGAAGGGGGTTAAACTCTGCAATAATGCCTATTCTGGCCAAAAAATCACTTCTTTTACAAATAAACTTGAAAATAACGGAAATTTATTGTATTATATATTAGTTAATATAACATATTTTAATTTTTAATTCAATAATTTTTGACGGAGGCATTTTAAAATGAAAATTTTCGTTGTAAACGCAGGCAGTTCTTCTCTTAAATATCAGCTTATTGATATGGAAAACGAACAGGTTTTAGCAAAGGGCCTTTGCGAACGCATTGGTGTAACCGGCGCTATTACACACAAAGCTGCTGACGGCAGAACATATTCTGCTGAAACCCCCATGCCCACCCACAGTGAAGCATTTGAAGCAGTAGTTTATGCATTGACCAAGTCTGATGCTAAGGTTATTGATTCTTTTGATGAGGTTTCGGCTATCGGTCACCGTATCGTGCAGGGCGGTGCTATATTCAAAGGCTCTTGCCTTATTACCGAAGATGCATTAAATAAAATTGACGAGCTTGGCGCTTTGGCACCTCTTCATAACCCTGCTCACGTGCTTGCTATTAAGGCATGCATCAAAACCTTTGGCAGCGAAAAGCCACAGGTTGCAGTGTTTGACACCTCTTTCCACCAGACCATGCCCGAACACGTTTATATGTTTGCGCTTCCTTATGAATATTATGAAAAATACGGCGTTCGCAAGTACGGTGCTCACGGTACAAGCCACCACTTTGTAAGCGACCGCTGTGCAGTTCTTGAAAACAAGGACAAGAAAGACCTTAAGATTATTACCTGCCACCTTGGTAACGGTTGCTCAATTACCGCAGTTAAAGACGGTCTTTGCTATGATACATCAATGGGCTTTACTCCCCTTGACGGCTTTATGATGGGCACACGTACAGGTACACTTGACCCCTCTGCTTTGACCTTTATTGCAGAAAAGGAAAACCTTACCCCTGCTGATATTAACCGCATTTGCAATAAGGAATCGGGTGTATTTGGTGTTTCAGGCGTTTCTAACGACAACCGTGACGTTGCAGCAGCTGCAGAAGCCGGCAACCACCGTGCACAGCTTGCTATTGATATGCAGCGTTACCAAATTCTTAAATTCGTTGGCTCTTACATTGCCGCTATGAACGGCGTTGACGCTATTGTATTTACCGGCGGTATCGGTGAAAACGACGGCGAGCTTAGAAAATACGTTTGCGAAAACCTCAAGTATATCGGTGTTGAAATTGATGACCAGAAAAATGCCATCCGTGGTGAAGAAGTTAAAATCTCTACCGAAAACAGCAAGGTTAACGTTTACATTATCCCCACTAATGAAGAACTTGCAATCGCACGTGACACTTTGGCTATCATTTCAAAATAAGGGTGTTTTAATATGAACATTATTGAAATTAAAAATAAAATTCAAAACGGCGGCTTTGATAAGGACTTTTTAATGCTTTACGGCGAAACCGAAAAAGCAAAAGCACGTTACTTTGACGCTGTTTGTGAATTCCAGAAGCTCTTCCCCACCGATAGTGATATCCGCCTTTTTTCTGCCCCAGGCAGAACCGAGGTTGGCGGCAACCACACCGACCACCAGCACGGCTGTGTGCTTGCCGGCGGTGTTGATATGGACGTTATTGCAGTTGTTGCATTAAACGGTGAAAATGTTGTTCGTGTTAAATCACGTGGATACGATATGGACACCATCGCTCTTTCCGAACTTGAAAAACAGGACAAAGAAATCGGCCGTGCATCATCACTTATTCGTGGTGTGTGCTACAAATTCAGTGAAATGGGCGTTAAGCTTCAAGGCTTCAATGCTTACACAACCTCAAACGTTTTAAAGGGCTCGGGTCTTTCTTCCTCTGCCGCATTTGAAGTGCTTATCGGCAATATTTTAAACGGTATGTTTGCCGATGATAAGGTTACCGCTATTGAAATTGCAAAAATCGGTCAGTTTGCTGAACGTGAATATTTCGGCAAGCCCTGTGGTCTTTTGGACCAAATGGCAAGCTCGCTTGGTGGCTTTACATACGCCGACTTTAACGACCCCGCAAACCCCATTACCGAAAAGATTGACCTTGATATTAAAAAATTCGGCTATACCCTTTGCGTTGTTGACACCGGAGGAAACCACGCTAATTTAACACAGGACTATGCCGACATCACCATTGAATGTAAGCAAATAAGCAACGCTTTGGGTGTTGATTTCTTGCGTGATGCTGATGAAAACGAATTTTATAAAAATATTCAAACACTTCGCAAGGAATACGGTGACCGTGCAGTGCTTCGTGCAATCCACTTCTTTAATGATAACCGCCGTGTTTTAGATCAGCGTGCCGCATTAAAGGAAGGCAGATTTGAAGATTTTCTTAAAATGGTTAACGCTTCAGGTCAGTCATCATACGATTGTTTACAAAATCTTTATTCCACCTCCGCTGTTAAGGAACAGGGCTTATCACTTGCTATTATCTTGACAAAGCAGTTCCTCGGTGATAAAGGCGCTTGCCGTGTTCACGGCGGCGGCTTTGCAGGTACTATTCAGTGCTATATCCCAACCGATTTGCTTAATGATTACAAAGCAATGATTGAATCCGCTTTCGGTCTTGGCAGCTGCAGCGTTTTAGCTATTCGCCCCGTTGGTGGATATGAAATTAAATAATAACCAAAAATTTAGCACCCAACAAAAGTTGGGTGCTTTTGTTATGCGCCGAAAATTAATTTTCTTTATACGTTTCAAAAACATATGCAAATATTGCTTTTTTCTTTTCTTTTTTAACATATCGATACATAGTTAATATATCAGCTTCACGGTCATTTAATTTAAAATATCCGTTAGGTATTATATACATATCCTCCGCTTCGGGGTCATCATAAAAAAATTCACGCACATCAACATTAAAAATATATGATAACTTTAGCAACTCATAAGCATCAAACCTCGCCGCTCGTTCTTTTTTAGAATAAGCATCCACGGTTAATCCGAAAATTTCCGCCATATCTTTTTGTTTTAATTTTGCATTTTTTCTTGCCCTTTTAATACGTACATTTATTCTACGCATATAATCCACCTACCGATTCCCTATAAAATTAAAAAGCACGTATCACAATTGCCTTAATAAACTAATTCATTATATAATGTATTAGTCTATATGTAAAGAGAAAAAATAAGATACTATCTAATTAATAAATAAGTTATTAGGAAGTGTCTTATGATTAAATTAAATGTATTAGAATTATTAGAACAAAAAGGACATACAAAATATTGGCTTTATAAACAATTAGGTATGAGTTATCAAAATTTCAGTAAAATGATAAATAACGAAACCAAATCCATCAGATATGAAAATATTGAAACTATTTGCTACTTGCTCGACTGTACTCCAAATGAGCTTTTTGAAATTACCTTTGATAAATAAATTGGGGTTCATCGGTGAGTGAAATTGGGCAAATTGCTGGCGGACAATCGAGGACGCTTGTCCCTACAAAATATCAATATAGTCTGTTCGATAAACTATAATTTGAAACGCAAAAACCGCACCTTTTAGTGCGGTTTTAATTTATCCTTTTTTCTTTCTAAATTCGGGTAGTTGGGCAACGATTATTGCCGCAAACATTACGATACAACCAATAATTTCGTTAGTTGAAAGAGTTGAGTGTGAAAAAATCACACCGCCCAAAACAGCAAACACACTTTCAAAGCTCATAACAATAGATGCAACTGATGGTTCGGCATATTTTTGACCGACAATTTGCAAAGTATAAGCTATACCGCTTGACATTATACCAAGATATAAAATCGGTAATGCGCCGTTTAATAAATCGGTTATTGACAAAGCTTTAAGGTCAAAAATTACAGCGCATATTGTCGAAACAACGCCGACAACGAAAAACTGCATTATTGAAAGCTTAACCCCGCCCGTAAAGCCAACGTATTTATCAACCGCTAAAATTTGAAGCGCAAATGCAATGCCACAGCAGAACACCACAATATCGGCAAAGTAAAATGCGTCAAGACCGTTTGCAAGGCATAAAAGATAAATGCCGGCGGTTGCCAAAATGCCACCGCACCACACAAAAAGCGGAACCTTTTTGCCAAGCACAACCGAGAAAATCGGCACTAAAATAACGTATAAAACGGTCAAAAAGCCTGCGTGGGTTTCGGCAGGCGCCCCCTTTGGGTAAAGGGCAATGCCGAACTGCTGTAAGTTCATTGCAACTGCTAAAAATCCGCCGCACATAAGGGAGGCGGCAAGATATTTCTTTTTGCCTGCTTTATCACTTGGTAAAAAGGTTGCCTTTGTTTTTAAATTGGTAATTTTCCAAAAAACAAACAAAAATATTGCCGCTATAAATGACCGCAAAGCATTAATGGTAAAGGTCGGAACAGTGTCGCTTATTTGGTTTTGCGCCACAAACGCCATACCCCAAATAAGTGCCGCAAGAGCAAGAATTAAACTGCCCTTTAGGTTATTTTGCTTCATTTAATTTATCCTTTCGCATTGTAAGAGAAATTCGTTTTTTATTAACGTCAACTGATAAAACCCAAACCTTGACAATATCGCCAACCTTTAAAACCTCACTTGGGTGCTTAATGAAGCGGTTTGTGATATGTGAAATATGAACAAGTCCGTCCTGATGAACGCCAATGTCCACAAAAGCTCCAAAGTCAATAACGTTACGCACAGTACCGGTTAATTCCATGCCGGCTTTAAGGTCTTCCATAGACATAATATCGGTGCGTAAAAGCGGTGGGGGCAGCTCATCACGTGGGTCACGACCGGGACGTTCGAGTTCTTTTACAATATCCAAAAGTGTGGGCTCGCCCACGCCAATTTCATTTGCAACCACAGTAACGCCCTTGGCATTTACTTTTTCGGACAAATCGGTTAAAGCACCGTTTTTAAGGTCCTTATCGGTATAATCACAAAGCTTAATAAGCTTCTGGGCAGCATCGTAGCTTTCGGGGTGAACCGAGGTATTATCAAGCGGATTTTTGCCATCGGTAATACGCAAAAAGCCTGCGCATTGCTCAAATGCCTTTGGACCAAGCTTTGCAACCTTTTTAAGCTGACTTCTGTTAGTAAAGCGACCGTTTTCCTCACGGTAAGCAACTACGTTTTTAGCAACTGCTGGCCCAAGACCCGAAACACGTGCCAAAAGCTGAACAGATGCGGTATTTAAATCAACGCCAACCGAGTTTACGCAATCTTCAACAACGCCGTCCAAAGCACCGTTTAACTGGTTTTGGGGCATATCATGTTGATACTGACCCACACCGATTGCCTTTGGGTCAATTTTTACAAGCTCGGCAAGCGGGTCTTGCAAGCGTCTTGCAATAGAAACTGCACTTCTGAGTGATACATCATAGTCGGGGAATTCCTCCGCCGCCAATTTAGAAGCCGAGTAAACACTTGCACCCGCTTCACTTACAACCATATATGAAAGACCGTCGTTAAGTTCTTTTATAACATCAGCGGCAAAAACCTCGGTTTCGTGGCTTGCAGTACCGTTACCGATAGCAAACACCTGAACACCGTGCTTTTTAACAAGTGCTTTAACAATAATTTTCGCGTTTTCTATATCACTTTTAGGTGGTGCGGGGTAAATTACACCCGTATCAAGCACCTTGCCCGTACCGTCAACAACCGCCACCTTACAGCCTGTGCGGTAACCGGGGTCTAGGCCTAAAACCACCTTATCATTAACAGGTGGTTGCATTAAAAGCTGCTGCAAATTGGTAGAAAAAACCTTAATTGCCGAGGTGGATGCACGGTCGGTAAGCTCGCTTCTGATTTCTCTTTCAATCGACGGGAATATAAGTCGACTGTAAGCATCCTTGGCGGCGGCAACCACCGTTTCGGTTGCGGGGCTTCCCTCTTTAATATGATTTTTAGCAATAATAAACATTGCTTTAGCTTCATCAAAATCGATTGAAACCTTTAAAAATTCCTCTTTTTCGCCACGGTTGATTGCCAAAATTCTGTGGTCGGCAACCTTTGAAAGCGCCTCGCTGTATTCCCTATACATTTCATAAACGTCAAGGTCTTCCTTTGCACCCTTTACATTTAAAATACCGTGCGCCATACACACAAAACGCATACGCTTTCTTATATCAGCATCGTCTGAAATCTTTTCAGCGATAATATCCATAGCACCCTGTAAAGCATCCTCGGCGGTTTCAACACCCAATTCAGCATTAATAAAATCTGCCGCTAATTCAATGGGTAATTTACAGTCGGGCGCTTGCTCGTAAATAATATCTGCCAAAGGCTCAAGCCCTTTTTCCTTGGCAACACTTGCCCTTGTTTTGCGTTTTTTCTTATATGGGCGATAAATATCATCAAGCTCGGTTAAGGTTTGCGCCGCCTCAATCGCCGCTACAAGCTCATCTGTTAAAGCACCCTGTTCTTCAATAGAAGCCTTTATTTTTTCACGTGTTTCGTCCATATTGCGAAGGTATACAAGTCTTTCACTTAATTCACGCAAAACCTGATCATCAAGTGAGCCGTGGGCTTCCTTACGATAACGTGCAATAAAGGGTATGGTATTGCCCTCGTCAATAAGCTTTACAGTATTTTCTACCTGATAAGTTTTTAGCGAAAATTCTTGAGTTAATTTTTCAATAATGTTAATAACAATCACCTATTTTTCGGTTATAATTTCTATTTCGCCGTCATCGACGTAAAAGGTAATATCACCCTTTATATCGGTGCGGTAAATTTTTGCATTTATTTTTTCAAGTGCATTTACAGTTTCAATATGCGGATGTCCGTATTCGTTACCCTCACCCGATGATATAACTGCATATTCGGGCTTGGCGTACTGTAAAAATTCATACCCCGTGCCGCCCTTGCTACCGTGGTGCGCCACCTTTAAAACATCGCAATCAATATCACGTGTGCGGGAAAGCAGATTTTCCTCTGCCAAACGTTCGCCATCACCCGTAAACAAGAATTTTACGTCTTGAATTTCGGCCATAACGTAAATTGAACGGTCATTTTCATCGTTACAGTTATAGTAACCCAAAATCGTAATTTCCCACTCTCCAAGTGCAAAATTCAGACCATAAATACCGTCATAAAAGTTGCCACCCTGCTTTAAGACCGTTTCCTTTGCCTCATTGGCCTTTGCGATATTATTATGGTTAATTTTTGGACCAATCATATTCTTTACAGGATACACCTTTGAAATTTCTTCAAAAGCCCCAATATGGTCGGTATGATAATGCGACGCAATAAACATATCGATTTGTTCTATATTAAGGCGACCCAAATCAGCCAAAACTGCATCACTCGTAAGCGATTCGCCCGTATCGATAACAGCACAATAACCGTCACTGTAAATAATTGCGCTATCCCCTTGACCAACGTCCATAAATTTGATGAAATCATCCTCAAAATCAACCGTAACGCCTGAATTTTTGCCCGCAAATAACGAAGGGTCACGAAAATAAAACAGTAAAATAGTGAAAACAACGATGCAAAGCACCGCTGTTGTCACTGTAATTATTTTTCTTTTTATAGGTTTAAAGCTCATGCTTCATCCTTACCTGCAGCTTCCATTTCCAAAAGCTGGTCGGAAGTGATAAGCACTTTACGTGGTTTAGAGCCTTCATATCCACCAACAATGCCACGTTGCTCCATTTCATCAATGATACGTGCGGCACGGGCATAACCTAGCTTTAATTTTCTTTGAAGTAATGAGGTTGAGGCAAGACCGTTTTCAACAACCACACGGATTGCCTCCTTAAGCATTGGGTCTTCATCAGGGCCGTCCTCTTCAACACCTGTGCGCTGTTTCTTTTCAATCGCTGCTTGACGTTCGATTTCGTTCATAACGTCCTCATTATAACAAGCGGTGCGGTCGCCCTTAACAAAATCCACAACTGCTTTGATTTCCTCGTTACTTACAAAACAGCCCTGCAAACGACTGGGCTTTGAAGTGCCAACCGGATTAAAGAGCATATCACCTCGGCCAAGAAGCTTTTCTGCACCGGCTTGGTCGATAATTGTACGGCTGTCAATTTGGGAAGAGGTAGTAAGCGCAATTCGGGTCGGAATATTCGCCTTGATAACACCTGTAATAACGTCAACCGACGGACGCTGGGTTGCCAAAATCATATGTATACCTGCGGCACGGGCTTTGGCAGCCAAGCGAGCAATATGGTCTTCAACCTCTTTAGAAGCGGTTTGCATCAAATCAGCAAATTCGTCTATCATTATAACGATATAAGGCATTTTTTCAACCTCGGGCTCGTCCACAAGGCCGTCAACCACTTCGTTATATTCTTCAATATTTCTTACCTTGCGGTCAGAAAGCATTTTGTAACGCTTTTCCATTTCGCCAACAGCCCAACCGAGTGCGCCTGCAGCTTTTCTGGGGTCGGTAACAACCGGCACCATAAGGTGCGGAATACCGTTATATGGCTCAAATTCAACCGTTTTGGGGTCAATAAGCAAAAGCTTTAACTCGTCGGGGGTATTCTTATATAAAAGACTTATAATGATTGAGTTTGTGCAAACCGATTTACCCGAGCCTGTTGCACCCGCAATAAGACCGTGAGGCATTTTTGCAATATCGGTTGTAATTATATTACCTGTAATATCCTTACCCAAGGCAACGGTTAGTTTTGATTTAGCCGAAGTAAATTCGGGTGCTTCTAAAATTTCACGAATACCAACGGCACGCTTGTCTTTATTAGGTACTTCAATACCAACTGCAGCCTTGTTGGGAATCGGCGCTTCAATTCTAACGTTACCTGCCGCAAGATTAAGCGCAATATCATCTGCCAAAGCGGTAATTTTACTGATTTTAACACCTGCACAGGGCTGTAATTCGTAACGGGTAACTGTTGGTCCACGGCTAATATCGACAATTCTTGTTTCAACACCAAAGCTGCGAAGAGTTCTTACCAAATGCTCGGCCGTGTCAGAATTATCTTCCGCAACAAAGCCACCCGCACCGGTGTCCTTTAAAAGGCTTGTAGGGGGATAAACGTATCCCTTGTCGGTTGCGGTTTCAAGATTTTCCTTAACCTCTTCAGCAAAGCTTGCGGTTTCAGCCTTCATATCAATAACAATCTTTTCTTCTTCGACTTTAGCGGCCTCTAAAGCGGTATCGATTTGTTCCTTATCCTCGGCGCCTTCGGGTTTAACTATTATAGCGGCGCTGTTATCGGGCTCGCTTTCATCCTTATACGCACGGATAAGACGCTTGCTCTTAAAGGGCAATTCGTTTTGTTCCTTCTGGCGTTCCTTAATGCTACCGTCAACCGGAACGTCAACGTTAAAGCCCTTCAAAACCTTAATGTCTTTTTCGTCCTTTTTCTGGTATGCGCTTTGAGCCTGCTCTGCTACAGCCTTTGCGGGCTTTTTAAGCATTTTAAAAAGACTTATAAGGGTTGTGCCAGTAAGTATCATTAAAAGCACAAACATAAGCAAAATTACAGTAATTGCGGCACCGGTTTTACCGAATAAAAGATAAATCGGCTGACCAATAAGCGCACCTACAAAGCCACCGCTTTTAAGAGAAATACCGTTTGTATAAGCATTTGCAAGGTGCAACCAAAAATTAACGTCGGTATGCTTTGAAAAAATATCAATACACGCACCGATTAGAGAAATTAATACACCGCCCTCAACAAGCTTTGCGATGGTTGTGTTGGTTAGCTTTTCCATAGAAATGAAAACCGACACAACACCAACAAAAAACGGTACTGCGTAAGCGGTAACACCAAAAAGTCCAAAAACAAAATTATGTAACCAAAGCCAAACGTTTTCACCTTTTATGAATACTACGCAAAGCAAAAATACAGCAACAGCAAAGCCAATTACTGAATATAGCTGACGCTGTGCCGCAAGTATCTGTTTTGTTTCTTTTTGAGATTTGCGTTTTGTAGTCCTTCTTTTTTTAGCTGCCAAAAAAATCTTCTCCTTATGTAAGGCTGAAAAATCAGCCGTTTTTTTCAATTAATTCATAAAGCCCATCAATAACCTGCGACAGATTGCCCACGTTGTCGATAAGACCAACCTCAACCGCACGCTCGCCTGATAAAACGCTACCCACATCGGTCACCATTTCACCGGTGTTCATCATAAGCTTTGTAAAGGTTTCACTATCAATTTGTGAATTGCGACAAACAAAATCGGTTATGCGGCCTTGCATACGCTCAAAATGGTTAAGCATTTGCGGAACACCGATAAAAAGACCGTTGCTTCTGACAGGATGCACCGTCATTGTAGCCGATGGTGCAATATACGACCTTTTGGCAGATACCGCAAGCGGAACACCGATTGAATGACCGCCGCCAAGCACAAAGGATGCCGTCGGCTTTTTCATGCCTGAAATAAGCTCGGCAATGGCAAGTCCAGCCTCAACGTCACCGCCAATGGTGTTTAAAATTACCAAAAGCCCCTCGATTTCCTGCGATTCCTCAACCGCTACAAGTTGGGGTATAATATGCTCGTATTTGGTGGATTTACTATTTTCAGCCAAAACGGTGTGGCCCTCAATTTCACCAATTATGGTAAGGCAATAAATTTTATGCTTGCCATCAGAAGAAACAACCGCCCCGAACTCTTTTATCTCTTCACTTTTTTCGCTTTTTAAAGAATTATTATCGCTCATTAAAATCACCCATATTTATTATGGAAAAATTTTAACGAAAAATTCATATACATAAAGTATAACATATCTATATTAATTTAACAAGTGGTTTTAATTCTTAAGATTTCAAAAAGTTGTTGCGATTTCAACTGATTTGTGTTATCATTAATTTACAAATTATTCACAAATTCGACAAAGAGGTGTTTTATGCGAGCTGACGGAAAAAGACTTCGTAATACCGACCCTATGTACAGGGTTGCAGCACATATAATGGATAAGCGTGTGGACTCTATGAATATGATTACTATTGATATTCCATACGAGCCTATGCAAGAATACATAAATCTCAAACGTAAGGACGGCATAAGAATCAGCCATATGTCGCTCGTTATTGCGGCTTATATCCGCACAATGGCTGAATTTCCCGAGCTTAACCGTTTTATTGTTAATAAAAAGGTTTACACCCGTAACGAAATCGCCGTTGGTATGGTGGTTTTGAAATCGGGTGAGGATCATAATGGTACAATGTCAAAAATGTATTTCGACAAAACTAACACCATTTTTGATGTTAACAATATAATTAACAAATATGTTGAAGAAAACCGTGAAAACCCCGAAAACAACGGCACCGAAAAAATCATAAAATTCCTTTTAAGCGTGCCCGGTCTTTTGACCTTTGGCGTTAAATTTCTTAAATGGGTTGATAAACACGGTATGTTACCAAAATTTGTTATTGATATGTCACCCTTCCATATGAGTATGGGTATCACAAATTTGGCATCAATTCGCACCAATCACATTTATCACCACTGCTATGAATTTGGCACAACCAGTGTGTTTATGGCAATGGGTAATTTGCGTGAGGTTCCCAAACGCAAGGGCGATGAAATCACCTTCGTTCGTTCAATGCCTATCGGCGTTGTTATGGATGAACGCATTTGTTCGGGCAGTTATTTTGCATCAGCGTTTAAAACGCTTAAAAAATATCTTGCCAATCCCGAACTTTTAGAGCTTCCACCCGAAACCGTTTTAGAAGACGAAGATAAATAATAAATCTAATAAAGTCCGTTAAAATTTTGTCAACATAAGGCTTGATTTTAACGGGCTTTTAGTATACAATAATAAGGTAAAAATTTAAACGGAGGAATTAAAAATGTTAGTATCCGCAAAAGATATGCTTCAAAAAGCAAAAGCCGGCAAATATGCTGTCGGTCAATTCAACATCAACAACCTTGAATGGACAAAAGCCATTCTTTTAACCGCACAGGAACTTAACTCTCCTGTTATTCTCGGTGTTTCTGAAGGCGCAGGTAAATATATGTGCGGCTACAAGACCATCGTTGGCATGGTTAACGGCATGATTGATGAACTCGGCATTACTGTTCCTGTTGCTCTCCATCTTGACCATGGTAGCTATGAAGGCGCTAAAAAGTGCATCGACGCAGGCTTCTCTTCAGTTATGTTTGATGGTTCACACTACCCCATTGAAGAAAACATTGCTAAAACGAAGGAACTCGTTGCAATTTGTGACGAACTCGGCCTTTCACTTGAAGCTGAAGTTGGTTCTATCGGCGGCGAAGAAGACGGCGTTGTAGGCGCAGGCGAATGTGCTGACCCCACCGAATGCAAAATGATTGCTGACCTCGGTATCACAATGCTTGCTGCAGGTATCGGTAACATTCACGGTAAATATCCCGCAAACTGGGCTGGTCTTAGCTTTGACACACTTGATGCTATCCAACAACTCACAGGCGATATGCCTCTCGTTCTTCACGGTGGTACAGGTATCCCCGCTGATATGATTCAGAAGGCTATCTCTCTTGGTGTTTCTAAAATCAACGTTAACACCGAATGTCAGTTAGCATTTGCTGCTGCAACCCGTGAATATGTTGAAGCAGGTAAGGATTTAAGCGGCAAGGGCTTTGACCCCAGAAAGCTTTTAGCTCCCGGCTTTGAAGCAATCAAGGCAACTGTTAAAGAAAAGATGGAACTTTTCGGTTCAGTAAACAAAGCTTAATTTATAAAAATTTAAAGAGCAGTCGTTTCGACTGCTCTTTTTTATTTTCCTAATTTGTCTTTATCAATTTACTTCACAGCACTTTAAAACTGTTTTAAAAAGCTGTAATTCATAATCTAAAGTATAAGGATTTTCAATTTCGCCACGTACCATTTTAGCAAAAGAATTCATCATCAAATCATAACGGTTATAAATTTCGCTTGTGGTTTTGTCACCCTTCACGTTCCAACCCATATCCCTATATTCAACCTGATCGGTCACCTGCATTGCGCCGGGAGCGGCGTTAATTTCAAAGGGCTTGACCTCTATTGTACCTTTTTCGGCATTGATTACAAGCTGACGTCTTATAAAACCGCCAATTTCACTTGAATTTGATTTTATAAAGCTTGCACCGTTTTCATATTCAAAAACTGCCATGCCAAAATCGGTCACGTCAACGCCATCCTTACCGGTTGATTTATTAAAGGTGGTGATTTTTTGCGGTGTGCCCTTTATTTGTAATACCAAATCAACCAAATGGCAGCCCAAAAAGAACATTATCCCACCAGGGAAGTTGCCTAAAAACCTGCGTTGATCCTTTGGGTGTGGACTGTTCATCTGAGCCTCAACACTGTAAATTTCGCCAAGCTCGCCGCTTTTTACCCTTTTCATAATTTCCATAACGTTTGGGTTATAGCGATACATATATCCCGTGTGGAAAACCTTACCGCTTTCTTTCATTGTGTTTATAAGTTCTTCAAAGTCCGAAAGGCTTACGCCGCCGGGCTTTTCCATATGTATGTGCTTTCCGGCTTTGGCTGCCATTAAAGCATATTTTGTTAAGTATATTTCATCGGTTTCAATGGTAACAGCCTCAATTTCGGGGAGGGATAAAATTTCCTCCACCGTCATTTGCTTATAACCCGAAAGCTGCGCCGCCTTAGAGGGTAACCGTTTTTCTTCGTTTTCAGGAAGCGCATAACCGACAATTTCAAAAATATCGCTTTGCTTTGCAACGCTTTGAAAAATTTCGGTCGAGTGGCTGTATTGATTAAGCCCGATTTGTGCAATTTTAATTTTTCTCATTTTAAAGCGCTCCAATCGAACTGAACTATTGGAAAGGTTTTGTCCGTGCAAAGCCGATTGTAAATTTCGGTTGCGTTTTCGGGCGATTGGGTTTCGTCGACCAAATTCGACAATTTTATTCTTCCCATTTCGTGAAGCTTTTTAACCGCTTCCATATCGTCAGCCTGTGTCCACCAGCCTTCATATGATTCTAATTGCGGTCTGGCATCGGTATGTGCGCCAACAAGTGTAATTCCCGGGCCGTGCACCTTGCGGTAATAGTCTATTGAAAAATCACTGCTTCGTGTACAACCCAAAAGTGCCACACGGCCAAAGCGTGCCATACAGTCTAAAATTCCGTTAAGACCTGCGCCAATACCCGTAACCTCAATACCGACATTAGCGCCGCCACTTGTAAGTGCTTTTGCGGTTTCGGCAAAATTATCTGCAAAGGGGTCAAGCGCAAAATCCGCACCGCTTTTAAGGGCTTTTTCACGCTTTATCGGGTCTGGTTCAACAGCAATTATAGGTGCAGCACCCGCCGCCTTTAAAAGCCCTAAAGCACAAAGGCCTAAAACACCCATACCCATTACGATTGCGCTTTCACCAATTTCTAAGTGGCATTTTCTGATAGCCGCCAATGGGAAAATAGATATATGAAAAAGTGCGGCATCACGAAAATCAATATCACCAATTTTTGTGACAAGTGATTGGTTTATATTTTGAATATGGGTGTGTGTGCTCCAACGAAGGGCAACCCTGTCACCCACCGTAATATCCTTTACATTTTCGCCAACCTTTAAAACCACACCTGCCGAGCTATATCCCGCATGGCGTGGGAAAACCGCTTCTTTAGCTTCGGGCGTGCGCCAGCTTACCGTTTTGCTGCCCATAAGATTTGCCCTTTCGGTGCCGCTGCTTATAGTAGAAAAATAAATCTGCACCTGTACCTCATCGACGGCAACCTCACGAAGCGGAGCATCTAAAAATTCAGCCCTGCCAACAGAAGTAAAAACTATTCTTTTATTATTCATAAAACATCACCATTTAAATTTTAATGGTTGACAAACTGTTTTACAATATAATATACTTTATAAAAAGAGGTAATTTTCTTTAAAAAACGGAGTGTTTTAGGCTTGAACGATATAAAATTCTTTAAAAGCTTCAGCTTTAATCTTTTTAAATATAAGCAATACCATACAACCGATATGTTAAAAGGCTGTCCGGTGCATTATTTGGCGCAAATGGTTAGCGGAACAGCAAAAATCATTACAAACAATCAAACCCTTTTGCTCAAAAAAGGTGATGTTTTTTATATTCCGAAAAATTTGTCATATCGTTCGTTTTGGTACCCCGAAAATGGTGAGGTTTGTTTTTATTCGTTTGGGTTTGAATTTTTTCCAAATCGAAGCGGAAGCTTTAAGCTACAAAAAATCAATCTTATACACGGTGAGGCAGCACTTTTTGATGCTTTAAAGGATAATATAAATCTTTGCCCGCAAACTATTGGCAGACTATATTATTTGCTTGGTGAAATCACGCCACGCCTTTTAACTGATGAGCAGTCCGTCAGCAAAACGGTCAACAATGCAATCGAATTTATGCGGTTGCATTATAACTGCAGTATGAAGCAGGTTGCAAATTTTTGCAACATTAGTGAAGCAGGACTTTATAATAAATTTAAAAAGCACTTAGGAAAAACACCGCTTACTGTACGGCAAGAAATTTTATGTGAAAAAGCAAAAGAGCTGCTTTCAAATACCGACTTATCTGTTGAAGAAATAAGCGCCAGACTTGATTTTTCATCCTCGTCATATTTTAGAAAAATATTTTATTCCAACACCCAAAAAACCCCAACCGTATACCGAAAAGAAAGTAGGAATATATGATTTAATCACCCAAAAACAGAAAACGGACGGTGGAAACCGTCCGTTTTAATTTTTATTATTTGAAAAGATAAGGATGTGGGTTTACTTGAGTTCCGTTTTTAAGAACTTCAAAGTGGAGATGGTCGCCTGTTGAACGACCGGTATTACCCATTGTAGCGATTTGCTGACCTTGAGTAACAATCTGACCCGCCTTTACGCAAAGTGCATTACAGTGTGCGTAACGTGTTTTCAAACCGTTGCCGTGGTCGATTTCAACAAGATAACCGTAATTGCCACGGTAAGCAGCGCAGGTAACAACGCCACCTTGAACGGCGAAGATTGCCTGACCACGCTTGCCGGCAAAATCAATCGCTTTATGATTGCGGCCGTCACCCCAGTAAGCGGAGATATGATCGTATGAATTAAGCGGCATAATAAAGCCTGCTGACTGCGCATTTGCTTTTTCGGTAGGGGTTGCCATCTGAACGGCAGTACCGGTTAAAACAACCTGTGTAACAGGTTCAACCAAAACTTCGTTTTTAAGTACCTCACGTGAGCTTTCCTTACCGTTTACGGTTTCAACCAATTCGGTTTTAGCGGCAACGCCCTGAATGCCTTTGGTTGTAACCTTTGAATAACCGATATACTGTGCGGCAGTTTTAACGGTTTTGGTAGAAAATGCAATGGGAGATTCAAACGAAACCTTTGAAATGGTTTTAACATTGAGGTTTAAAATAATATTTTCTACGTCAACGTCGCTATCAACACGGTTTGCATAAGCAAAAAACTTTTCAAGACGAACGTCATCAATAAATTCAGACTTGTTTTCGGCACCGTCAATATAGTAACGGCAACGTGATTCTTCGATTAACTCGTGAACGTTTTTGATATCGGTATAAGCCATAGGCTTACCATTAATATATAATATGTTAGCGGAAGAAATTTCGTCGGTGTTTTCGGCAATTGCTTCAGCCAACTGTTCTTTGTTAAGAAGGTTGTCCGCTACTGTTAAAGTAAGCCTAAACGATGCATTCTGAATTGCATTAACCGCTTTGAAGTGATTGGTGTTTGCGGTAATATATGTAACCGCTTTTTCAAAAACCTTGCCACTGCTTACAGTACCAATGTTTTCGCCGTTGTAAATAACCTTTAAACCAAAGGTGATACCACAAGAAACAAAGCTTATAACAAAGCTTAAAACAATAACTAAAACAAAAGAAACTATTTTTGTGAGCACCTTGTTATTCTTTATTAAATTTTGCGTTTTACTTAACATTTTTTCGCAAAGTTCGTTAAAAATAAAAGTCAGCGCCTTTCTTAAAAAATTACAATTTGTAACAACTACAAGGGTTATTATAACAAAAAGGTTACAAAATTGCAACCTTTTTTTAATATTTTTGCAATATTTACTAAAAATATAACAAAAAAACAAGCCAAATTGTTAAATTGGCTTGTTTTTTGATGATTAAAACATTGAAAGCTGATTTGTGTCGGGCAAATCCTTAAAAGCACCGAGGTCACTAAGGTTTTGAATAATGGTTTTCGAAACCCCTGCCTCAAGCTGAAAATCTTCCTTAGAGATAAAGTTTCCGGCCTGTGCCGCTTCGTAAATTGAATATGCCGCCTTTTCACCAACACCCGAAAGCGCACCGAAGGGTAAACGCATTTTGCCGTCTTCGGGAACATATTTCATTGCGTGGGATTTATTAATATCAATAGGTAATACTTCAAGCCCACGGGAGAACATTTCATTGAAAATGAGCATATTTTCATAAACGTCAAGCTCTTTTTGGGTGGCGTCCTTACCCTTTGCCTTTATATCACGAAGATAACGGCGCACTGCTTCTTTACCGCCCATAATAACCGGAACGTCGACGTCTTCGGGGCGGGCAGTGAAATATGCACAGTAAAATTCTAGCGGGCGGTAAACCTTGTACCACGCAAGGCGCAAAGCACCGATAACGTAAGCCGCAGCGTGAGCTTTAGGGAACATATACTTAATTTTACGGCAGGAGTCAATATACCACTCTGGCACGTTTACCTTTCGCATATCCTCTGCCATTTCGTCCCAAACCTCTTTAGGAACCGCACCCTTTGCAATAAGACCTTTACGCACCGTTTCGGTAATTTTGAAGGCACGACCCTCTTCCATACCTTGATGTATTAAGTATACCATAATATTATCACGTGTACCGATAACTTCAGAAATGGTGCAGGTGCCATTGTCGATTAAATCCTTAGCGTTACCGAGATAAACGTCGGTACCGTGAGAAAGACCTGAAATTTGCAACAAATCCGCAAAGTTCTTGGGCTTACAGTCCTCAAGCATTCCACGAACGAAGGCTGTTCCGAATTCGGGTATACAGTAAGTGCCTGTATTTGACTCGATTTCCTCAGGAGTAACGCCCAAGGCCTTAGTTGAGGTAAACAAGCTGTAAACCTGTGGGTCGCTCATTGAAATATCGCTAACAGGAATACCGGTATATTCCTCTAAATATTTATATGTAGTAGGAACAACGTGTCCAAGCTCGTCAAGCTTTAAAATCGTATCGTGAATTGAATGGAAGTCGAAGTGTGTGGTGGTTACCCCTGATTCAGGCTTGTTTGCGGGGTACTGAATGGGGCAAAAATCGTAAATTGTTTCGTTTCTCGGCACAACAATCATACCCGCAGGGTGCTGACCGGTTGTAGCCTTAATTTTGCTTTTTTCAAGCTTCTTTGCCAAACGGTCAAGCTCGGCATTGGAAAGAGTAATACCCTTCTTTTCGGCATACGCCTTTGCAAAGCCGTAAGCGGTTTTTTCGGCAATGGTCGAAATTGTACCCGCCTTAAACACGTTTTCACTACCGAAAAGCTCTTCGGTATAACGCTGAACCTCGGTCTGAAATTCATCCGAGAAGTTAAGGTCGATATCAGGCACCTTATCACCCTTAAACCCAAGGAAGGTTTCAAACGGGATATCGTGACCGTCACGAACGAGCATTTTTTCACAGTGCGGACATTTCTTTTCGGGCAAATCAAAGCCTGAGCCAACCTCGCCCTTTAGGAAAAATTCGCTGTACTGACATTCGGGACAAACATAATGCGGGGGAAGCGGGTTAACTTCAGATATACCCGCCATAGTAGCAACGAAGGATGAACCAACCGAGCCACGTGAGCCAACAAGATAGCCGTTTTCTTCACTAAACGCCACCAATTTTTGAGCCGAAATATACATTATAGAGAAGCCGTTATTAATAATTGCGTTAAGCTCTTTTTCAAGACGCTTTTCAACAACCTCGGGCACGACCTCGCCGTACTTCTTGCGGGCATTTGCCCAACAAATTTCACGAAGCATATCATCTGAACCCTCGATAACAGGGGGATGGCTTTCTTCGGGTACGGGAATAATATCACCGCTTACCATTTCGGCAATTTTTGCGGGGTTATCTATGACGAATTCCCTTGCACGCTCACCAAAGTAGCTGAAATCATCCAGCATTTCCTGTGTAGTTTTAAGGTAAAGCGGTGCCTGATGGTCAAAGTCGTCATAATTTTGACCCGCAAGCAAGATTTTACGGATAATTTCATCACTCTTTTTAAGGAAGTGAACGTCACCCGTTGCAACAACAGGCTTACCTAGTTCATCCGCAATTTCAACAATTTTGCGGTTATATGCCTTAAGCATTTCCATGCTTGTAACGTGGCGGTAAGGATTAGGTATAACCTCGCCTTTTTTATTCTTTTCATCGGGCTCGGTCGATTTTCTTACCATAAAGTCGTTGTTGCCAAGGGGCTGAATTTCAAGATAATCGTAATAGCTTGCAATTCTTAAAAGCTCTTCATGGGGCTCACCACGGAAAACCGCCTGAAAAAGCTCGCCCGCTTCACAAGCCGAGCCAACAATTAAGCCCTCACGAAGTTCGTCAAGCTTACTGCGAAGTGTTAAGGGTCTGCCCTTAAAATTATTTATATGAGCGTCGGAAACCAGCTTATAAAGATTTTTAAGACCAACCGCATTTTTAACCAAAATAATTTGGTGATAACGCTTTATCTGCTTTGGCGTAAGGTTTGTAATGTCGGTATTAATATCATCTACAAAATAACCCTCGACACCGTAAATAACCTTAAAATCGCCGCCGTTTTTACGAATCTTCTTAACCGCACCCGCCGCTGCAGGGTAAGCCTGAACAACGCCGTGGTCGGTAATGGCAATAGCCTTGTGACCCCATTTGTAAGCCTGATTAATTAAATCCTCGGCAGGACAAACGGCGTCCTTGTCTGACATATTGGTGTGGCAATGAAGCTCGATTCGTTTGTCGCCCTCATATTCATCCATTTCAAAATAAGGTTGCAAAAGAGCCATTGCGGTGGGCTTTATAATATGCTCTTTTTTGTAATTATCAAATTCATAATTACCGTTTATTAAAATAAAGTTACCGTTTTTAACATTAGAAATATCCCCCATTTTCTTGGGGTCCATAAACATTGAAACGTTTATCGAATTTGTATAGTCGGAAACCGCAAAGCTAACTATAATCGCTTCGCCACGCTTGGTATTGATTTTGCGGGTATCATAACCGAAAACCTCACCCCAACAGCAAACGGTCATATCGTCGGGGGTAATATCAATCATACGTTTTACATTGTTGTCAATTCTTCTGCCATAAAAAATCTTGGGGTCATCAAGATAAACAACGCCGTTTTCGGGCTTTTCTTTTCTAGCTTCAAACTTAATTTGCGGCTTTTCCTCTGTCTTTTTTTCAACCTTTTGAGGTGCCGGAGTATATGTAATCTCGGGCATTTCAATTTTAACGTCATCTAACTGACCGTCAAAGCAAAGCACACACTCTTTTGAAAAACGAGCGTTTAAAAGGCGTATAAATTGCTCTTCAAATTTTGCCGCCACAATTTTTTTATAACCGCCGTGCTTTAAGGTGATTGTAAGGGTATCGCCGTCTAAATTATACTCGGCCCCGTTAAAATAGCCGTTTAAAAGTGCGTTATACTCACGAATTTCATTAACTAAATCCTTGCAGGCAGCTGCACCAAAGGCGGTTGCTGAAAATTCGGTAGTTATATTGCATTTTTCAAGCTTTAAAAGACTTTTTATGGAGTTTACTAATTCGGCTACTACCTCGTGCGAAATATATGTATCACAATAAAGCCCTGCATTAAGAGTGCGGGTTTCGGTATCAAGATTGCATTTTTTAAGAATTGCTCCATTTAATTTTTCACGCAATTCATTTGTGATAAAATCGCCGAATATTTCGCAAAACAAAGGGGTAGCCAATTTTTTCAACTCCGTTTAAATTTTTTCGATTTCTTCTATCAAAGCATCAAGCAATTCATTTTCAGGCAGCTTGCGAATAATTTCGCCCTTTTTGAAAAGTACGCCACAGCCCTTACCTCCGGCAATACCTATATCTGCTGCAGATGCTTCACCCGGACCGTTTACAACACAGCCCATAATTGCAACTGTTATGTTTTTTTGAACGTTTGCAAGGCGTTTTTCCGCCTCATTTGCAATTTTTATTAAATCAATCTGTGTTCTGCCACAGGTCGGGCAGGAAACAAACTTAATACCGTCATTTTTAAGTCCGATTGCCTTTAAAAGCTTAATGCCGGCTTCAACCTCTTTCACAGGGTCATCAGTTAAGGAAATACGAATTGTATTGCCTATTCCACGAAGCAAAAGCCCGCCAATGCCTGCTGCCGATTTTATAACACCCATATTTTCGGTGCCCGCCTCGGTCACGCCCAAGTGCAAGGGGTAACGGCACTTTTCCGCCGCTAATTCGTATGCTTTATACATTTTAAATGTGTCAGATGATTTTAACGATAACACAATATCATCAAAATCAAATTTTTCTAAAAGCGAAATATGATAAAGTCCGCTTTCAACCATAGCTTCGGGGGTAACACCGCCGTATTTAGCTAGTATTTCCTTTTCGAGTGATCCCGAATTTACACCAATTCTTATCGGTACGCCCGCTTTTCTGCAAGCGTCGGCAACAGCCTTTACCTTATCGTCACCGCCGATATTACCGGGGTTTATACGAACCTTATCAACACCTGCGGCAACACTTTCAATAGCCAAGCGGTAATCAAAATGAATGTCTGCCACCAAGGGAATTTTAATGGCATTTTTGAGCGCCTCAACGGTTTTTAAAGCCTCTATATCAGGCACGGTAACACGCACAATGTCACAGCCTGCTTGCTCTAAGCGTAGCGCCTGCGAAACGTTGCCCTCAATATCGTGCGCTTCGGCACAGAGCATTGACTGAACGCTGACGGGCGCACCGCCGCCTATAAACATATCACCAACTGCTATTTTTTTAGTAATATCATTTGTATATAACATCATATCACCTTATTTAAAAAATAAGTCCCCAAATATCCTTTGCGGCAACAAGCACCATAAAAGCAATTAAAATTATAAAGCCAACGGTGTGTACCACTGCTTCATACTTTTCGGGTACCTTTTTACGGAATATCATTTCAAACAAAATAAACATAAGGCGGCCACCATCAAGTGCAGGCACAGGCAAAAGATTAAAAATGCCAAGGTTGACCGTTATAAGCGCCATCATGGGAAGCAAATTAAAAAGACTTTGCTTTGCCGCATCGGCAATGGCAACCGTAACACCGACAGGACCGGAAATTGCGCTTATACCAAACTTGCCTGCAAGCATATCCAAAAGACTGCGCCACACAATCATACAGTAAGAAATTGTTGTATTAAAGGTTTCTTTAATATAATTCCACACAGTTTTTTTAATGCCGTAAACCTTAAAGTCCCACTTTAAATAGGTAATGCCATCGGCTTCCTCGGTTTCAAACTTAACGTCATTAAGCTCCACCTTTTTGCCGTCACGAAGCACCACCATATCAAGCGTGCCGTCCTCTACGTTTGTAAAGGCGTAATTCATATCATAAACACCAAAAATTTTGCGGCCCTCAATTTCAACAATTTTATCATTAACCTTAAGCCCGCTTTGTACCGTTACGGCGTTTTCTGAAAATTCGGCAATAGTGGTAGAAGCAAACATTTTTTGCGGTGCTAAAATTATTGCAACCAAAATAAGACCGAAAATCAAATTAAAGGTTGCACCCATTACAACAATTAAAAAACGGCGCCAAGCTGATTTGTTGCAAAAAGCACGGCTGTCGCCGCTTGCTTCATCCTCGCCCTCCATTGCGCAATAGCCACCTAAAGGTACGAGATTAAAGGAATATTTCGTTTCCTTGCCTTTAAAACCGAAAAGCCGTGGACCGAAGCCAACGGCAAATTCGTTTACCTTTACACCTAAAAGCTTTGCGGCAATAAAATGACCGAATTCGTGTATAACTATTAAAATTAAAAAGAGTAAAACTGCGGTAAGATAGGGCCAAAAGGTGCCCCAAATTTCTGAAATAGTAATGTTAATCACCTATAAACTAAATATTTTCAAGCACCGCTTTACGTGCGGCTTTGTCGGTATAAAGAATATCCTCTAAATTAAAGTCCTTTTTATTCTGTACAGAATATGCAGCCTTTTCCACAAGTTCTGCAATTTGCAAGAACTTGATTTTACCCTCTAAGAAAAGGCGTACCGCTTCTTCATTAGCACCGTTAACGGCTGTCGGTCGAAGACCGCCCTCGTTAATAGCTGAAATACACAGCGGTAAACAGCGGAAGGTGTCGGTATCGGGCTTTTGAAAGGTAAGTGTGCCAATATCGGAAAGGCTTAATTTTTCAAAAGCGTAATTACTTCTTTCGGGGTAGGTTAAAGCGTACTGAATAGGTAATCTCATATCGGGTGTGCCAAGCTGACCGATAACTGCGCCGTCGGAAAGCTCAACTGCCGAGTGTAGAATACTTTGGCGGTGAACCAAAACCTCAATATCATTTGCACTTACACCAAAAAGGTGCACAGCTTCAATAACCTCAAGCCCCTTGTTCATAAGTGTTGCCGAATCTATGGTAATTTTTGCGCCCATTGACCAGTTAGGGTGAGCAAGCGCTTCCTTTACGGTAACGTTTTCTAAATCACGACGGGTTTTGCCGAAGAAAGGACCACCCGATGCAGTAAGTAAAATCTTTTTAAGACTGTCTTTAGGTGCACCCTGAAGCGACTGAAAAATTGCCGAATGTTCACTGTCAACGGGTAAGATTTTAACGCCTTTTTCCTTTGCGGTACGGTTGACAATATCTCCGCCTGTAACCAAGGTTTCTTTATTAGCAAGGGCAATATCCTTACCGCTTTCAATGGCGGCAAGCGTCGGGCGAAGCCCCGCAATACCCACAATAGAGTTAAGAACAATATCGGCTTCCCACTGTGCAACCTCGCACACGCCCTCGACACCTGATAATACCTTAATATCGGTATCACGAAGTTTTATTTTAAGCTCATTTGCTTTTTCTTCATTAAAAACGGCAACGGCTTTTACCGAAAATTCACGGGCCTGAGCCTCTAAAAGCTCAATATTACTGCCCGCCGCCAAGGCCACAACCTTATAGCCGTCACGCTTGCAAACCTCAAGCGCCTGTGTGCCGATTGACCCTGTTGAGCCAAGTATAATTAGGCTTTTCATTATAACACCCCAAGGCTTATAAGAATTAAATAAATAGGTGCAATCATTAAAATGGAATCAAAACGGTCAAGTATGCCGCCATGACCCGGTATTAAATTGCCGTAATCCTTAAGACCAACCGAACGCTTAATGGTAGATGCGAACAAGTCACCGCACATACCAACAATGCAAAGCGGAATTGTAAAAATAAGTGTGGGAACAAGCTTTTCGGTCATACCGAAAGCAAAGTTAAAAATTAAAGCAAAAACAACGCTTGTTAAAATACCGCCGATAGCGCCCTCGACCGTCTTTTTGGGTGAAATTTCAGGACAGAGCTTGTGCTTGCCAAGGGTTACGCCCACAAAGTAAGCGCCGGTGTCACAGCCTGCTGAAAAAACAAGCATCATCAGTAAATAATATATTCCCGTTAATGCCGAAATACCACCAATTTCAAGCTCATACTTTGCGCCATAGTTTGCAATTTTTTCAAGCGAGCCAAAGGCATAAGCCATAACAAAGGGCATAACACAAAGTGACAAAATACCGCCAAGGTCTAATTTGTCGTGCTTTTTAAGGGTTAAAAAAACCGCAATTAAAACGTAAACCACGGTAATGTGGTAGGTGGTGATTAAAAACTTGCCGATTTGAAAGCCCTCAAGCGCAAAGTTTACAACGGCTACGGCAGTATAAACAACCGCTATCGCATTAATAATTTTGCTCTCAATTTTTGCAACGTTGTGAAGCAGTTCCCAAGTGGCAATACTTGCAATAATTGCAATAAAGGCTGTCATAAACAATGGGTTTACAAGATAACCCAAAGCCAAAACACCCGCTATAACACTGATGAGTATAACACCCGATATAATTCGTGTTTTCATTTTAAATTCCTCCGAAACGACGGTTGCGCTTTAAAAAATCGTCGATTGCTTTTTCTAAATCCTTTTCCTTAAAGTCGGGCCATAAAATGTCGGAATACCAAAATTCCGAATAAGCCGACTGCCATATAAGATAATTTGAAAGGCGGTATTCACCGCTTGGGCGAATAATAAAATCAGGGTCGGGGCAATCATAGGTGTAAAGACTGTCAGAAATTAATTTTTCGTTTACGTCCTCACTTTTAACGCCGCTGTCAATAATTTTTTGTACCGCTTTTACAATTTCATCCCTACCGCCATAGTTAATGGCGATATAAAGGGTAAGACCTGTGGCATTTTTGGAATCCTCTTCATTTTTAGCCATAAGCTCTTTAATATCATCGGCCAAAGGAGTACGGTCACCTATAAAGCGCACACGGATATTTTCATCCTTGAAGTTTTCGGCGTCCTTTAAATAGTCACGAAGCAAATTCATAATGCCGTTTACTTCATCCTCGGGTCGCTTCCAGTTTTCAGTAGAAAAAGCATAAACCGTTAAATATTTTAACCCGATTTTGTTGCAATATCTCGCAATGTTTTTAAAAGCCTTTGCGCCTGCAACGTGCCCTGCCGTGCGTGGCAGACCTTTCTTTTTTGCCCAACGGCCGTTGCCGTCCATAATAATAGCGATATGCTGAGGTAAAATGCGGTTATCAATAGCCAAAGCGGTCACTCCCTTTTGCCTGTGTTAAACAGCGGCCCCTATAACGAGACCGCTGCTTTTAATTTCGACAAATTAAATTTCTAAAATTTCCTTTTCCTTATCGGCAGCCATTACGTCAATTTCTTTACAATATTTGTCGGTAAGATTCTGAATCTTCTTTTCGCCGTTGGCTTCATCATCTTCAGTAATGCTGTTACCCTTTTTAAGTGCCTTGAGCTTTTCTAAAGCATCACGGCGGGTATTACGGATAGCAACCTTTGTGTCTTCGGCTATCTTCTTAACGTCCTTGCAGATATCCCTTCTGCGTTCCTCTGTAAGGGGCGGGAAAGCAAGGCGGATAACACGACCGTCATTTTGGGGATTAATGCCAATGTCTGAAGTTAAAATTGCCTTTTCAATAGCCTTTAAGGTGGTGGCATCCCACGGCTGTATCATCAAAATACGGGGTTCCGGAACCGAAACAGCAGCCATCTGCTGAATAGGTGTGGGGCAGCCATAGTAGTCAACGGTAATTCTGTCGAGAACTGCAACGTTTGCACGGCCTGCACGGATAGATTTATACTCTCTTTCCAAAACGCCAAGAGTTTTAATCATTTTTTCTTCTGTATTCTTAATAAGCTCGTTCATAAATACTCTCCTTAAAGGTTATTTAACAATAGTACCAATGGTTTCACCAACCATGGCAGAAACAATATTTTGTGGGTCGTCTAAATTGAAAACTAAAATTTGGATGTTGTTGTCCATACAAAGCGAAGCGGCAGTAGCATCCATAACGTGAAGCTCTTTTTGTAACACTTCCAAATGGGTAAGCGTGTCGTACTTTTTGGCATCGGGGTTCTTTTTGGGGTCGCTGTCAAACACACCGTCAACGTTGGTTGCTTTAAAGATTACGTCAGCACCGATTTCAGCAGCCCTAAGCGCTGCGCCTGTGTCGGTTGAGAAGAAGGGGTTACCTGTGCCGCAACCGAAAATTACAACCCTGCCTTTTTCTAAATGGCGAACAGCCTTGTTTCTGATATAAGGCTCAGCCACTTGACGCATTTCAATAGCGGTCTGAACACGGGCATTTACACCCAACTGTTCAAGACCGTCAGCCAATGCAAGCGCATTGATTGAGGTTGCAAGCATGCCCATATGGTCGGCACGTGTGCGGTCCATCTTGCCGCTTGAACGGCCACGCCAGAAATTGCCGCCGCCAACAACGATAGCAACCTGAACACCCATATCCACACAGTCCTTAACCTTTTCGCAAATTTCAAGAACCTTATCAAAATCAAGACCTACGCCTTTTTCACCGGCAAGAACCTCACCGCTGAGCTTTAAAAGCACACGCTTATAAACAGGTTTCATTTAAAACACCCTAACTCTATTATATTATTAATAATATTTTACAATATCAGCGAAATAATGTCAATTGTAATTACTAACAATCTTAAAAAATTCATAAACAAGTAAAAATTGTCTTTGTGTTTAAATTATAGTTTGTTGAGCTAACGCTCAATTCGTAATTCGTAATGCGTAATTCGTAATTATTGTACAAACCAATTAATATACGTCACGAAGCGACACCTTACCTCTTACCTATTACCTTGCGTAAGCGATAAACCTCAATCCGATTATTTTCCCACATAAAATAAACAGCGGTCAGCCAAAGCCAACCGCTTAATTAGTTATTTTTATTATAGCCTGTGCAACACGTAAAAAGAGATGGATCACGGTGCTAATTCTTTCAAAAGTTTCTTTTTAAGATTGCTCAAAGTATCTTCGTCAATATCAATATATATGCAATCAACACAGTTTCCTTGTATATCAAGCTGCACGCTTTCCAAAATACAATTTCCTTGTTTTTGATATATGCAAAATTCGTTTTCGCAAAATAATTGGAGCATAAAATCACCTCAACAATTATTTTAACACGAATTGTTACAAATATCAAGTACACGAAGTATTTTAAAAACGCTTTTTCTTATACTTGTTTATAGAATTATCGAGTAAATGAAGTATAGGGTGATAATTATGAAATTAAATGAGGCTGTTGCGCACAGAATAAAAGAACTTTGTAAAGAACGCAAAATAACACAATATCAATTATATTTAAAAACGGGTGTTCCACAGTCCACCTTAAGCACAATTATGAAGTGTTCCTATCCCAGTATGAAGCTTAGAATAATTTATGAGATTTGTGACGGCTTAGAAATAAGCCTTGAGGAGTTTTTCGCTTCAGAGGTTTTTAAACGAGAAAATATAGAAGAATGTTAATCAAAAATTTCCCACAACCCCCTTGAATTATATAGAAAATATGTTAAAATATAGTCAAAGAATAATAACTTTAAGGAGTTTTTAAAATGGCAAAAGAAGTATTAGTTGAAATTTCTGCTCGTCACGTTCACGTATCACAAAAGGATTTGGAAATTCTTTTTGGTGAAGGCTATCAGCTCACCCCCAAAAAGGACCTTTCACAGCCCGGTCAGTTTGCTTGTGAAGAAAAGGTTACCATTGTTGGTGCTAAATCTTCATTAAAGGCATCTATCCTCGGTCCTGTTCGCCCTGACACTCAGGTTGAGCTTTCTTTAACCGATGCACGTGCTATCGGCGTTACTGCTCCCATTCGTGAATCAGGCGACGTTGCAGGCAGCGGCGCTTGTAAGATCGTTGGTCCCAAGGGCGAAGTAGAACTCACACAGGGCGTTATCGCTGCAAAGCGTCATATACATATGACCCCCGCTGATGCTGAAAAATACGGCATTACCGATAAGCAAATCGTTTCAGTTAAGGTTGATACCAACGGTCGTTCACTCGTTTTCGGTGACGTTGTTGCACGTGTAAGTCCTTCTTACGCTCTTGCAATGCACATTGACACCGACGAAGCTAACGCTGCTTTAGTAGGCTGCGGTCAGATGGGTGAAATTCTTGACTAATTTAGGTTTATACCTACATATCCCTTTTTGTAATGGCAAATGCGCTTATTGCGATTTTTATTCTGCTTTTACTAATGAGGAGCTTATTGACAGTTATCTAACTGCACTTATAAGAGAAATAAAACAATGGGGCGGCAAAATAAACCGTCCCATTGATACTATTTACCTTGGTGGTGGCACACCATCGCTTTTAAACCACCATTTGGTGCCACTTTTAAAGGCTGTTTATGAAAATTTTAACGTTTTAGATAATGCCGAAATCACCCTTGAGCTAAACCCCGCTGACAACGTGTTGGAAATTCTAAAAAACGCAAAAACGGCGGGGGTTAATCGTATTTCTATCGGGGCTCAAAGCGGTGACGATAACGAGCTTTCAGTCCTTGGTCGCCGCCACACCGCCAAGGATACCCAAACGGCAGTTAAAGCCGCACGCAACCTTGGTTTTAACAATGTTTCGCTTGATTTAATGCTCGGTCTGCCCGACAGTAATTTGAAAACGCTAAAAAACGGCCTTGATTTTCTTTTAGACTTAAGCCCAGAGCATATTTCGGCTTATATTTTAAAAATCGAGGAAAATACTAAGTTTTATAAGCAAAAAGCTACACTGAATTTACCTGATGACGATGCGGTCAGCGACCAATATTTGTTTATGTGCGAATACCTCGAAAATAACGGTTTTTGCCATTATGAAATTTCTAATTTTTGTAAAGAAAATTTTGAAAGTAAGCACAATTTAAAATATTGGAAGTGTGAGGAATATTTAGGTCTTGGCCCAGCGGCTCACTCATTTTTGGACGGAAAGCGGTTTTACTACCCACGTGACCTTAAAGCCTTTATTAAAGGCAACTCTCCCACACCCGATGGCGAGGGTGGGGATTTAAGTGAGCGGATTATGCTCGCTCTACGCCTTAAAGACGGGATAAAAACCGAAGATTTACCCACCGCCGCAAAACAAAAATGTGAGCTTTTTTCAAAAAACGGATTAGCCATTTTAGATGACGGCAATTTTTCATTAACCAATAGCGGAATGTTGCTTTCAAACAGTATTATTTCCGAAATTTTGGAGGAGTTTTAGATAATGAGAACCCTTAAAATTCATCTTATACGACACGGCGCAACCGATGCAAACAAAAAAGGACTTTATATCGGCTGCAAAACCGATATGCCCTTATCCCCCGAGGGTATGAACGAGCTAATCAATATGCGCCGTGATATTGATTACCCCGAAATTGAGCGACTTTATTCAAGCCCACTGCTTCGTGCAAAGCAGTCTGCCGCAGTTTTATACCCCAATATGCCAATTTATCCGGTTGATAATTTAAAGGAATACGACTTTGGCGATTTTGAGGGCAAAACCGCCGGCGAATTAGAGCTTGACCAAAACTTTGCGCTTTGGGTTGCAGGCAAAATTCCTGCACCGAACGGCGAAAGCAACACCGATTTTGTTAAACGCCTTTGCGTAGGTCTTCAGCAAATTGTTATAGATATGCTTGAAAACGATATTGAGCACAGCGCAGTTATTATGCACGGCGGCGCAATTATGATGCTGCTCGGTGCTTGCGGCGTGCCACAGGCAAAGCCGGTTGAATGGAGTGCCGACAGCGGTCAAGGCTACAGCCTTCTTGTAACTCCGTCCCTCTACCACAAAACAGGCGTTGTTGAAGTTGTTGGGATAATTTAAAAAAACACAAATGCAAAACGCACCCGTTTGGGTGCGTTTTTTAAATTCATATTTGTCTTTTTAATTCAGTAAACCCCATCAATTCTCACTCAAATTTCAAGAAGTTTTAGCATTTTTTCCGCCGTTATTTCCGAATCTTCAGAAATCCCTTTTTGTATTAATAAATCTTTTTGTGCTCTTTTTCTTTTTTGCGGGGAAGCAAATGAAAACAACCTAACAATCCACATTAACGGCAACAGTATTTTATGTTTTTTCAAAACAGGATATTTATATTTCAAATTATCGTACGGAATAAATACACGTGAAAAAAAGTATTTAATTTTGCCACCTTGTTTATTTTGGTCAATATTAATGCGATTTTCTCTTGTGCCATATACTCCGCCTTTTAATACAAATGCTTCAATCAAATCAACAATTTCAGTCGAAGGTGCGTCTTCAAACCAAGCGGCAACACATTGCAATGCAGCGTTATAGAACGTTTCAATTTCACTTTCCCTTAACAAAAGCGTCAATTTTTTACGGTCAAATTCAATATGCTTTTCAATAAAATATAAGTCTATAAATGTCCTTATTCCGCAACCCCCACGCAAAAAGTGATTCGCCATATGAGCAATATGATAGAAAATATAAAATTCCGGCGACTGAAGTTTAAAATACTTTCCCTCTTTTGTATTTACAGCGTAATCCCAGACCTTGCCCAACAATTCGTCAAGGTTTTGTCGTTTCTCTTTGAGATTATAATGCAACTCCAAGTGTATACCACCCAGCGAAAATAAAGATATATCATGAAAACTAATCTTTTCACTGCTTTTATAATTAAGAGCAGAAACCAGGGCATTTTTCGCTCTTTCCAAGTCCTCTTCATGTACCAATATATCAATATCGCAACTTGTTCGCATATATGGTTCAGGATAGTATTGCCTAATCACGGCGCCTTTCAATGGAATAAACTCTATAGCATTGTCTTCAAACAATTTATATATCGTTTGCTGTTCACGCTCAATGTTCATATATCGATGTAAAGCATTGATTTGACATTTTTGGTATTTTTTTGTTATTTCTTCCCCTATAGGAAGCATATCATTTTTAAATAAAACATCCGAAACAATTTGTACGACATCATGCGATTTTGCAATAATAAAAAGTTTTTCAATCACATCGATTGTAAATTGTGATTTCAAATTTGGATCAATTTTAGAATTTGTTACAAATGCACGGATAACAATTAAAAAAAGTTTCGTTATAGACGACATATTATTTCAACTCAATTATAATTAATTTTTTCTCCACACCATTTTATTTACTACTCCGGTATAGGACTGGATAAGTTTTACTACTTTTGTGGAAACGTTTTCTTCAATATAGGTTGGAACTGGAATGCCCCAATCCCCATTTTTGTTCATGTCTATTGCAGTATTCACCGCTTGAATCAATCCATCGCCCTCGATTCCGGCAAGCACAAAACAAGCCTTATCGAGCGCTTCGGGACGCTCTGTAGAAGTGCGAATACAGACCGCCGGAAAAGGTCTGCCAACGCTTGTAAAAAAGCTTGATTCTTCGGGCAGTGTTCCGCTATCCGATATAACGGCAAAAGCATTCATTTGAAGATTGTTATAGTCGTGAAACCCAAGTGGTTCATGTTGGATCACGCGTGAATCCAGCTCGAAGCCACTTTCTTCAAGGCGTTTTTTACTTCTTGGATGACAGGAATATAAAATAGGCATATCATATGTTCGGGCTATTTTATTAATACCATTAAAGAGTGAAATAAAATTCTTTTGGGTATCAATGTTTTCTTCTCTATGTGCTGATAATAGAATATATTTTTGGGGTTCAAGCTTTAAACGAGATAAAATATCAGAATTTTCAATGTCGGCAAGATTTTGATGCAATACCTCTGCCATAGGTGAACCCGTAACATAAATACGTTCTTTTGGCAAACCACATTCGTGTAAATACCGACGAGCATGTTCAGAATAAGCTAAATTAACATCAGAGATAATATCCACTATGCGCCTGTTTGTCTCTTCGGGCAAGCATTCGTCTTTGCAACGATTGCCTGCTTCCATGTGGAAAATAGGAATATGTAATCTTTTTGCTGGAATTGCCGAAAGACAAGAATTTGTGTCACCCAAAATTAATAGCGCATCCGGTTTGATTTGGTTCATCAATTTATAGGAACAGTTGATAATATTACCGATTGTCGCTCCCAAATCATCACCCACCGCATCCATATAAACCTCAGGATCTGCGAGTTTTAAATCCTTAAAGAATACACCATTGAGGTTATAATCATAGTTCTGTCCCGTATGTGCCAAAATACAATCGAAATATTTGCGGCACTTGTTTATTACCGCAGCAAGGCGTATAATTTCAGGACGTGTTCCTACTATTATTAAAAGCTTAAGTTTATCGTTATTTTTAAAAGATACATCTGAATAATCCGTTCTAATCATTTTTAACCACCTCAAAAAAAGTATCAGGATGTTTAGGGTCAAACTCTTCGTTGGCCCACATTAATGTTATTAAATCATCGGTTTTAGATAAATTGATTATATTATGCGTATAGCCCGGCAGCATATGAACTGCTTCAATTTTTTCTCCCGACACCCTAAACTCCAAAACATCATCAGTTCCAATTTTTCTTTGTTGTATTAATGCCTCGCCGGAAACCACAATAAAAATCTCCCATTTTGAATTGTGCCAATGCTGCCCTTTCGTTATTCCAGGTTTAGAAACATTAACAGAAAACTGACCATTGTTATTCGTTCTTAACAGTTCGGTAAATGAACCACGGTCATCAATATTCATCTTTAAAGGAAAAACACATTGATTATACGGTAAATATGATATATATGTAGAATATAACTTCTTTGCAAAACTATTCTTGGGAATTTCCGGCATCATAAGTGTTTGCGGTTGATTTTTAAATTCATTAAGCAAATAAACAATCTCGCCTAATGTGACCTTATGTGTGGTGGGGGCTGCACAAAATTTTCCATCCTCACAAAAAACAGTCCGAACGCCATCAAAACAACAATGGTGTTCACATCCAATAAGAGCATCTAACATTTCCGATATTAAATCATCTATATAAAGTAATTCTAATTCTACACTAGGATCATTAACAATAACAGGTATATCATTTGCCATATTATGACAAAATGTTGCTATAACGCTATTGTAATTGGGTCTACACCATTTACCAAAAAGATTTGGAAAACGATAAACTAAAACCTTGGCACCGGTATCATTAGAATAATCAAAAAACAAATCTTCACCGGCCTTTTTACTCCTGCCGTATTCACTATCATATCGCCCAATTAAAGTGGCCTGAAGAGATGATGCAAGCATAACGGGACATGTGTTTTTATATTTTTTTAACGTATTAAGGAGTTCATTAGCGAAGCCAAAATTCCCCTGCATAAATTCATCCTGATTCTGGGGGCGATTCACACCTGCAAGATTAAATACGAAATCTGCTCTCTCACACGCTGCTTCTAGCAGAGCTCTATTTGAATCAATGTCATAAAGATATAATTCATCTATTGGTATATCTGGATGAGTTCTATCTTTCCCTTCTTTTATATTCATTAGGACAGCTGTCAGGTTTTTTCCGACAAAACCGTTAGCGCCAGTCACCAAAATATTCATACTACACTCCCATTGGTGGATTTTTGAAACATCGGTACGGATTGGAATTAAATAAACAATATTATCATATTATTTTTTCCACTGTGCTAGTTCTTCTCGTATATATGCAAGCGAGAGCAATTTTTCTTTTACCTCTTCAACATTAAGTAATTCAGTGTTATTCGAATCAAATTCTGTTAAAGGATTGCGTTCAATATTGCCTTCCTTAAAATACTTATCATAGTTTAATCCACGACTATCGCAAGGAACACGATAGAACTGCCCCATATCGGTTGCATTTGCACATTCTTCATTTGTTAAAAGAGTTTCGTACATTTTTTCGCCATGGCGAATACCAATAACATTAATTTCTGTGTCTGGCGCAAACAATTCTATAACAGCCTTAGCCAACGTTTCTATGGTACAAGCGGGTGCTTTTTGTACTAATATGTCGCCTGATTTACCATTTTCAAAAGCAAATAGTACCAAATCCACAGCCTCATCTAATGACATTATAAATCTGGTCATTTTCGGTTCGGTGATGGTGATGTTTTTACCAGCTTTAATCTGTTCTATCCAAAGAGGAATAACCGAGCCACGGCTACACATTACATTACCGTAACGGGTACAACAAATCTTGGTTTTTTCTGAAGAAATAGTGCGCGACTTGGCAACTATAACCTTTTCCATCATGGCCTTTGATGTACCCATTGCATTAACGGGATAAGCAGCTTTATCCGTCGAAAGACAAACGATGTTAGACACGCCCGCTTCAATTGCAGCGGTAAGCACATTGTCAGTACCCAATACATTTGTTTTTACGGCTTCTACAGGAAAAAATTCACAAGATGGGACTTGCTTAAGAGCGGCGGCGTGAAAAATATAATCAACACCATGCATGGCATTTCTAACTGACGCAATATCCCGAACGTCACCAATGTAAAACTTGATTTTTTCTGCGACCTCGGGCATTTTTGCCTGAAACTCATGACGCATATCATCCTGTTTTTTTTCATCTCTAGAAAAAATTCTGATTTCACCGATATCGGTCCTTAAAAAACGATTTAGTACTGCATTGCCAAACGAACCAGTACCTCCAGTTATTAAAAGTGTTTTGTTTTTAAACATCGTTTTTCCTCCATTATTCTTTTAAAAATTTCTATCAATCGATATATTTTGCGCTCTTATCAATGTTTCAATTTCGTTGTTCTTGATGCCATCGTAAATCATTAATTTGTAATTATAGTTTGATTGTTCAACAAAAATGTTTTTGGGATTAATAGCCACATAGCCACATCTCTCATAAAACCTCACTAGTTTTTCTTTGCATAATAAACAAATACTTTTCTCATTATCCTTAGCAAATCTTAAAGCACGTTCCATAATTAACGAACCGTAACCATTGTTAAGATATCTTTTATCTACGCACAGGCAACTGATCCCAAACACATTAAGGTTCTTTTCGTCAGCAACAATAGATATTTCAGCAATAGCAACATAACCTATTAGAACATCATTATCCATTAAAAAAATGTGTGTATCACTTTTTTTATATACATTTTGTATCCAGTCTATCTGCGAATCAATAGGATAAACCCAATGTTGTGATTTAATATTTGCTATATTATATAATTGTTTTTCTGTTAATTCATCGTGATTTGTTAAAATAAATTTCATATATTACTCCTCACACATCCACCAACCACAAGGCAAAGCCACGAAATGCGAATAAAAATCATTCGTCCCCGGCAAATCCACATAGTCTCCAAAGATACTGTATATATTATTGTTTATATGGACACCCGAAGCATAATAACCTTTTTCTCTAAATTCCAAAATCGTTTTCCTTTTATCATTGGCTCTAATTCCATATACCCAATAATTGGGATTGTGAAAATCTTTCTGTATAGATCTCACATCATCCAGATACGATAAATTCCTTTCCCATTCTCTCGCCCGACAACGTTGCATCTCAAGGATGTGTTCTACTTTATCCATTTGGCGACTGCCGATATAACCATTTACATTACTCATTGTGGCACTATATCCTATAATGTTTATATCGCACTCGGGGTTAATTTCACCAATGGAATCACGAAAATTACTTCTATCAATACCACAATCTCGAATCAAAAGACTTTTCTTATATAATTCCTCATTTTTAAAAATAACGATTCCACCATCTATAGTATTAGGAATTCGAACTGCGGTGAGAGAAAATACGGTAACATCGGTTCCTAGAGAACCTAATTTTTTTCCTTTATATTCACTACCAAATCCCTCTATACAATCGTCAATAACTGGTATTCCATGCTCTGCGGCTATTTTATTTATTTCATCAATATATCCAGGATATCCGCAAAAATGATTGTGTACAATAGCCTTTGTATTCGAGGTTATTCTTTGCCGAACACTTTCCGGATCCAATGCACCCAATTTGTTGTCAACGTCTGCCCATCTAATTTGTAATCCAGAAGATAAGTAGGGCTGTGTAGACGCAAGGCATGCCATAGGCGATGCCAATACTTCATCACCAAACGAAAGCCCCAACGTAGTAATAGCAACAGATATTGCGGTATTGAAAGAATTCGTGACTATAAGATATTGTGTTCCAAAAAATTTTTTTAATTTTTCCTCAAATTCTCTGGTATAAGTGCCATAGGCCAACTGGCCAGAATGAAGGATATTATTCAATTCGGGCAGTTCCGGCATATACGGTTTATAAAGAGGTACCGTTTTCATTCCTACCACCCCTTTTTAATGGTATTTACAATCAATTCACGTTCTTCGTCTGTTACCCACCAACCACAGGGGATATGTACAAAGGATTGGTAAAAAGCGTCCAAATTCGGCAAATCACATTTCGAATCAGCAAAAACACTATGTGTGTCACTTCTATGATGAAGCGGTGAAGCAGTTACCCCCACTTCTTCCATTTTCTTTATGAAATTATCACGATCTTCAACTTTCATAGTATACAACCAATAAGAAGGCATCGTGTTATCGTAATAATTAAGCAAATACACACCTGGAATATTGGATAACATTTTATCAAAATATTTTCCGTTTTCAATGTGCCTATCTATAGTTTCTTTAAGATGAGCCAATTGCACACTACCAATGGTAGCCGTAACATTATTCATGCCATATTTATACCCAGCACGTGTAATATCATTTTGTAATCTAGGAACTTTTTTATCAAGACCAAACCATCTTAATTTTCGTGCAGCAACATAATCTTCTTCGTTAGTTAATGAAAGAGCACCACCGTCAACGGTTGTGAAATGCTTTATTGCCTGAAATGAAAAGGCTGTAAATCTAGAGTTTGAACCGATTGGTTTACCGTTATAACAAGCGCCCAATGCGTGAGCAGTATCTTCTATAATCGGTATATTATATTTTTGAGAAATCGCATTAAATTTGTCCATATCACACACCATGCCAGCATAATGAACCAACATAATTGCTTTCGTGTTTTCAGTGATCTTTTCCTCTACGCTCTCCGGTGAAAGAAGACCTGTTTGTGGATCGATATCTGCCCAAACAATTTTTGCACCAGTAAGAGCAATTGTAGTATTAGTAGGCTCAGCAGTAAGAGCGGTGCTAATAACTTCATCTCCAGGGCCTATATTTAACAACAATAATGCAATGTGAAGCGCTGCGGTACCTGAATTTAGCGCAAGTGTCAAAGGGTTTTTTACATATTTACCAAATCGTTCTTCAAAATCATACACAGCTTGTCCTTCGGCAATATAACCGCTATAAAGAATTTTTTCAATTGCTGGCATCATTTCTTCGGGTGGAGCAATATGTGTTTTTACTAACGGAATCATTTTATATATCCTCCTGACTAATTTCTTGATAATATAGTTGATAAAAATGGAAAGTTGACAAGAAGTGATATTCGCAATTTAAGTTTCATGTTCAGTTGTATTCTTGAAGAGTTTTTCACTATTGAAATATGACGCTCAAAGTCTTCTTGATAAGTTTTATATGTGGGCATTTTTTTTATTATATTTAGATGACTTATATAAAATTTAATAAATTTTATATAAAGCAAATCCATAAATTCAGAATGCTGCGGAATCAAAATCTTTTCCATTTCTTTTTGAGAAAGTAAAATGCCAGACACCTTTTGTTGTGACGGTTTTATTCTCGATACGGAATTTATGCGTTGTTGACAGAGATAAAATTGTTTTGAAATAAAAGTAATTTTATTACATTGCGTCATAGCAAAAAGATTTAATATTTCATCTATCCCCAAAGAACCAATTGGCGGAAATATAAAATTAGAAATAAGATTTGCCTTATACGCTCTTATACCCAAATTTGGTCTGTTACTGCCATCGTTTAATCCTTGAAAATAATCCAACATAATTTTTTTATTAGAAGTAATTTCTTTATCAGGAAAAATAAGATCCCATTTGTGTGACCAATTTTCATCAAAATACGATATCCCAAACTGCACAATATCCGATTGTGTTTGCTCAATAATTTCTGATATTTCTTCTAAAGCATTTGATACAAGTGCATCATCACTATCTAAAAACATTACATAATCGCCATCTATATATTCAAATGCTTTTTTATAAGCTCCCGCAATTCCTGTATTGCTTTGTGAAATGATTTTGATTCGATTTTCGTTAGAAAACTTGTTTAATATTTCAGATGTGTTATCAGTAGATCCATCATTTACAATAATTAAACAGAAATTTTTAAAAGTTTGCTCAAGCACGCTCTTTATAGCCTTATCAATGTCATTTGCGGCATTATAAGCCGGCATTAATATATTAAACTTCATTTCTACCTCTCCTAAAAGAACAAATAATACTCATAAGAGGAACCTTTAACACCACTTAATAACAAATACGTAAGTATAACTCCCAATATAATTTTACACACCCGCCTAATTTGCGGATCCATGAATTCACGGAATACTTTTGGTAATAGGAGAATCATAAATAATGCAAAATACATTACTATTCGTCTTACAGCGCCATTTATAGCAACAAGCGGCATAAACAAGCTCGCCAATATCATTGCATTAGCATATTGAGAGTACAGTGACAATTCGCCATCTTTTCGCACTTCTTGGCGGAGCAAATCATTTTGAAAAAGTCGTCTCATTTTTGAATAACTATATATATTAGCATTTTGCGATAAATCATACTGTTCTATTAGCTGTCGCTTTTTCCGTGATGTCAACACAACACAAAGTAATAATGCCAGCAAAGTCGTACCGTAAATCATTATCGAAAAATTAACAGGTTCATTATGATTAAGCTGTTCAAAATAATTATACGATGTGAATGATTTTATCAAATCGAAAACGAATGCCCGATTTGCGTATATTGCAACTATCCCAACCGTAAAAATCGGAATATCAAGGTCTGTAATTCTTCGTTTTCCGATAATATAAAATGGCAAAAATACAATTGAAGATTTGTGAAATAAATAAGCCAATCCAATTAAAAGCAAATATTTAACTGGCCGTTTCTCTTTAATTTGTTCAAATGCTAACATCAGCACTGCCATTGCACAGCTTTGTCTAATACCAGTCATTTGGAAAGTGCCGAAAATTGTAAAGAATATCAAATAAGAAAAATAGGGATCAACACTATTTTTTTTAATAAAGTTTGAAAAAATGAAGAAAAAGAAAGCGGACGTTGCAAGCAACCATAGTTGCGGAAAGGGCAATATTTGATAAAATAGCCATTCTAACAAAACATATGCTGGACTCTTTTCTTTCCACATATAATCCCACAATCCGCTTAATGGTACTGAACCATCCTCTAGAAACATGGCGATATAGGATACTGTGTCCGAACCAACATCTTGACCTCTTAATCCATAAAACAATGTCATCAAAATAGCGGTGCCTATCAAAAAGCTTTTGTGGTTCTTATCTCCAGTATTCTTACATATGTAATACCATACCGTAATTAAACCAATAGCAACTATATATCCTAACATTCCATCACCTGCCAAATCGTCTAAAAACCCTATTTTTAGTTTCTTTATCTATCATTTTAGTAAAATAAATTATTAAAAATAAAACTGTGAAAAGTATTATTTTAATCAACAAAAATAACCAGCCAATATATCCTGTTTTTCCAAAAAAATGATCAAACGGTATAATATTCAATAATACACCACACACAACCAATATACAAATGTATTTTAAATTTTTATAAACCGTTTCTTTATAAAGGGTTTTCATATCAAACCCGAAAGTCTTATGGTAGTAATTATATGTGAATACAACAAACACAAACAAATATGCACTTATCGTTCCGAGAGCCGCACCATAAATTCCCAACAATTTAATTAAAATCATCGACAAAATAACATTTATAACACTACTAATTAGTGAAATAAGGGCCAGCGTTTTATGTTTGTTTTTAGCCAATATATAATTATTAGGAACGTCTTGTAACATGCCAAGCATCAATGGTATCATTGTAACAAACGCAATAATGTAGGTGCCGGTATAACCATCTCCCACCCACAATCTTACAAACTCATTGCCAAATAGACCAAACCCCAACACAATAAGTAACATAATCGGCATCTTTATTTTTCCAATCTGCACCATCAGTTTGTTCATCTCAACCATATCATCAGTGGAAAAACTCTTAACCATAATATCCGGAACCAAAACCTGTGAAACTGTATTTGAAAGTGATTGGAACATATTGGTTAGAGTGATAGAAGTTGCATATACTGCGGCAAGAACACTAGAAGTCATAATTCCAACAAGGAAATTACCTACAGACCAAAAAAGTGAAGTAGCAATAGTACTTATAAGCATTACGCTTGTAAAACTGACAATTTTTTTGATAAAAGCTTTGTTGACTCCTTTAAACAAAGGCGGCAATTTCATAATAACAAAAACAATAAACAATACTATTGCAGCAAAGAATATTGTTATCAAAGCATCTGCTGCAATAACTTGTTCGACTGAATATTTATTATGAAGCATCAAATACAGAACAACAAAACGCAAAGCTGACTTGAGTATATTTATGGTTTGAACACAAATTTGTTTGTTATGCCCACGCAAAAGTGCCGCAAAACAATTAAAAAACAGTGTGCCTATGGTATATATTAACAGCCATGGCAACGAATTCTGCATTATCAATATTTCAGCAGATGTCAATGAGGCTGAATATATTATCGGCAATGCATAGTATAAGATAAAAACAATAAAACCTAATCCCACACTTGCAATAACGTAATACGAAGAAATTGTAGCAATATATCTTCGCTCACTATTCCGATCGTTTGTTGCGCGATACTCTGAAACAAAACGAATAACCGTATTCTTTACACCCGAATCAATAAGCATAAAATACGTCATGAGTGAAAGTATTATTTTGTATATACCGTATGATGCATCGCCCCATATCATAATCATTATGGGCGTAAGTACAAATGAAACAAGATTATGAATAACTATGTTCCCGTACCCAAGAGCAACGGCTAAGACTTTTTGTTTGGAATTTCTCAATACTATTTTCTCCTAAGCAACCTCATCTTAGTTACGTTTATATTCAAAAATTGAGCAATTTTATATTTGTAACTATTTTTAGGAAGTAAGTGTTTTTTTCCGATTTCTTTAAAACCGTATTTAAAAATTAAATCATAAATTCGACTTCTCAATGCATGCTTTCTAGGCGGCGAAACAAAATTGATGTTTTGGTAAATCGCATCGTCAAAACTAACCTCTGAAATAAATATTCTGTCCTTTATTTGTTCAATTAAATTTTCACCCTTTTTTGAATTGACAAAGATAAGTGAAGTACCATCTAAATTAAGCAAATCAGGACGCACTTTATCAACACCCCAAAAATCTGCCAGAGTAATATCCCCGACCCTATTAATTGTGGTGTACGGGCAACTATAACATGATTCTCGTTGTGTCATATTGCGCAAGAATCCCGAGAAATACTCTGATGTGTGGCGTTCCAAATAATATGTTTTTATTTTATTCTTCTTTTGGATTTTATATCGTTGAGTAATAGACCAACCAAATTTCTCCTTATCTCTAAAAACAATCTCGGTTAATTTCCCTTTGTGCTTTTCTTCAAGATATTTTATATAAAAATCAAAAAGTTTTTGTGAAGGAACCCCATGGCAAAGCAAATCTACAGTAATCAAACTTTTACAATCAAAATGGTTTTTAACGGCAGAAACTTGGCAAGGCGTCCCCACAAAAAGAACTTTTTCTCCTTGCTTTAATAATGCAGATAATTTATTCAAACAATTACTTAAATCGCTTTGTACATATTTAGATCCTTGTAGCAAAGACAACTCATCAACACAATTAATCAAAATATGCTTTACTTGATGTTCATCATCGATAGTACAGCCGCAAACTTTGCCGCCACTCAAAATGAATTTCTTCGCCAACTCTGCAAAAATTCCACCAGAAGAACTTGTTTTTATTATTGCGTTGTCCTTAGAATACGCTGCATATGCTGTCGCTTGTTCTTCTTGTTTTTTAAAAACATCCATAGGACAAACCGCCTTACACTTGCCGCATTTCACGCATAGAGAATCATCAACGGCAGGAAAAGCAAATCCTTCGTCATCATAGTCCATGTGTATAGCTTTTGTTGGACAAGCAAAGGAGCAGATTGCACAACCACAACAACGTGATTTTTCATTCTCAATGAGATATGTATTCATTACACACTTCTTTTCTTTAAGCAATTAATTAAATATTCACTGGAAGCCAGACGCAACGGTTCTATAATGCGATCAAAAGATTCAGTATCTGTAAAAACAAAGTCATCTAGATCAGATTTATAAAAGCTTTCTTGTGCGCCAATACGCTTTAATAGCGTCTCAATACGTGATGTTTGCTTTACAGCCTCCGAATGATTTCGCCCAAAAGCGATAAATTTTTTGTTGAATAAAACAGAAAAAACACAACCATGGAACGAATTGGTAAAAACATATTGCGCATTATCCGCTAATTCCATGAATTCCATCGGACCAGCATTAACGAACTCGGCACCGTTTGCTATAAAGGTTTTATTTGAAGAAGATAAAACTTTTATTTTTAATTTCTTAAAATGCGCAAACTCTATAATTTTGGATACAATTTCCAGACTAGGTTCATCAAAAAAATAACAAAGAACATATTGTTCGCTTTGTGAACTCGAAACATTTTCCCGATATATTTTTCTCCATTGTGCACCCGTTAAAAGCATAGTTGGATCTAATAAAACAGGAACATCTTTGTTAATGAGTTGCTTCACAATTTGAGCGCCCTCAAATTCTCTAACAGAAATATCATCTATATCTGCTATTTTCTTTTTAACAAATTTCTTATTATATGACGGGATTTTAGAAACACCAAAAGAAGGGGCGTAAGCTATTCGTTTACTTTTGGGGGCAAAATTCAAAAATTTAAATCCCGAAAGATGCACAGATAACGGCGACCATATTTGATCACTTCCGCATATAAAGGCACCAAACTCTTCAGAATGCGCCCTTCTTTTAAGGGCTCTTCTTCCAATATTTATGGATGGTAAAAATTTTTCCTCAAAACGTGAAAATAATTCCTTTACTTCTGTCGTAATTACGGAAGTGGACGTTTGTTTTAGATTATTGATTTCTCTCTGAGTTTTACGTGCTTCTTTATTTAAGGCACATTTTATCACTGTAACAAACGCAACATGCAGCTTATGCAAAAGATTATCCAAAGGATGCTGTTCTTTAATACTTAAAAAAACAGCATTATGACCGTTTTGCATTAAAAAATGACGCATAGCAAATGCTTGTAATGCAGAGCCATAGTTTTTTATGTTAAAGTATGTTGTGATGCCTATTTTCATAAAAGCTCCCTCTGCTTTAAAATTTTGTAAACCTCTTGAGCCACTTCGTGTTGAGCATTATTTTTTTCGTTTGAAATGAATATAAATTCCTTTTCACCTTTGTTCTGACACCAAATCTTTTGTAACAAGTTGCAAGTGGCAATAGAATACTCTAAGGATGATTGAGAAGCCTCCGCCTGCACGAAAAATGGCTTATCATTTCGAAAGTTTGCACGATTAAGAATTGTTTCCTTAGAAGCTGAAATAAAAACTTGAATAATATATTTTTCAGGAATAAGAGCTTTAAAAAGCGCAGACATCCTTTGCATATCAGGTGAAACGTTATCAAAAAACGAACCAATAAGCTGTAAATATCCCTGTTCTAAAATACATATATCGTTTTTACAATTTAAAGAAAACAAATATATATAATTCATCCAACACTTTGCAGATCCAATTAGTCTGTAAAAACTAAACGCGCGTTTGGGGTGCCTAATGCAATATAAAAAACATGTCAAAACTTTCTTTAATGCTCTTTTTTTCGAATTATCACTATGCGAAATCTCATACTGCTTTTCGCAAACCGAAAATCCATTTTTTCGCAATATATTGGCTAACTCGTGAGAAATATCAGACTTGCCGCTACAGGGAACACCGGTGAATTCAATTATCATTTAATTTCATCTCTTTTATGATTTTTGCCGGAACGCCAGCCACGGTGCAATTATCCGGAACATCTTTAGTAACGACGGCATTAGCTCCAACCTTAACATTATTACCGATTTTTACTCCACCCACAACTGTACATTTCGCACCTAAAGTACAGTTATCTCCAATGGTTGCAGAAACAAATTCTCCATTAATATTTTTAGTTGCAATTGTAACCTGATGATAAATTTTACAATTACTACCAATCTTTGCAAATTTCGATACAATAATGCCGTTAGGACCATGTGGCAAATGGGGTGGGGTGGCAAATTCGGCACCTTGACCTAAATCCGTTCCAAAAGAGGCACAATTAAAAGCGTCGCTTTTCTTTATATAATAAAGATCGTAAAGCTGTGAAATTCGCCTTAATGCCCCGCAGGACTTTTTTAGAACGTTTTGCCTTTTCTTCCAATACCTATTATGATTATAATGGTGTAAATGTTGATTAACAATTAATGAAAATCTGCCATTAAGATTGTTCCGCATTATCTGTCCTCCAAAATATCGTAATAATAATTGCAATATTTTTTGTATTGATTCCATTTATCGTAATTATCATTTACGTGTCGTATACACGCTTGAGAAAAATATGATTTTCCCAATCTTCGAACTTCACAAATATTAGAATATAGTGCATCTACTGTTTTTTCATCACACACATATCCACAAACATCAGCGATCAGTTCCGGAAGTGCCGTTTTATTATATACAACGGCAGGCGTACCGCAGGACATCGCCTCAACAACCGTAAGTCCCATCGTTTCCTCTATTGAAGCGGTCACATAAACATCTGCCATATTATAAAAATCACACAATTCACTTGAGTTTTTTGTTTTAGTAAGACCGATTATATTTTGAGGTAATTCTTCAATCTTATCTTCGGGGAGTCCTATTATAACTATAAGTTCATCATCAGACAATTTTTCAGAAAGTGTAATCAAATCATCTAATCCTTTATTTTTTCCCCAAGACATTGCAACACTTAATATTATAAATTTGTCTTTAAACTCTATCGGTCTTTCTTTGAAAATTTGCTTAAAAGTGTTGGTATCTATACCGTTGGGAATAACACGAATCTCCTTGCCACCAAGTATAGATTTCGGAAGATAGTTAGCCACCCATTTAGATACTGTTGCTAAATGTAGCGCATCCCATCCCTCATAAATGTTTTTCTTCTTATTTAACAAAGCCGTTGTTCTGTCAAAAAATCTGCTATATGGAAAATTTTTTAATTGAGAACAATGTCCGCACCCTTCTCCCCAACGGTAACAGCCTGCCGCCTCAAAATGCGTACAATGCCCAGTAATTGGCCAAAAATCGTGAATTGTCCAAACCGTTTTTATATTCTGCTTTTTCAAAAATTTAAGTAGCATTTCAACATTAATAAAATAACTATAAATATTGTGTAAATGAACAATATCCGGTTGTATCTTTTTTAATATTGATATAGCCTTTTTAGTAGCAAAAAAAGAATGAAATCCCGTATCGCCCAAAAGATTTCCCAAAAGCTGATGCATTCTAACCCCAATATAAGAAGAACAAAAAAATACATTTTCTTTTTTTGAGGTTTCTCTATAGCCAGCCGAAATAATATAATTTTCAATTCCTTGAGAATTCATTACCTCTGATAATTGTGATACAATTTTACCCGTGCTCCCGACGCTTGAAACACCATTAATTTGGACAACTTTCATTCTTAAAACACCACACTTTAACTACTTAACCTTAAGCTTTCTGTAAATGCTTCTGATAAAATTACGACCTTTTCCTATAATAGTAAACCACATCTTATACCAAGTAGAAACAAAGAAATAATGCATTGGATTGCACAATTGCTTGGCATAGGCAAAAGCATATTGGGAAGCATCCGGCATTAGGCGCTTACATAAATATCCGCCCAATCTTAAGAAGTATTTCCCTTTGCGATACTCATTATTTGCATACATTTGATCCGCAATCCATTTATGTAGATTATTACCCTCTATATCAAAGGTAGTTACCTTCGTCTTTCCAACTTGCTTTTTATGAACACGCCCCCTAATTAAACAGCGATCAAGATAGTAAAAATCATATCCTGCAAACAAAAGACGATACCAATACTCCGCATCAGAAACTGTGCGTATTGCCTCATTGAATTCGCCAACTTTTCTGAAGGCATCAGCAGGAAGTAAAAACGAACAGCCCGCAAGACGGTAATTGTACACATTATTTAATATCATCTCTATTAGCGGTTCTTTTTCTTTTACGTCACTATAATTGTATTTGAGTATTGTTTTACCATTTTTATCTATAGATTCAGCAGCGCAGCGAACAACCACTCGGTCAAGGTCAAGTTCAGGATTCTTTTTTAACAGTTCTCCAACGTAATTAACCTCGGCTTCTACCTTGTCGGGATAATAAAGATCATCATGAGATAGCCAAGATAACCAATCACCATGCATGTTTTCTATACACAAGTTTAACGCAGAAGAAACACCACCGTTTTTCTTTGAAAGATACGTTATCTTGTCCCCAAAAGAAAGAGCCACTTTTTCTGTTTCTCCATTATCGGTTGATCCATCGTTTACAACTATTATTTCTTTATTTTTATAAGTTTGCTCCAAAGCCGAATTTATGCTTTCCGCTAAATAGTTGGCCCCATTATAAACCGGAATCACTATTGTTACTAATGGTTGGTACATAAATTTACCCCTTATTTTTCATATTTTTCATATATTGATGACATTTGCTCCAAAGAATTTTCAATACTAAAGCTCTGTGCGGTTTTTACCGCCTCTAAAGACATGCCGTTATAAAGTGCATAATCATCATACAATTTAACAATATAGTCATTGAATTGCTTCGCAGAAGAGGAATCGAACAAAAAGCCATTTTTTCCAGATATAACCATTTCCTTATGTCCACGCACAATAGATGCAACTGCAGGCATACCAGTTGCCATTCCTTCGATAATATTTATTCCAAATCCTTCTTCAGTGCTTGCAGAAATTAAAATATCGCTCATCTTATACAATGTAGGCATATCTTTTCTAAAGCCAAGGAAGTCAAAATATTCCGCAACACCACGCTCCTCAGCCTGTTTTTTGACATTTTCCATTAATTTTCCTTTGCCGCAAAACAGAAACTTTATATTGGGGCAAAGCTTACACAAATCAGTTGCAGCCTCAATAAAAAAACTGTGATTTTTTCGTGGTATAAATTCAGCAGCATAAATTAAAAGAAATTTATCTTCATAACCATATTGCTTTTTTAATTGCGTTTTTTCATCATTGCTAATAGAGGCAAATCGCTTCAAATCGACACCTATACCGCTTATCTTTTTAATTGCTGTTTGCTTTGATTCGAATTTTTCTTTTGCGCACTCATAATCCTCAGAATTAATAGTAATAATACAATCTGTCTTTTTTGCCAGATACTTTTCCATTGTATAGTACAAAATCCAATTTCGTTTGGGGGCACCTTTATAAAAATGAAATCCGTGCGCTGTATATAAAATTTTTGAACCTTTTTTTCGTGCACTAGTAGAAGCTAATCTGCCTACTACACCACCCATAGGAGTATGTGAATGAATTATTTGATAATTTTCCGAATCAATTATTATTTTTGCTTTTCTAATCGCAGAGATATTTTTAAGATTAAACGGAGACCTTTGTATGCCTATATCAAATAATTTGTCACAATATTCAGCAGTATTGCCGCCAGCGTTAGTCATTATATGAACTTCATAACCACGACTTTTAAACCATTCCAAATATGGCAAATGAAATGCTTCAATATGTGATAAAACATTACTGATAAATAATACTTTTTTCATAACACTTTCCTTGTACTATATAATCCTTCCGGATTGTTGAAATAAACACTCTCCATCCCCAACAATTCCGGAGCAATAAAATCCTTTTTCGGATTATCTCCAATATAAACCATTGATTTATATGGAACTTTAAAGAAATCTCGCATTTTTTCAAATGCAACTGTGTTTGGCTTTCTAAAAGCTATACCACCAAGTTCGTCTGTTATAATAATCTTTTCAAAATACGGTTCTATTCCCAAACATTTAATTTTGGCACGTTGTCCTTCGGGTCTGCCGTCGGTAATCATACCCAAACGTACCCCACCGCTTTTAAGAATTTCCAATAAATTTTTCGCATCAGGATATAATGAAATCTGCGGTTGATGATTTCTATAAATATTAAGACATAACTTTATTGCATCTTCCGAAAGTAAGCCTTCTTGTTCTAAAACATAATTTATTGCCTGTTTTCCACTTTGAAAAGCGGACCATAATTTACTCGCCATTTCATCTATACCTTTGAAATTGCAACCAATTTCCGCATATCCACTTTTCACATAGTCTTTTTCTGAGTATAATGTATCATCCAAATCAAAAATAACTACGCTTTTTTTTAGCAGAAAGTTTTCAGCGTCACGAAGCTTATCTATTTCCAACACTACGCTTTCACCCTTATGCTTTGATCAAATCTACAATAAACAGCACAATCTTCTGCAGCTTTGGGAAAATAATTTATATTTTCCCCATTGAGAAGTTTTAGAAGAGCAACCGCAGAATTAGCGCCAGCCTTCATAGTGAGAGGTGCACCTCCGCCATATCGAGGATTTATCTCAATATAATAATCTTTTCCCGTTCCGTTCTGGCGAATGAGCTGAACGGTGATAGGCCCGCAAGGCTTGTAATCAGACAATAACCGCTTAATTTCATCGATAATAACTTCATCTTGAGAAATTTTAGTTTTAAGAACCTCTCCCGCACGAACAGCAAGACGAACACGAGGAGTTATATATATAGGGTTACCATCAAAATCGCAAAAAACGTCTACAGTGTATTCAGTACCTTCAACAAAGGGCTGAATAATATAATCGGGAACTCGCCTTACAAAACTTTCAAGTTCTTGCTGATTTTCAACCTTATAAGCAAAAATACTTGAACTCCCATCCTTGGGTTTTATAAATGCCGGAAATCCAGCGTTGTACTTTTTATAGTCGTCCACAGGTGTAGGGGCAGCCAAACCCACCGACTCAAAATAATCAGAGGTGAGACGCTTATCCCTGCAGATGGCAATTTTTTCTTCATCACTTACCAATACAATAGTTCCAATATCCTCAAATACTTTTTTATTTTGTGATAAAACCAAAAGATCAGTATCAATTGTAGGAATTAAAACATCAATTCTATTTTTTTGGCAACACTCCAATAAAGTGGGCACATATAATGCATCCTTAATTCGTGGCACTATTATCGTATGATCGCAAAAACTTAACGCTGGAGCGGTATCTGTTATATCCGCTCCATATATCTCTAAATTGTAATTAAGACTTTGGGCGGCCAAAAAAAATTCTTGCACCAACTCAACTCGTCTACCTATACTTGTAAACAAAATACGAAATGTTTTGTTTGTCATAATTTGTGACCTCCGCTTCTAAAGGGATTTAATCAGATTTTTCGCCATATTCATTCTTGGAAACGATAATATCCGTATTTTTAAACCATTTTATAAACAAAGCATACAATACACCCAGTTTATTAACTTGTATATTATACTATATTTAATAAAAAAGGTCAACCCATTAACTACACCTAATCTAAATTTGTTATTTTTCTGCAATCAAAAAACGCACCCGAACGGGTGCGTTTTTTAAAATTCATATTTTCCTTTTTCTACTTTGAAAACCTTGCCATCAATTTCTATAATTGCATTGACGGGGGTTTCGAATTCGTAACTGATTTTGCCGTCTTTATGGTACCAATAAGAACTAATTTTTCCGTAATCGGTGTCGATTTCCGCCTTAAACCAATCAATTTGGTTATCGGGCTTGGGTGCAAAGCGCACCTTTTTAAAGCCGGACTCCAAAGCGGTTATACCGCCTGCCACACCGTAAAGCCAGTCACCTACAGCGCCGTAAGCATAGTGATTAAAGGAATTCATTTCACTGCTCCACATACTGCCGTCGGGCTTAATGCCATCCCAATGCTCCCAAATAGTGGTGGCACCTTTTGTAATTGGATAAAGCCATGACGGATAATCCTTACGAAGCAACAAGGTATATGCTAAATTAGTATATCCGTACTTATCCAAAACGTGTAAAACGTAGGGGGTGCCCAAAAATCCGGTTTGAAGCTTATCGCCGTCCTTGTGTATAAGCTCTGTCAGTGACTTAACAACCCTTTCTTCATCAACACAAAGCCCGAAATTTAAAGGCAAAATGTGCTCGGTCTGGGTTTTAAAATCATCTTTGAATTCAGCCTTAAAAGCTGACACAATATTCTTATAGAGATTTTCGTAATATGATACGTCCTCACCCAAAACCTTGCCTGCCTTGCAAACAATATTTACAGAATTTGCATAAAATGCCGAAGCTACAAGATTATCACGGGTGTCGCCCTTGAACTCGCCCTCTTTTGCGCCAAGCTCAAGCCAGTCACCGTACTGAAAACCGCCAAACCATAAATTTGTTTTTTCGGTTATATCGGCAATATGGTTTACCCATTTTTTCATAGGTTCAAACATTGTTTTTAAAATCAGGGTGTCGCCATAAATTTGATAATATTCCCACGGGCAAACGGTGATTGCATCACTCCAGCCTGCCGCATCGTTTCTGAACCAATCTTTATGGGCGCACCTCGGCAAAAGAAAATTCGGCAATATCCCCTGCTTTTGCATCAAGCGAAATTTCAAGATACCCCGTTAAGTTTTGCCCAAAATCAATTACCGTTTCACCCTTGGGTGTTTTAAAAATTTCAACGGGTGTAAGGCGCTCTTGCTCGGTTACCTCTTCCCCGATTTGTTCGCATAAAACAGATTTGTCGTTATCAAACGAAACAACCGCATTTTCATTAAAATCGGGTGTTATGGTAGCATCATAAATTTCACCGTCATAGATATCGCAAAAACGAACCGGGCTTTCGGCTACCCGCCAATTTTCATCGGTCACTATTTCTTGACTTTCACCATTTGAATATTCTAAAACAATTTTCGCAATTAACGCCAATCTGTCTTTGTTTAAAGGTCGGCTTTTAAGCCCTGCAAACCAACCGCTTGAAAGTGTCACCTGTAAGCGGTTGTTATTTTTCAGCATATCGGTTACGTCATATTTTTGAACCTGCAAACGGTTATCGTAAGATGTCCACCCCGGCGCCATTACAAAATTGCCAATACGTTTGCCGTTAAGCACAGCCTCGTAAACACCACGGGCAGTTATAAAAAGTGTTGCTTTTTTTATGTTGCTTAAAAGGTTGAATTCACGCAAAAACACAGGGCAAATATCGCTATCCGTCTTACTCCAAGTTATAAAATTTGCATTTTTCACCGAATCACCGCCTTTGGTTTTATTATAAGAAACATATTGAAATAAAACAATATAAAATTTTAAACCAGATATTAAATTATAGTTTACATTTTAACGACATAACCATTGCCGATTACCAAAAAATCCACCCAAGCGGGTGGATTTTTTTAATTTCTTATAATCTCTGCCTCGCCGCCTAAAACGGTGTCTTCGGTAATTACAATCTTTTTAATTGTATTATCCGACGGGGTTTCAAACATTAAGGGCTGTAAAACACCCTCGATTATTGAGCGAAGACCACGTGCACCGGTCTTGCGTTCGATTGTAAGCTCGGCAATTTTATTAAGTGCGTTTTTATCAAACATTAACTCAACACCATCCATTTTAAAGAGGGCTTCGTACTGCTTGATAATAGAATTTTTCGGCTCCAGCATAATGCGAACCAAGGTTTCCTTATCCATACCCTTAAGGGCTGTGATAACCGGCATACGACCAACAAGCTCGGGTATAATACCAAATTTAACCAAATCCTGATGGGTTGCAGCCATGTTCAAGGCCTCGGCTTCCTTACTTTTGGGGGATTTCACATCTGCACCAAATCCAAGGCTGCTGCCGCCGATACGGCGGTCTATAACCTTTTCGATGCCGTCAAATGCGCCCGCACAAATAAACAAAATATTTGTAGTGTCAATTTGAATAAATTCCTGCTGCGGATGCTTTCTTCCACCTTGAGGCGGAACGTTAGCAACAGTGCCTTCCAAAATTTTCAAAAGCGCTTGCTGAACACCCTCACCGCTTACGTCACGGGTGATTGAAACGTTTTCGCTCTTTCTTGCGATTTTATCAATTTCATCAACGTAAATTATACCACGTTCGGCTTTTTCAATGTCATAATCAGCCGCTTGAATAAGTCTGAGAAGTATATTTTCAACGTCTTCACCAACATAGCCCGCTTCGGTTAAGGTGGTGGCATCGGTAATAGCAATCGGCACGTCGAGGCATTTTGCCAAGGTTTGCGCCAAAAGTGTTTTACCAACACCTGTAGGACCAAGCATTAAAACGTTGCTTTTGTTAAGCTCAACGCCGCTTTCATCCTTTTTGAAAATACGCTTATAGTGATTATAAACCGCTACCGACAAGGTTTTTTTGGCTTCATCCTGACCAATTACATATTCATCAAGCTTTGCCTTGATTTCCTGTGGCTTCGGTAAAACGAATTCCTTTTCCTTTTTGGGCTTTTTACCCTTGGTTGCGGCAACCTCATCTTCAAACAAAAGAGATGCACAAAAATCAATACAGTTGTCGCAAATGTAAACGCCCGGACCCTCTACAAGACGGGTTACCTCGTCCTGTGTTTTGCCACAAAAGGAACAACGAATTTCATTGTCTACTTTACTTGGCATTATTTATTACCTCTTAGTAATTACTTTATCAACAAGACCATAGTCACAAGCTTCCTGTGCGGTCATAAAATTGTCACGTTCGGTGTCACGTTCAATTTCTTCTAAAGACCTGCCTGTGTTTTCAGACAAAATGCGGTTTAGGTTAGCACGGGTGCGTTCAATATGCTTTGCGGCAATTAAAATTTCGGTTGCCTGACCCTTTGCGCCGCCCAAGGGCTGATGAATCATAATTTCGCTGTTGGGAAGTGCCAAACGCTTGCCCTTTGCACCTGCAGATAAAAGGAATGCACCCATACTTGCAGCCATACCCATACAAATTGTGCTTACATCACACTTAATGTATTGCATTGTGTCATAAATTGCCATACCGGCAGATACCGAACCACCGGGGCTGTTAATATAAAAGTTAATGTCTTTATCGGGGTCCTGACCTTCAAGATAAAGCATTTGAGCAATAACAACGCTCGCTGATGCATCGTTAACTTCGCCGTTAAGCATAATGATGCGGTCGTTTAAAAGACGTGAAAAAATGTCGTATGAACGCTCTCCTCTACTTGTTTGTTCAATAACATAAGGTACAAAACTCATAAAACATACTCCTTTTTAAAATTGCCGGCACGGGATGTGCCGGCGGTATCTTTAAATATTATGAACCTTTTTAATGGTTTATAATCAATTATTCAGCAGCTTCTTCTGCCTTTTTGGTGGTTTTCTTTGCAGCAGTCTTTTTCTTAGCAGCAGGCTTCTTTTCGGTCTTTGCTTCTACTTCGGTGATAACTGCATTTTCTTTAATAAAGTCGATTGCCTTCTGAACAGCAACGTCCTTAGCAAGCTCGCTTGCGGGAATAGCGTTTTTAACTGCTTCAACTTCCATATTGTAAGCTTCTGCAAGCTTTTTAAATTCTGCTTCAAGAGCTTCATCATCAGCTTCAATCTTTTCAAGCTCAACAATTTTTTCAAGAGCAAGGCGGAATTTAACCTGTGCCTCTGCCTGAGGACGGAAGGTAGCCTTGAAATCATCCATTGAAGTGTTTGAATACTTGAGATAGGTGTCAAGGTCTAATCCCTGCATCTGTAAACGGTAGCCGAATTCTTCAACGCTCTGCTCTAAACGGTTTTCAAACATTGCTTCGGGGATTTCACCCTTAATGCTGTCAACAATCTGCTGAACGAGTTCGTTTTCAGCTTCTTCTTCAGCAATTTTAGCCTTCTGAGCCAAAGCCTTTTCCTTAATGTCAGCCTTAAGCTCAGCCAAAGTATCAAATTCGCTTACGTCCTTTGCGAATTCATCATCAATTTCGGGAAGCTCTTGGAACTTGATTTCGTGAAGCTTAATCTTGAAGGTAGCTTCTTTACCTGCAAGCTCTTCTGCGCCGTATTCTTCAGGGAAAGTAACAACGATATCAAACTCGTCGCCGATGTTCTTACCAACGATTTGTTCTTCAAAGCCGGGGATAAATGAGCCCGAGCCAAGCTCTAACGAATAGCCTTCGCCCTTGCCGCCTTCGAATGCAACGCCGTCCTTAAAGCCTTCAAAGTCAATAACTGCAGTGTCGCCCATTTGAGCTGCACGATCTTCTACAGATACCATACGTGCATTACGCTGAGCCATAGCATTAATCTGTGCGTCAACCTCGCTATCTTCTACCTTAGCGATAACCTTTTCAGCCTTGAGGCCCTTGTATTCGCCGATTTCGATTTCGGGATAAGTAGTAAGAGCAACCTTTAAAATAACGCCGTCTTCTTTAGAGATGGATTCAATATCAGTATCCATTTTATCGTTAATTACCTTAAGGCCGGATTCCTTAATAGCAGCATCTACTGCATCGGGATAAAGGATATTTAAAGCATCTTCATAAAATGCTTCTTCGCCGTACATTTTAACAACCATTGCAAAGGGAACCTTACCCTTACGGAAGCCAGGGATAGAAATGTCAGCCTTTCTGCTTTCATATGCTTTTTTAACACCTTCAGCTAATTCTTCAGCGCTGATAGCGATTGTAAGCTCGTATCTGTTAGCGCTCAAATTTTTTGTTTCTTTTAAAGTCATTTTTTTACCTCCGCATAAAGTATGCAAATTTTGTGCCCAACTATTGTACCACAGTCTTGCAATTTTTTCCACTATTTTTTTAATAATATTTAAAATATATTTATTTAGCCACTAAAACGGGCGTAAAATCGACACAATCACAGGAAATAAGCTTAAATTCGACACCTTCGAATTCCTTAACCGCATTATTAAGCCCCGCACCGTGAATATGACCGTGATAAACCGTTTTAATGTTGTGCGCTTTTAAAACATCGAAAATTTCACGGCAGACATCAAGATTATAAACCGGCGGGTAATGCAAAAACACCAAAACGGGAAGTCCTGTGCTTTCGGCGGCCTTGAGTGAAGTTTCAAGCCTGCCGACCTCACGTGCAATTATTTTTTTATCTGCCTTATCATCATAGAACCAACCACGTGTGCCCGCAATAGCAAAGCCTTCGGCAATAATGGTATTATTAAACAAAATTTCAACCGATTTAATATCGTTAGCCTCGAAAAAATCACGCAGCTTTTTAACGGTTGACCACCACAAATCGTGGTTACCCTTTAAAATAATTTTTTTACCGGGAAGACCTTCTAAAAATTTAAAATCCTCTAACGTTTCGGAAAGCTTTAACCCCCACGAAAAGTCCCCTGGGAGAATTACCGTGTCGTTTTCATTAACGAGTCGGCACCAATTTGCTTTTATTCTTTCGGTATGACTGCCCCAACCACGAAAAATATCCATAGGCTTATCCGCACCAAAGGATAGATGCAAATCCGAAATTGCGTAAATGCTCAATTTTAAAAAATTCTCCCCTTTCGTATAATTTTAAAATTTTTAGACAAAATACTAAAGACCTAACGGTCAGAAAGGACTTGATTATGATGGAAAACAAATGTGAATCTAACGTTTGCATTTCTTGCGACGTTAAAAACTGTATGTATCACGCAGCGAACAACACCTGTTCTGCCGGCAAAATTCATGTTGGCAACGGTATGGCATCAAACGCACAGGAAACCTGTTGTGATACCTTTAAAGCAAAGTAATAAATCAAGTTTTTAAAAAGCCACTGAAAACAGTGGCTTTTTATATTATTCGATATTTAAAGCCGAATAAACAGCGTTTAACATATTTTCTTTATCGCAAATTTCCTTAAAGCGAACAGTTGCGTTTTCAAGTGCAGCAATGGGCGTTGGAATTTCGGTTTTGGTAACCTCACTCAAAATACGAACTGTGTCAAATTCACTTTCGCCCTTTTGGTCGCTTACGGCACCCAAAACACTTGCGGCAAACTTATAGGGAGATGCGGTAGAAGCGATAACGGTAGGAATATCATCCCCTGTTTTTTCAACATACTGCTTATAAACATTCATTGCAACTGCAGTATGAGTATCACAAAGATAACCGTATTCGTTAAATAGGTTATTAATTGTTTCAAGAGTAGCAGCATCATCACAGCAGCCGCCCCAGAACAAATCACCCATTTTTGCTTTTACATCATCGCTTACAGTAAAGGTGCCGCTATCGCTTAAATCCTTTTGCATTTTTGCAACTGCGGTGTCTTCCTCACCCGAAAGCTCAAATAGCATTCTTTCAAGATTAGAGGAAATCAAAATATCCATTGAGGGAGAAATGGTTGTAAAGAAGCTGCGATTGCGGTCATATTTACCTGTGTTGATAAAGTCGGTCAAAACATTATTTGCGTTTGATGCACAGATAAGCTTTTTAACCGGAACGCCCATTTTCTTTGCATAATAAGCGGCAAGAATATTACCAAAGTTGCCTGTGGGAACAACGATATTAAAGCCGTTTTTAAGATAATCGCCCTCACGCTTTAACAAATCGCAATAAGCCGAAACATAGTAAACAATTTGAGGTGCCAAACGACCCCAGTTAATTGAGTTTGCAGAAGAAAACTGCATATTGTTTTCAGCCAATTTATTTTTAACGTCAGGATTTGTGAAAATCTTTTTAACACCTGTCTGAGCATCGTCAAAATTGCCCTTAATAGCGCAAACGTGAACGTTTTCGCCCTTTTGCGAATCCATTTGAAGCTTCTGCATAGGGCTTACGCCGTCGCTGGGGTAAAATACCATAATTTCAGTATTTGGTACGTCACAAAAACCTTCAAGTGCGGCTTTTCCCGTATCGCCCGAGGTGGCAACCAAAATTACAATTTTCTTGCCCTTTGAAACCTTTTTGGCAGAGGTTGTTAAAAGATAAGGTAAAAGCTGTAACGCCAAGTCCTTAAAAGCACAGGTAGGACCATGCCAAAGCTCAAGAAGATTAGCGTTTTCACCCAAAAGCGCAATGGGGGCGGGCTGTTCGTTTTCAAATGAACCAGTATATGCACCCTTAACGCAATAATCGATTTCCTCATCAGTAAAATCGTTTAAAAAATGGCTTAAAACGTACTTGGCACGTCCAATATAGTCCATCTCGCAAAGCTTGGCAAAATCTTCATTTTTAAAAACAGGAAAAGTATCGGGCACGAAAAGACCGCCCTCTACCGAGATGCCCTGCGAAATAGCACCGGCAGCGGTAGTTTTAACCTGTTTATCCCTTGTACTAATGTAATTCATAAATCGACATCCTAACGTTTATACTTAACTAGTGTTATTTTATTATAATAAGCCCCATTTGTCAAAGGTTAGATAAGCATTTTTATAAAATATTTTATCCAAAAGTGAATTATCGAGTCCTTTTTGTTCCAAAAAGACGTATAAATCAAAAATTTTTGTAATATCGCAAAGCTCCGACGCCATAACAGCGCCATCAAAATCACTGCCGACAGCAATAATGTTTTCATACCCCAAATACAACAAATGGGCGATATTTTCATATATTTTTTCAAAAACGTTGCCACCCAAAAACAAAGGGTAAAAATTAAGCCCGATAACGCCGCCCTTTTCACAAATAAGTTTAATTTGTTCATCACTTAAATTGCGTGAAATATCACAAACACTGCGACAGTTACTATGGCTGGCAATCGGTTTTTCGGCACGGTCAATCACCTCAAAAAAGCTTTTGTCGTTAAGGTGAGATAAATCGACCGCCATATTAATTTTATTCATTTTATCAATAACAGTTTTGCCAAAATATGTAAGTCCTTTATCACTTTTACAACCGCCCGCAATGGCGTTTTCGCCGTTCCAGGTAAGGGTTAAAAGCTTTACGCCGTCTTGCTTTAATTCATAAAGGCGGCCACTGTCATTTTCTAAAACCGTACCACCCTCGACCGCAAAAATCGGCTTTACCTTGCCGCACAAATTTTTCTTTAAGTGCGAAACGGTATTTTTATAAAACAAAAAAGGATTTTCTAATTCTTCGGGCAGCCAAATTGCAAAGGTTTGATACCAATCGCAAAACGCTTCGCCCTTTTGCCCTGATATTGCAAGACTGTTTTGATAAAACCCCTGTTTTTCAACATACATTTTATACGCCGTGTCAGAGTGCAAATCAAAAAAACGCATATTTCACCTAAAAAGCATTTTCAAAATATTTAAGGCTGTACCCCAAGCTATCGTCGGCTTTTTCATACACAGTAACCTCTGCCACATCAAAGCGTGGTTGCTTTTCGCAAAGGGTTTTTGAAATATAGTCCTGTGCAGCAAGCGTAAGGCGTGACTGCTTATGACTGTCCACCGCTGCTATTCCCGAAACAAGAGCATTGGCTTTGCGGGTTTTAACCTCAACAAAAAGAATATACTCATTATTTTCGGCAATTATGTCGATTTCACCGTATCGACACTGAAAATTGCGTTTAATAACGCTAAAGCCACGCTTTCGCAAAAACTGTGCAACACGTTTTTCGCCTTGTAGCCCAATTTCACCGATGTTCATTATTTTTCACCCAAAATGTTCTTTAAAAAAGAAAGGCGATGAATTTCACAAGGGCCATATTCCTTTATTAAATCGGTATGTAATTTTGTGCCGTAGCCCTTGTGCTTTGCAAACTGATACTGCGGATATTTTTTGTCATATTCCATAAGCAACCTGTCACGGCTCACTTTTGCAAGAATTGAAGCCGCCGCTATCGACATTGACTTTGCATCGCCCTTTACAATAGCCGCTGCGGGAATTTTAATGTCTGTGGGAATTTTATTGCCGTCTATAAGAGCAAAATCCGCCACGGTCTTTAACCCCTCAATAGCACGGTTCATTGCCAAAAAAGTGGCATTAAGAATATTCTTTTCTTCAATTTCTTCCAGCGTGCCGTACGCAACCGAATATGCAATCGCTTTTTCAATTATTACATCATAAAGCTGTTCACGCTTTTTCTCGCTCAGCTTTTTGGAATCGTTAAGCCCCTCGATTTCAAGGTCATCGGGCAGAATTACGGCAGCAGCGCAAACGGGGCCGGCAAGTGGTCCTCTGCCTGCTTCATCAACACCGCAGATTAACTTAAAGCCGCTGTTTTCAGCGGCTTTTTCATAACTGTAATCAGGCATAATTTATACCCTCTCCAAAGTAATATTTCCGATTTTTTGATTTCGGTATTCTTCTAAGACCATATTTGCCGCACGTTCGGTATCGGTTTCTCCTCCACGAATAACCATACCACGCTTTTTGCCGATTTGACAAAGCACCTCATAGCTGTCAACCGAAAAATCAAGATTTCCATAACGGGCGGTCAGCAAATCTGCGTATCCGTCCGACAAAATTTCAATAAGGCGCATTGCAAGCAGCTCGATATCCAAAATGCGGTCCTTTACTGCGCCCGTAACCGCAAGATGCTCACCCACGGTTTCATCCTCAAACTTAGGCCATAAAACACCCGGAGTGTCCAAAAGTTCAAGCTGTTTATCAATGGTGAACCATTGGTTACCCCTTGTAACACCGGGGCGGTTTTCCGCCTTGGCACGTGTCTTGCCCGCAATTTTATTAATAAAAGAGGACTTGCCAACATTGGGTATGCCCACCACCATTACACGCAACGGTTTTCCAACCATACCCTTTTCCTTATAGCTTTCGAGCTTATCAGCAAGGGTGATTTTTATCGTATCCTTAAAGGTGTTAAGACCCTTACCGCTTTTGCAGTCAACCGCAATGGCGGTAATGCCCTGTGATTTATAGTAATCTATCCACTCTTTAGTGGCGGCAGGGTCGGCCATATCACACTTGTTAAGCAATATTATATGAGGTTTATTTTCAATGATTTCGTGCAAATCGGGATTGCGTGAGGAAAGTGGAATTCTTGCATCCACAACCTCGGCAACAGCATCAATTATAGGCAAAATTTCTTTAATCTTGCGCTTGGTTTTGGCCATGTGCCCCGGAAACCACTGAATACTTTGTGAATTATCGCTCATCTACAGCAAAGCCTCCCATTTTATCAAATGGAAATACCCTGTAAACCGCACGACCTAAAACGTAGCGGGTATCAATCATACCGCCGTCACCTATACGGCTGCTGCGGCTGTCAAGCGAAACGTCACGGTTGTCGCCAAGCACAAAAATGCAGCCCTCGGGCACGGTTAATGGGAACTCAACGTCATATTTATCAAGAGTAGGTGTGCTTATATACGGCTCATCAAGAGGCATGTTATCAACATAAACCGTACCGGTTTCAAAGTCAATATCTACAATTTGAAATTCGGTAGCAATTACACGCTTAATAATGGGGCCGTTTTCCTCACGCATACTTTCGGTTGAGTTTTCAACGTTGCGGGAAACCACCACAATATCGCCTTGCTTTGGGGTGTAATTAAAGTTTGAAATTACCACCACGTCACCATTAATGAGGGTGTTTTTCATGCTGTCGCCACTGATTATTGCCACACGGAAAACAAAGCCAAACAAAACGACAACGATTATTAAGGCCGAAGCAACAACGCCCAGCCATTCTACAAGTTCCTTTTTAAGGTCTAACTTTTCCCTTTTCGGAGGTTCGTTATCCGCAAAGGAGGTATCAATTTTAAAACCGCTTTCAAATTTGTTTGAAATATTATCCATAAAACACCTAACCTATTACTTAAAAAGCGAAGCCATATAAATCTGTCGCAAAGCGACACCTTAACTATTCACTATTCACTTTTCATTAAAAAACAAAGGGGGACAAGGTATTCACCCGTCCCCCTTCCACGATTAAAGCTTTTCTTTAACCTTTGCAGCCTTACCAACTCTATCACGGAGATAGTAAAGTTTAGCTCTGCGAACCTTACCCTTACGTACGAGTTCAACCTTAGCAACTGAAGGTGAATGTACAGGGAATACACGTTCAACGCCTACGCCGTAAGAAACACGACGAACGGTGAAGGTTTCAGCGATGCCGCTGTTATTCTTAGCGATAACAGTGCCTTCGAAAATCTGAATTCTTTCCTTTTCGCCTTCCTTAATGCGAACGTGAACCTTAACGGTAGAACCGATTAAGATTTCGGGAACGTCTTTTTTGAGCTGTTCTGCAGTTAATTCCTTAATTACGTCCATTTTTTCTTCCTCCTTAAAAATTTCCAGACGTTCATAACCAAACAAGTGGCAGAGGACCATCCGCTTCAATGTCGAATTTTTTCGGCAATGAACCCACCCGTAAGGACCGGGTGAAATCACATGCTCAAAGATTATAACACAAACACTTTAAAAAATCAAGTGTTATTTTCCTTTTGATATAATACGCAATATTTTGCTGCGGCGCAGCACCTCAAAATTGCCGTAATAGACCGCAGAAAATACCCGCAACGCCAAGAAGCTGTGCTTTAACATAAACATAAATATACGTTCTTTCACAGAGCTTGGAGAATAATATTTTTTTACAGCCTTTGTCAAGGTTGATTTTATTTTTTCTTTGGCAAGGGGATATTTTTTATCCAAAATATCATTGACTATTGCGGTGGATAAAACACCCCACGTTGCGTTTAAAAGGTGTTTGTTTTCTTTCAAGGCTTTTTCAATTTGGTCATTTGAAAAGGTTGCAAAAAAGCCCTGCATATGCTCCCATATGTCATACTTCATTTTTGGGGTTACCAGCTTAGAGGTTTCAGAGCCGGTGCGGTTAATGCGATAATTATACACAACCTTATTAGTGGCAAAAAAGGATTTGATAAACCTGTTATAATCAAAATTCCAAGCCGTATCCTCTGCATATTTTATTCTTGCGTCAAACCTTAAATCGTTTGAAGCAATAATTTCATTTTTATATAATCTGCCCCAACAAAAACCAAATGAGCAAAGAGAGCAAAGACCTTGCGGCATTTCACCATGCTCTGCGGGGTAATTGCTCCACACCTCTACCCCTTTAGTCTGCTCATCAACAGCTTGATAGCCGCCCACAACCAAATCAGACGGGTACTGCTCTGCGCAGTCCCAAAGAGTTTGCAGGCAATCAGGCTCCAGCCAATCATCACCATCTAAAAAAAATATCCACTTACCTTTTGCTTTACTAAGCCCGTTGTTGCGAGTTTCGCAAATGCCGCTGTTATTTTGATGAATAATTTTAAATGTATTAAGCTTGTGCTTTTGGATATAATCCTCGCAAAGCTCGACGCTTTTATCGGTGCTACCATCATTAATTAACAAAACCTCGTATTCCGAAAAGGTTTGTAAGCGGATAGAATCCAAGCACTCAATAATATACTTTTCAATATTATAAACGGGAATTATTACCGAAATTTCAGGCTTCATTGTTTTCCTCTTCCCTTTTAGGTGGTTTAAGGTCACGCACTATCATAACTGATAACACCGCCGAAAGGCCCAGCAAAAATGCCAAAGCAACCGTAAGCCAGCCCTTGGTTGCGGTTATGTTGCTAAACTGCGAATTGAAAATTTTATCGGTATAGCTTGTATCCTTACCCTTTGAGGTATAAAAGCTGAGCGTAACAGTTTTGCTGTTTTTAACCGTGATATATTGGGTTAGAATATACTCGCCGCCGCTGTCCTTACCGCTAACCTCGATTTTAAGGTATTTGTAAGCGTCCTTTTCGATAACCTTGCCCTTCACGTTTTCAAGCCCGCAAAGCTGATAGGTAAGAGCTAAAATTTCGTCATTTTTAAGCACGGCTAAGTTTTTTACCGTTTTTGAAAATTCGGTTTCACGGGTGATTTCACGTATTTGCTTTGTGTTGTCCGAATTTACCGCCAAAAGATTTATGCCGTTTTCTTGGCAATAGCTTTTAACCTCTTCCTCGGTCATTGAAAGCGCATTAGCAAGCTTTTTATCGTCCCTGCCATAAAGATAAAAATCATCACCGATTTCTATTGCAGAGACCACGGTTGTCAGCATTACAATAAGCGCCACAACCGAAATTAATATTTTTTTAAGCAACTCAGTTCACCTTGTTTTGTTTTTTTGCGGCAGTAAGCGTGTTTTGCATAAGCATTGCAATGGTCATAGGTCCAACCCCACCCGGTACAGGGGTTATATACGATGCTTTTTCGCAAACCTCGTTAAAATTAACGTCACCAACCAATTTGCCGTCCACACGGTTTATGCCAACGTCAATTACAACTGCATTTTCCTTTACCATATCGGCTGTTACGAAATTGGGTCTGCCAACAGCCGCTACCAAAATATCAGCATTTTTGCAAACCTCTTTAAGATTTTTGGTTTTAGAGTGGCAAATTGTAACCGTGCCGTTTTTATGAAGCAACAGCATAGACATGGGCTTGCCGACAATATTACTTCTGCCGATAACCACACAGGTCTTGCCCGAAATTTCAATACCCTCATAAGCGAGCATTTCCATAATGCCAGCAGGAGTACAGGGTACAAAATCATAATCGCCCTGCATAATTTTGCCAACATTTACAGGATGAAAGGCATCGACGTCCTTGTCGGGCGAAATTGCATTAATAACCGCCGTTTCATCTAAATGCTTTGGAAGTGGCAGCTGACACAAAATACCGTTAATGCTTTCCTTTTTATTTAACGCATCAATAAGAGATAACAATTCCTCTTGTGTAGTATTTTCAGGCAAAGCATATTCTTCTGAAATAATACCAAGCGCCTCGCAAGCCTTTTTCTTATTGTTTACATACACCTTTGATGCGGGGTCTTCGCCAACAATTATTACCGCCAGTCCCGTAGTAACGCCCTTTTCCTTTAAAGCGGCAACCTCATTTTTAACACGCTCTTTTACTGCGGCGGAAATAACCTTACCATCAATCAGCTTGTACATTATCCTCAACCTCTTCTGTTAGGGTTTCTTCTATAATTTCGCTTTCTTCGGAAAATACGCTTTCGTAAACAACATCCTTTTCCTTAAGCTTTTTGCGAATAACAATTATTGCCGTTAGACTTGCAACACACAGTAATATACCGAGCAATAGCGACACCTTAAACGGACCAATCATAAGACTGTCTGTGCGAAGTGTTTCAATGATTGCCCTGCCAAAGCCATACCAAGCGAGATACATTAAGAATACCTCACCGCTGAATTTGCGTTTTTTACTTAAAAAGTGAATCAGAACAAAGCCGGTCAGGCACCACAGCGATTCATAGAAAAAGCAAGGATGTACCGATAAATTGTTAGCTGTAATATATTCGCTTATTTCATAAGCGCTCTTACCCTCTAAGCCAAAATTTTCGGGGTAGGAAACAATATATCTTAAAACCTCGTTGCTCATCATACCGGGGCCTTTTGTAAGACCGCCAAAGGCTTCTTGATTAACAAAATTGCCCCAGCGACCAACACCTTGACCGATTAAAAAGCCAAGGGAGGCAATATCAAACATATCGGTAAACTTAACTTTACGGATTTTACACATTATAAAGCCGGTAACAAACGCACCTATAACACCGCCGTAAATGCCAAGTCCCGAAAAGCCCTGACCGTTACCAAGACCGAAAAAGTCACCAAAGCTTTCAAGCTTTTCACCGTCGAAAATAACGTAATAAGCCCTTGCACACAAAATTGCAACCGGAATTGTAACCAGCACAACGTCAAGTGCACGGTCCATATCCAAATTAAAGCGTTTATAATTAAAGTGAGCATAAATAAACGCACCCAAAACGCCAAGCGCAATTAAAATACCGTACCAGTAAATCTTCCAGCCCTCACCAATGGGCAAGGTAAAAGCAACGGGGTTTAAGGTAATATCAATACCAAATATCGTAACGTCGTAAGTCATTAATTATTTCTCCTTCGGTACAATAACCGATAATACTGTTTTGTCGTTATCTAAAACCGTAAGGCGCTTAAACACGTCCTCAACCGTGATTGCCTTAAGGTATTTTATTTCATCAAAAAGGTCGTGACCCGACATTGCGCAGTCAACCAAATCCATAGCAATGCTTTCAATACTGTTATAATTACGGATAGCGTTGCCGTAAAAATTACTTCTTACCGCATTGAAAAGCTTTTTGTTAAGGCCCTCTTCCTTAAGGCGAGCCACCTCTGCCTTAATTTCATCTGCCACCCTTTGCGGATTTTGTGATTCACCCTCGAATATAACCGAAGCATAACCGGGACCGTTAAAATACTCGAAAGAAAACTCGTCATTAATAAGTCCTTCATTAACAAGCTTTTTATAAAGGGGTGAAGCGTCACCGATTATCATATCCAAAAGCACGCTTGTGCAGATACGCTTTTTAAGGCTTAAGGGCTTTTCTGTTTTTTCCTTATAACCAAAGCAAAACAGCGGTATAACCACTTCAAGCGCCTGCTGAACGTAAGGCTTTACTACCTCATCAGGTTCTTCGGGCATAATGCGGCAAAGCTCAACCTTTTCCTTTGGCTTAATTGCCTCATCAACCATTTTTAAAACCTTATCGGTATCAACGTTGCCCGCAATACACAAGAACATATTTTGCGGATTATAAAAGGTTTCATAGCATTTGTATAAAAGCTTATCATCAATTTCTGCAATGCTTTCGGTTGTACCCGCAATATCAATTCTAACCGGATGATTTTTATACATTGCAAGAAGCATATTAAACATAACACGCCAGCCGGGGCTGTCGTCGTACATTCTGATTTCCTGACCGATAATGCCCTGCTCCTTCTGAACGGTAGCGGCAGTGAAATAAGGACTTTGAACAAAGTCCAGTAAAATTTCAAGATTATCGTAAAAACGGGTTGAGCATTTGAAAAGATAACAGGTTTTATCAAAAGATGTAAAAGCGTTCGCATAAGCACCTGTTGCGGCATAGCGTGTAAAGGCGTCACCGTCCTCACTTTCAAAAAGCTTGTGCTCTAAAAAGTGAGCAATACCCTCGGGCACTTGCGTTTTCTCGCCATTGACGGAAAAAACGTTATCAATCGAACCGTATCTTGTGCCAAAAAGCGCATAAGCCGAATTATAAAGCGGTTTTTCAAGAATATAAATTTGAAGTCCCGATTCGTGTTCGCATTTAACGTAGCTTTCGCCGAAATCACTTTCGAAAACTTGCTTTAGCATATCGGTCCCTCCTTAGGTAAAAGCTTATAAATTGTGTGAAGCTTTACGCCCTTTGCGGCGTAAATAACATCCTCACGGGTTATAGCTTTAATTTTTTGTAAAATATCTTCGGGTGAATAAAGCTCATTGTTGTGAACCTTTAAGGCATACCACATATCAATACCGCTTTGGCTGTCGTAATAACCTGTCAAGGTGTCGGATATGCTTTTAATTGAGGATTCAAACTCGAAATCACTGAATTCGCCCTTTTGCATAATTTCAAGCTGATTTAAAATTTCATTAGCCGCCTTATCGGCATTTTGCCATTCAACACCCGAATCAACAAGCAAAAGACCCTTGTATCTAATAGCAGATGCGGCACAATAATAGCAAAGACTCATTTTTTCACGCACGTTTGTGAAAAGGCGTGAATATGGCGCACCGCCAAAAATATCGCACATAACCATTAACGGTAGCGAAATGTCATCATCACCATACATTTCACTTGAAAAGCCCATAACAAGCTTGCCCTGTTTAACGTCCATTTTTTCAAAAACGGTATTAACCTTATTTGCAGGGGCTGTGGGCTTACACAAACGGCAATCGGTAATGCCTGAACGCTCGATTCCCTCAAAACGTTCGGCTACACCCTCAAAAAACTTGTGCGGAAGTGCTTCGCCAATAACCTGCACCCTTACAAATGCCTTTTTAAGCATATTCTGCCAAGCGGCATAAAGTGTCTCGCCCGTGATTGCCTCTACCTGCTCGACCGTACCGCACTTTGGTATGCCGTAAGCCTCGCCCTTGAACATTTCACCGATAATACGGTTTTTGGCATAAATGCGCTTTTCGGCAATTTCGCCCTTTATGTGTTCGATTGCCTTGCGTTTTTCACGCTGTAAATCATCTTCCAAAAATGCGCCGTTTTCTACGTTAGGCTCAAAAATCAACCCCAAAAGCATATCACTTGCCGATTTAACAAGCGAATCGCTGTCAAAGGTAAAACGGTCGTTTATACAGGAAATACGCATTGATAACAGCTGACAATCACCGTATTTTTCAACCGATGCATCAATCGTTGCGCCGTAAAGCTTATAAAGCTTTAACGTTAGTGCCGAAAAATCGGGATAATCCTTACCGCAAGAGGTCAAAACAAACGGTAGTAAAGCGTTCAAAGCCGCTGTTTCCTCCCTCATCGGCAAATAAAAATTGTAAGAAATACTTGTGGTGTTAAAGCGGTTATTTTCGATAAAAAGACCCTCTACACCCTCTGCTATTGAAACAATTTTGTCAGACACTTTAAAAAATCTCCGTTTCAAAAATTATAATTATGTTTATTATAGCACAAGTTTACTGTTTTGGCTACTATTTATTTAATGTAGCGTTCAAATTATAGTTTATCGGGCTGAACGGATGGTACAAAACAATGGCGCCCTCTGACGAGGGAGGCATTGATTGTGCTACAATTTAGCATTACGCATTCCGAATTCCGCATTGAGCGTCAGCGATAAACCCAATTTAAAAACCAAAACGGTTGGCTTTTACACCAACCGTTTGAACTTTTTTAAATTGTTAAATCTTTATCTGTTTGTTCAGGCACAGATTTGTTGTTATGTTCCTTTAACCACTGTTTAAATAAAGCAATGGCAAAAACAAAAGCGCCAATAAAACATAAGCACAATAAAATTCTGACTATGTAATCAAGCATCGGCATTTTATAAATTACATCCTCGCCCGAACAAATTATAGTTCTTCCAAAATGTAATTTCATGGTATATTGACAACCGTCTTTAGCAATAAATTTTCTTATAAATTGCAAATCATTAAAGGTGCTTGTGCCTTCATCCTCCCATTTATCTAACACCTTACCCGAAAGGTCAAGCGTATAAACCATATCTGCGGTAGATAATAAAATGGTATCATCTTCTTTAACGGTAAACGCATATCCACGTGAGGTTTGTGGGCTTATTGTACCAACCATTTTATCGCCGTCATATTTTTCTATTACGCCCTCTTTGCCGACATATAAAACACCTGCCGAATCAACACCAAAGCCACTATAGGTTATTGAAACATTTCCCACGTTCATTAAAACTAAACATACAACTACAGCAAACCAAATTATAAAGAAACATATTTTACTTGTTCTTGACAATTCCATATATTATCACCTCACATTCTTATTTTAACATATTTACCCTAAAATTTCAAGAAAATCGAAAAAACGCCACAAGTTGCAAATCACTGCCATTTATGGTAAAATATACCCAAAACACACCATATTGATTTGGAGGAGACAATTATGGAAAAAACCGGCGGCTCAATATTTTTAAAAATACTCAAAATTCTTGCAACCCTTTTACTTACTTTTATTTTCATAATAACTGCCTTTGTGTTACCGCTTTATTACTCGGTAGCGGGCATCTTTACCCCCAAAACCGTTGCAACGGTTGTTCAAAACATAGATTATGTGGAAATAATTGAAAAATCACCCGAATTCAAGGCGGCAATGAACGATTTGGGGATTGATATTAGCGTAGCAAATGAAATTATGCAAAGCGATGAAATCGGCGATTTTGTTGGTAATTGCGCCGGCTCTGTATTAGACGTTGTAATTACAGACCCCAAAAATCTTGCGTCCTTTGACCCGCTTGTTATGAAGGATATTATAGACGAGCATATTGATGAAATCAGCGACGTTTTAAATGAAAAGCTTGAAAAACCAATTAAAAAAGAAGATATTCATTCCACTATGAATAAATTGCTTGAGGAAAATTCTGATGCTATTAAGCAAGCACTCATAGATTTAGCCCCCGCCGATAACGTTATTAACCCCTATCAGAAAATAATGTCAACCATAAAAACAACCCTAAGCTGGCCGTTTATCACAGGCGTTATTTTAGCAGAAGCATTGCTTTTAGGCCTTATTTACCTTTTAAACAAAAAGAAATTTGGCGGTTTTATTTGGATTACAGTAAACGCTGTTATAGTAGCAATTTTATTGACAGTTGTATTCATTTTATGCAAAAGTAATCTTGTAAGCGCCGTTTTCACTTCCGCCCCAGGATTCTTGGCAGGTGTTGGCGCAACTATGCTTGGCACTATTACCGCAAAGCTTTTAATTGCTATTATAACACTTGCAGTTATTGCGGTTGGCTCTATAATTGCATTTATACTTCTTAAGAAAAACTCAGCCAAAAAAGCAAGCGAAGAATTAATAGAACAAGCTGTTGTGCAAGATGATAATTTAGAAGCGGAAGAATTAACAGAATAACACGCATTGCAAAAAAGGACAAAGCTCGGCTTTGTCCTTTTATTTAATAGAAAAATTAAGAATTTGTTAAATAACTATCGATTGCAAATTATAAACATATATGGTAAAATATGCTTCAAAGAGGTGATATTTTTGGCACGACAGCATAAACGTGGTTTGAGGATTCCGACAAGAGTTATAGCATCGGCTTTGCTTTTACTCATACAAGCTGCATTTTTATTTGCGGTACTTTACAATTTTACAATTCATTCAGCGAGTGTGCTGGTGCTATCATCAGTAATCGGTATAATTACGGTTATTTTCATAATTAACCGCCGTGGCAACCCTGACCATAAAATGAGTTGGATTATTTTTATTCTTTTGTTCCCCATTTTCGGTATTTCGGTTTACCTTTTATGGGGCGGAAACAGCCTTATGCCACACATACGCAAAAAAATGAAGGTTTGCGAATCGCATTATTTGCCTTATCTTGAGGATAATAAAGACGTAACCGACCGCTTGCGCTATCACGATATTATGCACTCACGCCAAGCAGAATTTCTTGTAAATGAATCGGGTTATCCGCTGTACGACGGCACTTCAAGTGAGTATTTACCATCAGGCGAACGCTTTTTTGAACGCCTGCTTGCCGAGCTTGAAAACGCACAAAAGTATATTTTTATTGAATTTTTTATCCTTGCAGAGGGTTATATGTGGGATGAAATTCATAAAATTTTAAAGCGCAAGGCTCAAGAAGGTGTTGAAATTAAAATTATTTGTGATGATTTTGGGTCGATAAAACGCCAAAGCCAAAGCTTTTTAACAAAGCTTCGCCGTGAAAATATTGAAATTGCGGTCTTTAATCCCATACACCCCATTTTTAATATTTTTATGAATAACCGCAGCCATCGTAAAATTGTGGTTATCGACGGTGAGATTGCCTTTACTGGCGGTATTAACGTGGGCGATGAATACATTAACCGTGAACGCCGCTTCGGTCATTGGATGGACAGCGGCATTATCCTTTATGGTAAAGCGGTTAAAAGCTTTCTTGCAATGTTCTGCATTATGTGGGAATTTGTAACCAATAAGCGCATTGATTTTAATTCGCACCTAGGGGATAGCTTTTCTTATGATGATGCTTTTGTTGTGCCTTACAGCGACGGCCCGCTTAATGAACGCAACCCCGCAGAGGGCATTTATATGCAGATACTTAACTCTGCACAGCGTTACGTTTACATTATGACACCGTATCTGGTTATTGATGATATGATGACATCGGCTTTGTGTATGGCGGCAAAATCCGGTATTGAGGTTTGCATTATAACCCCACACGTGCCTGATAAATGGTACGTTCACAACGTTACTCAGTACCATTATTTAGATTTGCTTAAAAACGGCGTTAAAATTTACGAATATACCCCCGGCTTTATTCACTCAAAGGTTTATCTTTCGGACGACAGCATTGCAACGGTAGGCTCGGTTAATATGGACTACCGCAGCTTTGTTTTCCATTTTGAATGCGGCGTTTGGCTGAGTGATAAAAAGACAGCGCTTGATATTAAACACCACTTCCGTGAGGTTTTGGCGGTTTCAAAGGAAATTACACTTAAGGACTGGAAAAAGCGTTCGGTTTTTGTAAGAATAAAACAAGCGGTCTTACACATTTTCGGTCCGTTTATGTAATTGACAAGTAAAAAAGTTTTTGGTATAATGCTATTGTAAAATGAAATTTATGAAAGGCGGCTTACTTTATGAAAAACGTTTGGAAAGTAATTGTTGCAATTTTAGCTTTGTTCGGCGCTTTAGTCGGCGCACTTGTTATTGTTGATAAAATCAAAAACAAGAACCGCATTAAGGGTGAATATCTCGAATGTGATGAAACCGAAGAAATTCCCGAGGTTGACGATTAAAAAACATAATGTAAGGGCTCCGCAAGGAGCCCTTACTTATATTTGGAAAAGTGCAGTTTTTTGTTCTCTTTGCCGAAAAATGCCTTTATTTTATGGCAAAGTTTTCCTTTTTTGTGCAAAATATATAAAAAAATCGCAAAATATACTGCTAACGGTCAATAGAAAAAAATTTTTGAATATTGTATCATATACAATATAAACTATTATTGGAGATGATTTAATGACAAAGCTTTCCTCAACAAAGCTTGCCACACTTATAGAAAAGAAGCTTTCACACAACTTCGGCGTTACACCCGAACAGGCATCTGACGAGCTTTTTTACAAAGCAAGTGTTTTAACCTTGCTTGATATAATGAAAGAACGCAGAAGCGAATTCAAGAAAGCAACTGCTGAGCAAGAAGCAAAAACCGTTTATTATTTAAGTATGGAATTTTTGATGGGTCGTTCCTTCAAAAATAACCTTTATAACCTTGACCTTACCGAAACAATGGAAAAAGCGCTTAAAAAGTTTGGCGTTAAGCTTGACAATCTTTACGAGCTTGAACCCGATGCAGGTCTTGGCAACGGCGGTCTTGGCCGTCTTGCGGCTTGCTTTTTAGATGCTCTTTCAAGCGGTGGCTACCCCGCAATGGGTTATTGCATCAACTACGAGCTTGGCATATTCCGTCAAAAATTGGTTGACGGTTGGCAGACCGAAATGCCCGACTTCTGGCTTCCCGGCGGCGGCGTTTGGCTTGAAGCACGCCCCGGCTCGGCAGTGGATGTTAATTTTGACGGTTACGTAAACGAATGGTGGGATGATAACGGTTATCATCACCTTGAACACAAGGATTATAAAACCGTTCGTGCTGTTCCTTACGACCTTATGGTTGCAGGTAAGGATGGCAAAACCGTTAACGCCTTACGTCTTTGGAGCGCTGAATGCCGTGAATTTAATATGTCGGCATTTAATCAGGGCGATTACGTGCGTGCTATTGAACAGCGTGCCATGGCAGAAAATATTTCAAAGGTGCTTTATCCGGCAGATAACCATTATGAAGGTAAATCATTAAGACTTCGTCAGCAGTACTTCCTTGTATCTGCTTCGGTTCAGGATATTTTAAACCGCCATTTGCGTGTTTATAACACACTTGATAATTTGCCCGATAAGGTTGCAATTCATATTAACGATACCCACCCGACACTTTCTATCCCCGAGCTTATGCGCTTTTTATTAGATGAATGCGGCTACACGTGGGATGATGCTTGGAATATCGTTACAAAAACAGTTGCTTACACTAACCATACCATTATGCAGGAAGCGCTTGAATGTTGGCCCGAAAACCTTATTAAAGAGCGTGTTCCCCGTATTTATCAAATTATTAAGGAAATTGACAAGCGTTTCCGTCAAGAGGTTATTGCAAAAACAGGCGATTGGGGTTTGGCTGAACGCACAAGCGTTATTTCAAACGGCGTTGTAAGAATGGCAAACCTTTGCTGTGCAACCTGCCACACCGTTAACGGCGTTTCTAAGCTTCACAGCCAAATTTTGGTTGATGAGCTTTTCAAGGATTATGTTCGTTTAACCCCCGACAAGTTCACAAACGTTACAAACGGTATTGCTCACAGACGTTGGCTTTGCTGTGCTAACCCCCGTCTTACAAGCTTTTTAAGCGAAACCATTGGCGATGACTTTATTAAGGATGCACGCAACCTTAATAAGCTTATGGAATTCAAGGATGATAAAGCCGTTTTGGATGAGCTCGCAAAAATCAAGCGTGCTAATAAGGAACGCTTTGCAAAGCACATTAAAAATGAAACCGGCGTTATTTTGAATCCCGATTCAATTTTTGATATGCAGGTTAAGCGTTTGCACGAATACAAGCGTCAGCATCTTAACGTTTTAAACATTATAAGCGAATATCAGTTTATTAAAAACAACCCCAATGCCCCCTTCACACCAAAGACTTATATTTTTGGCGCAAAGGCTGCACCCGGTTATTTATTTGCAAAACAGGTAATTCAAATGATTTGGGAATTATCACAGCTTTTAGAGCGTGACCCCGATGTTAAGGATAAACTTAAGGTTGTTTTCCTTGAAGATTACCGTGTTACAATGGCTGAGCTTATGATTCCCTCTGCCGATATTAGTGAACAGATTTCACTTGCTTCTACCGAAGCATCGGGCACAGGTAATATGAAGCTTATGATGAACGGTGCAATCACTTTAGGTACCGAGGACGGCGCAAACGTTGAAATTCACGGCGAAGTCGGTGATGATAATATCATTATCTTCGGTATGCAAACACCTGAAGTTCTTCGTTTACAAAAGCAGGGTTATTCTCCGTGTGAGCATTACAACAATAACCCCGTGCTTCGTGATGCACTTGACTTTATTGGCAAGGGCTTCGGCGGTATGAGCTTCGACAGCATTTATCACACCTTAAAATACAACGACACTTATATGGCATTGGCTGACTTTGCCGATTATCAGGCAGCGCAGAAAAAAGCCACTGCACTTTATAATGACCGTGACGTATGGAACAAAATGTCACTTACAAATATTGCCAAATCAGGCGTGTTTGCTTCTGACCGTTCAATCGAAGATTATGCACGTGATATTTGGCATGTTAAGCCGGTTGAATAATTATGAATTTTTATCCTTTTGATTCACGCAATCAATCACATAAAAGTAAACTTGGTGCCTTAGCCGAAGGGGAAACCCTTCGGCTTAGACTGCTTTTACCCGAAAGTTTCAGGGTGAGCCGTGCATATTTGCTTATAAGAAACGACCGCACCGGAAATCTTAATAAAATTTCAATGAAAAAGGCCGAGCAAAAAAATGATTGCTTTTATTGGGAATGTGAAATTACATTAAACGAGGGTATTTATTGGTACGCCTTTAAATACAACACTGCTGAAAACGAATATTGGATAACCAAGTTCGACCATTCTCTTGGCGAAATTTCATCCGACGGGGCGTGGTGGCAGTTAACCGTTTATAACAAAAGCTATTCTACCCCATCTTGGCTTGACGGCGGCATTATTTATCAGATTTTCCCCGACAGATTTTATAAGTCGGACAAACCTAAGCAAAACGTACCCAGCGACCGCTATATTGTTGATGACTGGAACCAAATGCCCGAATTTACGCCACAAAAGGAAAGTGACGGGGTAAAATTTCTTGGTAATGATTATTACGGCGGCGACCTTAAAGGTATTCAGAAAAAATTGCCTTATCTTAAAAAGCTGGGTGTTAACTGCATTTATTTAAACCCCATTTTTGAAGCGCATTCTAATCACCGTTATAATACTGCAAATTACAAAAAAATTGACCCGCTTTTAGGTGATGAAAAGGACCTTAAGGCGCTTATAAAGGCTGCCGAAAAGCAGGGCATTTATATTATTTTAGACGGCGTGTTCTCGCACACGGGCGACGACAGTATTTATTTTAATAAATATAACCGTTATGACACTTTAGGCGCTTACCAAAGTGACGAATCACCCTTTAGAAGCTGGTATGATTTTGGCGAAACCCACGACGATTATGAATCCTGGTGGGGTATTTCAACCCTGCCCGAAACGCAGGAAAACGACCCCAATTTTTCGAAATATATCACAGGCGAAAAAGGTGTTATACGCCATTGGTTAAAGCTTGGCATCAAGGGCTTTCGTTTGGACGTTGCCGATGAGCTGCCCGATGAATTTTTAGATAAAGTTCGTATTGCCGTTAAGGCCGATTCAAACGAAAACTTCTTACTTGGCGAGGTTTGGGAGGATGCAACCAACAAAATCAGCTATAATGCACGCAGAAGATTTTTGCGTGGCAAACAGCTTGATTCGGTTATGAATTACCCCTTTGCCAATGCAATTATCAATTATTTAAAGGGCGGAAATTCCCGTAATTTAATTGATACCGTGCTTGAAATTTTGGAAAATTATCCCCCGCAAGCGGTTAAGCTTTTGATGAACCACATCGGCACCCACGATACACAGCGTATTCTTACGGTTTTGGGCAACGATGACAATTATTTTGTTGGCGACCGCCAGTGGCAGTCGGAGCAAAAGCTCACGCCCGAACAATACGAAAAAGGCATTAAGCTTTTAAAGGTTGCGGCAGTTTTGCAATATACCCTACCCGGCGTTCCGTCCCTTTACTATGGTGACGAGGCCGGAATGGAAGGCTATGGCGACCCGTTCTGTCGCACCACCTACCCGTGGGGCAACGAAAACCTCGACCTTTTAAAATTCTACCAAAAGCTAGGCACCTTCCGCCGCAGCTATAACGCCTTCAAATCGGGAGAATTTATCCCCCATTATGCGAACTTTGGCGAAATCGCATATATGCGAAAATCAAAAAACCATACCGTTTTAATTGCCGCTACCCGTTGGCACGAAACCACCCGTATTGAAGTGCCCAAGGCATTTGATAATGCAAAGGCTATTTTTGGTAAATGTTCAAAAGACGGTATTTTAGAGCTCCCGCCCTTTGGATACGCAATATTAGTTATTAAAAATCCCGATTAATTCGGGATTTTTTAGTGCAATAAATTTATATTGCCCAATTTATCAAGGTGTGATATAATGCAGGTAAAGGAGGTTTTACGCAATGAAAAATCTTATAAAAATTTTAGCTTTAACCCTTGCCATGGCATGTTGCTTTACCGCTTGTGGCAAAGGTGAAAAAAACGAGGTGAGCAAATTGGTAAACAGAAGTTATGATGAAGTTTATGCCGAGCTTTCTAAAGACGGTTTAGAAAAAATTGACACAAAAATGCTCAATTTCACACAACCCTATACTGCAAAGGCACCTACCGCTGCACAAAAGGCCAATATGCGCCGTGCAAAGATATTACTTATGGGCGACTCTTGGACACAGGGCGGTGGCGCGAGTACACTTGGCTCGTTCTTCTATTCTGCCCTTACCGATATGGGCGGCTACTTTGAGCTTGTGGGTCAAAACAAATACGGTACCCCCGACCTTGATGAGCATTATATCAGACATTGCGGCGGTGGCGGTTGGACAGTTGAAAAGCTTCAAACTGCTTATAACAACAACATCAAAGACAAGATAGATTATGACATAGCTATCATACACATTGGTCTTAACGACGGTTACGGTCAAAGCGATGTTGAACTTTATGCTCAGCGCTATGACAAGCTTATGGCAGACGTATTTGCCGACAACCCAGATGCTATTGTTTATTTAGTATCAGTTCACGAGGGCGAGCTTGACCAGAATTATACTGCACAGCTTTCAGAAAAGGTTAAATTGACCGCTGAAAAATATGCAAAAGCCGGCAAAAATATTTCTTATCTACACGCACCCGATTATTATAACTTTAAGCCCGACGAAAACTTCATCACATACGGTCCCGGCAACCGTCACCCAAACCATATCGGTAACCAAAAAATTGCTACCGCTTATGCTATGGCAGTTGCAGAGGACGTTTTAGAAATTAACAAAAATCCCGCACTTGAGGGCGCAGACAAGGTTATCGACCCCACAAGCGTTACTATTAGCAAGAACGAGCTTAACCTTAAAATTGACCAACAAAAAACTCTTACTTGGGAGGTTGCACCAAAAGGCAACGAGGTTTCAAACATTATCTGGTCCAGCTCTGACCCGTATGTTGTTACTGTAAACTTCCACGGTCTCGTTACCGCTGTTGCAGCAGGTGAAGCAACCATTACCGCACGTATTCCCGGTACTGAAATTAAGGCTGAATGTAAGGTTAAAGTAAGTAGCGAAAAATTCGAGTTATCTCTTCCTGAAAATGAGATTTTAAACGAAGATTTCTCTTATAAAGGAAATTGGAATGACCCCAACGAAGTAATCGACGGCGGATACGTTAAGGTGCGTTTCCAAGCGATTGACTTCAGTATTCAAACCAAGGAAAGCTATTCAGCTTCTAAAAACTCGGCTTCATTACAGTTCTCCAACCGTATGACTATGTTGGTTGGTCAAAAGCCTTCAAAAACACGTTGGTTTAAGGTATTTTGGGGCGATTACAGAATTGAAACCAACGACAACTGGGCAACTACCGACCTTTATTACAAAGACGACCTTTTAGGACGTCATACAGCACATCAGCGTGCCGACTATGAAGAAACCTTTACCTTAAAATTTGAAAACGGCAAGGTATTGCTTTATATCGGTAACGAGCTTGTTGCACGTGCCGACGCACCCGCAGACCCAAGCGGAAAGATTATTTTCGATTTACACAAACCCACAATCGCCGGTGGCTTCTATTTAGACAATCTTATTATTAAAGGCTAAAATATAAGACCTTGAAGCAATGCTTCAAGGTCTTTTTTATTTATATTTAATTTTGGTGTAGCCTTTTTCCATCTTCTCAAAAATCATATCACCAAGCTCGGTTGTATTCATACCCTCATATTCGTTAGGATAAATTACATCGGCAATATAAAGGTTGATAACCGTTTTTTTGCGGGCAATATTTTTAGGAAGTGCCCTTGTGTTGTTAATTGCACAAACCACAATAGGCACCTTTGATTTTAATGCAATTTTAAATGAACCGTTTCTAAACGGTAAAAGCTCGCCGTTTTTACTTGTATAGCCTTCGGGAAATAGCCCGATAGAAGCTTTACCATCCTTTAAAATGTGGATTGCTTCAATAATTGTTTTAGCCGCCTCACGGTCGTTTTCACGGTCAATAAACAAACCGTAAAGCTTTGTCATTGCCTTTGCAATAAGCGGTAGCTTTTTTATAATATCCTTTTTGCCTATAAACCCGATATCGTGATGAGGGAAAACCGACATTAAAATAACGGGGTCCAAATCGTACTGGTGATTGCAGACAAAAAGCATTCTTTGGTCGTTGGGAATTTCATCAGGGTCAATACCGCTTACCTTAATTTTCACCTTAGCAAGCCACACAATCAGCGGTAATGACCAATTTAAAATAAAGCGGTAAAATTTTGCGCCCTTTTCACTTGGTGCTTTTGAATTTGAAACCGCAAACGCCAAAATCAACAAACCAATGTGAACAATTACAAACCCGAGAAAAAACGCAATATACAAAAGCGGTGCCAGCCACCATGAATAGCCTTTGTCGAAAATTTCAAAGAAATTATTAAGTATCGGCAGCAACGCACCTGCTGCAACTAAATAAAAATAAACCATTTTATACCTCTAATTTTGTTTGCGAACGATTGAATATTCATCGTAAAAGTTAAAATACGGACATTCGAATTTAGGCGAGCTTAAAAGGCGCCCAAATTCGTCCTCATCTAAATTAACGTTGCAATAATAGCAATCGTCCTCATCATCATAAATATAATTAGAACAGTTTTCACAATTACTTTTCATAATTATTCCTCACCGCCGGTGCTTTCAGGCTGTGAATTTTCTTCCTCGTTTTCTCCGTCGCCGGTTTCAGGGGTGCTTGAAGTGTCGCCACCGGACGAAGTGGTATCATCGGGTGTGGACGGAGTTGATGGTGTTGAAGGAGTGGGTGAAGTCTGACCCATTGCCTGTGCGTACCAGTCATTTTTTCTTACCCCGTTTTGAGCAATATAATCCTCTGGAGTCGTGTTTTCATAGAAAAACGCATGTAAAAGGTCTTTAGCGTAATCGAGGTCGTAATAAACACAATCGCCTACACCCTTAAGACTCTTACCGGGCATCTGGTATTCCGTAAGCGGAACACGTGACTGTGCAAAGGTGGGAGATTTAAGCATAATATCCCACGCAAGACCCATTATTTCGGTAAGCGAAAGCGAAGTTTCGGTGCAAGGCATTAATGCTTTTGCCAGACCCAAATATTCGCTTTTGGGAAGGGTTAACGCCTTGTTGAAAAGCTGTTCCATAACGTGGCGCTGACGGTCGGTTCGGCCATAGTCATTATTAGTGCCCCAAATGTTTTTGGTCTTACGAATACGAGAATAAGCAACCGCCTGAATACCATTAAGGTGGTGCTTACCCGGCTCTAAAATATAGTGAGGCTCGGGGTCGATTTTAAGACGGTCGCAAACGTCCTTAATACAACCGTTAAGAGCATATATACTTTTGCTTACGGGAACAACCTCACCCTTTACAAGCTCGGCATCGATTCCGCCAACGGCGTCAATAATTTCCGCCATACCGTTGAAATTAACGGTTGCGTATTCCTTAATATCAAGGCCAAAGCATTGATTAAGAGTTTTAATTGCAAGTGTGGGACCGCCCGTTGCATAAGCTGAATTAAGCTTGCGATATTTAATCTTGCCGTTAGTTTCAATAGGCACCAAGGTATCACGCACAACCGAAACGATTTTTACGGTTTTAGCTTCGGTATCAAGGCTTAAAATCATTATCGAATCGGAATTACCCTTAAATCCCGAGCTTCGTGAATCAATACCGAAAAGCGCAACATTTATTACCTTTTGGTCAATAACGTTTTCAAAACCAAGCTCCTGCGGGGGCTTTTCCGAAATTTCGGGATTATAGTTATAATCCTTAAGCATGTCGGCAACAATACCTGCAACTATGGAAAAAATCAAAAGCAAGGCAACTAAAATAATTATAACGGCTTTTTTCCATTTTTTAAGGTTTTTCCAACCATCAGATAATCTGCCAAAAAAGCCTGCTACACCGTGCTTTTTCTTTTTGTAATTTTTATTTTTATAATTTGTGCTTTGTGAAGGAATATCTATAAATCCGTCATTTTCAAATTCTTGTTTTTCTTCCATTTTAAAATCCCTTTCAATTATTTAAAACACATTTATAAATATCGCCTTTTTTCTGACCGGTTAAGGCCGCCGCCTCTTTTGCAGCGCTGGAAGTGGACATACCATCATCAATAAGCTTTAATGCTATTTTTACGGCGTCCTCAAGTGTGTAATTTTCTTGTTCCTTATCTGCACCTGCCACGATAAGCACAAACTCACCACGGGGTGCGTTGTCGGTATAATAAGAAATTGCATCCTCAAGCGTAGTATGTGAAACGCTTTCGTGTAATTTTGTAAGCTCACGCACAATAGCAATTTTGCGGTTGCCAAAATATTTAAGCATATCTGAAAGCGTATTTAAAAGCTTGTGCGGTGCTTCGTAAAAAATCATTGTACGGGTTTCGTTTTTTAAGGATTCCAAATGCTCACGCCTGCCGATTTTGTTCATAGTCAAAAAGCCCTCAAAACAAAAACGACCGCTTGGCATACCCGAAATTGCAAGTGCCGTTATAACTGCGCTTGGCCCCGGTACAGATTCAACCTCAATACCGTTTTCGTAAGCGGCACGAACCAAATCCTCACCCGGGTCAGAAATGGCGGGCATACCCGCATCTGACACCAAGGCACAGGTTTCGCCCTTTAAAAGGCGTTCTATAATAACGTTACCCTTGCTGTTTTTATTATGCTCGTAATAAGCGAGCATTTCTTTTTTTATATTAAAATGATTTAGAAGCTTTACGGTTACACGGGTATCCTCAACTGCCAAAAAATCAACCGAATTCAGCGTTTCAATCGCCCGTGGTGAAAAGTCGGACAAATTGCCAATAGGCGTGCCGACAATATAAAGTTTTCCGCTCAAGGCAAATATTCCTCCTTATATTTTCCGTAAATTGCAATCATTTCGTCCGAAAATTTTCCGTCTTCCTCAATATAAAGCACGGGGTCGATACGCATACCCGATTTGGCACAGCGCTTACCCTCAACCAGCACAAGCCAAGGCTCCTCACCCTTGCGCTGACAAACAAGGCGAAGTCTTTTAGGCTCAATCTTGTTGTCGCTCATAAGCTTTAAAAGCTCGCAAAGTCGTTCGGGGCGGTGGCACATACAAAGTCTGCCCGAAGTTTGAAGCAGCTTTGCCGATACCTTAATAATATCCTCTAAAGAACATTCCACCTCGTGCCGTGCAACCTTGTGGCGTTCGTTAGGGTTTTGAAGCCCTGCCCCATCTGCCTTATAAGGCGGATTACAGGTAACAAGCGTATGGCAGCCAAACGGCACCTTGCCCTTTAAATCTTTTAAATCGGAATTTATAACGGTAAATTTTTCTAAATTAAGCTCATCCTTGGTTTTTTGGGCTAAATCGGTGGCTTCATCGCTGATATCCACACCGACGGCGGTTTGCAAATTGCCATCCCTCAGCATTAAAAGCGGAATTATACCACAGCCCGTGCCCAAATCAACCATTTTATCGCTTGGCTTTGCCTTTGCAAAATTGCTAAGCAAAATTGCATCGGTGCCAAAAATATGATTTTCTGACACCCAAAGCCCAAAACCGTTTCCCAAAGGCTCAAATTTCATTAAGCACGGCTCCATTTAACACCCTGAGGTGTGTCCTCTAAAACAATGCCCATTGCCTTTAATTTGTCACGAATTTCATCCGCAGTCTTAAAGTCACGGTTTTTTCTGGCTTCTGTTCTCGCATCAATAAGTGCCTGAATATCGCTGTCTAAAACTTCTTCCTTACGGTTGTAAACAAGACCTAAAACGCCGGTTAGCTGGTCGAACATATCAGCTGAGGCCTCAAGTCCGTTTTTCTCTAATCCGTTTGTAATTGCGGTATTAATTTCACGCACAAGGGTAAAAATTGCGGCCAAAGCATCGGCTGTGTTGAGGTCATCCTCCATAGCAGCGATAAAGTCGTTCTTTGCGGTTTCAACAAAGGCGGGCACTTCGCCACCCTCTGCCGCATTTTTAAGCGCAAAATCAATATTATCACGGCAGGTGTAAAGACGCTCAAGTGAATTTTTAGCCTGTTCGATAATATCAACCGAATAGTTAATTGGGCTTCTGTACTGTGAAGAAACAAGGAAATAACGAATTGCTTCATAACCGTATTTTTCGGCAACATCACGTACAGTAAAGAAGTTATTCAAGGATTTTGACATTTTATGATTGTCAACGTTAATAAAGCCGTTGTGCATCCAATAATGCGCAAAGTCACAGCCGTTTGCAGCCTCACTTTGTGCGATTTCGTTTTCGTGGTGAGGGAAAATAAGGTCCAAGCCGCCGCAGTGAATATCAATGGTTTTGCCAAGATATCTGCCCGCCATAGCAGAGCATTCAATATGCCAGCCCGGTCTGCCCTTGCCCCAAGGGGATTCCCAAAAAGGCTCGCCCGGTTTTGCGCCCTTCCAAAGGCAGAAGTCCATCGGGTCTTCCTTAATGTCACCGGTTTCAATACGTGCGCCTGCCTCTAAATCCTCTAAAGGTTGATGCGAAAGCTTGCCGTATTCATTAAACTTTTTAGCACGGTAATAAACGTCGCCTGCCGCTTCATAAGCGTAGCCCTTTTCGATAAGAGCAGCGATAATGCCCTGAATTTCGGCAATGTTGTCGGTAGCTCTGGGATGAACGGTTGCTTCACGGACGTTAAGACCCTTTGCATCGGTCCAGAATTCACCGATAAAGCGTTCAGCCACCTCAGGCACGGTGATGCCCTCGGCATTAGCCTTGTTAATAAGCTTATCATCAATATCGGTAAAGTTTTGAACGAAGTTTACCTTATAGCCACGCCATTCAAAGTAACGGCGCAAAACGTCAAACACGCAAAGGGGGCGTGCATTACCGATGTGTATATAGTTATAAACGGTAGGACCGCAGGCGTAGATTTTAACCTCGCCCTCGTTAATCGGTACAAACTCGTCTTTTTGTCTTGTTAAGGTGTTAAAAATTTTCATAAATTATTTCTCCTTTAAAGCTGCTTCAAGCATTACGATACGTTCTTCCAAAGCATCCATTTTTTGCTTGACGGGGTCGGGAATGTGAATTTGGTCAAGCGCAACACGCTTGCCGTCCTGTTTTACTACACGGGCAGGAACACCCACAACGGTGGAATTGGGCGGAACCTCACTCAATACCACAGCGCCTGCGGCAACACGTGAATTATCGCCAATTTTAAAGGGACCCAAAACCTTGGCGCCCGCACTTATCATAACGTTATTGCCAATGGTAGGGTGACGCTTGCCAACGTCTTTACCCGTACCGCCCAAGGTAACGCCCTGATAAATAAGCACGTCGTCGCCAATTTCGGTAGTTTCACCAATAACTATACCAACACCGTGGTCAATAACCAAGCGGCGCCCGATTGTAGCACCGGGATGAATTTCAATACCCGTTTTTCTAACCGCACGCTGCGACACAAAGCGGGCAAGAAATTTTAAGTTGTGTTTATAATAAAAATGTGCAAGACGGTGCATGCGGATTGCCTTAACACCCGGATAAAGGAAGAAAACCTCCCAAAAGCTACGTGCGGCAGGGTCACGCTCACGCACTGCATTTACGTCTTCAATAATTCGTTTAAACAAAGAAGTCACCTACTGTTTATTTTGCGTTTTTAATGTATTCACGGCCGCCCCAAATGTAAATTGCGCCCGAAATCACACAAAGAACTGCAGAAAGCCAGAACAATGCGATAATTACAACGTCGCAAATTGCGAAAACACTTTCAGAAAGAGGCATAAGCTCATTAAAACCGTATACGCCCAAAGCGATAATTATACCTGCCATTTGGCTAACGGTTTTACATTTGCCCCACATATTAGCGGCAACAACCTTGCCGCCTGCCGTTACTGCAACCAAGCGGATTGAAGAAACCGCAAACTCACGGAAGAGCACGATAAAGGTGATAACCACAATGTGCCAGCTAAACCTTGTGCCGCCGTAAATAAACATAAAGCCAAGATATGCGGCGGTGGTGAGCATTTTATCTGCCAAGGGGTCCATAAACTTACCAAAGTCGGTCACCATATTATATTTTCTTGCCATTTTACCGTCAATCATATCGGTTAAAGAAGCGGCAATAAACAAAACAAAAGAAATTAAATAATGGTAAGGAAACGCAATAAGCATTACTGCCATAAAAATTGGGGTTGCTATCATTCGAGCGAGTGTCAATTTATTCGGTGTATTCATACTTTTAACTCTCCTAACAAATCATAATCTAAACAGTCGTTTATTTGAACCTTTGCAAAGTCACCAATAACCAGCGGGCGGTCTGACATAAAGAAAATTTTTCCGTCCACCTCGGGTGCGTCGCAAACGGTACGTCCAAAATAGCATTTTATATAATCGTCCCAGCCCTCGATTATTACCTCAAGCACCGTTTCGATTTTTTCCTCGTTCTTATCACGCATTATGTCCATTTGCATTTCCATAATATTTTCCGCACGGAAAACCTTGGTTTGCTCATCAATTTGGTCGGGCATTTCAGCCGCTACCGTGTCCTCTTCGGGTGAATAAGCAAAACAGCCCAAGCGGTCAAAGCGAATCATCTTTACAAATTCGCAAAGCTCTTCAAATTGCGCTTCACTTTCGCCGGGGAAACCTGTTATAAGGGTTGTTCTTAAAGTAATGTCGGGGATTTCATTTCTTATTTTCTTAATAAGGTTTTCTAAATCCTCACGATTTCCCTTGCGGTTCATCTTCTTTAAAATTTCGCTATTAACGTGCTGAATCGGAATATCCAAATATTTAACCAGCTTTTCTTCGGTTTTTAACACCTCTAAAAGCTCATCATCTATTTTGTCGGGATAGGTATACAAGGTGCGTATCCAATGAAGACCCTCAATTTTGCAAAGCTCTTTTAAAAGTTCACTGAGCATTGGTTTGCCGTAAATATCGCTACCGTAAGCAGTAGTGTCTTGAGCGACGACAATCAGTTCCCTTACACCGTTTAAAGCAAGCTCTTTAGCTTCGTTTACGCAATCCTCAATTTTACGGCTTCGCATTTTACCCCTGATTTTAGGTATTGCGCAATAGGTACAGCAATTATTACATCCGTCTGCTATTTTAAGGTATGCCGTAAAGGGATAACCGCCCAAAATTCGTTTTGTGTTTAAGTCCAAATCCTCTTTAGCACCAAACGAGTTTTCACACTTACCTTCAATTGCCTGCTTTACAATTTCGGCGATTTTGCCGTTTGAGCCGATACCCACGCAAACGTCAACCTCGGGTATTTCCTCGGTAACGTCGTTTTGGTACCTTTCAGCCAAGCAACCCGTAACTATAAGGGCTTTACAGTTACCTTCATCCTTATATTTTGCGGCTTCTAAAATATTTTCAATTGCTTCTGCCTTGGCAGATTCGATAAAACCACAAGTATTAATAATAATTGCGTCAGCCTCTGCTTCGGCGGGGGTAAGCTCGAACCCTGCGCTCTGCAAAGTATAAAGCATTTGCTCGGCATCTACTTGGTTTTTCGGACAGCCAAGCGACACCATACTAACCTTGTACATATTAATCCTCAAATTCTGTATAATTCTTTAACGCTGTTTTTACCGCCTCATAAGAAAAGCCTTTGCGAATAAGTGCGGCGTAAACCTTCTCTACACCATTATCAGCCATAAGCTTTGTGCGGTATTTTTTATTTAGTAAAGCTTCGATTTGCTCATTTTCGTCGGTATCCGTTTCAGATAAAACGTCCTTTGCCATATCGTAAGGCACACCCTTTTGCAAAAGCTTTTGAAGTGCCTCACGTTTAGAAACGTTACTGTCCAGCAAACGCTCTGCATAATTTTCAGCAAAGCGGCGGTCATCAATAAGCCCAACCTCAACTAGTCTTGCAATAACCTTGGCGCTTGCTTTTTTATCAAACCCTGCAAGGCAAAGCTTATTATATAAATCCTTTGAGGTGCGGTCCTTTCTGTCAAGATACCACACCGCACGGGATTTTGCTCTTTGGTACTGCGACTCAAAAACCAAATCGTTCAGCTTTTCATTGCTTAACTCATCACCTTTTTTAAGGTAATGCTCACGACAGACGTCGTTGTCAATTAATACCTCTTCGCCGTTTGAAAGCGTCAGCTTTGTAAGGTGAAGCTTATCCTTTTGTAAAGCTAAAATTTGCATTAGTCATCAACTGCGATATCAATATCAATCGACTTGCGAGGGCGTGCAATCGGTTCTGTCGGCATTATAACCTCGTCATCATCCTCAACAACAGGTGCAGTAACGTTATTAGATTTGTTTGTGATAATTTCCATAATTTCGGCTTCGATTTTTTCTGCAAGCTCGGCATTATCCTCGAACAACTTTTTAACGTTGTCACGGCCCTGACCCAAACGGGTTTCGCCGTAATAGAACCACGCACCAGACTTTTTAATAACGCCCGTTTCAACACCGGCGTCAACAATTTCACCTGTGTGACAAATGCCCTTGCCGTACATAATGTCAAATTCGGCAACCTTAAATGGAGGTGCCACCTTGTTTTTAACAATTTTAGCCTTGGTGTGAACACCGATAATTTCGCTGCCGTCCTTAATGGGCTCACCCTTACGAACGTCGATACGAACAGATGAATAGAACTTAAGCGCACGACCACCGGTGGTAACTTCGGGGTTACCATACATAACACCGATTTTTTCACGCAACTGGTTAATAAAGATTGCGGCGCAGTTTGCCTTTGAAAGGCTGCCGGTAAGTTTTCTTAATGCCTGTGACATAAGACGAGCCAACTGACCAACGTGGTTATCACCCATTTCACCCTCAATTTCGGCACGGGTAACAAGTGCCGCTACCGAGTCGATAACAATAATATCGATCGCACCTGAACGTACGAGAGCGTCGGCAATTTCAAGCGCCTGCTCACCCGAATCGGGCTGTGACACCAAAAGCGAATCAATATCAACACCTAAATTGGCAGCATAAACGGGGTCTAATGCGTGCTCAACGTCGATGAACGCAGCAGTGCCGCCTGCCTTTTGGGCTTCGGCAACACAGTGAAGTGCAACGGTGGTTTTACCCGAAGATTCAGGACCGTAAATTTCAACAATACGGCCTTTAGGGATACCGCCGATACCAAGCGCAACGTCAAGTGTAAGCGAGCCTGTCTTTATATGCTCAACGTTCATAGCACGGTTTTCGCCAAGGCGCATAACCGCACCTTTACCGAACTGCTTTTCAATATTATCCATTGCAGTTTTTAAAGCCTTTTGCTTTTCTTCGGTTTCAACCGCTTTAACTACGGGCTTTATAGTATTTGCTTTTGCCATTTTACTAATCCTCCGTTATTTGACTGCACAAACCACACGGTCGGTGCCGTTATAATCTTTTACTGTTCTAATATCGCTGTAACCGTTTTGCTTTAAAATATCGCAAACACTTTGGGCTTGGCTAAAGCCAACTTCAAATGCGAGCATACCGCCATTCTTTAAAGAAGCTTTATATTTTTCAGCAATCACACGGTAGAACTTTAGACCGTCGCCCTCGCAAAGAAGTGCGGTTTCAGGTTCGAACTTGGTTTCCTCGTTCATAAGCGAAAGCTCGGTTTTGGGGATATATGGCGGATTTGATACAATCAAATCATATTCGCCGCTACCCGCACCCTCGAGCACATCGCCCATTAAAAGCAAGGTGTTGTATGCCTCATTAAGTTCAATATTCTGCTTAATATATCTGGCGGCTTCTTCAAATTTTTCCACCATAACCACCGCCGCATCGGGATAATCCTTTGCAAGCGAAATACCAATACAGCCGCTTCCGGCACATAAATCCAAAACCTGTGGATTTTTCTTGTCCTTTAAAAATTCGCTGGCGGTTTCAACCAAAATTTCGGTATCATTTCGGGGAATAAGCACCCCAACGCCCACCTTGAACTTATATTTATAAAAACCCCAATTACCCAATATATACTGAAGTGGGTAACGAATTTCACGCTGGCGCATTATTGCGGTCAGATTGTTTTCCTGAAATTCGGTCAGGTTGTTCATATAATTTGTAAGAATTTCGTTATTTGAAAGCCCTGTTATATGGCGAATAATTGCCTTTGCTTCAAAAACGCTGTCCTCAATACCTGCCGCCGCCAAACGCTTTTTGGTGTTGTTATATGCCTCAAATATTGTCATTACAGCACCCCGTTCTGTCAACGTCAGGCACCTCGGGCTCGCACGCCTTTAATGCCGCAATCGCAATTTCAATCATATCATCAGTCGGCTCCTTTGTGGTAACACGCTGTAACCACATACCCGGCGCCGAAATTATGCGGGTGATAATGTTATCAAAGCGACCGCAGAATTTTAACACCTCAAAGCCAATACCGCAAGTAAGGGGCACCATTAAAAGCTTGGCAACCGTCCAAAGCCAAGGTATTGCATAAATGCTTGGGAAAATTATTTGTAAAACAGTGGATAAAATCACACTGATTAAAATCATCAAAATCATAAAAGAAGTACCGCAACGGGGGTGGAAACGCTTTTGCTTACGCACGTTTTCAACCGTTAGCTCTAAACCTTTTTCATAACAGAAAATAGTCTTATGTTCAGCACCGTGATACATATAAACACGCTTGATATCGTTCATAAGTGATACAAGCATTACATAACCGACAAATATTGTCATTTTAAGAGACTGTTCAATTACCGAACGCAAAATTTTTGAAGTAATTTCGCCGCCTATAAGCCATTCAATACCGCTTACACAAAGGCGGGGCAAATACATAAATAAACCAAGTGCCAAAATCACACCCAAAACTGCGCCAATAACCATAACAACGTTTAAAAGCTTGCTGTCTTTTTTCTTTTGTTCCTCGGTTTTGGGCTTGTCAGATTCTTCATCGGCAAAGCCTGATTTATCTGCCGAAATTGAAAGTGCCTTATAGCCCTGAAGCATTGATTCAACAAAGCCCACGACACCACGAATAATCGGAATATTTAAAATTTTATACTTTTGCTTAATGCTTTTACCGTCTAAATAGCTTACGTCAATGCTTTTGTCGGGGAGCCTTACAGCAATGGCGGTTTTCTCAACGCTTTTCATCATAATGCCTTCGATTAAAGCCTGACCGCCGATTGAGGTATACTTATTAGCCATTAATATTTCCTTCCTCTTGGAGTGTAATTTCTTCTTCGTAAATCGGCAAAACTATTGTTACCTTTGTGCCGACACTTTCGGTACTTTCAATAAATAAAAGACCGTTCATCTGTTTTATAATTTCATCCGCTACCGCAAGTCCTATACCCGAACCACGCACGGTTTTATTTGCTTTATAGAATTTTTCCTTAACACGGTCAAGGTCTTGTGCGGGAATACCCACGCCCGTATCTGTAACCGTTACACGCACGCAGGCTTCTTCAATGTTGACAGTAACCAAAACCTGTCCTGTGCCGACGGTGTATTTAACGGCGTTATCAATAATATTAATAAACACCTGCTTTAAGCGGTCACGGTCACCTAAAACAGTAAGCTCGGTATAAGGGTTAGTAAGCACAAGCTCAATTTCCTGCTTTTTGGCAAGCTCGGTATACATATCAACTGCATCGCCCAGTATTTGTGTAACGTTTATCGGCTGACTGATAAGCGATAAGCGACCGGTTTCCATACGTGAAAAGTCCAAAAGCTCTTCCACAAGGCTTGAAAGACGGTCAGATTCGCTTAACACCACGTCAAGACCACGGCGAACAAGCTCCTCATCAGTTCCGAGTGACATTTTCGCCGTTTCGCCCCAGCCACGTATGGCGGTAAGCGGTGTTCTGAGCTCGTGCGATACTGATGAAATAAAATCGTTTTTCATATTTTGAGCTTGGCTTAATTCCGATGCCATATAGTTGATTGTGTCGCAAAGCTCACCAATTTCATCATTTTTGCTGATGTTAATGCGTTCATCAAAATTACCCATTGCAATTTTACGGGCAATGTTACTTACGTCACGAATCGGCCTTACGATTGATTTTACGAAAAACAATCCCGAAAAGCAACTGAATAAAAGCACCGCAAAGCAGGCAAGAACAATTATGCTGATTACGCTGTAAATCGCTTTGTAGGCTTCGCTCATTGAAGTCGACCAACGATAGGTGCCCAAGAAATTGCCGTCAGTATCAAAAATCGGTGTAGTAACCGCCATTATTGATTCTCCGTCAGCAGTTTTGCCCCTAAAGGACTGCGCCTTACCGCTGTTTATAACGGCGTTATATTCAGGTATGTCCTGAATTTCGGTAGGAAAGCCCGTTGTTGCGGCAACCACCTTGCCATTTTCATCCGAAACCTGAACCGCCACCTTATCTTTAAAGGTAAAGCCTTCAACCAAAGCAATGGCGGCATCGTTAAAGGTCTTATAGTTAGCAGACTCAAGCGACTTAAATTCATAAGCGTAATCGTCGCCCAGTGACTGCATCTGCGATGTATAAAGTGCGTTATAAAGAACCGAGAAGCCAACCGCTGCAGTACAAATTACAACCGCAATAACTAAAAATATATTCAAAAACCACTTCAAGGTAATGCTTTTAAACTTGATTTCAAAATTCAATTCGGCTTCTCCTTTCTTTATATTTTAATTATAGCTTAATGTGTGTTCCATTTATATCCCATACCCCAAACAGTTACAAGTCGGGTTGGGTTTGCGGAATCATCCTCAACCTTCATACGAAGGCGGCGGATATTAACGTCAACAATTTTTTCTTCACCAAAATAATTGCTGCCCCAAACCCTGTTTAAAATATCAGTTCTTCCCAAAGCAACGTCGGGGTTTGTGAAAAAGTATTCGATCATCTGGAATTCAACCTGTGTGAGTTCAATATTCTTGCCGTTTTTAAGCAAGGTGCGTTTGCGAAGATTAAGAGTAAACTCACCCAAGGTGATATCATCTGTCGGGGCGGGTGCCTTAGGTGCATACATTTCAACCCTGCGATAAAGTGAATCAACACGTGCCAAAAGCTCTGTCGGGCTAAAGGGCTTTGTAATATAATCATCTGCGCCGTTCATAAGACCTGTAATTTTATCCATTTCCTGTGTGCGGGCGGTGAGCATTATAATACCAAGGGTTTCGGTGCGGCGGCGAAGCTCCTTACAAAGGGTAAAACCGTCCATACCGGGCATTGAAATATCCAAAAGCGCAATATCAAAGCCTTCGGTATCGTTATCAAAAATTTGGAGCGCCTCTTCTGCTGAGCCCGCTTCAACAACAGTATAGCCAACACGCTTAAGGTTGATAGCCTCAAACTCACGAATAGCCGCTTCATCTTCAACAATCATAATTCGTTTCATTAAATCAACTCCTATCAGTAAAGCACAAAGGCTTTTTTAACGTCGGCGTGGGTAATGCCAAGCTCGATAATAGCATCGTTAAGCTTATATGCGTAAACCGTTTTGCTGTCACGTGCTATTTCGTTCATTTTAAGCTCGTTATATTTACCGGAATCCCACTTCTTTTTATCAAACGCACGAATACAAATTAAGCTTTCGCCGATTATTGCATCATCGTGATTGTATAAATAAATTTCACGTATACGGTTTTCAGTATCCTTAAGCACCGCAATGCGATTACGCCATTTGGTCGGTATTGTGAAATAGTACTTATCAAGCACGTTAATCATGGCTGTGGTCTGTACCGTAAGATTTTCACCATCGAACGAGCACCAGTTAGTAAGATAAAGCTTTTCAGCCAATGCGTCAGCCGCTACCGCAGGGATATTTTCCTGAACGGGTATTTCCAAAATTCCGTCATTGTTTATATCAGTAACGGGATAGCTCGAAGAACGAAGGGTTTTAAGGTTTTCACGGGTTTCGCTATCGAAAAGCGGATTTATAAGCCCGCCCTTGTTTTCGATTAACACCTCGGTAACAGCACCCACACCCTTAATGGCATCAAGATAAACGGCGGTTTTACCGTTTGAAAGCTCAGAAACGATAGGCTCGCCTATGGATTGAAGCTTGCTGTCCAGCTCGCAAATGCCGGTTTGCACAACGCCCTCATCGGTTAGTGAATAAAGCGCCGCTGTGTTATATTGCTCAGCCGTGTTCAAATCGATAATAAGCACACCGCTTTTTTGGTCACCGTTAAGGTCGCAGGTGATAAAGCTTGTGTATTTTTGCAGCAAACGCTGAACAAAGGTGTTTTCGCTATAGCCGTAAACTGCAAGCTGCATCTCACTAGTGCCGTAAACCTGCCAGCCAACAAGAATTTCAGCCGTGCCGTTATTGTCAAGGTCGCAAAAACGAACCATATCAACACCTGAAGCAATTATGCTTTGGGTGCCGCCATCTATCCACTTGCCGTTTTCTACACGTACAAGCTGAACCGTCATCGTTGTGACGTCGCCCTCGGTCTTGCTGTAAAAGGCGAAAGCCTCGTTCTTACCGTCGTTATCGATATCATACTGTACCACAGCCGAACGGTGCTCACCCCTTACCGGATACTTAAGCGTGTAGCCTGTGCCGGCGGTGTTTTCAATAATTTTTGAAATGTATTTAAAATCACCCGTTAAGGAAGGCGGCGCAAATAATTCAGCCATATCTGTTTTGAAAAAATCACAGCCGCAAAGCGACAATAAAAGTGTTAGCGAAACAACTGCCAAAACAATTTTTTTAAACATTTTGAGCCCTTCCTTTCTGCATAAAAATATACATAACTATTCACAATAAATTATAACACATAACCCCGCAAAAATAAAGGGATTTTTGCATTTATTTGTGAATAATTATTAAATTTTTAACGCCATTTTAAAAAACAAAAAACACAATGCAAAAAGCACTGTGTTTTTAATGTTTAAATATTTTGTTTTTAACCTTTATAAGTAAGCGTTTACCTCGCCTGTAAGGACACATAAGCATCCACAAGCGACAATAAAGCTTGTATTTTAACGATTTATCCACAAAAACCTTTTTGCCGTTGCGTTCAAAAGCGGTCAGCACACCAATTATCTGGTCGTTACGCACGTCCGGCTCGTTAAAATCCTGATTATCGCCACGGCAGGTATAATTGCCATCCTTTTGAACCTTGACAATACGATGCAAAACATATTGCCCGTTATCCCTTTGGTAAAAGGGTACATCGTATTTTTTAAGCGGAAGTTTGGCTTTTTTTATGGTAACCGTATCCTTGCGGTTATAGACCATAGGTTGCATGCTAGTGCCCGAAACGGTAAAGCTTACCTCGCCGTCCGATTCAAGCTTTTCCCGTATAACAGGCATAACATCAGCAAAATATGCTTGAAAATTATTCAATGCAGCCTTCCTCTTTCATGCGCTTTAAGAAAATCTCTACACCTTCAGTAGCGGTCTGAATATCAACCTCATATTCGGCAATAACAGCATCAATAAGGTCGTTAACTTCAAATTCACCCTCTGCTGCGTCCCACAAAAACTTTGCGGTTTCGTTTAATGTGATAACGCCGTTAAGATTCATAGCGGCTTCACCTACGGGAACAAGCACGAAGCTGCCCATTAATTCTTTTAATACAAAATTCTCGTTACGTTTCATACCATTTCCTCCGGTAATTTACAATATTTTTTACTGGGAATAATCATACATAATGATTATAACATTTAATAACCAAAATTACAACCATTAATTTTTTATTTAAGTTGTGTACCGTTTTTATCCCACATAACCAAGTAAAATATAAACAAATAAGAAAAAAATCTTAAAAAATGCTTGACAAACCGCATTTTTGAGGTTATAATACAGACAACGAACAAATGTTCGGGAGGAATTGAAAATGACATTTATCGATATTTTAAACACAATTTTTGAATTTGCGCTTGTTGGCACACTTGTTTGGGGCATCTTTAACGAGCATCGCCTTATTGCGTTTGAACGCAAAATCAAGGCATTCTTCCGCCGCAGAGCATTTAAAGTGATTAAGACCGACCGCACCGCTTGGAATTAATCCTTTCAAAAAATCACATAAAAATTATAATAGTATAATGCCCAAGCACCCTTTCATATCTTTTTATGAAAGGGTGCATTTTTATGAAATTTTTTATTATTAAAAAGCAACACATAATGCTGGCGCTGTGTGTTATTATTGCCACAGTTTTGCTGGTAACGGGGTCGGTAAGCATTTTTGCAAGCCAAAACCGTAAGCTGCCGATTTATTGTGTCAAGACCGACAAAAAGCAGGTTGCCATCAGCTTTGATGCGGCTTGGGGCAATGACGATACCGAAACACTTATTAAAATTTTAAAGGAATATAACGTACCCGCAACCTTTTTTGTTGTGGGCGCTTGGGTCGATAAATATCCCGAATCGGTTAAAGCACTATCCGATGCAGGGCACAGAATTGAAAACCATTCAAACACCCACCCGCATATGCCGCAGCTATCAACCGAGCAAATAAAAAACGAGCTGGAAAGCTGTAACAACAAAATTAAAGCAATAACCGGCCGTTGCCCTACCCTTTTGCGTGTGCCGTATGGCGACTATGACAACGCCGTGCTTGAAACCACCGAAGCACTTGGTATGTATACTATACAGTGGGATGTTGACAGCCTTGACTGGAAAGACCACGCCACCGCCGACAGCATTTGCAAGCGGGTAACAAGCAAGGTTAAAAACGGCTCAATCGTTTTATTCCATAACGACGCCGACCACACCCCCGAAGCTTTGCCAAATATCCTAAAATGCCTAAAGGATGACGGGTATGAGTTTGTTTTTATTGAAGATTTAATTTATAAAAAAGATTACGAAATAATCCACGATGGAACGCAGTGCAAAAAAGACGGCTGAATAGCCGTCTTTTTTAATGAATGATGAATATTGAATGATTAATAATGAACAATTTCGGTGTGCCTTACGGCACAGATATAAAATATATTTTGTAGGGACAGGCGTCCCCGACTGTCCGTCAAACTAACACAATAGAACCGTCCCCTTGTGTTCATTCAAGCATTATATGAAACCTTGCAAAAGGAAATAAACGAACAAGAAAAGATATGAGAGAATTTGTTTTCTCTCATATCTTTTTTAAAAATCACTATTGCAATTATTACAATGCCATTGGTATTTTCTTTTGTTGCCAAAAATACCAAACATTGCTATGTTGAATACTTTTTCGGAAGAGGAGATTTTTTTAGTATTAGTTGAATTACAGTAAGGACAATTTACCGATACCAAGGGTTTCGTTTGGATTGTAGGTGTAGGAGTTGTAAATTTGATTTGATTTTGAAGTGAAAATGAGGATAACTTGGAAAGAATATTTTCAATCGCTTCCTTTTTTATTCTTGCTTCAAGATATAGATTATTTTTATATACTAAAAATGCCGTTGGAATATTACCAGTATCATTTCCGCACTTAATAATAATGTTGTCATATTTTTTATAGTTACCATTGCATTTAGTACCTATAAAATTTCCTGTATATGTTCCGTTAGCACTAAATTGTATCGTGCCCAATTTGCTTTGACAATGAGCATCAAAGGTCTCACTGTCGGGTATGAAACCTTCGTACTTTGTGCTTTTATTCACAAGATATTCTTCATCAATTATGAATTCGTGAGTTCCTGCTTGGTCTGTAATATATAGAATATTGTTTTCAACACGATAGTTATATGTTGAATTGCTTTCTTGACAATTACCAACAGTATTGTTAGACAATCCATCATTAAAAATACTTTCTATTTGCATATAAGAAACATTACAATATATGATTTTTTTAATCACACTAATTGGACAACCACAATTAATACATATATTTGCTTTGTCAGATATTTCTTTGGAACATTCAGGACACTTTATTAAAGCCACTATATGCCACCTCGAATAATGCTTATTTAGTAATTATACCACTTTCATATTGCTTTGTAAAGTCGTTTGGGAAAATGTCAAAAAAGTTATGCAGAAAAAAATTGTGTTGTATATGCTTCTGTCATATTTATTTTGTCAAACCCAAAAGGGCAAGACAAATAACACGAAAGGAGTATAAATATTTATGAAAATTAGAATAACAGGATTGCCGCAACAAGTGGAAGCGATGGTATCAAACATTGAAGAATATTGCGGCTTGCAAATAAACTATGTGAGCCAAGAATACCCACAAACACGAAAATGCAAATCATCAAAATATGTTGCAGTATATTTAGATGTTCAAGACTTTGAAGAATAACACGAAAGGAAAATTAAAAATGAAACAAATTAAAAAACCTGACACCGCCGACAGCATTTGTAAGCGGGTAACAATCAAGGTTAAAAACGGCTCAATCGTTCTTTTCCATAACGATGCCGAGCACACTCCCGAAGCTTTGCCGAATATCCTAAAATGCCTAAAGGATGATGGGTATGAATTTGTGTTTATTGAGGATTTAATTTATAAAAAAGATTACGAAATAATCCACGATGGAACGCAGTGCAAAAAAGACGGCTGAATAGCCGTCTTTTTTAATGAATGATGAATATTGAATAATTAATAATTTACAAATTTATTTCTATGTAATGTTTTGTATTTAACTAATTCCTCATCAGGAATATCTACACATATACAACTACAACACAATCCAATATTATCAATACTTATTTCATCTAAAATGCACTTTTCTTTTTCTTGATAAACGCAAAAAACATTTTCACATTCCATATAATCACCTCTATGATATTATATCACAACACTTGTATTTGTGCAACCACTTTTGGTTATATAAATATAACCAAAAGTGAGCATAATATTATAATGGTGATGAAAATGTTTAAAATTGAAAATGAATTGAAAAGCGCAAATATAGCCCGTACCGTTCGTTTTACCGAACCATTATTTGAAAAACTTAATACCGTTGCACAAGAAAATAATATTTCATTTAATTTATTGGTGTTACAATGCTGCAAATATGCGCTTGAAAATATGGACAATACCGATTAAAACTTCTTTATTAAACGGGAGGCAAAATGCCTCCCGTTTAATTTTTTATTTCTTCGAAATCTCCCAAAAAGCGACTGCCGCCGCAGCGGCAACGTTAAGGGAGTCAACCTCGTGGTGCATTGGTATTTTTACGGTGTAATCACAAGCGGCAATGGTTTCATCGCTTAAGCCGTCACCCTCTGCGCCCAAAAACAGCGCAAGCTTTTCGGTGTTCTTTAAAACAGGGGCATCAACACTCACCGTATCTTCCCGTAAAGCCATGGCGGCGGTTGTAAAGCCGTTTTGCTTTAAATATTCTACCGCATTTTGCGGGGTTGGAAAATTTCCCTTTTCAAAAAATGCCCACGGCACCAAGAAAACACTGCCCATACTAACCCTGACTGTACGGCGGTTAAACGGCTCACTGCAATTATTAAAAAGCAATACCGCATCTAACCCCAAAGCGGCGGCGCTTCTGAAAATTGCGCCAACGTTCACGGCATCGCTCAGTCGTTCGAGCACAGCCACACGCTTTGCGTTTTTAAGCAGGTTTTCAAGGCTTAAACCAACGGGTCGCTTCATTGCACAAAGTACGCCACGTGTCAGCTCAAACCCCGTAAGAGAGCTAAGAACCTCTCGTGGTGCTGTATACACCGGCACATTAGGGCACCGTTCAATCAACTCCTTGCCTATGCCCTCAATTTGCCGTTCTTCCATTAAAAAGCTTACCGGCTCTATCCCCTTATCGAGCGCAACCTTAATAACCTTTACGCTTTCGGCAATAAAAAGACCTTCATCCTTTTTTAATTGCGCTTCAGTAAGGCGAGCGTATACGTTAAGCTCGGGGGCGGTTATATCTTTAATAGCAATTATGTTTGACATTTAACTTGCCTCGTTATTTCTTCTTTGTAAGCATTATAATAAGCAGCACAATACCAATACCTAGCCCTGCCACAAGTGCAAGCCCAAATAATGCCGCCAAAATTATTAAAAGTAAAATCAAAATAGACATTTTACATCACCTTTCAAATTATAGTTTATCGGGGACTTTATTAGGAATTTGTAGAAGACAATATAGTTTAATTTACACAATAATTACGCATTACGAATTCCTAATTCCGAATTAGATAAACCCCCGATTTATTTAATTCTCAATCCCTTGGGATAATGATTTTTGGCTCTGCCGTTCGACACCTTTGCGCCGCCAACAGCATAGCCATCGACCATAACCACCGCCCAACCGTTTTGACAGTCGGTATCAAATTCCTCGCCGTGCAAATACTTTGAAATTTCAATACTATCAGCCGATAAATTAATTTTCCGCTTAAATTTATCCCCCAAAGCCATAAAAAACTGATGGTGTGGCTGAATATAATTTTTGCGAATTTCACCTATTGTAACACCGCAGCAAAAGGCAGTGCGGTCAGCTATCGGCAAACGGTTGTTATAATAAATCGGGTTGCCGTTATAAACACCAATAAAATCGGGGCTATATTCCGTAAGCGTATCGTCTAAAAACTCGGTAACCAGCTTGTCGGTTTTAGCCGACCTTGTGTTATAAAACGCATTACCCACTTTTTCACCCTTGTGGCGCAAAACTGCCATAAATTGACCCTCGCCTTTAGCAATGTGAGGATAAAAACGACGGGCAAAGTGGAGATTTTCACATTTGCGGCCCTCAAATTTTATGCCGTCAGCGGTATATTTTGCAACCCTTTCATTAACCGGCATAATTTCAAATTCGGGGTGCTTTTGTAAAAAAGCATCAACCGTCATTTCGTTTTCCTCAAGCGAAAAAGTACAGGTAGCATACACAATAAAGCCGCCGCTTTTAAGCGCTTTAACGGCGTTTTCCAAAATTTCTGCCTGCCGTTTAGCGCACATTAAAACATTGTCCGTACTCCACTCATCAATAGCGATTTCCTCTTTCCTGAACATACCCTCGCCCGAGCAGGGAGCATCAACCATTATTAAATCAAAGGTGTTTTCAAAGCGAGACGCCAGCCTTTCGGTGTCCATACAAGTAACAACTGTATTTTGAAGCCCCAATCGTTCAATATTACCCGTAAGTATTTTGCAACGAGAGGAAATAATTTCATTAGAAACAAGCACACCGTTTTCGCCTAACTTATTTTTAAGCTGAGTGCTTTTGCCACCGGGTGCGGCACACATATCAAGCACTAGCCAATCGGGGTCGATATCTACACATTCGGCAGGCGCCATTGCGGCGGGCTCTTGCACGTAGATAAGCCCCGCATGGTGATACGGATGGTTGCCAACTTTTTCGTAATCAAGATAATACCCATTTTGAACATATGGTATTTTATCCTTTGAAAAAAGGTTGATTTTTTCAAAATCCTCAACACTGATTTTATCCGTATTCACCCTAAAAGCTTTAACCGGCAAATTTTCAAGCTCTGATAAATATTTTTCAAAATCCACACCCAAAAGCTGCTTCATACGGGTTTCATACTCTTGCGGTAGTTTTTTCATTAATTACTTTCCTTTTCAATCTCTAGCATACACATCGAAACGGCTGTAATCGCAGCAGTTTCGGTACGCAAAATTCGTTTGCCAAGCGATATAACTTTCGCATTAGCATTAATCACTTTTTCAATTTCATTTTCGGCAAAACCACCCTCAGGTCCGATAAAAATACCAACGCTTTTAGCGGTTTTAAGGCTACTAAGTGCCTCGACTGTGGCGCTCATACCATCCTTGTTTTCGTAAGGCACCATTATTAAATCCAGCGTTTTTGCAAGCTCTAACGCTTTATCAAAGCTGCAAACATCTATAATTTCGGGAATAATATTACGTTTGCTCTGCTTTGCCGCACTCTCACTAATGCTTTGCCAGCGTGCCTGCTTTGATTTTGCTTTTTTATCATCAAGCTTAACCACACAATGCTTCATCTGAACGGGAACAACCGCAAAAACGCCAAGCTCGACACATTTTTGAATGATATATTCCATTTTGTCGCCCTTTGGAAGACCTTGGAAAAGATAAATTTTAACGGGAAGCTCGGTATCGTTATAGTCTTCCTCCACAATTTCAAGACAAACGGCATCCTCAAAAAAAGCGGAAATTTTGCACAAATCACTCTTGCCGCCACAACTTATAAGGCAGGTATCCCCTATACCCATACGGAGCACGTTTTTTATGTGGTTATAGTCCCCACCGCTTATTATATATTGTGAATTTTGTTTGCTGTTTTCAGCGGCAAAAAAATTAAACATATTTTTCTAAACCTTTCGCAATAAGTTTAAACAAATTTTATCATATATCTTGGTTTTAATCAATGTTTTCATTTCATAAAAACAAAAAACCGTGAGTTTTGCAACTCACGGTTTTATTTAATTCAAAAAGAATTATTCGTTGATAGCAGTAACAACGCCTGAACCAACAGTACGGCCACCTTCACGGATAGCGAAACGGAGACCTTCTTCGATAGCGATAGGAGTGATAAGTTCAACGTCCATTTCTACGTTATCGCCAGGCATGCACATTTCAGTACCAGCAGGAAGACCTACAACACCGGTAACGTCAGTAGTTCTGAAATAGAACTGAGGACGATAGTTGTTGAAGAAAGGAGTATGACGACCGCCTTCATCCTTGCTTAATACGTATACCTGACCATGGAACTTGGTGTGGGGCTTGATTGAACCGGGCTTTGCAAGAACTTGGCCACGTTCAACTTCGTCACGGCTTACGCCACGGAGAAGAGCACCAACGTTGTCACCAGCTTCACAGTAGTCAAGAGTCTTACGGAACATTTCCATAGAAGTTACAACAACCTTGCGGAGTTCATCGGTAAGACCAACGATTTCAACTTCATCACCAGCATTTAACTGACCACGTTCAACACGGCCGGTAACAACAGTACCACGACCAGAAATTGTCATAACGTCTTCAACAGGCATTAAGAAAGCCATGTCAGCCTTACGGTCAGGAGTGGGGATGTAGCTGTCAACAGCATCCATAAGTTCAGCAATAGGAGCATAAACTGCATCTGAAGGATCGGTAGAAGCAGAATCGAGTGCCTGGAAAGCAGAACCCTTGATGATAGGTGTATCATCGCCAGGGAATTCATACTTGTCAAGAGTTTCACGAATTTCCATTTCAACGAGTTCGAGAAGTTCTTCGTCGTCAACAAGGTCAGTCTTGTTCATGAATACAACGATGTAAGGAACGCCTACCTGACGAGCAAGGAGAAGGTGTTCTTTAGTCTGAGCCATAGGACCGTCAGTAGAAGCGATAACAAGGATAGCGCCGTCCATCTGAGCAGCACCAGTGATCATGT
>JAFQCU010000035.1 GCA_017416285.1 Clostridia bacterium | reverse complement strand
CCTGTAAATGTTCCCTTACGTTCTCTTTTTGAATACGTGTCAAGCTTCATATTAAGCAGCTTTGCAACCTCATACTGCTTATATTTTAACCTCTTTCTAATTTTACGTATACGCTCATTAATTTCACTCATACCTTCACCCACTTAAAAACAAAAAAGTGCGCAACCGAAGTCACGCACCGAAAAACGTATGACTTCGACCTGCTGCGACACAGTTCATTCCTGAAAAGGGATATGAAATCAAAGCATACGTTTTTACCAAAAGTATGCCCTTATCAGGAAAATATTAAACTGTGTCGCAAGATTAGTTTATCACGATTTAACACAAAAATCAAGATTAGAATAATAAATTGGTAGTTTATAAGCCTTCCCCTTGCCCGATAAACTAAAATTTACAAACAAAAAACACGGTGTAATACCGTGTTTTCATTTTATGCCTATACCCTTAAGCACCTCGTTTGTGGTGGTGCCGTTATAGTTATATGTAATTTCTTCTAATTTAAAGGGCAAATCCGCACAGTCGGAAAGCTTTATTAATTTATAATTAAGGCGTAATCGTTCGGTGTTGTTAATTACTGATTCCTTAATAGATGGCTTTGCAATTTTATCGGTATTTGCGATGATATTTTCCAAATTGCCAAACTCATTAACCAGCATAGCGGCAGTTTTAGGGCCAATTTTGTCAGCACCCTTAATATTGTCGGCCGTATCGCCAGTTAATGACTTATAATCGGCATAAAGCTCGGGCATAATTCCAAACTTCGCTTTAAAAGCTTCAACGTCATAAATTAACGAACTTTCTCCCCTATAACGCAAAACCTTTACGTTTTCGGTTATAAGCTGAAAAAAGTCGCTGTCAAAGGACGAGATAATAATTTCGTTATCTATTCCGCATTTTAAGGCATAAGCCGCTATCACATCATCGGTTTCACAAACGGTGGTTTCACAATGCTTTATCCCTAAAAAATCAAGCGCCTTGTAAACGTCCAAAAGCTGTGTGAACGGGTTTTCCTCATCAGCAACAGTATCGTAATCAACACGGTTGGCTTTGTAATTTTCATCCAAATCATTGCGGGGATTATGCCGCTCCCCATCGAACAATACTGTAACGTGGGTTGGTTTTACCATTTTAATAATTTTTATAAGTGCACCGACAAAACCCAGCGTCCCTTGAATTGCCTTGCCGTCCTTATTGACGATACGTGCCGGCATACCGAAAAACATTTGAAACAGCAAATTGTGCCCGTCTACAATTAAAATTCGGTTATTCATAGATATTTTACCATTTTAATATGCGGTATTCCCGCTTCGATAAATTCTTCCCCGACGGTATTGAATCCAAGCTTTTCATAAAATCTTACCGCTGTAATTTGCGAATTTAACACAATGCTTTTGACACCGTTTTTCAAAAAGTATTCAAGCGATTTATTCATAAGCTTTGTGCCAAGGCCGATATTATGCTGAACGGATAACACCCTGCCGATGTGAATTTCACCGTCGTTTTCACCCTTAAAGGCACGAAGATACGCCGCCACCTCGCCATTTTCCTCTAAAAATAGATGGTCGGCGGTATAATCAACGTTATCCATATCAAGATACCATATTTTTTGCTCAAACATAAACACCTTGGCACGAGCCTTTAAAATTTCATAAACCTCGCCACCGGTTAGCTCACTAAATCTTTTAGCAACAAAATTCATTTTTAAATCCTTAAAGATATTCTTTTAAAATCGGGATAGCTTCATCTAAAGAATTAAGCTCTTTAAACATAATTTCTTTAGCTTCATCGGTAAAAGGTGCAACATCGGCAACGCCAAAGCACTTCATACCCGCTGTATGCCCCGCCTTAATTCCAAGTGAGGAATCTTCAAAAACAAGGCAGTCTTCGGGGTTTACACCCAAACGCTCTGCCGCAAGTAAAAATACATCAGGTGCGGGCTTGCAACGTTCAACCTCTTCACCGCCTGCAAATGCGTCGAAATAATCAATAGTACCGGTTTCGCCCAATTTCCAATCAATCTCATATCTGGCCGAACCGGAAGCAACTGCCATTTTAACACCTTTTTGCTTCAAAAATTCAAGAAGTTCCTTTGCACCTTTTTTAAGTTCGGGTACACCACTATCAATTATATATTGACGCATTTCCCTATCAAAAGCCAAAAGGTCAATACCATCGTAATGTTCCGCAAGGTATGCTTCCCAGCCCTCTTTGTTCATGCCCAAAACGTATTTTATGCTTTCGCCCACGTTTTTAAAGCCTTGTAGACCGCCCGCATAATCCCATGCACGAATACAAACGCTCTGTGTATCGGTTAAAGTACCATCCATATCAAAAATAACGCTAAACATAATTACTCCTTAGCTAAAACATTTAAAATCTATACAAGAACGGGTTTCGGTATAGGGGCGTACAAAATTGTCTGCCACAAAAACGTGCTTTTCGTGGGTTGCGTAATTCTTAAGCGCCGCCTCATCAGTAAAAGCCGAATAAAGCATAACGTCAACGTTAGAGCTTTCAAGCTTTTCAATTTGCACCTTAATTTCTAAAAGTCCATCAATTTCACCCATTAAGCCCTCGAGCCTTTGCTTCATTTGAAGTTTAATTTCTTCTTTATTGAATTCGTCCTTTAGCTTCCACAAAATTATATGCTTTACCATAACACCAATTCCTTTCGTATAACAAAAGTATCTTATCATATTTTGCCTATAAATTCAACAAAAACCCACTCTTTCGAGTGGGTTTAAGCTTAATCCTTAATCATCGGTATCATAAGACCGGCATCGCTTAGCACAAAGTCGGGCTTGTCATCCGATTTTTCGAGCACTTCATAGGTTGTTTCACCGCTCATAACCAAAACGGTAACCGTGCCCGCATTTATACCGCTTTTAATATCGGTGTAAATTCTGTCACCGATAACGGCGGTTTGCTCTTTAGAATAGCCTGTCATTTCCATTGCAAGCTGTGGCATTAAAGCCTCGGGCTTACCAATAAACACAGGGCGCTTGCCGGTTGCGTTAAAAATCATATCGCAAACGCTGCCACAGTCAGGCACGAAGCCAAATTCTGTCGGGCAAACGTAGTCTATGTTGGTCGCAATATAAGGCATATCAGGTTTAACAGTTAAAAGATATGAAACGTCCCAAAGCTTTTTAAAGGTAAGCTCGGTGTCGTTGCCCATAACAATGCAATCAACCTCGTCAATATTATCGGTTACTGTAAAGCCCTCGCTTATAAATTCATCCTTTAAGGACTGTGTACCGCAAACGTAAAGGCGGGCATCCTTATGATGATTTTTAAGGTAATACGAGGTTGCCTGTGATGAGGTTATGAAATCCTCCTTAGTCGCCGTAATGCCCAATTTTTGAAGCTTTTCAATATAGGCGGTAACACTTTTGGAGGAATTATTTGTCATAAACAAATATTTTGAGCCGGTTTCTTTAATGGTGTTCAAAAGCTCGATTGTAAAATCGTAAAGAATATTACCAAGATAAAGCGTACCGTCCATATCAAAGAGAAACAATTTTACGTTTTTAAGTGATTTTTCCATAATTATATTCTCGAAACTCCTGTTTCTTTTGCAACCTTGGCAACAGCCTCGGCTACAACCTGTGCAACACGCTTATCAAGTGCAGAAGCAATAATATTTTCTTCATTAATTTCATCATCGGGAATAAGGGAAGCCAACGCATAAGAGGTTGCAACCTTCATTTCCTCATTAATACAGGTAGCACGGCTGTCAAGCGCACCACGGAATATACCCGGAAAAGCAAGGACGTTATTAATTTGGTTCGGGAAGTCCGAACGGCCTGTACCAACAACTCTGGCACCTGCTTTCTTTGCAAGGTCAGGCATAATTTCGGGTGTGGGGTTAGCCATCGGGAACATAATAGCATCCTTTGCCATTGACTTAACCATTTCTTCATTTACAAGGTTGGGAGCCGAAACACCGATGAACACGTCAGCACCGCAAAGCGCATCAGCAAGAGTGCCCTTTTTATGCTCGAGATTAGTAACCTTTGCAATTTCTTCCTGTGCAACGTTGTTGTTTTCGTCGCCCTCGCAAATAATACCGAAGCGGTCACAGAAGGTAAGGTGCTTAACGCCAATATTCATAAGGTGCTTACCGATAGCAATACCTGCCGAGCCTGCACCGTTGATAACAACCTTTACTTCGCCAATTTCCTTTTTAACCAGCTTTAAAGCATTAATTAAAGCGGCAGCAACAACAATTGCAGTACCGTGCTGGTCGTCGTGGAAAATCGGAATATCACAAATTTCCTTTAATCTGCGTTCAATTTCAAAGCAACGAGGCGCAGAAATATCTTCAAGGTTAATTCCGCCGAAAGAACCTGAAAGCAGATAAATTGTACGAACAATTTCATCAACGTCCTTTGACTTTATGCAAAGCGGAAAAGCATCAACGTCAGCAAAAGCCTTAAAGAGTGCGCACTTGCCTTCCATTACGGGCATACCGGCTTCGGGGCCAATATCACCAAGGCCCAAAATTGCAGTACCGTCGGTAATAACGGCAACCAAATTTGAACGGCGGGTAAGCTCGTATGATTTATTTATATCCTTATTAATTTCAAGGCAAGGCTCCGCAACACCGGGGGTGTAGGCTAAAGAAAGGTCCTCTCTAGTGTTGATGGGCGCACGGGAAATAACCTCAATTTTGCCCTGCCACTCGTAATGCTTTTTTAAAGATTCCTGTCTGATATCCATTTTTAAGCCTCCCAAGGAAATGTATATTGAGTAAGTCCCAATTCGTCACGAATAGCAATAATTTCCTTCTGAACAGATTCGTTAATCGGAACGCCGTCTTTACGGGCAATACCAATTTCGTATTCCTTTTCGCCGGCGGTGTAAATTCTTTCGGCACCCGGCGCTTTTTTAGAAGCACGCATACTGCGGCAAATGTCGCCGGCCTTATTACGTGCAATTTCTTCACCCATAAAGTGGTCGGTATCAATAGCAATAAACCAATGACCTAACTGATAGGGGCGGATATTACCGTTTTCATCCTTACCGTCAAGCGCCTTACCGTAAGCACCGTCTTGCAAAATAGATGAGAAGAACTCAACCGCTAAAGCAAAGCCATAGCCCTTATAGCCTGCAAGGTCTTCACCAATACCGCCAAGGGTTGTAAGCGCAGCTGTGCCGCCACGAATCTTTTTAAGTGCAACACCTGCATCGCCCTCAACAGCGTTACCGTCAAGGTCAATAATGGTGCCGGGATGAACCTCTTCACCGATTCTTTCATAATATTCAACCTTGCCGTTTTGTGTGATTGAGGTTGCACAGTCAAAGTTAAAGTCAAATGCTTCATCAGTAGGAACGCCGATAGTAAACGGGTTAGTACCGAACATACCTTCAACACCGTGAGTAGGCGCAACTGACGGACGTGCGTTTGTACCGGTCATACCAATACAGCCGGCCTTTGTAGCCATAGTGGTGTAATAACCTGCAATACCGTAATGGCAAGAATTGCGAACAACAACCATACCCATGCCGTATTCCTTTGCTTTGGCAATAGCCATGCTCATAGCCTTATGACCGATTACCTGACCCATACCGTGATGACCGTCAATAACTGCGGTGGTGGGGGTTTCTTTAATTATTTCCATTTCGGTAACGGCCTTTTGAATACCCGCCTTAATTCTGTCAAGATAAACAGGTTTAAAACGGTTTACACCGTGTGACTCAATACCACGTTTATCAGATTCCAAAAGAACGTCTGCACAGATTTCTGCATCAGCTCTGGGAATACCGTAGCCCACAAAAGCGTCAATCACGAAATCGGTTATTGTTTTCCAATCCACTATGTTTGTTTTTGTCATTATTAATTCCTCCAAACAATTATCAGAAAAAAAGAGCACACTAACCCCGTTAAAGAATTAATGTACTCTAAATCTCTCTAAAACCATTATAACATACTTTTAAAAAAATTCAACAGTTTTTTATTAAAGGTACCAAAGTTCTTGTTTGCCGGTTGAAACCGCAACCGCACCGCCTGATAAAGCTGTTGTAACCTCGGATTTCGACTCTAAAAGACCACCTGCAATGACGGGTATTTCATCATTGGCAAATTTCCTTATAACCTTTTCGATAACACCCGGCATTATTTCAACGAAATCCGGTCTTGCAGAAGCAATCATTTCCTTAATACTGTCAAGTCCCTGACTATCGAGCGCAAAATAACGCTGAACCGCTAAAATACCAATTTCCTTGGCATTTTTAATTAGAGAAGCACGGGTGGAAATAATCCCGTCAGCACCTAAATCTGCCAGATATTGCACACCGCATTTATCCTTGCCGATGCCCTTCATTAAATCAATATGTATAAATACGCTTTTGCCGTTTTCATGCACCTGCTTAATCTTATCGCCAATCGTCATAACGTCGCCCTCAAGAAGAAATATTATTTCCACAGGCGACTTTAAGGCGGCGTCAAACTTATCCTCGTGGACTGCGGCAATAATCGGGCAAAGCTCTAATTTTTCAACAGCACTTACAAAATACATAAAATAATCACTTCCACAAAATCACTCCGCCAAGAATTCTAAAACCGTATTATAACAATTCTCGGCTGTTTTAAACACACTATCGGCTTCTGCTTTTTTAAAGGTTTTGAGCCGTTTTTTAAAAGGCAGACCCCACACGTCAAAAACACGTGGACCATACCAAGCGCCAAATTCCGTTTTGCCAAAAACGCCCTTTAAAACCGAAAGCGCCGCTTTTTTAGGTGGCATAAAAATAACCTTCATTGGGTGCTTTATAACTGCAAAAATAAGTTTAGGGTAATGCGCCGTAATATTTGTAAAGGTAATGCCGGGGTGAGTAACCGAAAGGGTTGCGCCCTTTTCATTTTCAAACAATTTATAAAACGACAGCATTAAATGGCGTTTTGCATTACCGTAAGCCTTGCTTGCGGCTTTAATACCCCTGAAATCAATATTTTCGGGGTTGGTTTTGGAATAATTATGCGCAATACTGCCAACCGCCACTACCCCGCCGCCCTTTTGCGATAAATAAGGCAACAAGGCTTTAGTCATATAATACGGCGAAAGAAAGTTTATCATAAACACGTTATCAAAACCGAAATCGGTTATATAACGTGGTATGCTGTACGCACCTGCGTTATGTATTAAAAAATCGGGGCAGTTTTTTATTAAAATATCGGTTGCAGCTTTAACCGATTTTATATCACTTAAATCAATAGGTATATAAGCAATATTAATATTTGGAAATACGCTTTTTAAATCGGCAATTTGCTTTTCGGTTTTAGCTTTGCTTCTGTTAAGCAAAACAAGGTCTGCCCCAAGGCACGCCAAATGCTTACAAAGCCACAGGCCAATACCGCCGGTACTGCCTGTAACCGCTACCGTTTTTCCGCTTAAACTTTCGGTATTCTTTAAAAACCATTTTTTATAATTCACGTTTTCACACCACTTCAATCTGGCACATTTGCATTGTG
>JAFQCU010000034.1 GCA_017416285.1 Clostridia bacterium | reverse complement strand
TGCATGTGTTAGGCACGCCGCCAGCGTTCGTCCTGAGCCAGGATCAAACTCTCTAAAAAATTATATCTTAACGCCGAAGCGCTAACATCATTTTAGATAAGCTTTAAGCTCATTCTTAGACAATACTGACGTATTGTTTTTGTCCTTCATACTTCATAAAGTACTGACATTTTTCTCTCGATTTCTCTTAAGAATTGTCGGGTCCTTATTATTGTCGTTGTTTAATTTTCAAGGTCCGTTTTTTGCGCCCCTCATTAGAGCGCTAGAGTATAATACCACACCTAAACCCCTTTTGTCAACACTTTTTTTCAATTTTTTTTAAAAAATTTTTACACCACTACATATTGGGTTTTTCAGTGTTTATAACACCTATTTGACATAAAAAAGAGGGTGAAAAATCTGTCGCCTACCTATTATATATATAAAGGAAAAATTAAGGCATTTGGTGTGCACAACAAAATTATTGCCAAAAAAATGCAAAATAATCACATAAAAAATATAAAAGCGGTAAAGCTTTAAACTCTACCGCCTATTTTAATTTAATAAGCTATCCCAAAATCACGATACCTGCAATTACAAGAGCAATGACAGCGTAATGCTTCCAAGACATTTTTTCCTTGAGGAATATACGGCTCCACAAAACTGAGATTGCGCAGTAAGCAGAGATAATAACCATACCTACCGAGAAATCGCTGAACATAACCGCCATATAGAACACCTGACCGATAGTTTCACACAAACCGCCGAAATATAAATGCTTATTACCTTTAAATATGCTGTCTTTCTTAACAAACTTAACCCAAATAAAGGCAAAGATTGCCAAAACAAAGAAGGTAAGCTCAAAAGCAGAGTTTGCAGCATAATCGGTAATGGTAACCGGTGAACGGTCAGAGAAGATAAATTCATCACCAACGGTACCAAGCGCATCTATAATAAGGTAGGAAATAGGCAGCAAGAAAGCCAAAATGCTTTTAGCATACTTGCGGTTTGCTCGTTCCTGACGAGCCTGACGCACTTCCTCGTCCTCGTGTTGTTCAACAAAGCCGAGAGCAATAATACCAACAGTTATCATAACGATACCGATAATGCTAACGGGGGTAATATCATCGGTTGAGAATATACCGAAAAGCACGCACAAAAGGAATGCGAGTGCGCCCGACGAGTTACAAATAGGGGAAGAAATGGAAAGCTCGATATAACGAAGACCGATATAACCAAAAACCATTGCCAATATGTAAAGACCTGCAACGGGTAGGTAGTTAAAGAAATCTATTAGCCTAAAATCGGTATATAAAAGGCTTGCAATCACCTTAGGTACGCCATCAACACCGACTGTACTATCAATTACAGCACCGCCGATAAGGGTAATGAAAAAGTGAATACCCATTATAAGGCCAACTGCGAAAACAACCTTCCAATGACTGTTTTTATCCTTTTCTCTTGTTCCCATTTTCGAGAACAAATCCGAACCGCTCCAACAAAGCAGAGCTAAAATTGAAAAAATATAATACATTTTACACCTCTTAAATAATATTTTTTTACATTATTATTTAATTGGCGGCGGTCGACGTCTAAATACCCTGCAAGGCATTAATTTTCTAAGTCGTTTTGTCATATATTAGTCCGTTAATCTGTTTGCAAAATCACAAAGCTCTTTATCGCTGTAAAATTCGATAGTAATTTTACCTTTTCCTTTACCTGTGGAAACAATTTTAACCTTACGGTGAAGCTCACTGCGCAGAGAAAGCTCAACCTCGCTGTAAAGCTTGTTCTTTTCTTCCTTTTTAGCGGCTTTAGCGGGCTTTTTAGCAAGCTGCGCCATTCTTTCAATATCACGCACAGATGCGCCTTCAGTCGCCGCTGTGAGCATTTTTGCTCGTGTGTCGGCATCCTCAATGCCGATAAGGCAACGAGCGTGTCCTGCGGAAATCAAACCGCTTTTTAAGGCATCAAGCTCATCCTCGTTTAAATTCAAAAGACGAAGAGCATTTGTAACTGCCGAACGGGATTTACCCATACGCTCTGCAACCTGTTCCTGTGTTAAGCCAAAGCCCTCAATGAGAGAACGATAACCAAACGCTTCTTCAACGGGATTTAAATCCTCACGCTGTAAATTTTCAATTAAAGCAATTTCCATAAGCTCCTGCTTGGAAGCATCTTTAACGATTACAGGCACCTCATTAAGACCTGCAATGCGGCAAGCACGCCAACGTCTTTCACCCGCAACTATACTATATCTGCCATTTGAAAGTGGTGTAACCACAATAGGTTGTATTAAACCGTGTTGTGCAATACTGTCCGCAAGTTCAGTAACTGCGTCGTCGTCAAAGCTTTTGCGTGGCTGTTCACGATTTGGTTCGATATCATTTATGTTAAGCTTTAAAATGCCGTTTTCTTCGGTAGCATTTTCGTTAAAGAGAGAATCAAGTCCACGGCCTAGGCCGCCTTTTTTAATTGCCATTGTTTACGCCCTCCTGTTTTTCTTTAAAAATTCCTTAGCCAAGTCATTATAAGCCGCCGCACCCTTTGAACGCTTATCGTAATACTGAATCGGCATACCATAAGACGGTGCTTCAGAAAGCCTTACTGCACGGGGAATTGCGGTTTTATAAAGCTTGTCGGCAAAATATTTTTTAATTTCACCTACAACCTGACCGGTAAGATTCAAACGCCCGTCATACATAGTAAGCACAATGCCCTCAATTTCAAGCGTAGGATTATAAAGACGCTTAACCTGACGTACTGTCGCCATAAGCTGTGAAAGCCCTTCCAGAGCGAAATATTCGCATTGTATGGGCACTAAAACGGTATCACTTGCATTAAGCGAGTTAATTGTTATAAGCCCAAGCGATGGCGGGCAATCAATAAATATATAATCATACTTTTCACGAACGCTTGCAAGCGCCATTTTAAGCTGATTTTGTCGGTTTTCAACCTCAATAAGGTCAAGCTCAGCCGCCGCTAAATCAATAGATGCGGGTACAATATCAACCTTTTCATAACCGCTTTCAAGTATAGCGTTTTCAATCTTGCCCGTTCCGATAAGCAGCTCATATGTTGAAACCTTAACGTTTTTCTTTGCAATACCGTAACCGCTTGTGGTGTTTCCTTGCGGGTCGGCATCAACAATCAACACCTTTTTGCCGGCTATACCCACCGCAGCGGCAAGGTTGACAGCCGTTGTGGTCTTTCCAACGCCGCCTTTTTGATTAACAACCGAGATGATTTTTCCCATTTTAACCTCCGAAACGTGAAATGTTTCACGTGAAACATCGATAATTTACAAATTTATTATAACAGTAAAATAACCGCTTGTAAACATAAAATTAGATTGACATACCGATTTATTTATATTATTATGGTAGGGAATTTTGCGAAAGGATTAATTTTATGGACGTAATAGCGCAAATTTTAAGTATAATTTCTTGTGTGGCAATAATTTTTTCGTTTCAGCTTAAAAATAACCGCCATTTATTTTTGGTACAAACCTTTGCGGCTTTAAGCTTTGGCTTAAGCTATCTGCTGCTAGGCGCATTGGACGGCTTTTTAATAAACACCGTATGCTTTATAAATACTGCGGTTCTGCTAAAGAAAAAACTAAAGAAAACACCCGTTCTAATCGCAATATGTGTTGCTTTTATCGTAATATCAACCATTTCGCCCTTAACCTACAACGGTGTGTGGGGCACGCAAAAAATTTTAGAAACTGTTTTTTCTTATCTGATAGCAATAGCGCAAATATTATATACCATAGCCACTTGGAAGGACGACGGCGGAAAAATTCGCACAGTGCGTATGTTCTTTGTAACACCCGCATGGCTCGGTTATAACATTGTGGTTTTTTCTATCGGTGGTATTATCTGCGAGTTATTTAACGTTATTTCAATTATTGTATCCTTTATACGTTACGGTAAAAACGGCTTTGAAAAGTAAAAAGCTTCCGCTTTTGAGCGGAAGCTTTTTTTATTTATCCTTCGATTTAAAGATTAGCGACATTAAAAGACCCATTAATATCGCTGTGGTTATACCAGCGGCGGTTGCTGTTAATCCGCCTGTCAAGGCGCCTATAAGTCCGTATTCATCAACCGCTTTTTCAACACCTTTAGCAAGGCTATAACCAAAACCCGTCAGAGGTACAGTTGCACCGGCGCCCGCAAACTTAACTAAAGCACCATACATACCTACACCCGTAAGTATTACGCCCGAAACCACGTAAGACACAAGTATTCGTGCAGGTGTAAGCTTGGTCCAATCTATCAGCAGCTGACCTATAACACAAATTGCACCGCCAACGGCAAATGCCTTTAAGCAATCTAAAAGAAAATTCACAGTATCACCTCTATGTTTCACGTGAAACATTTTTATTAGTTTGGGCAAATACTGTGAATTTATACATTAAAATATTCATTTACGGTCTTTTTTACCGTTTCATAATCAAGATGCCTTACACAAAGGCTGTCAGCACGTTCACTGCGGACCGTTATTCTTAAACGGCAGGTGTGATGCCACATATCTGCAGGGAAGCGAACCAGCTTAACTTCGCCCACGTTTTCTTTCGGGCAATACAGCTCACAGGTTTTAAAGCCCCTGCGACTGCGAATAAATACGTTTTCGCCAAAGTCAACCTTTCCTTTAAAGCATTCAAAAAGGCAAAACCATGCATGGATAAAGATTAAGGTGCAAACCACCCACAATGAAAAGATTGTAAAACGGGTGAAATCCTCAAACCGAAGACCAAGTATGATTGCTAAAATAATCGAAGATATAAAATATATTGTTGGAAAGAACAGAAAACGGCTTCGGTTAATGGCGGTTGCCCGTGGTTTAATAAACACGCCGGTGTCACATTTAAAGAACGGTAGATATTCCGCAAAGTGATTTCTGATTTCCTGTCCCTTTTCAAGTGGTATAACCACTTCGGAGCGTCCCTTGCTTTCGCCGTATCCGCCAACGCTGACACGCATCGCAAAGCGCCTTAAAAGCAGCATTAAAAAGGATTGTTCAATTCTTACATTGTTAATTGCCGCCTTTTTAAAGGCTGTACGGGTGCGCACAAACAAACCCGAACGTATTTCCATCTTATCCTCACCTAAACGAAGCTGGAAATTAAGGTAATTAAACAACGAATAGAAGAAAGAAAACAGATAAGATGCCAAAAAAACCAAGCTGATTGCATTAACAACAGGCGGAAAATAGGTTTCGATTTTCTGCGATATGTTGTTGATTTCATTGATAAGCATATCGCTTATAGCAATCTCCAAAAGATTACCTGCCCTGTAAATAAGCGGAACACCTACTATTATACCTGTAAAGGCAGATGAGGTTGTTGCCGCAAGCACAGCAATTTTAAAAAGTGAAAACCTTATTTTCTTATTATCACCCTTGCCATAAAGCAGAGTTGAAACCTTTTTGGCCGATTTAACACTTAATTTAAACTCATAATCGGCTTTACCAATGTTACCGGCTTCGGTATTTAGCCGAAATGTCACCGCTCGACAAATAAATTCAAGTGGATTTTGCTTAGTTTGTACCGAAGAAAGCCTGTCAACGTTGATTTTTGCCGTTTTTCTGAAAACAAGACCGCTAACTACCGTTATTGTGTGCTTTTCCTCATTTAAAATGAGCTTAAAGCACCACCAGCGCAAGAAGCCGATAACAGCCAACGCAATAAGCAGAATAACTTCAAAGTATAAAATACTGTCATATTCGCCGCTTACAGCATACTGAATAAGACCACGCACAAGCGGAATTAAAAGCACAAACAAAAACGGCTTTAAAAAGTTAAAAATCATCAAGGGGTGGGCACGAAAGACCTTATTCATGCGATTCCCCCTCTGCCAAGAAGTCAATTATCGACTGTGCAGATTCCTTTTCAACCTCTGCCACAAGCAAATAACTGCGTGCCGCCTTAAGCCGAACGGCAGCGACACCCAAAAGCCTAGCCATCGGGGTTTCAAAGCTTTGGGCATAAATCATTCGTTTGTACGGCATAATATGTTCAACCTTAATTAAAATGCCGAACTTTACAATAACTGCATCATTTGAAAGTATTATTTTATAGGTTTTAAAAAAGAAAGGTAAATAAACAAAAGCAACAAAAAGTCCTAAAACACCTATAACGATAGCGATAATTTTTAAAGGTGCAAAAAGCGGTGCAAAGTAAAAACAAAGCGCAACCAATATAAAGGTAACTAAAACAATCCTCAAAAGCCAAAGCCAGGTTGTCTTTTTAGGTAAGGTATTTTCCTTCACTGCTTTCACCCCTTAATTTTGTCCCAATATTCCTTTGAGCTTTGCTCAAACTTATTATCCCCGAATTTATAATATTTCTTATTTTTAATTTCATCCGGTAGGTATTGTTGGTTTACATAATGTCCTTTATAGTTGTGTGGATATTTATAATGCTGACCAACAATTTCGGCATCCTCACCATCGAAGTGTTTATTTTGTAAATGCCGTGGAATATCACCGCCTATACCACGCTCAATATCCTCCATTGCGGCATTAATTGCATCGTGTGCGGTAACCGATTTTGGCGCTGTCGCAACTAAAATTACTGCATTTGCAAGCGGTAATCTGGCTTCAGGCAAGCCCACCATCATTGCAGTGTCAACCGCCGCCTTTACAATAGGTATTATTTGCGGATAAGCAAGCCCGACATCCTCATTTGCGCAAACCAACAACCGTCTGCAAGCGCTCGGTAAATCGCCGGCTGCCAAAAGTCTGCCAAGATAATATATTGCCGCATCCGGATCAGAGCCTCGCATTGATTTTTGATAAGCCGAAATAATATCGTAATGCTGATCGCCCTCACGGTCGTATCTGACCGAATTTGAAGCCAAAATTTCCTCAAGTAAATCATCACTAACAGTTATGTCAGCACTTGTTTCGGCGGTTACAATGCAAAGCTCAAGCGTGTTAAGCGCTTTACGAACGTCCCCATTGGCAGAGGTTGCAATTTTTTTAACCGCATCCTCACTAATGTTAACGATTTTGCCCTTTTCTTCGCTTATAAGCCCTATACCACGGTTTATAACCCCGATAATATCGTCCCTTGAAAGGGTTTTAAACTCGAAAACTGTCGAACGGCTGATAATTGCATTATAAACGTAGAAAAATGGATTTTCGGTAGTAGATGCAATCAGCGTAATATCGCCGTTTTCAATGTAAGAAAGCAAAATCTGCTGTTGTTTTTTATTAAAATACTGTATTTCATCAAGATATAATAAAATACCGTTACTGCTTTCAAAGGTGCCTATTGTAGAAATAATTTCCTTAATATCGGCAGTTGAAGCGGTAGTAGCGTTAAGATAACAAAGCTTTTTGCCGCAATTTTCAGCAATTATGTTGGCAACGGTGGTTTTTCCCACGCCCGAAGGACCATAAAAAATAAGATTTGGTATCTGCTTTGAATCAATAATTCTTCTAAGCACCTTGCCATCAGCCAAAATGTGCCTTTGACCGAAAACCTCATCAATTTTCTTTGGGCGGAGCTTGTCCGCTAACGGTGAAGCCATGTTATCACACTCCTTTTACCAGATACATAATCATTATACTAAAAATTTACAAATTTTTCAACACTCATTAATAGACCCCGTTTTTCATACAATTATATATAATAATTTTTTCGGGGCGATGCTTTATAAAAAAAGGTATTTTTATTAAAAATGCCATGCTTTTGACCGCAACCTCTTTGCTTTTGCGGTTTGCCGGCATAGTTTTCAAGGTTTGGTTGTCGGGCAAAATCGGCAGCGAGGGTATCGGACTTTATCAGGTCATATTTTCGTTTTATGTTTTAGCCTCAACCTTTGCTACAAGCGGTATTTCCACCGCAGTTACCCGCCTATGTGCTGAGGAAATTGCCAAGGAAAAGCCGCAAAACTGTAAGAAAATTTTACGTGCTTCACTTTTGCTTACCCTTATTATTGCAAGCATCTCGGCAGTTATAATAATATTTGGGGCAGATTTTATCGGCACAAAAATTTTGGGTGATAGTCGTACGGTTATATCACTTAAAATCTTGCCGTTATCACTGCCTTTTATTGGCGCATCCTCGGTTTTCAGAGGTTATTTTATCGCAAAGCGTCGCATTTTGCCGAATTCTGTCGGTCAAATAATAGAACAATCTGCCCGCATTATCATAATTGTCAGCTTTATAAGTCTGTTTTATAACAAAGGTATTGCCGCCTGCTGCTTTGGTATTATTTTAGGCGATGCTTTGGCAGAGGCTTTTGGCTTTTTACTGCTTTTATTGTCATATTTTGTCGAAACAAAGGCACTAAAAGGTCAAAAGAGTGAAAAAATTGAGGGTGTTTTTCAAAAAATTATTCATATTGCGCTGCCCATTACAAGCGGTCGTTATTTAAATTCACTTTTACGCACCGGCGAAAACGTGCTTGTGCCTAAAAATTTAGCAAAATTCAAGCTTTCGGGGCAAAATGCACTTTCACAATTTGGTATGATTAAAGGCATGGCTTTGCCAATACTCTTTTTCCCGTCGGCAATTCTTAATTCGGTTTCAACCCTGCTTATTCCCGAAATAAGTGAAGCTGTAACCCACCAAAACCACCGTGCAATTAAAGCCGCCGCAGAAAAAATTATAAAGCTAACCCTGCTTTGCGGACTGATTTGCGGTTCACTTTTCTTTGTAGGCGGCGAAAAAATCGGTCTTTTGCTTTATAAAAGTCAAGACGTTGGTTTTTTAATAAAAGCGCTTTCGCCCATTGTGCCGCTAATGTACCTCGACAGCATTTGCGACGGTATTTTAAAAGGGCTTGACCAACAATCCTTTACGTTTAAAACAGCCGTAAGCGATTCGGCAATACGACTGATTTTAATTTTAATAATTTTACCTAAAATGGGTATAAATGGCTTTATTCTTATAATGTATTTTTCAAACCTTTACACCTGCGTTTTAAACGTTGGCAGACTTATAAAAATCAGCAAAGCCAAAATTTCAATTTTTACCGATTTTTTACTGCCGTTAATCTCGGCTTTTTCAGTGAGCTTTATAATTAACACCGTTTTAATGACTGCAAATATTAAAAATATTTTGGTTTACATAATACTTTTAGCGGTTGCTTCGGCACTTCTATATATCGCTATTTTATTATACCTCGAAATCATACCCAAAAAAGCAGTGCAAGGGCTTAAAAAATAGCCTGTTTTTCAGCCACTCAGTTTTTTAAAAATATAGCTTTGGCCGTTAAAATTATTTCTATTGGCTGTAAAAGGGCGTTTTTAACGCAGATTTTTGAAGAAATTTTGCAAAATTACGAGGCACTCATCCTCCATAATACCGCCGTAAATTTCAGGGCGGTGGTTAAAAGGATAATCGCACAAATTAATAACACTGTCCATACAACCCATTTTACTGTCATATGCACCGAAAATAACGGTTTTTATTCTTGCGTTTATTATCGCACCGGCACACATTGGGCAGGGCTCAAGCGTTACGTACATTTCGCAGTCATCAAGCCGCCAAGTACCAAGCTTTTGGCAAGCGGTGTTTATTGCCTCAATTTCCGCATGGGAAAGTGCGTTTTGCTTTTTCTCACGCTGATTATACCCTGTGGCAATCACTTCACCATTTTTAACAATAACTGCCCCAACAGGAACTTCACCCATTTTGGCAGCCTTTTCAGCTTCAAGTATTGCCATTTGCATAAATTCTCTGTTCATTTTATCTCCTAAAAAAAGCGGTAGAAATTAATTATTTAGTTTCTACCGCTTTAATATTATTTCAAATTATAGTTTGTCGGGGAAGGCATAGATTTAATTTTCTTTTACAACTTCAGGAACAACAAATTCTTCCCTTAAATTCTGCGGTTCTTTGTTGCGAAGCGCAAATAACAGGAAGGGTTCAATACCCAAGGTTAATGACATAATAAAGTAAAGTATATTCTTTTCGCCGCCGAAAATTGCGAAAACGTTCCAGCAAGCAAGGTAATTAAACAAGTTTACCACAAAAGAAGATGCCATCAAAATAAAGAACATAACAAAATAGCAAATTAAAAAGGCAATTATTAATATAACTTCCGAATTAAGTAAAGCCGCAATTACGCCAACTCCAATAAAAACAATATAAAAGGCTGTAATTGCAATTCCGGGTACAAACTGCAAAATTAAAAGCAAAATTGAAAACTTAATTGGCTTTTTGAAATGATTTTTGTTATACATTTCAGCTATACGGCCATAAGCAAAGGGCAAGGCATAAGGAACAAAACCAATCCAAGGCAAATTAAGATTTAATTTTTTGCTCATTTTAAAGACAGAAATTGCTTTAAAAATCCAAAATAAAAACATAAAGCCAAATATAAAGCCGAAAATTGCAATATAAAGAACTATAACAAATATCATTGCCGCTTCATCTGACATTGTTGCCGAGCTTGCGGGCATAGCACTTAAAATATTAAACATAAAATCACTCCTTATAACAATTTATTATTTTAATTTTATTCTATTACTTGTGCAGCCTCGGGGATTTCTTCAGTCTTAACCTCAACACAAAGAGGCTCTTTGTTTCTGATTGCGAAAATCAAAAACGGCTGAACAACCGATACAAAAATCGAAAGAATTAAATAAAGTGTTGCATTTTTGTTACTGAAAATTGCAAAAACACGCCACAAAGCAATGTAAGCAATAACAGATGCAATAAAAGACAAGCCATAAGTTAAAAGTGTAAATACCAAATTTATAATTGCATAAATTGATGCCGGCAAAAATGCGGTACCAATACCTAATATAACGCCCATTGCAAATGCAAAGAAAAAGCTTACAATTTGGCAGATAAGTAAAATGATAGAAAATTTAGCTGACTTTTTACCGTTTTCTTTTATGTACTGCTCGGCAACACGGCCCATAGCAAAAGAGTTTAGAATCGGTACAAATGCAATCCAACCGCCCTTAAGACCAAGCTTTTCGTGCATTTTCATAATACCAATGCCCTGAAAAATAAGACTGACAACCGCAAAAGCCAACATAACAAATAAAAAAGCAAAAATTACAATTAAGAATATGCCACCAATTGCCGGCATACCACCAAGTATTGCTTCTTCTTCGGGTGTAGTCACAGGTAAATATGATGAACCGCCCATTAAAAATCTCTCCTTAAAAAAATTATTTAACAAAATATTGCAAAGACTCCACTAAAAAGAGCACAATAGCAAATATTGTTGTTTCGGTTAAAAAGAACCATTTATACTTTTGTTTTTCGCTAGCCTCAGTGTCAGAGGTGCTGAATTTAAAAATTTCGACATTTTTTGACAATAACAGCACACCTATTAAGCCAACCAGCAAGCAAATAACAAGATAAACTGTGTAAATTACGTTTTGAAGCTGTACCGCCATACCGTCAAACACATAATCAAAAATAACCGATGAAAGGTTATTATAAAAATGTATTAAAACTGCCGGCCAAATAGAATTACATTTAACTGCTACATAGCCTAAAATAAGCCCTACCATAAAAGCAAATGGAATTTGTTGGAAGTTTCCGTGCATAAGACCAAACATTATAGCGGTTGTAAGCACTGCAAAGCCATCGCCAAACTTTCTCAAAGCACCCATAAGAATACCACGGCAGGCAAATTCCTCAACCAAAGCGGGTACAACCGCCGTTGCAAGAATTGAAAGAATTATACCCAAAACACCCTGTGGGTTTTCGCCAAAGTCAACCTCGTAATTAATGCCAAAGCCTTCGAAAATGCTTGAAGCAATACCTGTTGACATATTAGCAAAGGCACAAAAACCAATGCCTATAAGCACAAGGGGTAGCCACGCCTTTGTTTTTGGTAAATTAAAATCAATAATCTTGCTTATTTTATAGCCCGCCAGCTTAAAAAAGAAGGTAAACGGAACTATAAACATAAAGCTAGACACCGTAATTTGAAAAAACTGTGAAACAAACGGGTCGCTTAAAAAAGCAGAGGTTTTTTCAGGCATAACCCCAAAGCACATCAAAAAGCGGTAGAGAAATAATACTATAAAGTTTGAAATAAGCGAAAGTGATAAAAGTGCACAGGCACTTAATCGAGAAAGCTTTTTAATTTCTTTTCTTTCATTATAGGTTTTTTCAGTAAAACCGTTTGGAACACGCCTCACAAAGGTTATTGTTTCGGGTTGTATGGGTATTTCATCGGTTTTGGGTTGGTTTTCGGCATTGTTTTCCTCTAAAACCTCATCATTAACCGATTTTAACCCGCACATAGGACAAAATTTGAAGGATTCCTCCCTCTCAAAATTACAATGCGGACATTTCATTTTTTAAAAATCACCTTTTATAGAAAATTCGGCGCCGCCATTAAAAACGGCGCCGTTTACCGCAATTAATTTTCCTCATTATCAATGATTTCTTCGTCTGCCTGACGGTTTTCAGCCTCTAATGCAGCGGTATCAACCTCACCTGCGTCGGCGTCGGCTTCCTCAGGCTTGTCGTTTACTTCTGCTTCGTTATGTTCTGCAAGACCAACAGACAAAATCTTTTCGCCCTCAGCCACACGCATTACACGAACACCCTTTGCAGGACGTCCAAAGGTTGAAATATCGCCGGCAAATATACGAATAACAATACCGTTTGAAGCAATCATAATAATATCTTCTTCACCTGTTACAGGTATTGTTGCCGCAACTGCACCATATTTTTCGGTACGGTAGTTAGTAAGACCCTTACCGCCACGTGACTGAATACGATAATCACTGATAGGACTGATACGGCCGTAGCCGGTTTCGGTAATGGTAAGAATTTTGGTGTCCTCTACGGTTACCGCCATATCGACAACCTCGTCACCCTGACGCATACTTATTGCACGCACACCACGGGCATTACGGCCCATTGCACGCACGTCGGTTTCCTTAAACTGAATTGCAAGACCCTTCTTGGTTGCAACAAACAGGTTTTGGTTACCGTCGGTCATTCTTACAAATGCCAATTCGTCATCATCATCGATTGAAATTGCAATAATACCGCTGCGGCGGGTATTACGGAATTCAGATACCTTGGTACGCTTAATTGTACCCTTTTTGGTAACCATTGCAATGTATTTTTCCTCATCCAATTCGCTTGCAGGCAAAATAACGGTAATCTTTTCACCCGGCATAAGGGGAACAATATTAACCATATTCATACCCTTTGAGGTACGGCTGCCTTCGGGAATTTCATAAGCCTTGATGCGATACATACGGCCAAGGTTACTAAACAGCATTACATAGTCGTGTGACGAGCAGACAAACATATTTTCAACAATATCGTCTTCACGGGTGGTCATACCTGTAATACCACGTCCGCCACGGTTTTGTACGTTATAAGTGTCTGCAGGAAGTCGCTTAATATAACCGTTAACGGTTTTTGTAAGCACACATTCCTCTTCGGGAATAAGGTCTTCAATATCAACCTCGCCTAAAACGTCAGAAACTTCGGTACGGCGGTCATCAGAATACTTATCACGAAGATTTAAAGATTCTGTTTTAACAATATCTAAAATTCTTTCCCTTGATGCTAAAATAGCGTCACATTCCTTAATGAAATCAAGTTTTTCCTTAAGTTCATCAAGAATTTTCTGTTTTTCAAGACCTGCCAATTTACCGAGCTGCATCTGAACGATAGCGGTGGTCTGAATATCATCAAGACCAAAACGCTCGGTTAAGGCTTCCTTACTTTCGGCAATGGTCTTACTGCTTCTGATAATTGCAATAACCTCATCAATGAAATCAAGCGCAACCTTAAGACCCTCTAAAATGTGGGCACGCTCAGCCGCTTTTTTGCGGTCAAACTCGGTTCTGCGGCGAATAATTTCATACTGGAAGTCAATGCTGTTTTGAAGCATTTCTTTAAGGGTTAAAACCTGTGGCTTACCGTTTACAATAGCAAGCAAAATTGCACCAAAGGTGGTCTGTAAAGCGGTATTTTTATAAATTTTGTTAAGTACAACCTGCGGGTTGGCGTCTTTCTTAATGTCAACCACAATACGCATACCGCCGTCACGGTTAGATGAATAGTCAACTACGTCATCAATACCCTCAATTTTCTTTTCTGCTGCAAGGTCATAAATATGCTTAACAAGGTCCTTTTTACGTACCTTGTAAGGAATTTCAGTAATAACTATACGGAATTTGCCGTTCTTGGTTTCCTCAATTTCTGCCTTACCACGAACAACAATTTTACCTCTGCCGGTAGCATAAGCAGCACGAATACCGCTTCTGCCCATAATAATACCGCCTGTGGGGAAGTCAGGCCCCTTAATGTGCTCGCAAAGCTCGGGCAAGTCGGCATCGGGGTTGTCAATAAGACAACACATAGCGTCAATTACTTCACCAAGGTTGTGAGGCGGAATTTCGGTTGCCATACCAACAGCAATACCCGAAGAGCCGTTAACTAAAAGCTGAGGGAAGCGAACAGGCAATACCTCAGGCTCCAAAAGACGGTCGTCATAGTTCGGGAGCATATTAACAGTATCCTTTTTAATATCATCAAGCATACTGTATGATAAGCGGTTCATTTTAGATTCGGTATAACGGTAAGCAGCAGCGGGGTAGCCGTCAATGTTACCGAAGTTACCGTGACCGTCAATTAAAGGGTAACGAAGGGAGAAATCCTGTGCCATACGAACCATTGCGTCATAAACGCTGGCGTCACCGTGGGGATGGTATCTACCAAGCACGGTACCAACAGTATCGGCACACTTACGGTATTTGCTTTCGGGGGTTAAGCCGTTTTCAAACATGGTGTAAAGAATACGGCGGTGAACAGGCTTTAAGCCGTCACGAACGTCAGGTAAAGCACGGCCCACAAGTACCGACATTGAATACTGAAGCATACTTTGCTTTACTTCATCGGTAATTTCAACCGGAAGAATTCTAGTTTCCGAGCTTTCGGGCCAATAAACTACTTCTTGTTTAGCCATTAGTCTTTCTCCTTTCCTTAAATATCCAAATCTGTCGCATAAATTGCGTTTTCTTCAATAAACTTACGTCTGGGCTCAACCTCTTCACCCATTAAAATGGTAAAGGTTTCATCAGCCAAGGCAGCATCTGCCATGGTAACCTGTAAAAATGTTCTTCTTTCGGGGTCAAGCGTAGTTTCCCAAAGCTGGTCGGGGTCCATTTCACCAAGACCCTTATAACGCTGAACGTCAACACCGGCGCCAAGTTCTTCAACCTTAAGCGCTTTTTCCTCATCGGTAAACACGTCAAAATGCTGCTTACCCTTTGAAATGCGGTAAAGCGGAGGCTGTGCCAAATAAATATGACCGGTTTCAATAAGCTCGGGCATATATCTAAAGAAGAATGTTAATAAAAGTGTTCTTATATGGCTACCGTCAACGTCGGCATCGGCCATAATAACAATTTTATCGTAACGAAGCTTATTTATATCAAAGTTTTCACCAATACCTGTACCAAGTGCTGTAATAACAGGTGTAAGCTTATCATTGCCGTAAACCTTGTCTTCTCTTGCTTTTTCAACGTTAAGCATTTTACCCCAAAGCGGTAAAATTGCCTGATAGGTAGCATTTCTGCCCTCAACAGCCGAGCCGCCTGCAGAGTCACCCTCGACAATGTAAATTTCGGTCTTTGTCGGGTCGTTTGAAATACAGTCGGTTAATTTTTCAGGCATTCTTGTCTTACTGCCAATACCAGCCTTGTTTCTTGATGCCTCACGGGCTTTTTGAGCCGCTTCACGGGCATTAGATGCTGCAATAGCCTTGTCAATAACAATTTTTGCATCGGCAGGGTTTTCTTCAAGGAATTTATAAAGCTGATCGTTTACAATGTCACGCACCAACTGACCGACAGATGTATTACCAAGCTTAGCTTTAGTCTGGCTTTCAAACTGTGCATCAGCAAGCTTAACCGAAACAACTGCAACCAAGCCTTCCATAATATCGTCGGCTTTAAGGTTGTCAGAAGATTCCTTTAATTTTTTAAAGTCGTGGGCATATTTATTTACAACACGGGTAACAGTCTGACGAAATGCCTGTTCGTGTGTACCGCCGTCGATAGTGTGAAGTGTATTTGCAAAGGATAAAATCTTATTATCGTAAGCAGTAGACCATAAAAGCGCAATTTCTGCAGTTTCGTCCTTTTTACTGCCTGAAAGATAAACAACATCGTTTATAAGACTTTCCTTTTTAATACCTTTAAGTAAATATTCAACATAAGATTTAATACCGCCCTCGAAGCAAAGGTCATCGCTCTTACCAATGGTGGGAATTGCATCATCAGTACGCTTATCGGTTAAAACAATACGAATACCGGCGTTCAAAAATGCCTGTTCACGCAAACGGTTAAGCAAAATATCATAATCATAGGTTGTGGTGTCGGTAAAGATTGTGGGGTCGGGCTTAAAGGTAACGGTTGTGCCGGTTTCATCGGTTTCACCTATAATGGTTAAATCAGTTACAATAGTACCCTTTTCATAACGCTGTTTATAAACGTTTTTACCGTCTCTTACCTCAACCTCAAGCCAATTTGAAAGAGCATTAACAACGCTGGCGCCAACACCGTGCAAACCGCCCGATACCTTATATCCGCCACCGCCGAACTTACCGCCGGCGTGCAAAATTGTAAATACAACCGTAACGGTAGGAATACCCTTTTGAGGGTTAATACCAACAGGAATACCACGGCCGTTGTCGGTAACACGGATAATGCCGTCATCCAAAATTTCAACATCAATTTTTGTGCAATAGCCCGCTAATGCTTCGTCAATCGAGTTATCCACAATTTCGTACACCAAGTGGTGTAAACCACGCTCACCCGTGGAACCAATGTACATACCAGGACGCTTTCTTACAGCCTCCAAGCCTTCCAATACCTGTATGGAATTTTCGTCATAATTTTCAGTTACAGGTGTTGTAATTTCGTTATTCATTAAAAACTTCCTTTCAAAAAGTTTTAGAATTTATAATATTTTCGACCTCTTTTGTAAGGTTGCAGTCGAAATTTGCGATATATAAACCTTATTTTCTTTGTTTTTGCTTGTTAATATGAAGCTTTTCGGTAATTCATAGCTAACGTTAATTACCTGTTTTTGTTTTTCGGCAATTTCTAAAAATTTACGGCTGTGTTTTGAAATTGTGGTGGTTTCCAAATCAAAAATACCAACAATATCCTTTTCATTAACCACCATTTCGTTACCTAAATGTATATACATTACAGAACACTTCCGTTTTTAACAATAAATTTTTTGCCGGCAATTAAATTTTTAACGCTTTGGTCATCACAACAGGTAATAAATGACTGCATACCCTTTATATGGTTTAAAATATAATTTTGTCGGGTAGAGTCAAGCTCGCTCATAACGTCGTCAAGTAAAATTATCGGACATTCACCCGTGTTTTTTCTTATAACCTCAGCCTCGGCTAATTTAATCGCCAGTGCAACGCTTCGTTTTTGCCCTTGCGAGCCAAATTTTCTGGCCGTTATACCGTTTATCTTAAAATCAATATCATCACGGTGGGGGCCAATACTTGTAACGCCTGTGTACATATCCTCTTGCCTTGCATTTTTAAGGGCTTCCAAAAAGTCGCCATTAAAGGAAAACAAATATTTTGTTGTTAATTCCTCTCGCCCTGCCGATATACCGTCGTAAACCTTGGGTAAAAATTCATTAAGCAAATCAATATACCTTTGGCGGTATTCTGTAATCTTTTTGCCGTAATCGGCAATTTCGGCTTCAAACACGTCAAGCATAATAGATAAGGTAGAATCATACTTAAATTCCTTAATAACCTTATTGCGTTGACCTACTGCCCTTAAGTAATTGCGAAGCAAGGTTATATACGACGGATAAAGCTGACCGATTGCCGTATCTAAAAAACGGCGTCTTACTGCAGGCCCGTCGGAAACAAGGCTTAAATCAATGGGTGAAAAGATAACTGCATTAAATTTTCCCGCCATACCCGCAGCAGAAGACAGTTTATTTTGATTAAAGGTAACCCTGCGCTTATCGGTTATGGCAATTTCAGCCTCGTTTTCAATGCCTTCACTTAAAAACTTAAGTTCAATTACCGCTTTTTGTTTAGAAAACTGCAAAAAATCAGTATCCTTATTGGTGCGAAAGCTTTTTGCACCCGTAAAAAGCCAAATTGCTTCAAGCAGGTTTGTTTTACCCTGTGCGTTTTCACCGCATATAACGTTGGTTTCCTCACAGGGCGTAATCTCAACCTCGCCCAAATTCCTAAAGCCTTTACATTTAAGATTTAAAACCCTCATACAATTTCAAAGCCTTGACCGTCAAAGGTAACCTTATCGCCTTTATGAAGCTTTTTACCACGCATTGTGCAAACCTCACCGTTAACGGTAACCTCGCCGTCTTGTATAACAATCTTTGCGTGACCGCCGGTCACAACCAAATTTGCAAGCTTCATTGCGCTGTCAAGACGGATAAATTCTTCTTTTATTGAAATTTTTTCAAAATTCATTATTTCAACCTCATCGGCATAATCATATATTTAAAGTTATCGCCGTCAACAGGAACAATCAATACGCCGGCATTAGGTCCATTAAAGAGAATCTGAATGTTTTCATCCTCAATAGCCTTTAAAACGTCTAAAAGATAATGGCTGTTAAGTCCAATTTCAAAATTTTCGCCCTCAAGCTTTAAATTAAAGGTTTCGGTTGCACGGCCCATAGAGGTAGCACAGGTGAAAACCACGTTAAGCTCGTTAAAATAACAGCGTATAGGTGTTGTGAAGCTTTCGCTTATTAAAAGTGACACACGCTCGATTGTATTTATAAGGTCACGTGTATTAACAACTACTCTTTGCTTAAAGTCGCTGGGTAAGGTTTTTTGGTAATTAACGAAATCACCCTCCAAAAGTCGGGAAATAAAGGTATAACCGTTAATGTTAAAACCAATAAGGCGGTTGCCAACGTTAATTTCAATTTCCTCGCTGTCGTCGTCAATAAGCTTTACTGCTTCGTTAAGTGCTTTGCTTGTAACGGTAAATTCAAGATTTTTTATGTTTTCAGCTTTTTCCTTTTTAATTGCAAGACGGTAACCGTCAATCGCAACAAATTGAATAAAGCCATCGTTTACGGAAATATTAATACCTGTAAGAATCGGCTTTGCGCCTTCGTTTTGAGCAGCGGCAAAAGCAGTACCCTTTTTCATAGAAGCGAAAAGCTTGCCGTCAACCTTGAAGCTATTTTCAGCCGACACGGTAGGAATTTCAGGAAAATCGGTTGCAGCCATACCCATAATATCAAAGGTAGCTTCACCGCATTTGATATTGCAGTTAAGGCGGCTGTCTGCCGAAATTTCAACCTGAACATCGTTCATTCTTCTCAAAATGTCAGCCAATAAGCGTGCACCGATAACAATATCGCCTGCTTCGTCGCATTTTGCGTAAATTTCCTTTTTCATACCCATTTCAAGGTTGTAAGCTATCAAAGTAACCTTGCCCTGTTCAGCCGAAATCAAAATACCTTCAAGCACAGGCATTGCAGTTTTAGAACCAACAACACTTTGAAGCTTTGAAACAGCCTCAAGCAATTTTGCACGTTCAACGATAAATTTCATAATTTTTGCTCCTTAAAAGAAATAATAAAACAGTAGTAGCAGTATAGTGTGTTAAAACGGTGGAAAAGTGGCTCAAACCCGCTTATACAAATAAAACCTGCGGTGGATTAAAAATTTGATAAAAACTTAATAAGTAAGGGGTAAAAATTTTATCCACATTTATCCAACGCTTGTCCACTGTTAATTAAGGTTTAAACTGTTAATAACCGCCGTTTGCGTTGTGGCGTAAATTTTTGATAATATCTTCGACAAGTTCCTTTTGATAAGGCTTGTCTTTTAAGAATTCTTCAATGCGGTTTACGTTGTAAAGCACGGTAGTGTGGTCTTTACCGAAGCTTTCGCCGATTGCTTTATACGAAAGGTCGGTGGTTTCACGTGCAATATACATTGCAACCTGTCGTGCAAGCGCCAATGAAGCTGTTCTGCGGTTTGAAAGAATATCCGCTTCGCTTACGTTATAGGTTCTTGCAACCTCCATAATAATATTATCAATCTTTATGGGTTCGGGTGTGTCGTCGGTGATTATATCACGTATAAAGGACTGAACGATTGTAATGTTCGGCACTTTGTTTTGAATTGTGATATAAGCCTGAAGCTTTTTAACCACACCCTCAAGCTGGCGGGTATTGGTTTTAATATGCTCAGCAATGTAATAAACAAGCGATTCATCAAGTCTAATATTGCTCTGCTCAGCCTTTTTGTTAATAATACCAACCCTTGTTTCAAAATCGGGCGGGGTAATGTCACCGTAAAAACCACCCTCTAAACGTGAACGAATACGGTCGTCAAGGGTTTTAATTTCTTTAACGGGGCGGTCAAGTGTAACAACAATCTGCTTTCCGTTTTGGTAAAGGGCGTTAAAGGTGTTAAAGAATTCTTCCTGTGTGTTTTCCTTACCTGCGATAAAGTGAATATCGTCAATAAGCAAAACGTCAACGTTTCGGTATTCGCTTCTGAACTCATCAATTAAGGAAACGCCAAGCTTACCTTGGTTTAAAGCTTCAATAAAGCGGTTTGTAAATTCCTCACCTCTTACAAACTTAACCACCTTATGCGGGAATTTTTTCTTAACGTGGTTTTTGATTGCAAGCATTAAGTGGGTTTTACCAACACCCGACGGACCGTAAATTACAAGCGGGTTAAAGGTCGGCTGCGGAATTTGTGCTTCAGCAACAGCCAAAGCGGCAGCGTGTGCAAAACGGTTGGTTGAACCAACAATAAAGTTTTGAAAGGTAAAGAAATCTTCAAAAGAAAGACCTTCGCTTTGTTGTTCAGCCTTTAAGATTTTTTCTTCGTCCTCTTCAAGCACAACACGAACGACAATATCAACGCCCATAACGGTTTTAAGTGCGTTATTTAATTTTTCTTGATATATTTCTTCAACCACATTTTTCTTGTAGGTGTCGTTAATCGAAACAATAAATTCACCCTCGCCCAGCATAACGGGAACAAGGTCTTTTAAAAAGCAGTTAAAAGTAACTTCTGAAATGGTCTTTTTACACTCGTCACAAACGGCAGACCATATTTGATTTAATGGATTATCAGACATTTTTTAACCTTCCTTTATATTATAATTTATAGTTATTTTATTATATTATATATTTATATTAGTATATCATAATTATATTATATTTGCAACATTTTTAAACAAAAAGGGGAAAATTATGGGGATAAGAACCGACCTTGCCGCAGAAAGCATAAATTTAGCCGACACAAAGGACTATTTTTGCGAAAAAAACGGCAATTTTGAACTTCATTTTGCCGAAATACTGAAGGAGGAAAATACGGATAAGCCAAGCGGAAAATACGTGACACTTTATTTTGACGACGTGGAGAAAATTACAGATTTAAAACCGCTGGAGGAACAGTTTTTAAAAACCTTAAGTCTTTTAAATTTAAAGGGTGAAAACGTACTTGTGGCGGGACTTGGTAACCGTGATATTACGGCAGATTCAATTGGTCCGAAAACGGCGGAAAAAATTCTTGCAACACGGCACATAATGGGCGAATTTGCCAAAAGCATCGGGCTTGAGGGCTTAAAAAGCGTTTCGGTGACGGTGCCTGATGTGCTTGGCAAAACAGGTGTTGAGGTGCAGGAAATTTTATCCGGTATAGTCAGTAAAACCGGTGTCGATACGGTTATCGTTATTGATGCCTTGTGTGCCAAAAACGAAAGCCGAATTTTTAAAACAATTCAGTTTACCGACAGCGGCATTGCCCCAGGCTCGGGGGTTAAAAATTCTCGGCGTGAAATCAGTAAAAGCACCTTAGGGGTTAAGGTTATTGCAATAGGAGTGCCGACGGTAATAGAATTTCCTAATAATGACAATAATCTTATTGTAACCCCAAAGGAATGTGACCTTTTAAGCGACCGATTAAGCGAAATTATCGCTAGGTGCCTTAATTTATATCTTCAGCCTAATATTGACCCCGAAGTTTTGTTTAGTCTGGTATAAAACACACCTCCTTTGCATATTATTTAAACGGTGATGTTATGGAAAGGCGTTTAGCATTTTTACGGTTAATAATTTGCTACACTCTTTGTGTGTGCCTGTGCGCCGTTTCCGTATACTCTATTATAACAACAAAAAAACCGCCATTCACCGACATCTTGAAAGATGGCGGTTTTTGGGGTGTAAATGGCGGTTTTGAGGAAAAAAATGGCGGTTTTTGGGATAATAATCTGGTTTTTCAGGATACAAACACCCAAATCACAACTTCCGAGGGTGCAAATTCTGATACAACCGTGTCGCAAAATTCTGTATCGCAATCAGTGACAAGCTCGTTGCCTACGTCGGCGGGTGCAGTTAAGGGAAACGTTATTGAAAAATACATTTCACCCTATACCGCAAAGCTTTCATATAATGGGGTTTATATGAAAAATAATACCTCGTTGTCAATAAACATTAAAAATTTATTAGCCTCAAAACTAAGCTTTAAAATTCAAAAAAACAGTGAGCCTCAGGTTCTTATTGTTCATACCCACACCACCGAAACCTTTTTACCGACAGATGCAAAAACCTACGGTGTTAATCATTCCTCCCGCACGACAGATAACAGCAAAAATATGGCGGCAATAGGGGCTATAATCGCTGAAAAACTCAATAAAGCCGGTATAAAAACTTTGCATGATAAGACCCAACACGATTACCCTCAATATAACGGAAGCTACAGCCGAAGCGCAAAGACGGTAAACAGCTATTTAAGCAAATATAAAAGCATAAAAATAGTGCTTGATTTGCATCGTGATTCTGTGACCGTTTCGGGTAATGATAAGGCAAAGCTTGTTACCAAAATTAACGGTAAAAAAGCGGCACAGGTAATGCTTGTTATGGGCAGTCAAAGCGGAAGCGTTAAAAACCACCCAAACTGGCAGGAAAACTTAAAATTAGCACTTAAATTACAACAAACAATGGAAAGCAAATACCCAACCTTAGCCCGACCGTTAACCCTAAGCTCAAGCCGGTATAATCAGTCGCTTTCAAAGGGTGCGCTTTTAATGGAATTCGGTACAGATATGAACAGTTTAGATGAAGCAAAATATTCTGCCGAGCTTGTAGCCGACAGTCTTATAAGTCTTTTAAATACCATAAAATAGGGGATTTTATGAAAAACAGTATAAGAAAATTTTACATTTCGTTTATTTTTACCTCCTGCATTGTTTTTGGCTTTTTAGCGGTCTGCTTTGCATATGAAAACATACGTGCCACCGAATACGGCGACCATCGACGTGCAATAGCAGTTGAGGACGGAAGGTTTTATTTTTTTGATTATGAATATGAGTTTAAATAAAAATGACGGCAAAAAATGCCGTCATTTTTGTGTCGCAACAGGAGAAGTCACTGTTTTACGTTAATGTAACGTAATAATATCACAAAAATATGTTATTGTCAATACGTTAATATAACGTATAGGAGAAAAAGTTTTATGCGAAAAATATGTTATTACAATAACAAAAATATTATTTCAGAAAAGTTAAAGGCTTTAAGAGAAAGAAAAGGAATATCGCAAAGTAATTTAGCGGCTAAATTACAGACAATGAATGTAAATATTGACCAACAGATGATAAGTAAAATCGAGCAAAATAAGCGACAAGTTACCGATTATGAATTAGTTTGTATTTGTAAATGCCTTTGTGTAACAGCAGATGAATTATTAGATTTAGCTAAGCTTGAATTTGAAAATAATTAATATAAAAAATCGACCTTTTAAAAGGTCGATTTTTCTATTACTTATTAATTTTTGCATCAATTTTTTCTGCGGCTTGCTTTAAGAAAACGTTGTCGTAAAGCTCAAAACAGCCGTTATCAACTGCTTTTGCCAAATCAACGTCAATAGGCATTTTACCAAGCAAATCAAGACCTAATTCAGCGGCAATACCGTCACTTCCGCTACCGAAAATCTTAAATTCGGTTTTGCATTCAGGGCAGATAACGCTGCTCATATTTTCAACAATACCCAAAACGGGAATATTCATCATATTTGCCATATTGTAAGCCTTTTTAACAATCATTGAAACCAAATCCTGCGGGGAGGTAACAATAACTGCGCCGTCAAGGGGAAGACTTTGGAAAACGGTAAGAGGTACGTCGCCTGTGCCGGGGGGACAGTCAACAAATAAATAATCAAGGTCGCCCCAAACAACGTCGTGCCAGAACTGCTTAACTGCACCCGCAATAACAGGACCACGCCACAAAACGGGAGCTTCCTTATCCTCAAGCAAAAGGTTAATAGACATAATTTTAATGCCGTTTTTGGTTTCGGCGGGCAAAATGCCAAGCTCGTTTTGGTAAACCTTTGAATTAATACCAAAGGATTTCGGAATTGAAGGACCTGTAATATCGGCATCTAAAATACCAACCTTATAGCCCATTTTGCTCATAAGCACTGCAAGAGAAGAGGTAACCATTGATTTACCAACGCCGCCCTTACCGCTTACAACACCTATAACGTGCTTAATATTGTTGTATTCGCCTGTTGGCTCTAAAAGGCTTTGTGGTTCCTTGCGTGAGCCGCAGCTTTGACCGCAGCTACTGCAATTACCGCTGCAGCCTGAAGTTTTTTCATCAGCCATTTTAAAAATCTCCTATCAAAAAAATTCACTTCTTAAATTATACTATCCTAAAATTCAAAAATCAACCGCTTTTATTGATTATTTAAATAATCATATTCCTTTGCAATGGTTGCCCAGGTAACAGGTCCCACAGCGCCCGAGGCTTCCAACCCGAAAAGCCGCTGAAAGGTTTTAACTGCCTCTTCGGTTTGGTCGCCGAAATATCCCGTTACGGGTAATGCGGGCAGTTCGGGTATAATTTGCCCCAAAAGGCTTAAATATGTTTGCAAATCACGGACATTTTCGCCTCGCTGACCTTTGGTTAAAAAGTATCCGGGGTAAAGCTTTGCGTTACTGCCTGAATAACCCGCAGGCAAAGCCGCTACCGTATCGGTATAGGCTTTTTGTATCGTGTTCCAAGTGGCTGTATCAACAATGCCGGTTACCGGCAACCCGTAAAACCGCTGAAAGCGTTCCACCGCCTGCACCGTTTCGGGACCGAAATAACCGCTTCGGGATACGGGTGCCAAAGCCCCGTTAAAATAGGCAAGAATAGCTAAATAATATTGTAAAGTAGTAACGGGAATACCGCTTGTGCCCTCGCTCAATTCACCCACAAAGGGTACCGCCGCTTCACTTATTGTAATACCCTCGCCGCTAAGCTCGGAAAGGCCCTTAACCCCGTTATAATATTGTTTAATTCTATACCAGGTCGATTTATCAACCTCACCGGTAGCATTTAAATTAAATACCTCTTGAAAGGTGCGCACCGCTTGTTGTGTCTCCACACCAAATACACCCTCTGGGTCGTTGATTTTGGGTATAGCGGGGTAATTATTCGAAATTCTGTTAAGCTGAGTCTGTATAATGTCTACGTTATTACCCGCATCGCCAAGGCGTAAGGGTACACCGGGGTAGGTTTCAACATTGTTGCTTATGGGCGCATTTTCAACTATGCCAATGTTTTCGCCATAATAATTTTGCAAAATAGCAAAGGGTGAAAGTCCGCTTTCGGCAAGTGACACTGTACCCCATTGAGATAACCCGTCACAGGTTGAGGTGGTACCGTTGCAAAAGGCGGTAAAAAGGGGTTGAATTTCACCCTGACGTACTACGTAATCGTTGAAAATTTCATCTACTATAAGCGAAATATTTTCAAAAATCTCACGGTCTTTCACAAAGGCTTGGTCAAATTGTGTTGTGTTGGTAATATCAAAATCATACCCACGGGACGGGTACCATTCGGTGTAGACACGGTTTAGAGCATAAGAAATTATAGCATATATATTCGCTCTTAGGGCATTTTCGGGCCAAGTGGGATAAATTTCAGAAGAAGCCACGTTTTTTATGTAATCGGCAAAGGGCAGAGTGACGTTTTCGGCGTTTTGGTTGGGCGCACCCAAATGCACAGTTATATTTTCGGGGATAACGGGGTATAAAATTTCAGCCATTTTATCACCTTACAAATTATATTTTTGCCCTTCGTCAAAAATTTGCGGTTCGTTGCCGGTTTGGTCGGCATCTATAATCAAATCCGAACGCTGAACCGAGGTTATACCGCTGAAAACAGGTATATTAAGGTGAATATTTTTTAAAAATCCGTCCGATTCTACAAGCATATTATATACAGCGTAGGGCGTTTCGGATAAATCGGGCGCCATGGACAAATTTTTATCGGGTGTCGGCAGAGAAAACACCTTGGTTTTACCGCTTCGGTCGGTTAAATCTGTGTCAATTACCGTCATATTTTCATACTCACCCGTAAAAACCGTAACCTTGGCGTTTTCTACCGGATAAAGCGAATTAAAGCTTGTTATCACTCCTAAAAGCTTACCTGTTTGATCGGTTGGCGGGGGTGCAACGGGGGTTGGCTCGGGCTCGGCCACGACGGGTACGGCCTGTGGTTTATGTACCGAATTATACATTTTCAGCATTTCGTTTTTATACTTTTCAAAAAGTTCATTATTCATAAAATCACCCGTATAATTCTATGAAAAAAACGCCCTTAAAATAACAACAGTTGAAAATTTCCAAAAAAAGAGTATAATATACTATATACTCTTTTAGGAGGAATATAAATGATAATTTTAAATAACGGCACACTCGAAGTGCAAATTGATAAAATCGGTGCTGAAATTCGCAAGGTTACAAAGGACGGTAAGGACCGTATGTGGTCGGGCAACCCCGAGCATTGGGCAGGCGTTGCACCCCTTTTGTTTCCAATTTGCAGTGGGCTTCCCGATGATAAATACACCTATAACGGTGAAACCTATGAAATGCCAAAGCACGGCTTTATAAGAAAGCTTCCTTTCGAGGTTGAAGCCACCGCCGATGACACCGCATCATTTTTGTTTGCCTCTAACGAAGAAACCTTAAAAATTTTTCCGTGGAAATTTGAACTTCGCATAAAATACACCCTTATTCGTGAAAAAATCAAGGTTGAATACTTTGTTTTAAATAAGTCGGACGACACAATGTATTATTCTATCGGCTCGCACGAAGGTTATGACTGCCCCGAAGGTATTGAAGACTATGACGTGGTTTTTGAAAAGGAAGAGGTTTTAGAAAACTGCCTTTTAGACGGTGCGGTTTTATCGGGCAAAACACAGCCGATTTTAACAAGCGGTAACGTTCTTTCTTTAAAGGAAGATTACTTTATGCTTGACGCTTTGATTTTTAAGAATATTAAGTCAAGAAAAGCAAGCCTTGTTAATCGCAAAACGGGTCAAACCACAAACGTGTTGTTCCCCGAATGTGAATATTTGCTTTTATGGCACCCCGTAGGCGCCCCCTTTATGTGTATTGAGCCGTGGCAGGGTATTTGCTCCACCAAGGGCGATAGCGGCGATATAACCGAAAAAGAGGGGATAATTGCACTCCCCAGCAAAGTAGAAAAAGTTCACACACACGTTATTGAGTTTAAATAATAAATAAAAAATAAGAAAGAATAAAAAAGGTGTTTCACTTCGTGAAACGAATATGTATAAGTCGCATAGCGACACCTAATTTATTCTTTATTCTTTATTCTTTCAAAAACAAAACCCTTGAGAAAATTCTCAAGGGTTTAATTTTTAATCTATATCTTTCCCACAACATCTTTTATATTTTTTACCGCTTCCGCAGGGGCAGAGGGCATTTTTACCAACTGCACCCTTACCTTTAACGGTGTTGGGCTTGTTGTCAGCAGAAGATTCCTCTGCAACCTTTTCACGCTTAACCTCGTCATCACGACGGACACGAACGGTTAAAACAAGCTTTGCGGTTTGTTCACGTATTGCGGTTGTCATTGCATCGAACATATCATAGCTGTCGTTGCGGTATTCAATAACAGGGTCGTGCTGACCGTAACCACGAAGACCGATGCCCTGACGTAATTGGTCCATAGCATCGATATGGTCCATCCAGTTGGTATCAACCGAACGAAGCAGCATAACACGTTCAATTTCACGCATCATATCATAGCCAAGCTCTTTTTCACGTTCTTCATAAATCTTTGCGGCACGGTTCTTAAGAAGCTCAGCAATATCGGTTTTATCAATCTTTGAAAGCTCTTCGGGGGTGTAATTAAAGTCCATCGGGACAGTAAGCCAGCCCATAAAGTATTCCCTTAAACCCTTTAAATCCCAATTGTCGGCAATCGGGTCGGAAAGGTAGATATTGCAATACGAATCAATCGTGTCGCAAATCATTTTGAATACGGTGTCCTTAATATCCTCACCGTCGAGCACCTTGTTACGCTGAGTATAAATAAGCTCACGCTGTTTATTCATAACGTCATCGTACTGAAGCGTATTTTTACGAATGGCAAAGTTAATGCCTTCCTTCTTTTTCTGTGCGCTTTCAATGGTTTTAGAAAGCATACCGCTTTCAAGGGGCATATCCTCTTCAACACGCATTGTGTCCATAAGGGTGGAAATTCTCTCACCGCCGAAAAGGCGCATTAAATCGTCCTCAAGCGATACGAAGAACTGGGTTTCACCGTTGTCACCCTGACGACCTGCACGGCCACGAAGCTGATTATCGATACGGCGTGAATCGTGGCGCTCTGTACCGATAATACAAAGACCGCCCGCTTTTCTAACCGCTTCGGCTTCGGGGGCAATTTCTGCCTTGAATTTGTTGTAATATTCACGGTATTTTTCACGTGCTGAAAGAATTTCGGGGTCCTCAGTTTCGGCAAAGCCGGTGGCTTCAATAATAAGCTCCTCGCTTAAACCGTCGTGACGAAGTGCAGATTTTGCCAAATATTCAGCATTACCGCCAAGCATAATGTCGGTACCACGGCCCGCCATATTGGTAGCAATGGTAACGGCGCCCAATTTACCTGCCTGTGCAATAATTTCTGCTTCCTTTTCGTGGTGTTTAGCGTTCAAAACGTTGTGAGCTATACCACGTTTTTTAAGTAAAGCTGACAAAAGTTCAGACTTTTCAATAGTAATAGTACCCACAAGCACGGGCTGACCCTTTTCATGGCATGCAATAATCTTATTAATAACTGCCATAAACTTTGCTTTTTCGGTTTTGTAAACCACGTCGTTTTGGTCGATACGTGCAATCGGCTTGTTTGTGGGAATTTCAATAACGTCTAATTTATAAATTTCTTGGAATTCGGTTTCCTCGGTCATAGCGGTACCGGTCATACCCGAAAGCTTGTTATAAAGGCGGAAGAAGTTCTGGAAAGTGATGGTTGCAAGGGTTTTCGATTCTTTGGCAACCTTCACGCCTTCTTTAGCTTCAATAGCCTGATGAAGACCCTCGTTATAGCGTCTGCCATACATTAAACGGCCGGTGAATTCGTCAACTATAATAACCTCGCCGTCTTTTACAACATAGTCAACGTCACGCTTCATAATACCATACGCACGGATAGCCTGATTCATATGGTGAGCAATAGCAATATTTTCGCTGTCGTTAAGGTTTTCAATGTTGAAGTACTGTTCAACACGCTTTACACCGTCGGGAGTTAAAACTGCAGTTCTTGCCTTTTCATCAACAACGTAATCGCCCTCAATACCCATCTGCTCATCGCTTGCCTTGTCGTCCATTTCCTTAACCTTAAACATTTTAAGGCTGCGGGCAAGGCGGTTTGCAGCTTCGTATAAATCGGTTGATTTATCGCTCTGACCTGAAATAATAAGCGGTGTACGGGCTTCGTCAACCAAAATCGAGTCAACCTCGTCGACAATGGCAAAATTGTGTTCCCTTTGAACCTTTTGTTCCTTATAAATAACCATATTGTCACGCAAATAGTCAAAGCCAAGCTCGTTATTGGTGCAATAGGTAATATCAGCATTGTAGGCTGCTTGCTTTTCTTCCTTGTTCATACCGTGGGTAACAAGACCAACGGTAAGACCCATAAACTTGTAAAGCTTGCCCATCCATTCCGAGTCACGCTTTGCCAAATAATCGTTAACGGTTACAATGTGCACACCCTTGCCGGAAAGTGCGTTAAGGTAAGCGGGCAGGGTTGCAACCAAGGTTTTACCTTCACCGGTTTTCATTTCGGCAATACGGCCTTGGTGCAAAATAATACCACCGATAATCTGTACAGGGAAGTGGCGCATACCAAGCACACGGTCGCCCGCCTCACGGCAAGCGGCAAAGGCTTCGGGTAAAATATCATCAAGGGTTTCACCTGTTTGCAGGCGTTCCTTAAATTCATCGGTTTTAGCACGAAGCTGTTCATCGGTTAAAGCTTTATATTCTTCCTCTAAAGCCAAAACCTTTGCTTGCATCGGCAAAATGCGTTTAATTTCTTTTTGACTGTAATTGCCAAAAAGTGCTGAGAGAATACTCATTTTAATACCTCTTAAAAAATAATATGGGGTAATTATACCACTAATAAAACAAAAAAGTTGGAACTATTTGTAAACAACCTTGTTTTTCTTTAATTTAAGACCGTCTGACACCGAAATTGAATAATCCTTTTTAATAAAGATTGCTTCATAGCCTTTGGTTTCGTTTATAAGGGATTTGGCATCCTTTTCGCCCAAAATCATACAAACAGTGGAAAGCACATCACATTCGGATGACTTTTTACCCAAAACTGTAACAGAAGCCAATTCATTTTCAATGGGAAGACCTGTTTTAACGTCTAAAATATGGTGGTAAAGCTTACCGTCTTTTTCAACGCTGCGCTCATAAATGCCGCTTGTAACAGCAGAGGCATTTTTAAGCTTTACGGTAAGTAAAACATCATCAGAAAAGGGGCTTTTAATACCAACCTTATACGCCTTGCCGAAAACAGCAACGTTGCCGCCAAGATTTACAATACCGTTTTTAGCGCCATTTTCCTTAAGGTATGCCACCATTTTATCAGCGGCATAGCCCTTTGCAATGCTGCCAAAGTCAATATCGGTGTTGTGCAAATCAACAAAGTTGCCCTTAACCTCAATACGGTTATAGCCAACCTTGTAAAGCACCTTTTTGGCTTGCTCCTTGGTGGGAACCTTACCGCTGTAAAAGTCGTAAAGGTCGGAAGCGGGGGTTATGGTAATGTCATATTTACCGCCGGTTTTCTGGCAATAGTAAATGGCTTGTACCAATACCTCAAGCGTTTCCTTTGAAATTTCAAGCTCGTCGTTGTGGTTTAAAATGGCAACCTCGCTCTCAGGGCGGTGACGGCTTAAAAGTCGGTCGAGAGTTTCGCACAAATCTAATGCGCCGTTTAAAGATTCCTCACTGCAGTCGGCAGTTACGGTGCAAACGGTGTCCATTAAAAGGCGTTTCTCGGATTTTTTTGATGAGCATCCGCAAAGCAGAAGCACGGGGATGAGTGTAAGTATAAGTAATTTTTTCATAATATAACATTATATAATATATTTGCTTTTTTGTAAAGATGTGTTAAAATAAAAAAGGTGATAAAATGAAAAAAGCAGACGTAAAATTAATAATTTGTCTTGCGGCTGTGGGGGTAATTCTGCTCGCAGTGGTTTTATTATGCTCAAAAACCGGTAAAACGGTGGTTATCACCCAAAATAACAAGCAAATTTACAGCGGTTCGCTTTATGAGGATAAGGTAATCGACCTTAAAACAAACGTAATAGAAATTAAAAACGGCAAGGTCGATGTTAAAGAAGCGGTTTGCAAAAACCAAATTTGCGTTAAGCATAAACAGATTTCTAAAAAAGGCGAACAAATTGCCTGTATTCCAAATAAAATTTTAATAACTGTCGAATAGGGGGATAATATGGCGAAAAAGGTCGCATTGTACGGTGTTTTGGCGTCGGTCGGCTTGGTTTTTTCTTACGTTGAAACGCTTTTACCCCTAACTTTTATTGCACCGGGGGTTAAAATTGGTCTTGCAAACGGTATAGCGTTATTATTAATTTTAAAAAACGATATTAAAGGTGCGTTTTTGGTTAATATTATCCGCATTTTACTTTTAAATTTACTGTTTGTAAATCCGTTTTCACTTATTTTTTCGTTATCGGCGGGGGTTGTTTCCACGCTGGTAATGTGGCTTGTATCAAAAACAAAAATATTCGGTGCAGTCGGCTTTAGCGTTTTGGGTGCACTAACTCATAATTTGGTACAAACTGTTGTTGCACTTATCCTTTTGGGCAGCGGTGTGCTTTATTATTCACCGTTTTTAATTTTTTCAGCGATAATATCGGGCAGTGCAATCGGTTTTTTAGCAAAAGTTTTAGATAAAAAAATAAAAACCTTCTTTTAGGATAAACTATTCCTAAAGGGAGGTTTTTTATTATGCAAAATAATTCAACAATGTCATTTGTAAAGGGTATAGGCGCAGGTATGATTGCGGGTGCGGCTGCGGTTGTAGTCGGTAAAATGATGATGAAGGACCACAAAAACATTGAAAAAGGCGGCGCCAAGCTTTTAAAGGCAGCCGGCGAAATGGTTGACGGCTTTCAGACAATGTTTCATTAAAAAAAGAGGTGGAAAAAATCCACCTCTTTTAATTTTATTCTTCTACAACAACCGTTCCGTCTTCTTTAACGGTGATTTTCATACCGCTTTTAACGTAATTTAAAAATTCATCGCCAAGACAGTCAATAACCGGCATTGAAATTTTATCTACCCATACGTCAGCCAGCACTGCGCCTGCAGCGGCAAGCGAGTCTATATGGTTTGCAAAAAGCATACAAGCGGGGCTTTTTTCCATGGCGCAAGCGCAATAAAGCACCAAGCCGCCTGTGGTCGATCCAATTGTTTGTGGTAAACAAAGAGCCTTATTAATCATAGGCTTGCCGTTAATGTCGGCATTGTTTTGGTCGCCGCATTTTACTTCCTTGTCGCCAAATTGCAACGCCATCTGGAAGGAAGCAAGTGTATTAAAGCCCTGCGTGGTAACAAGCGCTTCGGCACAAGCAGTACCGGGGGTAACAACTCTACCTTTAAATTCTTTCATTTTTATTTACCTCCCTTTGTGATAGCGGTCAAGATTTCATCATCGGTGTAATAGCGTGCACTTGTATATGTGCGAAGCTTGTTTGATGAGGTAATAACCGGCATTTTTTTGCAAAGCGGATTGTTCATATACATTAAGGGGCAAATATAAGAGGTAATAACACCTGTTGCCTTAAGGCGTGCGGCATATTCGGTTTGGTTAAAGGCTTCAAGCACCTTGGGTGCCGCTGTGAAAACGGTAGGAATAACAACCTTTTTGTTGCCACTTTCTTGAAGTGCGGCTTCAACCTTATCGGTCCAGTCCTTAAGCTGCTGCAAACTCATATGCGGGCAACCCATAAAGCAAAGCTTGGGTTTAGCATCGGGTTTTTTCCATACAACAGGATATTCGTTTTTAACACGCTCAAGCTCGGCATCGTCAATAATATATTCCTTTGCATCAGCTACTATTAAATCCTTGCCTAATTCCTTTGCTTCGGGGGTAAGGTTGTCAATGTGGTAAAGACCAACAGCACCGTTTGAAGCGGTAGCGGCACCAAAATCCTTAAGGTAGGTGCAGGCAGCGTCATCAAGCTCACTACCAAGCCATTTATCAAGACCTATAACATAGGGTACGTCTTCCATAACCTTCATACCAATAGCCGAACCTAGAAGCTGTGCTTCGGGCTTTTTGGTGGTCTGAATTTTTACAACCCAAGTGGCTTTTCTGCCTTCATCGGTAAGTAAGCCAAAATAAGGCACGTAACCAACGATAGAGCCCATAATATCAATAATACCCGAGTTGCGGTTGCAGCGTGCGCCTAAAACCGAGTTTGCATAAACAACAGCAGATGATTCTGCCCAGCTTAGCACGTCGCCCTTTTTGGGCTTGTTGCCAACCTCGTCCATATAGCAGGCACAGGTAAAGGCATTTTCATCTATAAGACCAAGCTTTTTAAGCTGTTCCTCGTAAAAATTCTGCTTTGTGTACATAAAATTCTTGAAAACAAACTTTTGCAAGAAGTTAGCGGGTACGTTATCGTCAAGTGGGCGTGGGTCAACCGAAAATTTCTGACCTGACATTACGTCAGCATCTAAAATTTGCTGCATAAGGTCATAAACAGGGGACATTACCTTTAAACCAAACGAGGTTACAAGGTGGTTGTATTTTGAAGTAATGGGAACAAGCTTTTCAGCTTCAAAGGCATCGCCGTACATAACAAGGGTTTTCATAACCTTTGCCATGGTTTCGCCCTTTTCGCCGTTAAGTATCGCCTGTTGTTCGGCGGTAAGTTTCATTAAAATCACTCCTTATTTATATCCGTCGGCTTTGCCGACACCTAAACTATTCACTCTTCACTTTTCACTATTCACTGAAAATATAAGCCATGTGGCTTATATTTTCATACATACGTCCCACGCACCCCAAATAACTGTGCGAAGGTTGCCAACGCTTGCCGCATCGCCAATAACGTGAACCTTGCCACCCTTTTTGGCAATAGGTGCGGGGTTATAACCAACCGACATAATAACACTGTCGCAAGCAATGTCAAATTGCTTACCGTCCTTGTCGGTAACGGTTATACTACCGTCGTTAACCGAATTAAGCTTGGTTTCTAAATGAACGGGAACCTTGTTGGTTTTAAAGAAATCACGAAGAAAGCTTGTGTTTGCAAGGCAGATACCCTTTGTGGTGATAAGGTCGTCCTGCATTTCAATAATAGTCGGCTTTTTGCCCTGTAAATAAAGGTCGTAAGCAATTTCACAGCCGGTAAGACCGCCACCGATAATTGCAACGTTTTCCTTAACTTCTTTGTTGCCAAGGAGATAATCAACCGCTTCAATCGTCTTTTCAAAGCCCACAAGCGGGAAACGCTTAGCAACAGCACCGGTTGCTACTATAATTTCATCAGCGTTAAGGGTTTTAACGTCCTTAACCTCGGTATTGAGCTTAATATCAATGGGATATTTCTTAATCTCACGGTTGTACCATGCAATAAGCTCACGGTCCTTTTCTTTAAAGGAGGGGGCAGCCGCTGCAATAAATACACCGCCGAGTTTATCTGTCTTTTCATAAAGTGTTACCTTGTGACCACGCTGTGCACAAACGAGTGCTGCCTCCATACCGCCAATACCGCCGCCGATAATTGCAATATTTTTGCTCTTTTTAGCGGGGGTAAGCTTATATTTGTTAGACTGCATTGTCTTGGGGTTTAAAGCGCAACGTGCAAGACCCATTGTGTCGGTAAGGTCTTGTGTATTTGCGTGACCCTTTGAGGATGAGAAGTTAAAGCAGCCTGCGTGACAGCAAATGCAAGGCTTAATATCCTCAAGTCGGTCTTCAAGCATTTTGGTTATCCACTCGGGGTCGGTAAGGAACTGACGTGCAACACCCATTGCATCAATTTTACCTTCTGCAATAGCCTTGGCGCCAACGTCGGGCTCCATTCTGCCTGCACAAACGACAGGAATATCAACAAACTTTTTAATGTGGGCAACGTCCTCTAAATTGCAGTTTTGGGGCATATACATCGGGGGATGTGCCCAATACCACGAGTCATAGGTGCCGTTATCGGCGTTAAGCATATCATAGCCGGCATCTTGTAGATATTTAGCGGCTTTTTCACTTTCTGCCATGTTACGACCAACTTCGACGTAATCCTCACCAGGCATTGCACCTTCGCAAAAGCCCTTCATTTTTGACTCTACCGAATAACGGAGAGATACGGGGAAATCATCGCCGCATTCAGCCTTGATTGCCTTAACAATTTCAGCCGCAAAGCGATAGCGGTTTTCAAAGCTTCCGCCGTATTCGTCGGTACGTTTATTGAAAAATTCAATCGAAAATTGGTCTAAAAGATAGCCTTCGTGAACGGCGTGAACCTCAACACCGTCAACCCCTGCTTTTTTACAAAGTGCGGCAGTTTTGGCAAAGGCTTCAATAATTTCGTGAATTTGTTCAACCGTCATTTCGGGGCAAATAATATCGTGTGCCCAGCGTGACGGCTGCGGTGACGGAGAAGCAAGCTCGTGATTGGTGTCAATAATGGGCTTAATAAGGGTGCGAGTAACCTTATTTTTGTGAAGCGGTGCAACTAATTCAGTAATAGCCCAGCTTCTGCCCATACCGGCGGTTAGCTGAACGAAAAGCTTTGCGCCTGATTTATGAATTTCATCCATAAATTCCTTAAGCTCATCAAACATTTTCGGGTTTTGCCAAAGCCATTTACCCCAAAAAGTATCACGAAGTGGTGCAATACCGGGGATAATAAGACCAACGTTATTGTTGGCACGCTCTAAAAAGAATTTTGCGGCTTCCTTGTCAAAATGGCAACCGCCAAGCTCAAACCAACCGAAAAGCGAGGTACCACCCATTGGGCAAAGTACAATTCGGTTCTTAATTTCAACATTACCGATTTTCCACGGCGTTTGCAATGCTTCGAATTTTTTATCCATAAAAGCACTCCTTTAAACTTAATAACTTTATTTTAATATAAAGTTGTTGAAAAATCAACAATCGATATAAAAAATCAGTTTTTTTGGCATATTTTATTGACAAAAAAATTATGATTAAGGTATAATACATGTCAAAAGGGAAGTGTTTTAATGAATACAAAAAAACGAAACCCAATAAAAGCAATTTTGTTTTCACTCTTAAGCTGTGGAATATATCAGATTTATTGGGTTATTTGCCTTGTTAAAGAAAGCTTTGGCTTTACTAACAAGCGGGGAAATATTTCTTTTGAAATTATCACTTCAATATTACTGCCGTTTATCGGCCTTTATCTTGTGGAACGTAAGTTTTCTGAAGGCTGTGCACAGCAGGGGATTGAACACACCGACAGGGCGGTAGCGTATTTAATTTTAAGTATAATTCCCTTTGGTGCTTTATTGGCTTTAGCTTTTATGCAGGCCGAGCTTAATAAAATTAACGAAATTTTGGAAATTTAAAAGGAGTAGACGTAATGGAAAAGTTTTTAGAATGGCTTAGCAGTGCTCATGCAGTTGAATGGGCTATCGATTTAATAACCTCCCTCGGTGGAAAGCTATTATTCAGTATTTTGATTTTAGTTATAGGCTTATTTCTTATAAGAATAATTAAAAAATTCATAAAAAAATCACAAAAGCTCGACAAGCTTGATCCAAGCCTTCGCTCGTTTTTGTCAAGCTTTGCAAGCATCGCTTTATACATAGTATTATTCATAACCCTCGCAATGGTTTTGGGTATTCCGGTTACCTCGTTTATTACGGTATTGGCAACCTGCGGTGCGGCAATCGGTCTTGCACTTCAGGGATCTTTATCAAACTTTGCGGGCGGTCTTATGATTTTGCTCTTTAAGCCCTTTAAGGTTGGGGATTATATTGAAGCCGCAGGTGAGGGCGGCACTGTTTCAGAAATCACGGTGGTTTATACCGTGCTTCTAACCCCCGATAATAAGCAAATCACAATTCCAAACGGCTCAATCACAAATGCTGTAATTAAGAATTATTCCGCTAAGGACACCCGCCGAGTTGATTGGGTGTTTACGGCAGATTATTCTTGTGACAGTGATAAGGTTAAAGCGATTATTGAAAAGATTGTCACATCACATAAATTGGTGCTTAAATCACCCGAAGCATTTGTGAAGGTTACAAAATGTGCCGACAGCGCAGTTGAATACACCGCACGTGTATGGGTAAACAGTGGAGATTATTGGACAGTTTATTTCGACATTTTAGAAAACGTTAAAAAAGCCTTTGCAGAAAACAATATTATAATTCCTTATCCTCAAATGGACGTTCACGTTAAACAATAAAATTAAAAAAGCCGCTTCCCTTGGGAAGCGGCTTTAATTATGTTTTCATTATCCCAAAATAGCATTATATGCTGTTTTTGCGGCTGAAATATCCTTTGTACAACGAATTTTCCTTAAATTGCAGTAGCTTAAAAGCTTGTTTGCAAGGTCATAAGTTTTATTACGGGCTTCAAGGTCTTCAGGGTGGTAAATTTGTTTTATAAACACACTTACTATCTGAAAACCTGTAAGCGGAACAACCTCGTTAACATCTGCACGTTCAATAAGGCATATATCACGAAGCTCGGTTCGGGCGTTGGTGTTAAAGCCCTCTTTACCCGCCCAAGGCGTACCGTAAGCGTAAGGTACGCCGTCGAAAAAGCGGATTATTGGTTTATCGCCGTTAATAATTTTAAGCTGGTCGCCTAACATTTCCTGCCAGTAAAGCATATGGGTGGTTTTACCTGTACCGGAAAGTGCGGTAAACATTATTCCTTTATTTTCAACCTCAATAACCGTGCCATGCATAACAAAGGCATCAAATTTCAAAAGCTCATTGGCAATCTTGCGGTATGCGCAGATGTATTCGAGGTAAGCGTTGTGGAATTTTTTATTAACCGAATCATCACGTTCTTTATTAAGGTCTTCTTCGGAAACGCTTATAAAGATATCGGTTGGTCGGTCGCCTTCGTATGCGTAATTTTCAGAAAGTTTGCGTATATAATTGTATTTGTTATCAACCTCGATAACTAGATCGGCTAATAAAATTTTAATCATATAATGTCACCGTTTGTTAATTATAGGTCGTCTTCGAAAATATGTTCCGGAAAACTTATTGGTTCATCGAATTGCGGCCATCCAAAATAATCATCACGATCTTCGTATGGGTTTGAATAGGTTGAATCAGTGCTAGAGGTGGGAAGACTATCATTATCTTCATTTTCGGGATTTTTGTTTGTGTTTTTACAACTGCAAAGGCACAAAATAAAAATCATACTAATAAATAAAATACAAATCTTTTTCATGAAATCATCCTCATTTACCTTGTTCAGCAACATATTCGATTGCAGATTCGCCATATTGCATCATTGCCTGAATCATTTCACGAAGTGCTGTGTTAGAACCACTATAACGTGCTACATACGATTCAATACTATATGTAATTGTATTTGATGCCTCAACACCATCTACACACAATGTTGTATATATGATTTCTTTCATATGATTGGGGTTGAGTCCTGCGAAATCTACTTGATAGTATGTTCCTACGCTATCTGACTTCTCTACAAAGTTCTCACTTGTTATTGTCCAATTTCCTACTGAAGGTACGCTTACTTTGAGTGATACGTCATCTACTGTTACGCCTTCTGATACCCTAAATGTATAGCGTACTGATTTTTAATCTTCCAAATAAAGTGATGCGCCTCTGAATA
>JAFQCU010000033.1 GCA_017416285.1 Clostridia bacterium | reverse complement strand
TTCTGACGTTATCGGTATGCGTTACGGTTCTCTCTTCGATGCTACTCAGACAATGGTAGCTAAGATTGCTGATGACCTTTATGAAGTACAGGTTGTTTCTTGGTATGACAACGAAAACAGCTACACCAGCCAGATGGTTCGCACCATTAAGTACTTCGCTGAAATCTAATTTAGATTTTAAAATGCTTTTAAAACTCCTGTCCTTTGGGCAGGAGTTTTTTGTTGTAATTTCAACAACTGTATGATATAATAAAATAAATATGTGCACTTGGTGAATAATATGAGAATTTTAGCCGTGGGTGACGTTTGCGGAAGTATTGGCTGTGACTATGTTCGCAAGGTTTTGCCTGCTTTGAAAAGAGATAAAAAAATTGATTTTGTAATAATTAACGCTGAAAATTCGGCAGATGGTAATGGTGTTACGCCAACTAGCGCCGAAAGTCTTTTTAACGTTGGTGCTGATGTGCTTACGGGCGGTAATCATTCCTTCAGAAGGGCAGAGGTGCTCGACTATTTGGAGGAAAAGGACAATGTTCTTCGCCCGCACAATTTGGAAGAAGCGCCTTTTGGCAAAGGCTATTGCGTTATTGACTGCGGTTTTGTAAGCGTTGCGGTTATTAATTTAAGCGGTAAGATTTATCTTGAAAAAAATGGTCCAACCTGTCCGTTTGCCGCCGCCGACGAGCTTATAGAAAAGGCGAAAAACGACGGAGCGAGAATTATTTTGGTTGATTTCCACGCCGAAGCTACCAGCGAAAAACGTGCTTTGGGGCTTTATCTTGACGGTAAGGTTTCGGCATTTTTTGGCACACATACCCACGTGCAAACTGCCGACAGTCAAATCCTTGAAAACGGCACTGGCTATATTACCGACCTTGGTATGACCGGTCCGATTGATTCAGTGCTGGGTGTCAAAAAGGAAATCATTATAAACCGCTTAAAATCTAACGATATGTCAAAATTTCAGTTAGCTGACGGCGAGTGCAGTCTTAACGGTTGTATTTTTGAAATTGATAACAAAACAGGTAAAACTGTTAATATAGAAAGAATTTGTATTTAAAATGAAAAGAATAATCTCCATTTTAATGGTTTTGGTTTTATGTCTTATACCGTGTGCTTGCGCTAAAACGCAAGGTGGCGGCACCGCACAAAAGGGTGAAAGCGCAGGCGTAAATAAGAGTGATACAATAACTCTTTTATATTCCATGTCGGACTCTTTTAACCCTTATGAAAGCATTACCGACCAAAACCGCCGAATAACAAAGCTGATATTTGAACCGCTTGTAAAAATTGATGATAATTTTAATGCGGTTTTCTGCCTTGCAAAGGATATAAAGCCTGAAGGTACGGCTTGCACGGTAACCTTACGTTCTGCCCAGTTTTCGGACGGAAGCACGCTTACAGCAGATGACGTTGTTTATTCATTTAAGGCGGCAAAGGCTTCTAAAAGCTTATATGCAACACGCCTTTATGAGATAAAAAGCGCTCAGGCGGTCGACAGTAATACCGTAGTTTTTAATTTAACAAAAACCGACCCATATGTTGCAAATTTGCTTGATTTTCCAATCTTTAAGGCTGAAAGCGATAAGCTTACCGATGAGGACAGCGTAAAGCTTGTGCCGCTTGGCTGTGGGCGTTACGTTTTTAATGATGAAAAAACCGAGCTTGTGCAAAATAAAAAATATTACGGCAAGCAGGGCGTGGTTAAAAAAATTCGCCTCATAAATGCACCTGACAGTGAATCGGTTGCACATTACGTTGAAATTGGCGCTGCGGATATTTATTTTAATGACATTTCCGACGGCGAAATTTTTAGAATGAGCGGTCAAAAGTTTGATATAAATCTCAATAATTTGGTTTATATCGGTATAAATCACAATGTTGATGATTTGGGTAGCTTTATGCTTCGCCAAGCAATTTCAAGCGCACTCAATCGTGAAGCCGTTTGCAGCAACGCTTTTTATAACAATGCAGTACCAGCAAAAGGCTTTTATAATCCCGTGTGGGAGCCTGTAAAATCCGTTCAAAATATACAAACTTTGCCAAATTCGCAAATAACTGTTGAGAATTTAGAAGAAATAGGTTATAATAGTCTAGATGGCGAGGGTATTCGTTATAGGGGCGGCAGAAGCTTACGCTTTAGCTTGCTGGTTAATAAAGAAAACCGTTCTCGTGTTCAGGCGGCTGAAATAATTGCCGCACAGCTTTTGGAATACGGCATAAAGCTTACTGTGGTTAAGGTCAGCTTTGCAGAGTATCAAAGGCGTCTTAAAAACAGCGAATTCCAGTTATATTTAGGTGAAGTTAATTTCACCGAAAATATGGATATTTCAAGCCTTGTTGTTCCGGGTGGCTCTGCGGCTTTTGGTGTCAAGAGCACACCACAGCAGGTTATTGAGGGGGAAATCGCACCAATGACCGCTGCTGATATTGTTAATTCCTTTTATAAGGGCGAGGCTGAAATTACTGACGTTGTAGCAGCTTTACAGACCGAAATGCCCGTTATTCCCGTTTGCTACCGCACAGGTGTGCTTTTTTGTAAGGATGGCATTAAAAATGTGGGCGGAGCATCACAAAACGATATTTTTTTAAAAATTGATTCATATAAACTAAAATAAATTGGAGGCATTACTATGATTGCTTATGAAACCAGATTGGGTAAGGTTGAAATCAGCGAGGATTATCTCGAAAAGCTTATCGGTCACGAGGTTACCTCTTGCTTTGGCGTAGTTGGTATGGTTCCCCGCAGAGTAAAACAAAAGCTTTATAACCGCTTTACAAAGTCCAGTATGGCTGATACCGGTATTATAGTAAGCGGCAGTGGTGACAATCTTTCGGTTGAAATTCACATCGTTGTTACCTATGGTATAAACATTAACGCTATTGCAGTTAGCATTACCGAAAAGGTAAAGCATGTTGTTATGGAATATACAGGTCTTGACATTCAAAAGGTAACTGTTAAGATTGACGGCATTCAGGAATAACCTTACCGTTAGTTAAAGGAGTGTATTAAATTTGATTACTGGTGATATATTACGTGACGCTATTATATCAGCTGCGAATAATTTAAGTAATAACCGTAAAGCGGTTGATGATTTAAACGTTTTCCCTGTGCCTGACGGTGATACAGGTACAAATATGTCAATGACGGTTGGCAATGCCGTGCGTGAGCTTGAAAAGCTAAGCGGTGCGACTGCAGGCAAGGTAGCGGCAGTTAATGCATCTGCTTTGCTTCGTGGCGCCAGAGGTAACTCGGGCGTTATAACATCGCTTTTATTCCGTGGCTTTGCCAAGGGTATAGGGGATGCTGAGGTTGTGTCAGCCGAAAACTTTAAGGATGCTTTTGCATTAGGTGTTGAAGCCGCTTATAAGGCAGTTATGAAGCCTACTGAAGGTACAATTTTAACAGTTGCTCGTGTGGCAAGTGAATATGCCGCAAGATCGTATAAATCGGGTAAGGATGAAGTAAGTGTTTTTGAAGATGCTATTGAAGGCGCAAAGGCAGCACTTGCTCAAACTCCTGAATTGTTGCCCGCACTTAAAAAGGCAGGCGTTGTAGACGCAGGCGGTCAGGGCTTTGTGCTTATTCTTGAGGGTATGCTTTCCGTATTTAAAGATGGCGTAGTTATAAAGGCAAACAACGCTGTTGCCGCTAACGATGAGGAGGAAGAAGAATCCTCACGTAATGCTGCCGGTGAATTTGAAGGTGAAATCACCTTTACTTATTGCACCGAATTTATAGTTAACCGAGCAGAGGATTGCGAAAAAGAGCCTTCTGAGCTTCGTGGTTATCTTGAAACTATTGGTGACTGTGTTGTTGTGGTTGATGATGAGGAAATCATTAAGGTTCACGTTCATACCGACCACCCCGGCAACGCTATTGAAAATGCTTTAACCTTTGGTTCACTTGTTCATTTAAAGATTGAAAATATGCGTGACCAGCATGAAAGAGCAAAGCACGACGCAGACAATGCTAAAAAGAAGCCTGCTAAAAATGCTGACCGCACCGAAACCTTTACTCCCGCTAAACCTGAAAAGCCGGTTGGCTTTGTTTCGGTTTGTGCCGGTGATGGTTTGGCAGAATTGTTTAAGGATTTAGGCGTTGACGTTATCGTTTCCGGTGGTCAGACAATGAACCCCAGCACTGACGATATTTTAAGAGCTATTGAATCAACCCCCGCTGAAACAGTTTTTGTTTTACCGAACAACAAGAACATTATTATGGCGGCTGAACAGGCTATTCCGATAAGTACCCGTAAGGTAATTGTTATTCATACAAGAACCATTCCGCAGGGTATTGGCGCAATGCTCGCATTTGATCCTGATGTCAGTGATAACGATAACGCTATCGCAATGCAGAACGCTATTCAGCGCATTACAACCGGTCAGATTACCTTTGCCGCACGTGACGCTGATTTTGATGGCTTCAAGATTAAGCAGGGCGAGCTTATGGCAATGCTTGGCGGTAAGATTAATTTCGTTGATACAGACCTTGAAAAGAGCGTTTTAAAGCTTCTTAAAAAGATGGTTAAGCCCGATAGCGAGTTTATTACTGTCATTTATGGTAGTGATGTAACAAGCCGTCAGGCAGCCGAAATTGAGGCTAAAATTCAGGCTAAATTCGGTTCAAAGTATGAAATTACAATGATAAACGGCGGTCAACCGATTTATTATTACATCCTTTCTGTAGAATAAGAGGAATTTTTATGACAGCTTTCACTGATATTCAATATTTAAAAGGTGTCGGTGCTAAAAGGGCTGAAATTTTAAAATCAAAGGGCATCGACACGGTCGGTGCCCTTTTGCGCTTTTTTCCAAGAAAATATCTTGATTGGACTAACGTTACACCTATTTCACGTGCCTTTTTTAATGAAAACGTATGTGTAAAGGCTAAAATTGTTACTCCTGTTGAGGAATATAAAACTAAAGGCTCAATGACAATTTATAAATTTATTGCCGAGGACGAAAGCGGCAGAATGTTTGTAAATTTATTCAATCAACGCTTTTTGGCTGAAAAGCTTAAGTATGGCAGTGAATATTTGTTTTATGGTAAGCTTGACGGCAGCTACATAATGCGTCAAATGAATTCGCCAATTATTAAACCCGCTGATTATAACGTGATTGAGCCGATTTACCCAGCAAGCCGTGATATGTCGTCTGCACAGCTTTCTCGACTTATTAAAACGGCGGTAAAATCGGTCGAAATTAATGAAACCTTACCGCAAATTATAATTGAGCGTAATGGTCTTTGCGACTTAAGGTTTGCTATTGAAAATATACATTTTCCAATGTCGCCCGAAGCCTTTCATAAAGCCAAGGAACGTCTTGTTTTTGAAGAATTATTTGTTTTACAGACAGCCTTGTGCTTGATTAAATTTAAATCACATTTAAAAAGCGGTTGTTTGGTTAGCAAGAATTCTTTTGAAAGCTTTAAGCGTAATCTGCCTTTTGAACTAACAAATGCACAAAAACGTGTTATAAACGAATGTATTTGCGATATGCAGTCGGGCAGACCAATGACAAGGCTTGTGCAGGGTGACGTTGGCAGTGGTAAAACTATGGTTGCGGCGGCACTTTGCAGTCTTGCGGCAGAAAACGGGTATCAATCCGCTTTAATGGCACCTACCGAAATTTTGGCTGAACAGCACTTTAAGACCTTTTCAAAAATTAATGAATATAGCGGCATAAAATGTGGACTCTTGACGGGTTCATTAACTGCGAAGCAAAAAAATGCGGTTAAAAAGCAGCTTTTAGATGGCGAAATTGATGTTATTATCGGCACCCACGCTCTTATCGTTGATGACGTGCAGTTTAATAATCTAGGGCTTGTTATTACCGATGAACAGCACCGTTTTGGCGTTACTCAGCGTGAAAAGCTTACTAAAAAGGGAGAAAACCCGCATACGCTGGTAATGTCGGCAACACCAATTCCGCAAACCTTGGGCCTTATTTTGTTTGGCGACCTTGATATAAGTGTTATTGATGAATACCCAAAGGGTCGGCAGAAAATTGACACCTATTGTGTTGATTCAAGCTATCGTACACGAATTTATAATTATATAAAGAAATTTTTAGACAGTGGCCGACAGGGATATATTGTTTGCCCATTGGTTGAAGATGGGGAAGAGGTTGGCCTTAAGTCTGCCAAGGAATATTTTGAAGCGCTTTGTCAAAACGAATTTAAAAATTATTCGTTGGGGCTTTTGCATGGCAAAATGAATGGCAAAGATAAGGAAAAGGTTATGCGCCGTTTTGCAAATGGTGAAATACAGCTTTTGGTGGCAACAACCGTAATTGAGGTTGGTATTGACGTTCCGAATGCTACGGTAATGCTTATTGAAAACGCCGACCGTTTTGGTCTTTCACAGCTTCACCAGCTACGTGGCAGAATTGGTCGTGGCAGCGAAAAAAGTGACTGCATTTTAATAAGCGATAGCCAAAATGAAGAAACACTTCAAAGGCTTGAGGTTATTAAAAACTCATCAAACGGATTTGAAATTGCCGATAAGGATTTCGAGCTTCGTGGCCCCGGCGACTTTTTGGGTAACCGACAGCACGGTATTCCGCAAATGAAAATAGCCGATATTTTTGCAGATAAAAAGGTATTATTTAAGGCTAAAAAAGAAGCCGAGCTTTTGCTTAAATATGACCCCAAGCTTAAGTTCCCCGAAAATAAGGAGCTTCGGCAGGAGGTTATTGACCTTTATAAACGGCTTAATCAAAACTGAAATAATAAAACCCTTGTGCTTAAATAGCACAAGGGTTTATCTTTTTACATTAATTCGGTTAAATTAATAATATTGTCGCACAAATTTAGGTTTGAAGTACGGTGGGTAACCGAAATTACCGTTTTGTCCGAAAGTTCCTTAATATTGCGAAGCACCTTAGCTTCGGTGGGTTTATCTAATGCCGAGGTTGCCTCATCAAGAAGTAAAACAGGTGTGTCAGCAACGATGGCACGTGCGATAGCTATGCGCTGCAGCTGACCTTCGGATAAGCCCGAGCCACGCTCGGACAATTCGGTATCTAAACCATGGGGTAGGGTTTGGATATAATCATAAATTTCGGCAACCTTACATGCGGTGATGATTTTTTCCTCATCGGTATTGGGGTTGCACATGGCAATGTTTTCCCTTATACTGCCTGAAATAATCATATTGCCTTGGGGGACGTAGGAAAACAGCGCCCTAACCGAAGCGTCAATCGGTATTTCACCGTTAATTGTAAGGCTGCCACTTTCGGGCTTGTAAAATGATAACAACAGCTTAAACAAGGTGCTTTTGCCTGTACCGCTGTCACCCAGAATAGCAGTCATACTTCCACGGTCAACCCTGCAAGAAAGGTTTTTAATAATAATTTCATCATCGTATCCAAACGAAACGTTGTCGACTGAAATATACTTAAATTCGTTATAAAGCTTTTCGATAGCTTCGTTATTTATAGCGGCTTCATCCTGATCAAGGCTTTCGATTTCAATCAATCTTTCAGCAGACGCAAGACAAGAATAATACTGCGGCAAAATGCCAGAAACGTTTTTAAGCGGTGTCCTGATTTGTGAAACAAGCTGTAAAAAGGCTGTAAGTGTACCATAAGTGAAGGCAACGTCGGGGTTTGCAATTTGCATAGCACCCCAAATTAGAACACCATAATAACCGATGGTAAAGAAGGAATACATACCAAGATGCATCACAACCGCAATTGCGGAGCGCTTCATTTTCAGTTTGTAATTGTATTTAAACAGAGTTTTTAAGCGTTTGGTTATTGGGGTTGTAGATTTAAAGGTTTTCATAACCGAAAGGTTTTCAAAGCATTCTTGCATAAAGGAACGGGATTCGCCTTCGGTTCGTTGTGTTTCCTTGTGCAAGAATTTGTATTGCTTACTTAAAAATCTTGCGGCGGCAGGGAATACAATACCAATTATTAAAATTATAATAGCTGCTTTAGGCTCAAGCATTACAAGTGCTACCATGCAACCGATAATTTTGGTAAACATTGATATTATGCTTGGAATAATATTAACAATACTTGACTGCAGTGACTCGACATCGCCGGTGATGCGGTTAAGCAAATCGCCCGAGTGATATTTAGAGATTTCGGAATATTTTTTTTGGCCTATTGCAGTAAACAAGCGGCTACGTATGCTAATAGTCAGTTTGCCCGAAACGTAAGCACGTAAATATGTATCTAAAGATGAGCAGACAACCTGAATTATAACAAGTACAGCAAGTGCAATACCGTAAAACAGAAAACTGCCGGTTTTATCGCCTGTCGCAATTTCTAAAACGGATTTAGAAATCATTGCAAGCAAAACCGATTCAAGTGATACTGCGGCAGCAAGCAGTGATATAATTAAAACCGCCGGTATATATTTTTTGCTACAGCTATATATCCACCCTAAGGTTGATTTATTACTTTTTTTCATTATAAATAATACCAAATTCCTTTAGTTTTTTAATAAAAGTGTCAATTTCACCAAGAGCTAAGACGGTGGAAATTTCAAATTTTTGCAAAACCTCATCCAGCATTTGCTGTTTTGAAATTTCACGGCTTTGTGAAAGTGACCATAAAAACATTTTTATGTCATTAAAATCAACAGTGCCGCAAACCCTTTGGTTTTCAGTATCAATAATAACGTTTTGGTTGTTGATAATCTCGATTTTAAATTTTGCGTCAATTTTCATTTTCCACACCTCTTTAATTAAATATTATATACTAAAATATTAACTATTGCAAGTAGTAACCGTTTTGTAGTATAATATAAAAAACATTTTAATTTGGAGTAAAATTATGGATACCTTTTTTGAACAAATTGTAAGCATTAAAAAGAGCGGAAAGATTATAGCTATATTCTTGTCTGTATGGATATTTGCTGTGGCTGTTTGTCTGTTACTAATTTTAAGTGGTATTGTCGGACCGATTACACCTATTCTTGTTATTGCTATAGGATATGGTGCGTGGTGGCTTACCGCAAAGCTTAACATTGAATACGAATATATCGTAACTAACGGCACAATGGACGTTGATAAAATTATTAATAAGGCTTCTCGCCAACGTGTTTCCAGCTTTGAGCTTGGAAAGGTTGAACGTGTGGAAAAGTATAACGACCACCTTTTGCAAAACGTTAAAAAAGAAAACATTGTTTTTGCCTGCAATAAGGATGACCCAAATGCTTATCTTATTGTTGCTTCTAAAGAAGATACGAAGGTTAATTATATTGTATTTTCCCCAAGTGAAAAGCTTCAGAACGCAATCAAAAAATTTTTGCCAAAGTTTATTTCAAATTCTGCTTTTAAATAATATATAAGGATGTCGTCGCTATGAAGGTATTAACTCGCAATTCGGTTAAATTGTCAGAGGAAAATGCCGTAAACTGCGGCGATTTTTCTTTTGCTGATTTAATGAAAACTGCAGGAGATAAGGCCACCGAAATAATTAAAGCAAATTATGAGCTTAAAAACAAGAAGGTTGCTGTTATTTGCGGTAACGGTAATAATGGTGGCGATGGTTTTGTAATTGCAGATAATCTTTTGCGGTCGGGTATTGAGGTTTCGGTGTTTTTACCTCTTGGAAAACCCAAAACCGAAAATGCGTTATACTATTTTTCACTTTTACCAAAGGAAATTATTTTTGAAGAGTTTAATGGCGAATTTGATTTTATAATTGATGCTGTTTTCGGTATTGGTCTTTGCCGTGATTTGAGTGCTGACCTTATAAAGCTTATTAACGAATTAAACCGTCACACCGCCATACGCATTGCGGTGGATATTCCGTCGGGCATTGATTGTGATAACGGGTGTGTGTTAGGTGCGGCATTTAAAGCTGATTTGACCGTTACTTTTATTGCACCAAAGCCGTGTTTTTATCTTCCATTTTCGACCGATTTTTGCGGTCGGGTGGAAATTGCGGATATCGGCGTTATGCCGATTGACAGTGATATTGAACTGCTTAAGCCTGCGACTTTGCCAGAAAGGCCTCAAAATTCACACAAAGGCACTTTTGGTACGGCTTTGCTTATTTGTGGCAGCTATGGCATGGCGGGCGCCGCAATTTTAGCAACTAGGGCTTGCCTGAAAAGTGGAGTTGGCATTGCAAAATGCCTTGTTCCAAAATCTATTTATCCAATTTTGACTACTGCCGTACCGGAAGCGGTCTGTTTACCTATGGCTGAAACCTTAAAGGGCAGTTTATCATCTTTCATAAATATAAAGACTGCGCTTTTAAAAACCGATGCGGTGCTTTTTGGATGTGGACTTTCAAATTCTAAGCATACTTTAAGGCTTTTAAGTAAACTTATAAAAAATTGCAAAAGCCCTATGGTTATTGATGCCGATGGCATAAATGCACTAGCTAAACGCATAGATTTATTAAAAAAGGCTAATGCTTCAGTTATATTAACTCCGCATCCGGCAGAAATGGCACGGCTTTTAAAAACTGACGTTAAAACCGTAGAGCAAAACCGCATAAAAACCGCAATTAATTTTTCAAAGACATATAACTGTGTTTTGGTGCTTAAAGGCGCTAATACTTTGGTTGCAGAGCCGACGGGAAAGGTATATATTAATACGTTTGGCAATAGCGGTATGGCAACAGGTGGTAGCGGCGACGTTTTAAGCGGTATAATGGTTTCACTTTTGGCACAGGGCTTGAGACCGGCCGAGGCTGCGAAAACGGCGGTGTATCTACATAGTTTTTCTGCTGACGAGGCCGTAAAAACAACGGGTGAGGCAGGGCTATTGCCCAGTGATATGATTGAAGCCCTTTAAAAAGGGGCGGTGCACTTTGAAAAAATTTTTATGCTTAACTTTTATTATGCTTTTGGTAGGCTGCACACAAAAAACCAACGTAAAGCCGATTACACGTAATATATCCTTTACTGCTGAAATGACGTATTACAATGAGTATTATGAAATGGCGGTGGATATAAAAAACGACGGCGATATGACCGTTTCAATGCTCCACCCTGAGGAGCTTCGGGGACTGAATTTTTGTATTGAGAACGGAAAGACCACAGCAGAATATGACGGCATAAAAATGGAGGCGGATGACAGCTATAAAACAGCGGCTACGGGTTTTATTTATTCAGTATTTAAAACCGAGCAACAGCCCGTTTTTAAAAATGACAATCGCTTTTTCACAAAGGGTGCGTGTGATGGCGGGGAATATAAAATGTATATTTCCGAAGCGGGATTACCGCTTAAAATCTGTGACAGCGCTGACCGTTTTGAAATTATAATTAAAAATTTAAAAATTAATAAAGAAAAAGAACCGTAGGTTTTCTACGGTTCTTTTTCTTTTAAGGGGTTTGAGGAGAGGACTTTTTCAAACGAAAAAGCCATACCTTGAAGGTTGCGGCTTCCTTCTTGGTACAAGTATACTATAAGGTATAAATTTTAATACAATATGAACAAATTTTTAATTTTTTGAAAGAATATTAAAATGATATTTTGGCAATAATATTTTTGAAAGGAAGGATAAAAATGAACTATACGCCGTATTCCTCAAATAAAAAGGGGAATTATGTTTTTTATATAATTATTGTTGTGGCTTTAATTCTTATTGCTGTAATTGCGTGGATTGGGCTTTCAAGGATGAACGATAATACTACCGACCCTGATACTTCAATGAGCGAAATGCCAAATACTAACAAAGATAATTCGCAGGAATATAACAGCAATGATTCTTCATATAATGATAGTACACCTGAAAATCCAAAGGATTTTGTGTCCGATATAATGCCATCAACCCCCACGGATGACACCGTAAGCAATGAGCCTTATACAAAGAGCTATACAATGCCTGTAAATGGCGACGTTTTGAAGGATTTTAGCCTTGATACGCTTCAGTTTTCACAAACCTTTGGTGATATGCGGTTACACCCTGCGGTTGATATTGCTTGTAAGGAGGACACCTTCGTAAGCTCGCTGACCGACGGAAAGGTGTTATCGGTTGAAGAGAGCATAACCCTTGGCAATGTTATTACAATAGACCACGGTGACGGATTAATTGTTAAATATGCTTGTGTAAAGGATGCAAAGGTAAAAGCGGGAGATAAGGTTAAAAGCGGTGATTTAATTGGTAAGGTTGGAACAATACCGAATGAATCAAGCGACCAGTCACATTTGCATTTAGAAGCAACTAAAAATGATAAGCCAATTTCTGTTATGGACTTTTTCAAATAACCTGCCCTCGGAATAATGCGTTTAGGGGCAAAAGAGATACCGTAAAAATATTGCGGTATCTCTTGTTTTTTTGAATACATTATGATATTATATTAATATAAATTTAAGGAGGTATTCCATTATGTCAAAATACGCAGGTACTCAAACTGAAAAAAATCTTGAAGCCGCTTTTGCCGGCGAATCTCAGGCAAGAAATAAATATACATACTTTGCTTCAAAGGCTAAAAAAGAAGGCTTTGAACAAATCGCAGCACTTTTCCTTAAAACTGCTGACAACGAAAAAGAACACGCAAAAATGTGGTTTAAGGAGCTTAACGGCATTGGCGACACTGCTGAAAATTTAGCAGACGCTGCAGACGGTGAAAATTACGAATGGACCGATATGTACGAAGGCTTTGCAAAAACCGCTGACGAGGAAGGCTTCCATGAGCTTGCTCATAAGTTCCGCCTTGTTGCTGCTATTGAAAAGCATCATGAAGAACGTTATCGTGCACTTTTAAAGAATGTTGAAACCGCTGCCGTTTTTGAAAAGAGCGAGGTTAAGGTTTGGGAATGTCGCAACTGCGGTCATTTGGTTGTTGGCACAAAGGCACCCGAAATTTGCCCCACCTGTGCACACCCCAAAGCATATTTCGAAGTTCACGCTGAAAATTATTGATTTTAATATAATAAACCAAAAACGCACCCTTTCGGGTGCGTTTTTTAGTTAGCAATTATTTGTTTTGTTCTGCAACATATTCAATTGCAGATTCGCCATATTGCATCATTGCCTGAATCATTTCACGAAGTGCTGTGTTAGAACCACTATAACGTGCTACATACGATTCAATACTATATGTAATTGTATTTGATGCTTCTACACCATCTACATACAATGTTGTATATATGATTTCTTTCATATGATTGGGGTTGAGTCCTGCGAAATCTACTTGATAGTATGTTCCTACGCTATCTGACTTCTCTACAAAGTTCTCACTTGTTATTGTCCAATTTCCTACTG
>JAFQCU010000032.1 GCA_017416285.1 Clostridia bacterium | reverse complement strand
GTTTTTACTCCAGGGTGTAAAATTATGGGGTTCAGAAGCAACAAAAATATGACCGCACCAGCACTTGATCCTGTGACTGGTAGCATCTATCTTCTCGCCATATCCCTCCGGGCTTTGGTGATTTTTGGGGTTTGTATTGCCGTATGTTGTTCCACAACCTTCGCAGATAGCATTGTATTGGCACGTTGCATTTCCACCGTAATGCTCATGATACGTACTGAATTCGCACACGATGCAGCGATACGGATACTGGCTAAAGTCATGTGCTCCGTATCCACTACACTCTGACTCGGAGGTAATGTTGCAATTATCATTAGCACAAGTGTGCCAATGATGTGTATCGTTGGCTGTCCAAGTATCGGACCAGGAATGAGTATGCTCCGTTACAGCAAATGCCGACATAGGCATCAGACTTATAACCAAGCAAATAGTAATAATCCATAAGATTGTTTTTTTCATAACATAACTCCTTTCAAGAGAATATAAAAGCAATACCTTACAAATTCTTATTTCACTAATCTCTACGAAGTCAATTTCTATTCTATAATTCTCCATCTCATAGATTTGGCAATTGCATACGAACCTTTTTTTAGCTCCTCCATATTGATATAAACATCATCCGACCAAATAATCCAATTATGGTCATCAAACATAACAGTAGTATCTGTCATATCCCATTGATATTCTTTTATTTGCCACTCTAAAAGGTTCTCGAATTCCAATTCTACAACAGCATCCCAAATACTGGTGACAAGTATTTTAACAACTAACTTTGTTTGCTCAGGATTAAAAGAATGTCCGTACTCTATCTTTGATATTCCATTATTTACATACTGGACTCCAATGATATACCCATCGTGTAGTGAGTTGACTTTCTCATGAAAGCACTGAATATCTTCGCTTGATTTTATGGAGTTATACATAATTCGTCCTCCCTCACCAAATTTAAGTTTATCGACCTCTACCCTTTATGTCCACCGATGGACATATTGCGTTCCAAACCTGTTACAGCATCTTGGTAACTCGTGCCCTTCATAACAGCATTGGGACCAAAGCGTGTCTTAATATCCAACTTTGCTCTTTGCATGCTCTTCTCGCGGTCTTCGTCAGCTTCCTTTTTAGCAACATCTTCTGCCGTATCAAAAAGCGTTAACTGCTCTGCAACCTCAGATGTCTTTGCTTCCTCAACGGAGAGCAAATGGTTTGCTGTAATTGTCAGCCGTCGGGTCAACAACTTTTTGTCCACAATACGCTCAAACAGTTCCAAGGTCTTTGCAGTAATGAGTTTGGTAGAAGAAGTGTGTTTCCCTAAGCTGATTCGACTGCCGGCGTGTTTAGAAATCTCTCTTCCGTAACGGTCCCTGACAATCTCACCCTTATATTCGGCTCTGCGCTTAGGATCAGTTAGATTTTCAATATCATATCCAACGTCCAATACAATTTGATCGGTAGTCATACCTTTATCAAACAATTCAAGAACCAGCTTATCCACCATTTCCATAATAATGATTCGTGTTTCGTCGTAGGTGTAGGGACGTGTTAAAACCTGCCCCGAGCTCGTACTTGTGGATTCAGGCTGATATTTCTTGATGGTGGGGATGTCTACCGGCTCTCTCCCCCACGCTTGGTCGATAAGATACACGGCATTTTTACCGAACTCTTTATATAACCGATCCTCGTTGTGAATAGAGCACCAAGCTACGTCCCCCATTGTATATAGGCCGAGCTTGTTCAGTCGTCTTGCTGTTGCGCTTCCGACCATCCAAAAGTCTGTTAAATCTTTATGCGTCCATAACGTTCTGCGGTATGTCATCATATCCAGTTGCGCAATTCTGACTCCATCCTTATCGGGAGGAATATGCTTTGCTGTAATATCAAGAGCAACCTTGCACAAATACATATTCTCGGCAATTCCCGCCGTTGCGGTTACACCGTAGGTATTCAGCACGTCCTTGATGAGCATGGCAGCAAAATCGTGAGCATTCATCCTATAGGTATCCAGATAATGCGTGGCGTCAATAAAAACCTCATCGATGCTATATGGGTATAAATCGTCTATCGAAACGTATTTAAGATATATTGCAACAATTTTGGCACTAATCTCACGGTACAATGCCATTCTGGGCGGAGCTGCAATATAGTCTACCGCAAGGGAAGGGTTCTTTTGCAGTTCTGTATCGTCATAGGACGAGCCTGTAAACTCCTTACCGCGCAACCTTGCTTTTCTTTGGGCATTTACGATATTGACCTGCTGAACCGCTTCAAACAATCTCGCACGTCCGGAAATACCGTGCGCCTTCAGACTGGGTGTAACGGCAAGACATATGGTTTTCTCGGTCTTGGATACATCTGCAACAAGCAAGTTGGTTGTCAGTGGATCAAGGCCACGTTCCACACATTCCACAGAAGCATAGAACGACTTAAGATCTATCGCAATATACGTTTTCTGTTTTTCCATCGTTCTACACCTCCGTTCGTTTAGTTAATACCGTGCATACCCATCTTATCACGAAGATCTCCAAGACTTTTCTCATACTGAGCCTTAGAGATAGCGTTTCGTTCCAAAAAGGTTTCAAGCAGTTTTTTCTGCTTTAAGAATAATTGTTTTTTCTTTTCCTGTGGTGTTAGTTTTTCCCACTCTATCTGGTTTAAATCCTTTGAATCCATTTCACACGCTCTCTTCGTTTATATGTATTCTTCAAGATTTTATCACTGCACCCGAAATCCACGGGATACCGAGAGCATCATAAAATCCTGAAAATCGGATTTTTTATTGAATTCCTTTCTCTCAAATCCTTCTACGAAATGAAAGGAAAGGATTTTTTTGTCTTCGTCCAACCAACAAACGAAGACCTCTTTCTGTCCATTCTCCATAATCCCCTCATCTTTTCTGCATTTGTAAGTTTAGTTATCTAAACAATTAAATATTGCCTGCCATACCCGTTCATCCTGGGCGGTCATTATGTCCCAATCGAAACCCGCAAGGAATTCTTTTTTCTGCCGTTCGGTAACAAGCTTTTTCTGTTTTGTTAGCTTTGTTTTGGCCGCAAGGTATTCACCCAGATACCGCACAGCATCCTCCGTATAGTTCGGATTGTGGCTTTTGTTATGTTCAAGCATAAAAGAAACGTTATGTTTTCCGGCAAGACCCGCTTTCAGTACGTCATACTGAGATTTGCGTACCATCTGGTCGTTATCCGAATAAATAAGCAACACTTTCGCAGTTGCTTTTTGCAAGGACTCTACTGCATTGAATTTTATAAAATAGGGGTTTGCGTTTCTTTCAAGGTTCATAATGGCCTTACGATATCCCTTTAACACTCCGGCAAAAAAATCATTAACAAGAAGTTCTACAGAAACAAATCCCGAAAGAACTACGACGTGAGAAATCTCAGGACGTAGAGCGCATATGTTCAGTGTAGAAAATCCTCCCCAGCTGTGTCCCATTACCGAAATATCAAATTCTGCAAACCGCTTGTCCTTCTTGACATTTTCGATGCAGTCGTTCAAATCGCAGAGAGACTGTGACATGCCATTGGGCGACTCTCCTCCCGACTCCATACAACCGGTATGGTCGTATGCGAGCACAAGATATCCATGACGGCAAAGGAGTTCTATTTCCTTCATATAAGCTCTGTGACCACCGCCAAATCCGTGGTCAAAAATAACCAATCTGTTTTCTATCGGATTTTCATAATGATACAGATACCCTTGTAGCATATGACCCGCCGAAGCTTTGAAAGAGAAGGGTTCTGAAATCATCCCGTTAAAATCAGACGCAGAAAAATAAAATGCTGTCCCATTATCATCGAAACGGGTATGCATCATACCCTTAAATGTATTCACAACCTGTTTTTCAAAAATCATCGTCTCTCCTACCTCGGTTCCGTACTATATTTTCGGCTGATAACGTATCTCATTTACGGCGTATACCGTAACAAAAGCCTTCGGGTCAACCTTTTTTACGTAGTCCATAAGTTTTCTGTATTCATGCTTATCTACGATTGTAATAATTTCCTTTTTCTGAGTCATATCATATGCTCCAGTAATTTCGTTGATCGTTGCACCGCTATGAAGCTCGTGAAGCACAAAATCAGTTATCTCGTCAAGCTTAGGCGAAATAACACATACACGTCACTTGATATTCAAACCGAAAATGAAGTGGTCAACGATTATGCCGCCGAAATAGGTACCGAGAACACTAAGCACTACGGTTTTGGTATCATAACAAAAGGCTGCTGCCAAAGCCACAGCTATACCGGCAATTGCACCTGCACGTCCCAAATCCATCTTCAAATACTTGTTCATTATTTTTGCAACAATATCAAGACCGCCGGAAGAAGCATTTCTCGAAAACAGAATAGCCATTGCCATACCGACAACTAATATGTAACAAAGAACATCAATCAACGGATCCTGCGTGAGGGATTGGAAATTCGGGAAAATGATCTCAAACACACCCATTGACACCGGGACCATAATGGATGTATAAACGGTTTTTGCTCCAAATTCAGGTCCGATTAAAATGCAACCCATAATCAAGAGAAAAACGTTTATTGCCAACGTAATCATCGACACCGGCAGAGGAATAAAGTTCCCGAGCACCATAGCAAGAGCCGATGCACTACCTACGGCTACATGGCTTGGCAGCATAAAGAAATAGATTGCCGCAGCCGCCAATACAGCACCGAACGTTATAATCAAGAAATCTTTTATTGAGTTTATTATCTTTGCTTTTTTCATAGCGTTTTTGACCTTCTTTTCTTAATCTAAGACTACAGACTTTTTCTTTCCTTTCTTATTTCTCGGGTATTCTCTAATTCGAATAACAAAATCAAGATTGATTGCTTCAACAGATTCTTTTTTCTCAACAAGAATAGCGTTATCACTTACCTCCTTGATAACACCCTCAAACTGATGGTTGCTATCAAATGCAGTGATTAAACACTCTTTATCAATAAATCTCTTTGCAAGTTCTTTCATATTGGTATTGCCCTCCATTTTTCTTTTTTTAATTATTTTTCTTGCGACAACTGCCTTACGATTACGCAACATAACAAATATAATAATCAATAAGAAAATTATCGGTATGTATGTTGAAGGATTCATTTTATCATCTTCTCCACGTATTCTTTCACTTTTCCTCTGTCGAGTGTAATGATGAGTTGTCGTGCTCCCTTATGGCTTGTAATATATGTAGGCTCATTTTCCGTGACATAACCGGTGAGTTGTGCATACGGATCGTAGCCTCGCTCTTTTAATGCTGCTACAATGTGTTCCATTGCAGCAATAAATTGTCTTTCTTCCATATTCTCGCCCCCAAGCTACCTTGCTGCCTCTTTCTCCGGCACAATCTCCATAATATCATCAAACTCACATTTCAGTGCTGAACATATCTTAACGAGAATATCCGAACTAACATGCTCATCGTGTCCCATTTTGGTAATGGTAGACCAGCTAATACCCGCACTGTCCATTAAATCCTTCTTTTTCATTTCACGATCAATAAGTAATTTCCAAAGTCTTTTATAACTAATAGCCATAATTTATCCTCCAGTTTATCCTTATGCCTATTTATTATATCACCTTATTATTGCAAATACAATAATATTCACTTGTTTGAAATAATAAAGATACCCATATAACGAAAGCCTATAACTTGGGCAAGTTATAGGCTTTCACTTTTACAAGAATATTTCATCAGCGAGATTTATTATATTTTTACCTTGTTTCATTGCATATTTTATTGTCTGCCATGCTCCTCCTTCTTTTGTTTCAACATAGCAAATAATAAGATCAGCTCTGTCAACCATTTCTTGATTTCGTATTTGAAAAGCCGACTTAGGATGTGCCTTAGAAGCGGCACATGAGATTTCTACATCTGTATAATAATTGTGAAAGGACTCTTCGTTATTTATGTACTCTGCTGTTGGGTATGGAAGAACTAATACAAGTGCACTATTATCATCTCTGTGATTTTTTCGCACTCGAAGAACAGTAGAAGAGACACAGCTATCAAAATCACCGTTTCGACCTACAACAAAATCCACATACTCTTTTTCATCAATGACCCTTCTTATATGTTCTTCAAGCAAATCCTCAACTTTTAACAGGTTATCTATATACCTGTGACCGAAAAAAGCAACAGTATAAATGTCTAATAAATGATACATTTTTACCACCGATTACTGATTATAGTTTTAATATTAATTATATTATACCGCCATAATCGGTAATAATCAACTATAATCGGTAGTTTCATCGTGAATATTACCGCTTAAATTATTATAAAATAATCATAAGCGAGGTGTTTACAATGGATACAAGGTTTATAAGTGATCGGATTTCGATATTAAGAACTAAGAAAAATGTTTCGGAATATAGAATGAGTACAGATTTGGGTCACAGCAAAAGTTATATACAGAGTATTTCTTCTGGAAAATCTATGCCTTCGATGGGTGAGTTCCTTTATATATGTGAATATCTTGGTGTTACTCCCAGAGAGTTTTTTGATGATAGTCTAGGAGAACCGCAACTAGTTCAAAAATTATATGAGCTGACCCGCAATATGTCCGAAGATAATTTAAATGTACTTATTAATTTAGCTGAACGCTTAAACGATAAATAAAATACTTGAGGACGGTAACACGTTATAGTGCTACCGTCCTTTAACTATAAATTGGATCAATATATTTTAGTTATACGATATACTCTGTCTCGTGAATAGGCATTCGGTATACTGTCAAATCCATAGGTTTTCTTTTGATTTTGAGTTTGAATGATATCGAGTGTAATATCCACTTCCCACCAACTACCATCAAAGAAAACGCGGTTCCAGGTGTGACAATCCATTTTTGAATCATATGGTGCTCCATCAACAACATAACAAGGAATATTTTGACTTCTACAAAGCGCTGCGAATAAGTGTGAAAAATCATAACAGATACCTGTTCGTGAATCAAGCGTTCGATGCACACTAAAGTATTGCACAACCGGATTGTAACCGTAGTCATATTCGAAATTGGTTGTTATCCAATTGTAAATTTCATCGACCTTTTCGGAGTCATTATTACAATCAGTACAAATTTCGTCAGCAAGCTCTAATGTTTTTGTGTCCCACAATGTTGACAACCCGTTGGTAAGCGAAACATCATCTTGTTTATAGACGAAAATATATGCAGTGAAAAGCAAAACAACCATAAATGCCGATAGTATAGAAACAAAGATTTTCGTCAGCAGATTGTCCTTACGTGTACTACCGGCAAAAGCCGTAAAATATATAACGACAATAGCAATAGAGAAAATTACTAAAAACGGAAACACTCTACGACAGTATACAGCATAAGCGAAATTCATCAAAAAAATAAGTGCAAGTAATACAAATACAACAGAACGCATTGCTTTTGATTTAATTTCAAACAACAAGAAAAATGTAGGCAATAACGAAATCAGATAAAAAACTTGCAGCGTGGGAGATAGGCAAAGAAAATTCCTAAGCCAAATACCTAACACAATGTTGTATACCAAAGCAACAATAAATAGAATTACACGAGACTTTTTCATTTATAGTACCTCCATTTCGGAGTTACCATTGCCTCAAAGTCAAGATCTGTTGTAACTCTCATTTTAAACTTTTGCTTTACACGCTCCTTGGGGTTTGGTTTAGGCACGGGGAGATCAAGTGCGTGAAGCAATTTGTGCCAACTAGAAACATTGTAGTAAGGTGCTAAACCACGCCAACTAATTACACCACTTTGCCTACGATGGTCAAAGTCATCACTGCTTTTGGGACAAATCCTAAGATATTCTTCCTTAAACGCTTGGGTATGTTTTTCCTTACGTTCTGCATATGTAATTTTGGGTACGGGATAATTTTCCTGTAGCCACTGGGACAAGTTCACCTTGTACCTGTGTTTAAAAACGGGGTGCGGCGGCATACCTTTCTTCTTAAAATCAGTAGTTGTAGGATAGCGCCCCTCATCCTCTTTGAACTGCTCAATTCTGTCACGAATCGCCTTGTCAGTCCAGTTCGTCAGCGGCATATCTTCTAAAATGTCGCTAAGTTTCTCACAAATCTCCGTATTCTTTTGGTCCACTGAGAGTTGTGAAATTGCCTGTAGTAATGCGGTTTTTCTGGTCATAGCATTCAAAATCCTTTCTTGGATTTCGACACTCTATAACCATTGGTACGGCATAGGTTGAAAAGCGAACATTTTGAGTAACGTCAAAATTATCAATGGATTTAATTAAACCGATACACCCAACCTGAAACAAATCATCAAGATTTTCACCACGGTTTGTAAAGCGTTGAATAACGCTTAAAACCAACCTCAAATTGCCGTTTATAAGCTCATCTCGTGCGTTATTGTCCCCTGCCCTTGTTCGCTTTAAAAGCTGCTCATTTTGTGCCTCACGAAGCACCGGCAATTTTGAAGTGTCCACCCCACAAATTGAAACCTTATTATACATAACAGCACCTCCATTAAGGATTATTTCCGTTATGCAGTTTATATAAACGATTAAAATATTTTTCCCATCGACAAAATTTGCTTGCATTTTTAAAAATGGTGTTGAATTTCTATTTAAGGGTGGTATAATTATTATGAAATCATTTTAAATATTTTCCACTTGTAAAGGTAAAAAGGAGAAATTTATGAGATACCATTTTTTACGCTTTCCCGAAGGCAAGCTAAAAGCAGTAACCTTCAGCTATGATGACGGTTGTCGTGACGACATACGTCTGAGTGAAATTTTTAATAAATACGGCTTAAAGGCCACCTTTAACCTTAATAGCAGTTGGTTTGGCAAAAATACAAACGATTGGCATTTAATGAAGGAAGAAATTCAAAAATACATTATTGATGCCGGTCACGAAATTGCCACCCACGGTGCAGAGCACCGAGCTAATGGCAATCTTCGGGCAATAGAAGGCATACAAGACGTGCTAAACTGCCGCCTTGGTCTTGAAAAAGCCTTTGGCACCATTGTTCGTGGTCTTGCTTATCCCGATTCGGGAATTCGCAATCTTAATAACGGCGCAACACTTGATGGTATTGAAAATTATCTTAAAGAGCTTGATATTGTTTATGCACGCACTTTAGGGGAAATAAATAGCAGCTTTAGCTTACCGCAAAACTGGTATAGATGGATGCCTACCGCCCACCATGATGCCCCAGAATTAATGGGACTCATTGATGAATTTGTTGAATTAAAGGAACACCATTATCCCGCAAGGCGTGACCCAAAGCTATTTTATTTGTGGGGACATTCTTTTGAATTCAGCGAAAAAAACAACTGGGAGCGTATTGAAGAAATATGCCAAAAGCTGAGCGGTAAAAATGATATTTGGTACGCCACGAACATTGAAATTTACGATTATGTAACAGCATATAATTCGCTGATATACAGTGCAGACGGCAGTAAAATTTACAACCCAACATTAAAACAGATTTGGATTAATATTGATGGCAAAACCTATACCATCAAATCCGGCGAAACTATAACAATATAAAATCAACGGGCTTTACTTATGTAGTAAAGCCCGTTGCTGCTATATCCAATCCAAAGCTTACACTTAATGCCTTGTCCACACGGTGCATTGCATTAACGTCCAAGCAGCCCATTTTTTCCTTAAGGCGTTTTTTATCAATAGTGCGTACCTGCTCGAGTAAAACTATTGAATCCTTGGCAAGACCGCAGCCCACCGCATCTACAGTAATATGTGTTGGCAGCTTGGTTTTGTCACGCTGACTTGTAATTGCCGCCGCAATAACCGTTGGGCTGTATTTGTTGCCCACGTCATTTTGTATTATAAGCACAGGGCGAATTCCACCCTGTTCTGAACCTATAACAGGACTTAAATCGGCGTAATAAATTTCTCCACGTTTGATATTCATAACATTTTCACACTCCGATTATATTCTTGCCTGATTTTATAAAATTTAATCAAACAATAAACACAACACATTATATGTTTTGAAATGTGAAAAGGTTAAAATTCAAATTTGTAGATAAATTATAATTTGAAATAGTAACAACCCCGTGACAGAAAACTGTCACGGGGTTATTTTATATCACATCAATTTTAATTTCATTATCTGCTGTTACATTAATCGCAGAAATATTGCCCTCGCCCTTTTCGATAATCAAATCAACAACCTGTGCTTCGATTTCACGGCGGATAAGATTGCGAAGCTCACGTGCGCCCTTTTTAATTCCGTCGCACTTATTTGCAAGATATTCGCAAACCTTTTTATCATACTTTAAAGTAATGAGCTTTTCTTTAAGCGAATCCGCAAATTCATCTAACATAAGAGATGCAATCTTTTCAAGTGTTTCCTGTGATAATGGTGAGAATACCACAATTTCATCCACACGGGCAATAAATTCAGGTCTTAAGAAGCCTTCAAGTGCTTTAAGCGCCTTTTCCTTTGAGCCCTCGGCCTGTGTTTTGCCAAAGCCTAAAAGATTTTCGCTGCGGTCACTGCCGGCATTCGAAGTCATAACAACAACGGTGTTTTCAAAATTAACCTTTCTGCCCTGTGCGTCGGTAACTGTGCCGTCGTCAAGGATTTGCAAAAGGATATTCAAAACGTCGGGATGAGCTTTTTCGATTTCATCAAAAAGAATTACCGAATACGGTTTTCTTCTTACCTTTTCTGTAAGCTGACCGGCCTCATCATAGCCAACATATCCTGGAGGCGCACCAATAATGCGTGATACAGAATGCTTTTCCATAAATTCCGACATATCAAGACGTATAAGTGTTTCGGGTGTGTCAAAAAGCTGTTGCGATAACACCTTTACAAGCTCGGTTTTACCAACGCCTGTCGGACCCACAAAAATGAACGATGCAGGACGGTGCAAATTATTTGTACGCACCCTTGCACGCTTTACAGCACTTGCAACCAAGCGTGTGGCCTCACCTTGACCGATAATTTTTTCATTAAGCTTGCTTTCCAAAAGGGCTAGCTTTTCAAAATCGCTTTCCTGTACCTTGGTTGCGGGAATACCGGTCCAAAGTTCAATAACCTTGGCGATATCCATATCGGTAACAACGGTTGAAACGGTGCTTTCGCAAAGCTCATTAGCTTGTTTTTTATACTTTTCAAGGTCAGCCTTAACCATTGCTTGCTTTTCATAATCGGGGTTTTCTACTTCTGCTTCAAGCTCTTCAAGCTTAATAGAATATTCCGCAACCTTTTTATTAACCTTATAAAGCTCATCAACTGCAGTATTTGCAAGGCTTGCGCAAGCACAGGCTTCGTCTAAAAGGTCAATGGCCTTATCAGGCAAATAGCGGTCGGTTACATATCGTTCAGACAAAATAACCGCCTTTTTAACGATATGGTCAGGGATAGTAACGTTATGGAAGCCTTCGTAATAGCCCTTGACACCCATTAAAATGTTTTCACTTTCAGCCAATGAGGGTTCCTCAATAGTAACCGGCTGGAAGCGGCGTTCAAGTGCGGCATCCTTTTCAATATATTTACGGTATTCCTTAAAGGTTGTTGCACCAATAACCTGAATTTCGCCACGGGAAAGCGCAGGCTTTAAAATATTAGCGGCGTTCATTGAACCTTCTGAGGAATCCCCCGCACCCACAAGATTATGAATTTCATCAATAAATAAAATTATATTGCCTGCTTCCTTAACCTCGCTGATAAGACCCTTAACACGGCTTTCAAATTGACCTCTGAACTGTGTTCCGGCAACAAGTCCCGTTAAATCAAGTAAATGAATTTGCTTATCCAAAAGACGTGCAGGAGCTTCGCCTCTGGCAATTTGAAGTGCCAAGCCTTCAGCAATAGCGGTTTTACCAACACCCGGCTCACCAATGAGGCAAGGGTTATTTTTAGAACGGCGGGATAAAATTTGAATTGTGCGGTAAAGCTCCTTATCCCTGCCGATTATAACGTCGATTTCACCGTTTTTAGCCTTATCGGTAAGGTTTGTGCAATACTGTTCAAGGAAGCGGTTACGCTTCTTTTTAGATTTATCCTTTTTATCCTTTTCAGGTGCTTTTTCACCACTTGAGGCATCTTCCTTACTGTCACCGCCCATACCGAAAAGCTTATTAAAAATTGACATATTCGGCATTGCGGGTGCTCTGCCCATATCAAAGGTTTCATCGTTAAGGTCAGCGTCGTCGATATCCTCGCCATCTTCGTTAAGCGCCATAATATCCATAAACTGATCGCTCATCTGCTCAATATCCTCATCGGATATATTCATTTTTTTGAGCATATCCTCAACAGGCTTTATGCCAAGCTCTTTAGCGCAAACAAGACATAAACCGTTGGGTTCAGCGCTCGGATTAGACATATCCGAAACGAATACAACAGCAGGACGTTTTTTACATTTGGAACAAAGTTTCATTGGTTTAAGATCTCCTAAATTTTAATTAAACTGATTAAATATTTAAAGATAAATGTTTTATCAATATTTTGCGTATTAAAAATCCATATACCGTTTTGGGTAAATGAAATTATTGTATAGATAAGTAAACACAGGGCAAATGCAAAGGCAAGCCCTTTTACAAGCCCGCATACACCGCCGAGTACTGTGTTAAGCTTTCCTACCAAGCTAAAGGAAAACACTTTATTAAGCGATGCGGCTAAAAATTTAACCACAACTAGCAAAACCGTAAGCGTTACTAGGGAATAAACTACCGAAATAAGTCTGACAGCTATTGGTTTTATAGTGTTTTGTGAAAGTTCGGAAACTATTTTGTGAGCACTGCTTTCAATAGAGGTGCTCTCACCTAAAACCTCACTTGGAACAATACCTTGTGTTTGGGCATAATTCTCGATAAAATCTGGCAGCTTATCCCATGCATTGTTTATTGCATCATCAAGTGAGGAATGTACCTCCTCACCCGCAGCCGCCAAAAGCGGAGGCTCAATTATTTTATCATAGGTGGCACTTGCAAGTGGTGTACAAATTGTAAACGCTAAAACCGCCGCAGCAACAAAACCTGCCGCTTCAATAAAGGTTCGTACAAAACCACGCCGTGCCGAAAAATACACCGCCAAACCGATTATAACCGCTAAAATCAAATCAATTAATAAAGATTCAAGCGTCATAAGGCAACCCTCTATTCAAATTTTATTACGTTAATCGCATTGTCGGTAACCACTGCAATTTCGTTTTGTGAAACCACAGAAAAACGCACAACACCAAAACCGCAATCAGCCGTACGGATAACCTTACCCTCCATATCTAAAATATATGCCTTAGTGTCCGAAATACAATAAATATGGTTGTTTTTATAGGCAACGTCGGTAATAATTCCGTTAAAACGAAGCTGATGCTTCACTTCACCTTTTTTCGAAATTATCACAATTCGGTTATCGGTTTTATCGTTTTCACGATTATACACAAGCAATGCGCCCTTACTGCTTTCACGCAGCATCTGTAAATTATATTCGTTTTCGTATTCCTTTGATTCATATTTGTGCCAACGAATAAAATCATAAGTGTTAGCAGTAGCAACTGCTACGCCACGTAAAGAAGCGGCAGATAAATCGTAAATTATTTCACCGTCATAATCTTTAGTAAATTCGGGATTTGCAGATTTAAAATTCAAAATCATAAGCTTTGAATTAAAGCCGCTAACGTTTGTCGCAAGCGTGGAAACAGCTATTTTTTTACCGCTTGGTGCAATAGCAACGTTATTCACCATATCGCTTGATGAATACCACTGATAAATAAGCTTGTCACGTTTAGTATAAACGTTAACCGCCGCAACGTAGCTGTCGGCACCGGTTATAATTGCATAGCTCCCATCCTCACCAATAGCGGCGTTTATAATTTCCTTTTCGGTAGTAATGGTAGAGCAAACCTTGTTAAGGTTAAAAATAATCACGTCATTTCCGCCCTGATTAAAAAGCAGAGCACGTGTCTTTGAGGTTTTGATAACGGGGTTTTCAAAGCCGTGATTATGTGAAAAAATAACCTTTCCGCCCGAAGTTACCGCCATAATCTCGCCATCGGTAAGTACGTAATAAAATCCACCTTTTGATACCGTATTTTGGGTGTTTGAGGAATCAAATTCAATCGGATAATTACCGCTGCCAAACGATGCCACGAGGGTTGAAATTGTTTCGGGAATGCCTGCAGGAATTGTAATTTCACAAATCACCACAGTTAAAATAATCACCAAAGCAATAACCAAACCACGTTGCCAACGTTTTCTTAATTCTTCCTTATTACCCTTTAAAACAGTAAGCGAACGCTTTCTTTTTGGGGTATCGGTGCCATCATCAAATCTTATTTTGTTTTTCTTTTCACGCTTTTCAGCAAATTTTGACCGGTCGGTCTTGGGCTTTGCAGAAAAGTGTCTTCTTTTTTTACGCTTGTAATCAGGCATTTTATCACCTTAATATAAAACTTTTTCTAAAAACAAACCTTGTGCGGGAGCGGTCATACCTGCGCCCTCACGATTGCCGGTTTGCAAAATTTTTGGTATATCGCAAAGACTTACCCGCCCGTCAGACACCCAAACCGCAGTGCCGACAATAATGCGTACCATATTATACAGAAAACCGTCAGCCGTTACCGTTAAGGTTACGTCCTCGCCCTGCTTTTTAACATAACATTCACTAATTGTGCGAACGGTGGTTTCAACCGGTGAACCGCTTGAACAAAACGCCGCAAAATCATGTGTGCCGACAATCATCTGACAAAATTCGTTCATTTTCTCAATATTCAAATTTCTTTCAATATGCCAAGCATAGCGGGTTTTAAAGGCATCCTTTTTATTGCTGTTGTAAATGTGGTAAACGTAGGTTTTCCCCTTTGCGTCATACCTTGCGTGAAAATTGTTGGGTACTGTTTTACACGCCTTTACAGCAACCGTTGGCGGCAATAGCGAATTAATACCACGCAAAAAAGCCACGTCGGGTATGTTATCATCACAATCCAAATGACAGCAAAATTCATTGGCGTGAACCCCCGCATCAGTGCGTGAGGTGCCTATAACTGTGGTTGGCTTTGAAAAAAGCTTGGTAAGAGCCTCCTCTAAAACGCCCTGCACGGTTAATAAATCAGGCTGTAATTGCCAACCGTGAAAATCGGTACCGTCATATTCAATTGTTAAAAGTACACGTTTCACGGTAAGCCCCCATTTACATAAAAATATTAAACAAAATAACCCCTGTGCCAAAAATTAAAGTTATAAGAGTTATAGAAAAATCACGAAAATGTAACTTTAACTGCTTCATACGGGTTTTACCTTCACCCGAATTATAGCATCTGCATTCCATAGCATCTGCAAGCTCTGCCGCACGGCGCACCGCCGAAAACAAAAGCGGAATTAAAATTGGAATAAGTGCCTTGATTTTTTCTTTCAGATTGCCGCTTTCAAGGTCGGCACCTCTCGCCTTTTGAGCGTTCATAATTTTTTCGGCCTCTTCCACCAAGGTCGGAATAAATCTTAAAGCAATGGTCATCATCATGGCCAAGGTATGCACAGCCGTTTTAAGACCTATAAACCTTAAAGGTGATAAAAGACTTTCAATAGCGTCGGTTAAATCATTTGGTGTTGTTGCATAGGTTAAGGTAGAGCTTGCAATAATCAAAAGCATTATGCGAAGCGCCATAAACCCTGCCCGTTCAAGACCACCGACCGTAACGTCAAGCTTACCGAAAATAGTGAAAAGCGGCTCGCCCTCGCCATAAAACACGTTGATAACGCTTGTGAAAATCAAAATCGGCAAAATTGCCTTTAGATTTTTAAAATACATTTTAAGCGGAATTTTTGAAACAAGCATTGTTATTAAAATAAATAACGCCGAAAGACCTAAGCCCCAAAAATTCTTGGCAAGGAAAATGAATACAATTATAAAAATCAGCAGTACGATTTTAACCCTTGGGTCGGCCTTGTGAATAACCGACTTTGAATCAAAATACTGACCGAAGGTAATATCCTTAAGCATTTCGGTCACCTGCCTTTATTTGTTTTAAAACCTCAACCGCACGGTCAACCGTAAAAACATCATTGGGTAGGTCATAACCCTGTTCACGCAAAGCATCAAACACACGGGTCACAATCGGCACGTTAAGACCGATACTGCGTAGTTTATCACCCTGTGAAAATACATTTGCGGTTTCAGAGAACATAACAACCTCGCCCTTTGATAAAACAAGAAGCTTGTCAGCCATTACCGCCATATCTTCCATACTGTGTGAAATGATAATAACCGTAGCATTTGTAGCAGTACGATAATCGTTAATAATCTTAATAATATCCTGTCTGCCCTTGGGGTCAAGCCCTGCAGTAGGCTCGTCAAAAACAATAATCTGCGGGCGCATTGCCATAACGCCTGCAATGGCAACACGGCGCTTTTCACCGCCCGACAAATCAAAGGGTGACTTCTGTAAATATTCATCCTTTACACCGATAAGACGACAGGTATCAAGTACACGTTTTTTAAGCTCATCACCCGAAAGCCCCATATTTTTAGGGCCGAAAGCGATATCGGCATAAACCGTTTCCTCGAAAAGCTGATATTCGGGATACTGAAAAACAAGACCAACCTTTGAACGGATTTTTCTTATTTCCTTAGGTCTTTCCCAAATATTTTCACCGTCAATAAATATTTCACCCGAGGTCGGCTTTAAAATACCGTTCAGGTGCTGAACAAGTGTGGATTTGCCCGAACCTGTATGACCGATAATACCAATCATTTCGCCCTGCTCGACAGTAAAGCTTACGTCACTGACTGCATCGCTGTAAAAAGGTGTATTTCCGCCATAGGTGTGGCTTAATCCTTTAACCTCTAAAACTGACAATTTGTTATTTTTCCTCCAAAAAAGCCCCAATAACCTTTGCGGTTTCCTCGATAGATAAAACGTCGGTAGGAACCTTAATACCATTGTTATTGAGTTCATATAAAAGCTCGGTAGTCTGCGGTACGTCAAGCCCCACAGATTTTAAAAGTGCAACGTTTTTAAAAATTTCTTTGGGTGTGCCGTCAGCAATGAATTTGCCGTCATTCATAACAAGCACACGGTCGGCATTTTCGGCCTCTTCCATATAGTGGGTGATAAGCACAACCGTCATACCGTTTTCCTTGTTAAGACGTAAAACGGTATTCACTATTTCTGCCCTGCCCTTTGGGTCAAGCATTGCGGTAGGCTCATCTAAAATTAAGCATTCGAGCTTCATTGCAATCATACCTGCAATGGCAATTCTTTGCTTTTGCCCGCCCGACAGATGATGCGGTGTGGAATCTTTAAATTCATACATTCCAACCGATTTTAAAGCCTCGTCTACCCTTTCACGTATAACCTTCGGCTCAAGCCCCAAATTCTCGGGTCCGAAAGCGACGTCCTCTTCAACGATTGAAGCAACCAGCTGATTATCAGGATTCTGAAAAACCATACCAACCTTGCGCTTTATTAAAAGCTCGGTTTCCTCATTTGCAGTGCTCATACCATCAACTAAAATTTCACCCGAAGTCGGCTTATTAAGACCGTTCATCATTTTAGCCAAGGTCGATTTACCCGAACCGTTATGACCCAAAATAACCGTAAAGCTTCCCTTTTCAATATTTAGGGACACATCATCAACGGCAGTATACTCAATGTCATCTTCAGTGTAGTTATAGGTTACGTTCTTAATTTCGATAATATTGCTCATTTTTTCATCCAGACTGTTGTATTTCCGCAAGGCATACTAATACCCTTTGCGGTAACGGGCAAACCAATTTCATCGGTGAAAACCTCACCCTTACGGTCACCCACAACGTATTCTTTGACCATATAATTTAAAATTGTCGGCGAAAGACCTGCGGTATAGGAATTAAGGAAAAAGAACACCGCATCATCTGATAAAAGCTTGCCCGTTTCCTGTAATAATTCGGTAAGCTGTTGTTCCAATTTCCAAACCTCGCCGTTAGGACCACGGCCGTATGACGGCGGGTCCATAATAATAGCATCGTATTTATTGCCACGCCTGATTTCACGCTTAACAAACTTAAGGCAGTCATCCACAAGCCAGCGAACGTTTCCACCCTCCAGTCCTGATGCCACGGCATTTTCCTTTGCCCATTGCACCATACCCTTTGAAGCATCAACGTGAGTAACGCTTGCCCCCGCAGAAAGACAAGCGATTGTTGCGCCGCCTGTGTAAGCGAAAAGATTTAAAACCTTAATTTCACGGTTTTCCTTTTCAATAAGCTCTTTAGCCAAGCGCCAGTTTACCGCCTGTTCGGGAAAAAGACCCGTATGCTTAAAGCCCATAGGCTTTAAACGAAAGGTAAGGTCATCATATTTAATTGCCCAAACGTCAGGCACGTGGGAGAGCCTTTCCCAATAACCGCCGCCGCTTTGCGAACGATGATAAATTGCATTAGCTGAATACCAACGCTTGTCCTGTCTTTTACCCGACCAAATAACCTGTGGGTCGGGACGTATTAAAATTATATTTCCCCAACGCTCAAGGCGTTCGCCCGAATCAGCATCTATAAGCTCGTAATCTTTAAATCCTTCTACTGTTCTCATAAAATCTCACTTTAAAAAATTGATTGCTGTGCGTTTTTATCATTAAACTGTATGCCCAAATGGTCATACGCAAGCTTTGTAACACATCTACCACGTGCCGTACGTGTCAAAAATCCAATCTGCATTAAATAAGGCTCGTAAACATCCTCAATAGTAACCGCTTCCTCACCCATTGCCGCTGCCAAGGTATCAAGTCCGACAGGGCCGCCGCTGTAAGCGGTAATAATGGTTGAAAGCATTTTGCGGTCAAAATCATCAAGACCTAACTCGTCAATTTCAAACCTTGCAAGTGCCTCACGGGCAACCTGTTCGGTAATTTCGCCATCATACTGAACCTGTGCAATATCACGCACACGCTTTAAAAGGCGGTTAGCAATACGAGGGGTTCCACGTGAACGTGAAGCAATTTCCAGTGCGCCGTCGTGGTCGATACTAATACCCAAAATTCCTGCCGAACGGGTAACAATTTGCGCCAACTGTTCGGGTGTATAAAGCTCAAGTCTTAAAAGCACGCCAAAACGGTCACGAAGCGGCGCTGTAAGCTGTCCCGAACGGGTTGTAGCACCCACAAGGGTAAAATGCGGAACATCAAGTCGAATAGACCTTGCAGACGGACCCTTACCCAGAATAATATCAAGCGAAAAATCCTCCATTGCGGGGTATAAAATTTCCTCAACATTACGGGAAAGACGATGAATTTCATCAATAAATAATACATCGCCCTCGTTAAGAGAGGTCAAAATTGCCACCAAGTCACCCTGTTTTTCAATAGCAGGGCCGGAGGTTACACGCAAATTAACCCCTAATTCTTTTGCAATAATACCTGAAAGGGTGGTTTTACCCAAACCGGGAGGGCCGTATAAAAGTACATGGTCAAGCGCTTCCTTACGCTGCAATGCGGCTTTAATGTAAATATTAAGATTTTCCTTAACCTTGTCCTGTCCGATATATTCAGACAAGGTTGTCGGTCTTAACGATAACTCGGCCGTATCCTCATAACTGTAATCGGGAGAAACAATACGGTTTTCAAAATCCATTTCCTGTTCAATCATTTATTAAAGCCCCCTTGCAAGTGATTTCAGTGCCTGCTTTATAAGCTCCTCGGTGGAAAGCGTTTGGTCTTGTCTGCCAACCGCTAAAGATGCTTCACTTTGTGTATAACCAAGTGACACTAGCGCCGCTACCGCTTCTTTAGAATTGCTGTTAACGGTTGCATTGCCGACTGCCTTAATTTCAATCGTTTCACCACTTTCAAGCGAACCGATTTTATCCTTAAGTTCAAGCACAATTCTTTGTGCAAGCTTTATACCAACACCGCTTGCCGCAGTAAGCGCCTTGGGGTCGTTACTTGCAATATAAAGGGTAATTTGGTTTGCCGTAAATTCTGACAAAAGTGCAAGACCTATTTTACTGCCTACGCCGCTTACCGAAGTAATAAGCTTAAAGCATTCAAGCTCCTCCCTATCGGTAAAGCCGTAAAGGTCCATAGCGTCCTCACGCACAACCATATAGGTGTGAAGAAAAACGTTTTCGTTCTTCCCCGGAAGATTGTATAAAGTGTTTTTTGTAACAAAGCATTTAAAACCAACACCGCCGCATTCAACTACGGCTGAAGTGTTGTCGGTATAAATAAGTTTGCCATTAAGAGATGCTATCATAACTTTATCTCCTTTATCTTCTTAAAACGGAATCAGAATAATGTCCGTGACAAATTGCGATTGCCAATGCGTCGGCAGTATCGTCAGGCTTGGGAATTTTGCTAAGGCTTAAAAGGCTTTTAACCATTTCCATAACCTGATGCTTTTCAGCCCTGCCATAGCCCGTAACGGCTTGCTTTACCTGAAGCGGAGTGTATTCGTTAATTTTAACTCCCCTTTGCTTTGCGGCAAGAATTATTACCCCTCTGGCCTCTGCAACGGCGATTGCCGTAGTTGAGTTTGTGTTAAAATAAAGTTTTTCTATTGAAATTTCATCCGGATTATACTTGTCAATAATGGTCAAAGTATCGTTATAAATATCCGAAAGTCTGTTTTCAAGCGGAGTATGTGCCTTTGTGGTAATAGCGCCGTAGCCAACAACCGCAAAACGGTTTTTGCTGTAATCGACCACGCCATAGCCGACTATTGCATACCCTGGGTCAACCCCTAAAATCCTCATTTTAACACCTCCTTGTCGTAAAAAGACAATTATCGCATTATAATTCATAATATTATATCACATTATTGTAATCAGAGCAACATATTTTTGTATAATTATATATTAAATATTTTGTAGAATTTTAGCGTTTGATACTTGACTTTTGGGTGGTCAAATAGTATAGTGTATGATAGGTAAAACTTTCGTTTTCCAAAGCATCTGTGTAGAGCGCTGTTTCTAATTTTGTGCCGTAGTTTCCGCCGATTAAGTTAGTGCGAGAAAACTATGAAAAACCCTTTGTTCAGGGCACAAAAAGCAAAAACAGCGGGTATCGCACAGGGTAAAAATTTATTCTTGTGTCGACACTAAGACCGTATAAAGCTTTACGGTTGTTGTTGAACAAAGGGGGATGCTTTCTTATGAAAAAAGAAGAAAATATTGTACAACTTAAAAACATATCCGTAGCTTTTGATGACCAAGTTATATTGGATGATTTAAGCCTTGATATTAAGGATAAAGAATTCATTACCTTTCTTGGACCATCGGGTTGCGGTAAAACCACCACCTTACGTCTTATTGCAGGTTTTTTGGAGCCTGACGAAGGTGATGTTTTATTTGAGGGTAAAAAAATAAATGGTGTGCCTGCCTACAAGCGACAGGTTAACACCATTTTTCAGCGTTATGCACTTTTTCCGCACTTAAACGTTTATGAAAATGTTGCTTTCGGCTTAAGGATAAAGAAAATGCCCGAAAACGAGATTAAAGCAAAGGTTGAAGAGATGCTAAAGCTCGTTAACCTTTCAGGGCTTGAAAAGCGCCACATTGACACCCTTTCGGGCGGACAGCAGCAGCGTGTCGCCATTGCACGTGCTATTGCAAACCATCCCAAGGTTTTACTTTTGGACGAGCCTCTTGCAGCTTTAGACCTAAAGCTTCGCAAGGATATGCAAAAGGAACTTAAAAAAATCCAACAGCAGCTTGGTATTACCTTTGTTTTCGTAACACACGACCAAGAGGAAGCGCTTACCATGTCTGACCGTGTGGTTGTTATGGATGGCGGTAAAATTCAACAGGTTGGCACACCGCAAGATATTTATAACGAGCCTGAAAACGCCTTCGTTGCGGACTTTATCGGCGAATCGAATATTCTTGACGGCAAAATGCTTAAGGACTATTACGTTGAATTTTCGGGTCACAGGTTTGACTGTCTTGACAAAGGCTTTAATACTAATGAAGCGGTTGACGTTGTTGTAAGACCCGAAGACGTTGATATTGTTCCCGTTGAAAAGGGTATGCTTACAGGCGTTGTTACTTCAGTTTCATTCCTTGGTGTGCATTATGAAATTATTGTTGATATCGGCGGCTTTAAGTGGATGATTCAAACCACCGACGAGCATTTTGTTGATGATAAGGTTGGCCTTTTCATTGAGCCTGACGCTATCCACATTATGAAAAAGAGTAAATATTCAGGTCTTTACGGCGACTATTCAAGCTATAGTGAGGAAATCGACCACCTCTCCGATATTATCGAGGAGGATTAACATAGATGAACAAAAAAAGTTTTGGAAATCAGCTTTTGGCGGCTCCCCACGTTGTATGGTCGGTTTTGTTTATCGTTGTTCCGCTTTTTATAATGCTTTACTTTGCATTTACAAATGCCGACGGCGGCTTTACGCTTGAAAACATACAGCAAATCGGGCTTTACAAAAAGGCTTTCGGCATTTCAATTTTATATGCCGCTATCGCAACTGTAATAACCCTTTTACTCGCCTATCCAATGGCGTATTTTATGACAAAGGTTAATATTTCTTCACAAAGAATGTTAATGATGATTGTCATGATTCCTATGTGGATGAACTTTCTTATCCGCACATATTCTTGGATAACAATTTTAGCTAACACGGGTCTTATCAACACCTTTTTGGGAAAATTGGGTATTGAGCCGTTAAAGCTTATAAACACCCCCGGTGCTGTTATTCTTGGTATGGTTTATGACTTTATCCCATATATGATTTTGCCGATATATTCGGTTATGTCTAAAATTGACAAATCCCTTTTGGAAGCCTCTGAAGACCTTGGCTCAAACGCATTCAATAAGTTTAGGCGTGTCATTTTACCTTTAAGCCGCCCCGGTATTATTTCGGGCATTACAATGGTGTTCGTGCCTTCTGTCAGCACCTTTTATATTTCCCAAAAGCTCGGCGGCAACAAGACTATGCTTGTTGGTGATGTTATTGAATACTTCTTTAACGCCGGTCCGGATTATTATAACGTAGCATCAGCAATTTCTATGGTGCTTATGATTATGATTTTGGTTTGTATGGTTATTATGAACCGCTTCTCTGACGATGACAGCGAGGGGGTAATTATATGAAATTATTATCCCGCCTTTATATCGCCTTAATACTGTTTTTCCTTTATGCACCTGTGGCTGTAATGATTGTGTTTTCATTTAACTCATCAAGCTCGGTTTGGGTGTTTGAAGGCTTTTCAACCAAATGGTATGAGGGGCTTGTTTATGATACAACAATGCTTACCGCACTTGAGCACACACTTATAGTTGCCGTTTTGTCAGCACTTATTTCAACTGTGCTTGGCACCGCTGCAGCTGTGGGTATTTTGGCAATACGCAAAAAGGTTGCCTCAAGTCTTGTTATGTCAATGACAAATATCCCCATGATGAACGCCGACATTGTAACCGGTATTTCGTTAATGCTTTTGTTCATTTTTATGGGCAATCTTTTGGGGCTTAACGAATCTCTTGGCTTTATAACAGTGCTTGCAGCACATATAACCTTTAATTTGCCTTACGTTATTCTATCGGTTATGCCAAAGCTTAGGCAAACCGATGCCAATTTGGTTGACGCCGCAATGGACCTTGGCTGCACACCCTTTAAAGCGTTTTTCAAGGTTATTTTACCTTCAATTTCAACGGGTATTGCAACAGGAGCAATTATGGCGTTTACATTATCACTTGACGACTTTGTAATAAGCTATTTCACCTGCGGTAAATACCAAACCTTACCTATTGTTATTTACAATATGACCAAAAAGTCAGTAACACCTGACACCTATGCCCTTTCAACCATTATTTTCTTTGTTGTGTTCTTGCTGCTTATTTTTTACAATATGCTTCAAAGCAAAAGTGAAAAGCAGGCATCAGCCAGGAAAGGACGTGCAAAATGAAAAGAATTTTAAGTGTTTTGATTTGTTTTGCACTTTTAGCCATATCCCTGTGCGGATGCGGTTATGAATACCACGATTTAAATTTGCGTGCAAAATACACAAGAGCTTTCGAGGGTACAGAAATCACAGTTTATAACTGGGGTGAATATATTTCTGACGGTGCCGACGGCACAATTGACGTCAACCGTGAATTTGAAAAGCTTACGGGTATTAAGGTTAATTACCTCACCTTTGAAAGCAACGAAACAATGTATTCACAGGTTAAAAACGGCGGTGTTAAATATGATATTATTATCCCGTCGGATTATATGATTCAGCGCCTTATTAAAGAAAACGAGCTTCAAAAAATTGACACCTCTAAGCTTTCGAACTATGACCTGATTGACGAACAATATAAATCTGTTTATTTTGATAAAAAGAACGAATATACAGTGCCTTATAACGTTGGTATGGTCGGTATTATTTATAACCCCAAATTAGTTGGTGAGGTTGAACATTCGTGGAACGTTTTGTGGGACAAAAAGTATAAAGACAAGGTGCTTAACTTCAATAACCCACGTGATGCTTTTATGTCGGCACAGATGCTTTTGGGGTTAGACCTTAACAGCACCAATTTAAAAGATTGGGACAAAGCCGCAAACAAGCTTAAAAAAGGCAAGGCTAATTTACAGTCTTACGTAATGGATGAGGTTTACGGCAAAATGGAAACCGGCGAAGCCGCTATTGCGCCATATTATGCGGGTGACTATTTAACAATGGTCGAAACCAACCCCGACCTTAAGTTCTTTTATCCAAAAGAAGGCACAAACATTTTTATCGATTCAATTTGTATCCCTAAAAATGCAAAAAACGTTGAGGCGGCAATGCTTTATATCGACTTCCTTTTAGAGCCCGATATCGCCACCGCAAATGCCGAATATATCGGTTATGCCTCACCTAATACAGCGGTAATAAATAACGAAGATTATTACTATTACCAAAACGAAATTTTGTATCCAAGTGAAGAAAATATGCCAAAGGTTCAGTATTATCACGATATTGATGATAAAATAAGAATCTATTACGAAACCCTTTGGGTGCAGGTTAAATTGTATTAAAAAAACGACCTCTTTACGAGGTCGTTTTAAATTTTATTCTTCTGCACAAAATCCATAATAATTATCATTTACTATTGCAATTGTGCCCTTTTGGTTTTCATCAAACGAATGGTATTCGCTTTCCTCCACTTTATAACGCAAAATCTTTTTATCTTCGGTTTCGAAAGTAAAATAAAATTCTTGCTTTGTTTGAGGATATTTGATACCGTAGGTTTTTAAAAAACATTCTTTTGATACTAATTTTACCTTAATTTCAGTCAAAGGTGGTTCTTCGTACACTTCGGTTTCTTCTTGTTTTTTTCCTTTGGAACTATTCAACTTTATGACACTACTAATACATTGAAATATAATCCAAACCGCAAACATTATAAGCCCAAGTATTAAAGCATAAACTAAAATTGTATCAATCACACGGTCGTTAACAAGTTCAATTTGTAAATTCATCATTTACCCAATTCCTTTGTGCGCTTAAAGGAAGCCTGAACAGTATCGTTAACGATATTATCAAATTCAGAGTTTATAAGTACCTCAACACCCTCGATAGTAGAGCCTTTTGGACTGCATACACGCTGGCGTAAGATTTCGGGACTTTCACCGCTTGTAAGCAGAAGCTCCGCCGCCCCCTTTAACGTTTGTGCGGCATATAAAATTGCCTTATCTTCCGATAATCCAACATTTTCGCCCGCCTTTGCCAAGGCATTTGCAAAGGTGTAAACAAATGCGGGGCCACAACCCGAAATAACCGAGCCTGCGTCAATTAAATCCTCGGGTATTTTATCAATTTTGCCCGAATATTTTAAAGCATTTTCAAATTCGGCTATTTCATCATCAGTAATTACGGGACAAGTCGCATATAAAAGCATACCCTCACCCACAGCAACGGGAGTGTTAGGAATTATACGAATCGTTGGAAGCTTTGCATCTAAAATTTCATTATACTTTGAAATTTTAAGCCCCGCCGCCATTGTAACCAAGATAAAACGGTCTTGTCTTGCTTTCAACATCGGTGCAAGGGGTGACAAAACCTCAGCCATAACCTGTGGCTTAACACCAAGGAAAATATATTTTGCGTTTTTAACAATTTCGTCGTTATTACTAACTTCAGCGCCTATTTTTTGAGCTAAAGCATTTGCTTTTTCATTATCGGGGTCAGATAATAAAATTTCATTACCCCCTACCGACTTTGCAACAGCAGTAGCTAAAGCACCGCCCATATTACCGCAACCGATAAAGCCAAACATTTTGGTTGACATAATATTATCTCACCTGACCGTTTCCTTTAATAATGTATTTGTAGGTATTAAGTTCGTTAAGGCCCATTGGTCCCCTAGCGTGAAGCTTTTGGGTAGAAATACCCATTTCACAGCCAAGCCCAAATTCGCCACCGTCGGTAAAACGGGTGGAAGCATTAACGTAAACTGCCGCAGAATCAACACAGGCAGTAAAATAATCAGCCGCCGCATTGTCACTTGTTATAATGCTTTCACTATGGTGAGTGGAATGAAGTGCAATATGCTTAACCGCAGCTTCTACACCGTCAACGACTTTTATCGCCATTTTATAATCCAAAAATTCGGTATCAAAGTCATCATCACCTGCGGGCTGAACGTTTATAATATCACAAGTATCCTTGCAACCTACAAGCTCTACCCTGCCATTAAACATTTCATAAAGCTTGGGTAAGAATTCATCTGCAATGGCTTTATCAACAAGCAAAACCTCTGCCGCATTACAAACCGATGGGCGACTTGTTTTGGCGTTGTCAATAATGCTGAGCGCCATCTCAAAATCGGCGTTTTTTTCAACAAAAATATGACAAATACCTGTGCCGGTTTCAATGCAAGGCACCTTAGCATTTTCAACACAAGCCTGAATAAGCCCCTTGCCGCCACGTGGAATAAGTACGTCAACTAAACCAACCGCTGTCATAAGCTCGTTTGCACTTTGGCGTGTTGTATCTTCAACTAGGTTTACATAATCACTATTTAAACCACTTTCGGTTAGACCTTTTTTTAGAGCTGTTACAATAGCTTTTGCCGAATTAAAGGCTTCCTTTCCGCCACGAAGCACACAAATGTTACCGCTTTTAAAAGCCAAAGCGGCGGCATCGCTGGTTACGTTCGGTCGGCTTTCATAAATAATTGCCACAACACCGATAGGTACTGCAACCTTATTTACCACAAGCCCGTTTTTAAGGGTGTGACTGGTTAAAATCTTACCCACGTTGTCGGGTAAATCACGAACATCCTCTATTCCCTTTGCCATCGCTTTAATTCTATCAGCATTAAGCATTAAGCGGTCAAGCATTGTGTCACTTATTTTGCCCTTAGCATTTTGCATATCAACAGCATTAGCCGCCAAAATATCAGCCGTAGCCTCAACAAGCGCCTTTGCCATTGCGGTAAGGGCGTTGTTTTTAATATCTGTCGGCAAAGCGGCGCCAAGGGACACCGCTTTTGCTTTTTTAAGTATTTCAAAAGTTGTCATTGCTTTTCACCAATAAAACGGGTACCGATACTTTTGCCGTCAACAATATCGTAAAGACAAGACGGTGTATAGCCATTAGCGATAACCATATCAATTCCCTGCTTTGTCACAATTTTAGCAGCCTTAATTTTGGTTGCCATACCGCCTGTACCAAGCGAGCTTCCAACGCCGCCAATCATTGCCTCAATTTTTTCATCAATTTTTTCTACCTTATTTAGTAACACCGCATCGGCATTTTGATGGGGGTCAGCAGTATAAAGACCGTCAATATCTGATAAAATTATAAGCAAATCGGCATTGATTGCGGTAGCAACAATAGCGCCCAAAGTATCATTATCGCCAATTTCAATTTCAGCGGTGGAAATTGAGTCGTTTTCATTAATAATCGGTATCACTGAAAGCTCTAAAAGTCGGCACATTGTATTTTCAAAATTCTTACGGCGGGTATCATCACCGACATCCTCGCCTGTTAAAAGAATTTGCGCAACAGTGTGACTATATTCAGAAAAAAGTCGGTCATATGTATACATAAGCTCGCATTGACCTACAGCGGCGGCAGCTTGCTTTGTGGGAATATCGGTAGGCTTTGTAGCAAGTGACAGCTTGCCAACCCCCATACCAATGGCGCCCGATGACACCAAAATTACTTCGTTCCCTGCATTTTTAAGGTCACTCATAACCTTGCAAAGCTCTTCAACCCTGCGAATATTCAAATGTCCGGTTTTGTGTGCCAAGGTTGAAGTGCCTATTTTTACAACAATACGCATTTTAAAATCCCCTATTTAAAGAGTTGCGGCCATAACCGCTTTGATTGTGTGCATACGGTTTTCAGCTTCATCAAATACTATCGACTGACTGCTTTCGAAAACCTCGTCGGTAACTTCCATTTCACTTATGCCAAACTTTTCACCAATCTGCTTGCCAAGTGTTGTCTTAAGGTCGTGGAAAGATGGTAGACAATGCATAAACACAGCCTGCTCGCCCGCATTTTCCATTATACTTTTATTAACCTGATAAGGTGATAAATCCTTAATTCTTTCTTCCCAAACCTCGTCCGGCTCGCCCATAGAAACCCAAACGTCGGTTGCAATAACGTCAGCATTTTTGGTTGCTTTCATTGGGTCGGTTTCAAAGGTAATGGTAGCGCCTGTTTCTTTAGCAACAGCCATACAGGTTTCAATTAAAGATTTTTCAGGGAAGTATTTTTCCGGTGAGCAAACAGTAAAATTCATACCCATTTTAGCGGCGCCAACCATATAGGAATTACCCATATTGTATCTGGCATCACCCATATAAACAAAGTTGATACCCTTCAAATGACCAAACTTTTCTTTAATGGTTAAAAAGTCAGCTAAAATTTGTGTTGGGTGGAATTCGTTAGTAAGACCATTCCACACAGGAACACCCGCATATTTTGCAAGCTCCTCAACAATCTCCTGACCGTAGCCACGGTATTCAATACCGTCATAAATCCTGCCAAGCACACGTGCCGTATCAGCAATACTTTCTTTTTTGCCAATCTGTGAGCCTTGCGGGTCAAGATATGTTACGCCCATACCCAAATCATACGCCGCAACCTCAAAGCTGCAACGTGTACGGGTGCTTGTTTTTTCAAAAATGAGGGCAATATTTTTGCCGTCACAAAGGCGGTGCGGAATGCCCGCTTTCTTTTTATATTTAAGCTCACTCGCCAAATCGATAAGACATTCGATTTCGGCTGGTGAAAAATCAAGAAGCTTTAAAAAGCTTTTACCCTTAAAATCCATTAGATTTCACAGCCCTTCTTAATAATTTCAACTGCTTTTTTAAGGTCGTCCCATCCGATATTCAAAGCAGGCAAAAGTCTAACCTTGGTTTTTGCCTTTATCGGTAAAACGCCATTTTCCATACAGTACTTAATAACTTCACTTGCGTCCTTTTCGGTTTCAATACCAATCATAAGACCCATACCACTGACGCTTTTAACACCGCTTGCATTTTTAAGGGTGTTAAAAACATAATTCGACTTTTCTTTAACTTCGTTTAAAAGCGCATCGTCGATACGGTTAATTACATTTACAGCGCCCGCACAAGCTACGGGATTACCACCAAAAGTAGAACCGTGACTACCTGCAGTCAAAACGTCCTTTACCTTTTCACCTAGCATCGTAGCGCCAAGCGGTAAGCCGTTGCCAAGGCCCTTTGCAGTGGATACAATATCAGGCAAAACGCCGTAATTCATAAATGCATAAAGACTGCCCGTTCGTCCGTTACCTGTCTGCACCTCATCGGCAATGGTTAAAATGTCTTCTCTTTCGGCTATGCTGAAAATTGCATTCACAAAGTCTGGCTCTAACGGTAAAACACCGCCCTCGCCCTGCACACATTCAAACATAATTGCCGCTACCTTATTTTCTTTAACTTTAGCTTCAAGGTCAGCAATATTATTTGCCTCGGCATAAACAAAGCCGTCAGTCAAGGGCAAAAAGTCGTTATGAAAAACGTCCTGTCCTGTTGCCGCAAGGGTTGTAATGGTTCTGCCGTGAAAGCTATTTTTAAGGGTGATTATTGTATAATAATCGCTTCCCTTTTTATCAGCGGCATACTTTCTTGCAACCTTTATTGCACATTCGTTAGCTTCGGCACCCGAATTAGAAAAAAACACCTTTTTAAGACCTGTTCTATTACATAAGATTTCAGCCAGATCGGCACAAGGCTTTGTATAATAAAGGTTAGAAGCGTGCTGAAGAGTATTAAGCTGATTTGTTACAGCCTTAACCCATTCATCATCAGCCACACCAAAGGTATTAACCGCAATACCTGTCGCCATATCTATATAACCCTTGCCGCTATCATCATACACGATTGAGCCCTTGCCCGATACCAAATTTAGTGGAAAACGGGCATAGGTAGATGCAACAAAGCTATTATCCTTTTCAAAAATATTCATATCAGTCACCAACTACCATTGTACCTGCGCCCTCGTTAGTAAGGGTTTCAATAAGGAGTGAGTGCGGCACACGACCGTCCATAATAAACACCTTTTTAACACCACGGTTAATGGCTTCAAGACAACATTCAACCTTAGGTATCATACCGCCTGAAATTGTGCCGTCTTCAAAGAGCTTTGTAGCTTCAGAAACAGTGATTTTGGGAATTAAAGTATCAGGGTTATCCTTATCCTTTAAAATGCCGGCAATATCTGTCATTGAAATTAAACATTCGGCTTCCAATGCGCCTGCGATATAAGCGGCGGCAGTATCGGCATTAATATTATAAACGTTGCCCTCATCATCACGTGCTATTGTTGAAACAACCGGTATGTAATGATGGCGAATAAGGTCGGTTATAGGCTCTACATTAACCTCAGTAATTGTACCAACGTATCCAAGACGCTCATCCTTGGGTTTGGCGGTAATTAATTTACCATCAATACCCGAGATGCCCATTGCCTTGCCACCCTTCATTTGTAAAAGATTTACAAGGCTCTTATTGATTTTACCCGCAAGTACCATTTGTACAACCTCGGCAGTTTCTTTGTCGGTAACACGAAGCCCGTCAACAAAAACGGTTTCTTTACCAACTTTCGCCAACATTTCGGTAATTTCGGGACCACCGCCATGAACTAACACTATTCTTACACCAATAAGGCGCAAAAGAATAATATCCTCCATAACCTGTTGCTTTAATTCTTCGTTAATCATAGCATTACCGCCGTATTTAATTACGATGGTTTTCTTATTGTAATTTTGGATATAAGGAAGCGCTTGAGTTAAAATTTCCGCTCTTTGCGCATTTGTAATATCTAAAGACATTTTAATCCTCCGAAAATATGTTAAAAATCAAGTACGGTAGTCACCGTTGATTTTAACGTAATCATAAGTTAAATCGCAACCCCACGCAGTAGATGAAGCGTTACCGCTATTCAAATTTACAAGAATTTCAATTTCGTTTTCCAAAAGAATTTCCTTTGCTTTTTCTTCCGAAAAGTCAACACCGGCACCGTTTTCACAAACTAAAATTTCACCTTTTGCCGACTTAAAGTAAACATCAATTTTTTGAACGTCAACCTTTGCGCCGGAATAACCGATAGCACAAAGCACTCTGCCCCAGTTAGCGTCTGCACCAAACATAGCGGCCTTTGTAAGCGATGAGCACACAACCGATTTTGCAACAACTTTTGCAATTTCTAAGGTTTCGGCATTTGATACTACACATTCAAGCAATTTGGTTGCGCCTTCACCGTCTGCAGCTATTTTTCTGCAAAGGTTTACACAAACGGTATTAAGCGCCTCCATAAAGGTTGCAAATTCGTCGCCATCAGTAGTGATTTCATCATTTTCAGCCATACCGTTTGCCAAAACGACAACCATATCGTTAGTAGAGGTGTCGCCGTCAACCGAAACCATATTAAAGGTGGTTTGAATATCTGTAGAAAGGGCTTTTTGAAGCATTTCTGATGAGATTGCACAGTCGGTAGTAATAAAGACAAGCATTGTTGCCATATTGGGATGAATCATACCCGAGCCTTTGGCAATACCGCCAATTTTACAAAGCTTACCGCCGATATTAAATTCCACAGCAACCTCTTTCATTTTGGTATCGGTAGTCATAATACCCTCGGCGGCAAAATCACTGTTTGCGCCAAGACCCGCAATAAGCTCAGGAATACCATTTTCAATAGGTGTAATATCAAGCGGCTGACCGATAACACCTGTGGAAGCAACCACAACATCCGAAGCATCAATGTTAAGCTTTTTACCCAAAATTTCACAGGTTTTAACAGCAATTTCTTCACCGTTTGCATTGCAGGTATTGGCATTACCGCTGTTGCAGATGATAGCCTGCGCCGTGCCATTTTCAAGATGCTTTTTTGTAACTAAAAGCGGTGCACCTTTTACAAGGTTAGTTGTATAAACTGCCGCCGCATTTGCCTTTACATCACTTACAATAAGACTTAAGTCCCTTTTTGATTTGTTTTTTCTGATACCGCAATGAATACCATTTGCGGTAAAGCCTTTAGCAGCACACACGCCGCCGTTGATAATTTGCATAATCTTCACCTTTTATAAATCTAAACCTTTACATTTATCGGTGCCAAGCACCATATTCATACACTCTATCGCCGCACCCGACGCACCTTTACCAAGGTTATCATAGCGTGCGCAGAGCAAAATTCTATCATCATTACCCATAACAGCAATTTGCATACCGTCGTTATAGGATAGCTTATTTGCCGCAACAAAACCGTTTTCGGCGAAATCCTCTACAAACTGTACTATCGGGCCGTGATACTTTTCTTTATAAACATTTTTTATATCTTCGGCACTTCCGTTAATATCCTTTTTAAAAAGCGGGATTGTAACCTCCATACCGCTGTAATAATCGGCCACAATGGGTAAAAATGCAGGAGCATTTTCAATGCCGCAAATTTTAACCATTTCCGGCAAATGCTTATGCATTTGGGTAACACCGTACATTCTTGGAGACTCTAAAAGCGTATTACGGTTAGCTGCTTCATAATCGGCTATCATTGACTTTCCACCACCGCTGTAGCCTGTCAAGGAGGTACAACAAAGATTAATGTCTTTATGTAAAATTCCCTTTTCAATAAGCGGATAAATAAGTGCGATAAAACCGCTTGCGTGACAACCGGGTACTGCAATTCGCTTTGAAGTCTTAAGCTTTGCGTCAAAGTCTTCCGATAATTCGGGAAAACCGTACGCCCAAGCATCATTTGTACGGTGCGCTGTTGAAGTGTCAATGATTACTGTATTATCATTTTCGAGAAGTGAAACCGCCTCAATTGCCGCAGCATCGGGAAGGCATAGGAAAGCGATATCTGCGCTGTTAATGGCTTCACGTCGTGCAATAGTATCCTTACGCTTTTCTTCCGATAAAATGATTAGTTCAATATCTTCTCTATTGGAAAGACGTTCCTTAATGCGAAGCCCCGTTGTACCGGCGCCGCCATCAATAAATATCTTTTTCATTCAAAAACTCCGTCAAAAAATCAATTTGTTTATTCACAGAATCGGGTCCTGTGCTGCCTGCAGAAATACGCTTTGATACACAGGTTTCAAGTGAAATTTCGTTATACAAATCATTATCAAAAATATCACTGAATTCCTTATACTTTTCAATCGGTAAAGTGTCGAGTACCAAATTTTCTTTAATGCAGTAAGCCACGATTTCGCCAACGTGCTTATAAGCAGTTCTAAAGGGCATACCCTTTTTAACCATATAGTCGGCAAGGTCGGTTGCATTAATAAAGCCCTTTCCTGCGGCTTTATACATATTATCCTTTAAAACGGTCATTGTGCCAACCATTGGTGTAAACACAGAAAGACACATTTTAACGGTGTCAACCGCATCAAAAATAGCTTCCTTGTCCTCTTGCATATCCTTATTGTAAGCAAGCGGAATACCCTTTAAGGTTGTAAGCAGCGCCATTAAATCGCCGTATACTCTACCCGTTTTGCCACGAACAAGCTCTGCCATATCGGGGTTTTTCTTTTGCGGCATAATGCTTGAACCCGTTGTATAGCTGTCATCAAGCTCGATAAACTTAAATTCCCAGCTTGACCACAAAATAATTTCTTCCGAAAAACGTGATAGGTGCATCATTAAAATAGAAAAATCAGACAAAAGCTCTAAACAAAAGTCCCTATCAGAAACGCCGTCAATGCTGTTAAGTGAAATCCCTGTAAAACCAAGACGTTCGGCTTCAAAAGCACGGTCGGTGTTATAAGTAGTACCTGCCAAAGCGCAAGAGCCAATGGGGCACTGTGACCATATTCTGCCCAAAGCATCGTTTATTCTGTCAAAATCACGCTTTAGCATAAAAGCATAGCTTAAAATGTGGTGTGCAAAGGTAATGGGTTGCGCCCTTTGAAGATGGGTATACCCAGGCATAATAGCATCCTTGTATTCTTCAGCCTTATCCTTAATTGCGGCAATAAGCGAAAGAATAAGCTTGCCGATTTCTTCACATTCCTGTGCCAAATAAAGCCTTACGTCAAGTGCAACCTGATCGTTACGGCTTCTTGCGGTGTGAAGCTTTTTGCCAGTATCCCCAATTCTTTTGGTAAGCTCAGCCTCGACAAACATATGAATATCTTCGGCGTCCATATTAATCTGCAAGCTGCCGTTTTCGATATCCTCCAAAATACTGCCAAGCCCATTTAAAATTTCGTGATATTCGTCGCTTGATATAATACCCTGACGGGATAACATCATAGCGTGCACCATCGAGCCTGTAATATCCTGCTTATACATACGGCAGTCGAAATGGATTGAAGAATTAAAGTCATCTGCCTGCTTATCAAGGGCTTTTTCGAACCTGCCCGCCCACATTTTATCCATTAAAAACATTCCTTTCACCCTTTTTAAAAAAGGGCAATATTGCGACAAAATCGTCCCCAGCACCGCAAAAGCGGCACTGTGACGATTTCTTAATAATTATTTTAAGCCGTTCTTAGCTTTCATTTTTGCATTAACCTTGGTTGAAAGTCCGTAAAGGTTAATAAAGCCGGTTGCATCGCTTTGATCATAAACGTCATCCTCATCAAAGGTTGCAATTTCGGGGTCGTAAAGTGAATAGGGCGAAGTAACGCCTGCGTTAATCATATTACCCTTGTAAAGCTTTAAGGTAACGTCGCCCGTAACGGTTTTCTGGGTTTCCTTAACAAACGCAAGAATTGCCTGAGTTAAAGGAGTAAACCAAAGCGCATTATAAACGTTTTCTGCAAGCTTTTGTGCAACAAGTGCTTTATAATGTGCAGTGTCCTTATCCAAACAAATGCTTTCAAGCACGTTGTGTGCCTTATAAAGAATTGCACCACCGGGAGTTTCATAAACGCCACGGCACTTCATACCAACAAGACGGTTTTCAACGATATCCAAAAGACCGATACCGTTTTCGCCACCCAATTTGTTAAGTGTTGTAACAATGCCGACAGAATCCATTTCTACACCGTCAACAGCGGTAGGAATACCCTGCTCGAAATGAATCTTAACGTAGGTAGGCTTGTCGGGTGCCATTTCGGGAGAAACGCCCATTTCCAAAAAGCCGGGCTTGTTATAAAGCGGTTCGTTTGCGGGGTCCTCTAAATCAAGGCCTTCGTGGGAAAGATGCCAAATGTTCTTATCCTTTGAATAGTTGGTTTCACGGTTAATTTTAAGCGGAACGTTATGAGCTTCTGCATAATCAATTTCCTCTTCACGTGATTTAATATCCCACTCACGCCAAGGTGCAATAATTGGCATATCGGGAGCAAAGGCTTTAATTGCAAGTTCAAAACGAACCTGGTCATTACCCTTACCTGTACAGCCGTGGCAAATTGCATCTGCGCCTTCTGCTAAAGCAATTTCAGCAATTCTTTTAGCAATGGGAGGACGTGCAAATGCAGTACCAAGCATATAATCCTCATAAAGTGCACCTGCCTGAACACAGGGGAAAACATAATCATCTAAAAATTCCTTAGTAAGGTCTTCAATATAAAGCTTTGATGCGCCTGTTTTAATCGCCTTTTCTTCAAGACCTTCAAGCTCATCTGCCTGACCCACGTTACCCGAAACTGCAATAATTTCGGGATTATTGTAATTTTCCTTAAGCCAAGGAATAATAATTGAAGTATCTAACCCGCCGGAATAAGCGAGTACAACCTTTTTAATTTCTTTTTTTGCCATTTTAAAAACCTCCGTATGCAATTTATGCACCATTTGCTAAATCTATGCACAAATAATACCACATTTCGAATAAATATGCAAGTATTTTAGCCAAATTTATGTATTTTCTTGCATTTTTATGCAATCTGCACAAGTTTTATTCAACATCGTCCCAAGTCTTTTCGTCTTTGGACATATTTTTGGTTTTAATAAGATTAATAACAAAACCGCTGATTACGCAAAGACCGAATATTACCCAACCTGCCAAAACATTAGAAAGCATATTATATCCGTCAGCGCCACCGTAAAGACCATTATTATTTACAAACAAATTAACAATGTTCCAAATAAAGATAACGCTTAAAGCAACAGGAGCGATGAACTTAACCGCAGCATAGAACCATACCTTAGGCATTTTAAAGCCTGTGGCATTGCGGTTGATTTCCTTAACAACCTTATCGGTTTTAAAAAACCAGCCAATGGCAATAGTTTCAATAATACCAACCAAAATTAGTGTAAAGCTGTTGCACCAATTATCAACAATATCAAGCACGGCAAGACCTGCACCTGAAGTATAAATCAAAGAAATAACGCCGGCTATTAAGCAAACGGTAATGGTGGTTTTCTTCTTGTTTGTACCGAACTTGTCGGAGAAAGCGGTAGAAATACCCTCAACAAGTGAGAAAGCCGAGTCGATAGCCAAAGTGCACAGGCAGAAATAGAAAACAAATGAGAAAAATGCGTTGAAAACGCCGCTGTTTGAAAGATTAACAATTGCGGTGGGATAAACAATAAATGCAAGACCGGGGCCTGCCTTTTCAGCCAAAACATCCTGCATACCGGTGCCATACATTGTGGTGAACATAACAACACCGGCCAAAAGTGAAACCGCCAAGTCGCTGAAAGCAATGATAAGGCCATCACGGGCGATATTGCTCTTATCATCAAGGAAAGAGCCGTACGCAATCATAATTGCCATCATAACCGACATACTGTAAAATACCTGACCTACAGCATCAACCCAAATCATTGGATCCTTAAGCGCTGAAAAATCGGGAATAAAGAAAGCAGCCAAGCCCTCAAGTGCGCCGGGCATTGTTACACCCTTGATTGTCATAATAATAAAGCAAACAACCGGCAAGAAAATTAAGTATTTAATAACCTTATCAATACTTTTTGTGCCATTACGGATGCAGTAATAAATAGAACCCCACGCCGCCAATAAGCAAACTATAACCGGAACCGAAAACGTACCAAAGCCCTTAATTGTGCCCGTGGTTTTAATAAGACCTGCCCACAAGCCGCTTGCGGCTTCGTTATTACCGGTCATACCAATAAATTTGAAGCTGAAAACAGCCATCATAATAACCCAAGCAAAAACAACTGCGTAATATGTAACAATTACGAAAGCATTTGAAGTAGCGGTCCAGCCAATAGGCTCAAACCATTTTTTCATACCTCGCATTGCGCCGGGAGCACCTGAACGCATTTTGCGACCGATAGAAATTTCCATCATCAAAAGAGGAATACCGATTGTGATTAAAGCGACAAGATACACAAGCAAAAAAGCGCCGCCGCCATGCTTTGCTGCAAGGTTTGGAAAACGCCAAGCGTTACCAAGACCAACTGCTGAGCCAATAGCCGCCAAAATAAAGGTGGCACTTGAGCCCCAAGTAGAACGTTTAGTTTCTGACATAATTTTGTTTTTCCTTCCCCACTGCTGTTTTTTCAGCAATATTTGTTTTTGGTTTTTTAACCTTGAATTCACCTATTGTGCGACGCACTATAACATCATCAAAGGTCTTTTTAAATGATACCCTGCCGCAAAACCTTTTTCCGCAGCTGCAGGTAAAGTTTGCCCAAAACCAACGGTTTTGATATTTCCACTTTGTAACCTGCTTTGCTTTTTCGTTACATTCAGGGCAATTAAAAACAAGATATTTTTTATCAATGTGTTTATCATTGATTTTAGAAATTGCATAAGCCTTAAATTTAAGGCGTTTTAAAAATTCGGGATTGCTTGCATCCTTAATAAGCCTTTCAAAGCGTTCCTTGTTATAACACTTTTTAAGAAGAAATGCACACACAAGGCTGTCATCCTTAGCGGTATGAAAATCAATACCATCGGTCGAAATTTCTAATTTTTCAGCCGCCGCTTCAAGCGAAATTTGATTTTTTTCATCATAGCCCTGCAGACGCATTTCGTTTTGAATAAATGCCTGTAAATCGAGATACTTTTCTATTTTAAAGCGTAACCCGTCTAACAACGTATCCTCGTTTTCCAAAATGGTATAAAGGTCCGAATTGCTCCAGGTCATTGTAACGGTGTTTTTCCCAACCCAATCGTTATACCTTTGCACAGCCTCTTTAAAAGGTATGCCCGCACGCATAACCTCATTAGTAATACCCGTAAGCCGTGCAAAACGACCTGTAACCTTATTGGAAATTTCAGATTTAATAGTTGCCTCGAAGGTGTCAACCACGTCAAAGCTGTCGTCAAGCTTTACAGCACCGATTTGAAGTATCTGATTTATAAAGCGTTTTTGCGGCTTATAAAAGACGCTGTCCCACTCTAAATCAAGAATGATATACTTCATTTTACTGTTGCTTCCTCTTGGCTTCAAATTTGCTTCTTTCTTCCTTGCCAAGTATACGTTTGCGAAGTCTAATGCTTTCGGGAGTAATTTCAACAAGCTCATCATCCTTAATAAATTCAAGTGACTGTTCCAGACTTAAGCGTGTGTGAGGCACAAGTCGAAGTGCATCATCACTGCCCGAAGCACGAGTATTTGTCATTTGCTTTTTCTTGCAAACGTTGCAAACTATATCATCGTTCTTGGGGTTTTCGCCAACTATCATACCCTCATAAACGGGGGTACCCGGTCCAATAAACAATCTGCCACGGCTTTGTGTGTTAAATAATCCATATCCCGTTGCTTCGCCCGTTTCGTGAGCAATAATTGAACCTGTAAGACGCTGGTCAATATCACCCTTATATTCCTGATAGCTGTCAAACACGTGGTTCATAATACCGTTACCGTTTGTATCGGTCATAAACTGTGAACGGTAGCCGAGTAGTCCACGTGCGGGAATTGTAAATTCAAGGTGTGAAGTGCCGCCATCACGTGTTCCCATATTTTTAATTTCGGCTTTGCGTGTACCTAGACGCTCCATAACCGAGCCAACGTATTCTTCAGGAACTTCAATCATTAAAAGCTCAATCGGTTCTAATAAATTACCGTTTTCGTCACGCTTGTAAATAACCTCAGGCGGAGATACCTGAAATTCATAACCCTGACGGCGCATGGTTTCAATCAAGATTGAAAGGTGCAGCTCTCCTCTGCCCGAAACCTTAAAGGTGTCGGCAGAATCGGTTTCCTCAACACGCAGACTAACATTTGTCATAACCTCTTTAAAAAGTCGGTCACGAAGATTACGTGAGGTAACAAACTTACCCTCTTTACCCGCAAAGGGCGAATTATTAACCATAAAGTTCATAGCCAAGGTTGGCTCATCAATTTTAACAAAAGGCAAGGCTTCAATGTTATCGGTTGCACAAGCGGTTTCACCAATCTCAAGATTTTGAAGTCCCGCAACCTGAATTATATCACCAACGCTTGCGGATTCCTCTTCACATCTTTTAAGACCACGGTACATAAACATTTTTGCAATCTTTTGATTGTTATGTGTGCCGTCCTTGTGGCAAATAGCCACCTGCTGACCGCTTTTTACAGTACCACGGATAACTCGTCCCACACCGATGCGGCCAAGATAATCATCATATTCAATATTGGTAAATAGAATTTGAAGCGGACCTTCGGTATCACCCTTAGGCGGATCAATTTCATTAACAATAGCATCAAACAAGGGCTTCATATCCTCACCCTTAATATCAGGTGAATAAGAGGCATAACCGTCACGACCCGATGCAAAAATTACAGGGAATTCAATCTGGTCCTCATCGGCGCCAAGCTCGATAAACAAATCGAGCACCTCGTCCACCACTTCATGCGGTCTTGCCATTGGTCTGTCAATTTTGTTAACAACCACAACAGCCTTTTTGCCAAGTGCCAAGGCTTTTTTCAGCACAAAGCGGGTTTGAGGCATGCAGCCTTCGAATGCATCAACAAGTAAAAGCACGCCGTCAACCATTTGTAAAATACGTTCAACCTCGCCGCCAAAATCTGCGTGGCCGGGGGTATCAACAATATTAATTTTAACGTCGCCGTACATAACGCTTGTATTCTTTGAAAGAATTGTTATACCACGTTCACGTTCCAAATCGTTCGAGTCCATAACTCTATCATCAACCGACTCGTTAACACGGAAGGTACCGCTTTGCTTTAAAAGCTGGTCCACAAGAGTTGTTTTACCGTGGTCAACGTGAGCGATAATTGCAACGTTTCTTAAATTTTTAATTTCGGTCATTTTGACACTTCCTTAAAATCAGCAAATAATAACTCATTATATCTATAATATTATAATATAAATATAGATTATTGTCAACAAACTACTGATACAAATTTGCTTAAAATGTTAAATTTTTCTAAACAATACGCACGCACTATTGAAAACAGGAAAATATTGTTTATAATATAAAATGTAATTTTATATTTGACGGAAGGAAATGAAAAATGCTAACTTTAAAAGGCATAAAAAAGGACTATATAACCGGTGATAGCAAGGTTGAAGCTCTTAAGGGTGTTGATTTGCAGTTTCGCAGTAACGAATTTGTATCAATTTTAGGACAATCAGGCTGCGGCAAAACCACACTTTTAAACATTATCGGCGGTCTTGACAAATACACCAGCGGCGATTTGTTTATTAACGGTAAGTCCACCAAAAATTATAAGGACAGGGACTGGGATAACTACCGCAACCATTCAGTTGGTTTTGTTTTTCAAAGCTATAATCTTATTCCCCACCAAACCGTATTATCTAACGTTGAATTAGCACTTACTCTTTCGGGTGTTTCAAAAAGTGAACGCCGCCGCCGTGCTAAAGAAGCTTTGGAAAAGGTAGGACTAGGCGACCAATTAAAGAAAAAGCCAAGCGAAATGTCGGGCGGTCAAATGCAGCGTGTTGCCATTGCACGTGCTATTGTTAATAATCCCGATATTATTTTGGCTGACGAGCCGACCGGTGCACTTGATACCGAAACAAGCGTACAGGTTATGAAAATTTTAAAGGAAATTTCAGAAGACCGTTTGGTTATAATGGTTACCCACAACCCTGAGCTTGCGGCTGAATACTCTACACGAATCATTCGTATGCTTGACGGTTTAATCACTTCCGACACAAAACCCTTATCGGCTGAAGAAATTCACGAAGAAAGCGCACTTGAAAAAGAAAAGGCGGAAAAATCGAAAAAACAAAAAATGCCTTCAATGTCATTTTTTACTTCCTTTGGTCTTTCGCTTAATAACCTCTTTACCAAAAAAGGCAGAACGGCACTTACCGGCTTTGCGGGCAGTATCGGTATCATAGGCATTGCGCTGATTTTTGCAGTTTCTCAAGGTACAACAGTATTTATTGATTCGGTGCAGGAAGAAACCCTTTCATCCTATCCCTTAACTTTAGAATCACAAAACCTTGAAATTTCACAACTGCTCGAAACCTTTATGGGCGTTGCAGAATCAAGCAAGGAACACGATAAAGATGCAGTTTATGAAAAATCAGCCATATATGAAATGATGAACGCTCTTAACTCGCTTGAGGCCAATGAAAACGACCTTAATGCGTTTAAAGCACACCTTGAAAATCTGTTAGAGGATAAAAAGGGCAACGAAGAAATTCGAGATGCTGTAAACGGCGTTCAATACACCTATGATTTTAATATGCTCATCTACACCCAAAACGTTGACGGGCAAATAATACACTCTGATTCGAGCGAGCTTATGGCTGACATTTTGCGTGATTATTTCGGTATGGACTTTTCGGGTATGATGTCAAGCATGTCAGGCGCTATATCTCAAAGTCCCATGATGGGTGGCTCAATGATGGGCGGCGGTGCAACACTCTGGCAGGAAATGCTAACCGGCACCAACGGCGAGCTTATTAATCCCCTTATCAATAAGCAATACGACCTTATTTATGGCTCTTGGCCAAACGATTATAACGAAATTTTACTTGTTGTTGACGAAAACAACGAAGTAGATGATATGACCCTTTACGCTTTGGGCCTTAAATCACAGGCCGAGATTGAAGCTATGACCGAAGCGGTGCTTAATAAAGAGCCCTTAAAGATTGAAGGTAAAAAGTGGAGTTATAAAGAAATTTGCGAAATGGAATTTAAAACAATTTTAAATTCTGCATGCTATACAAAGGATGAAAAAACCGGTCTTTATACCGACCTTCGTGACACCGAAGCCGGTCTTAAATACCTTTATTCAAACGGTATTCCGCTTAAGGTTGCGGGCATTATCCGCCCTAAAGAGGGCACCTCTACTACCCTGCTTTCAGGCTCGATTTGCTACACCAAAAAGCTTACCGATTATGTTGTGGAAAAATCCAAGGAATCGGACGCTATCAAAACACAGCTAGAGGATGACTCTATTGATATTTTCACGGGTCTGCCCTTTAAGGAAAACAGCAGTAATTTAAGTCTGGAAGAAAAAACCGCCGAGTTTAAAGCATACCTTAAAAAGCTTGATTTAAACGGCAAGGCAGCCACCTATATTAAGATTATGTCAATACCCGAAAAATCGGATGTGGATAAGTTTGTAAACGATAACTTAAAGAAAACCGACCGCAAAAAAATTGAGGAAACTCTCATTCCCGGCATTGCACAGCAAACCGGCATGAGTGAGTCGGACATTAAGGAATATGTTAAGGATATGAAGGATGAAGAATTATTTGAAATGTACGCTTCTATCCTTGAAGAACAATACCGCAAGCAATATGCTATGGGTGTTATGCAAAGTATGGCTATGATGCCTAACGAGCAAAAGGCTGCCGCACTTGATGCCGCTGTTAAAAAGTTTACAGCCGAACAGTTCGGCACCTATTATGACGAGGTTTTAGAATTTTCGGATTCAACCTATAAAGCAAACCTTTCAAAGCTTGGCTACGTTGAGCTTGACACCCCTTCAAGCATTAATATCTATGCAAGCTCGTTTGAAAACAAGGACATTATTGAAAATATGATTACCGACTATAATAAGTCTGTTGAAGATTTGCAAAAAATCTCATACACCGATTATCTCGGCATAATGATGTCATCAATTACCACAATTATTAACGCTATAACCTACGTTTTAATGGCGTTTGTTGCAGTATCACTGATTGTTTCGTCAATTATGATTGGCGTTATCACCTTAATTTCAGTACAAGAGCGCACTAAAGAAATTGGTATTTTACGTGCTATCGGCGCTTCAAAACGCAACGTTTCAAGTATGTTTAATGCCGAAACCATTATTATCGGCTTCCTGTCGGGTCTTTTGGGTGTAACCATAACCTATCTGTTGTGCATACCCATTAATATTATTTTGCAAAGCCTTACGGGGCTTTCAAATTTAAAGGCAGTTCTTCCCTTGCCTGCGGCAATCTTATTCATTGCAATAAGCGTTGTGCTCACTATGTTCTCGGGCATTATCCCATCCCGCAGCGCCGCTAAAAAAGACCCCGTAATAGCGCTCAGAAGCGAATAAATTTAAAGAACTCACCGCTTTGGTGAGTTCTTTTTTATTTTTTTAAAATTAGGTCTTCTATTTTGTGTTAATATTTGGTATAATATATTTAATTATATATAATGGAGTATTATATGAACATAAACATTGATGGTCTTAACATAAAATACACCGATGAGGGCAGCGGTCAGCCCGTGCTTTTGCTTCACGGTTGGAATTCATCGTACACGGTTTATAACGGCATTATAAACCTGCTTAAAAACCGCTACCGTGTAGTTGCCTTAAACTTCCCAGGCTGTGACGGGTCAGACACTATGGAAAGCCCGTGGACACTTGAGGATTACTGCGATTTTGTGCTTAAATTTATGGCGGCATTAAACATTGAAAACCCTATAATGTTCGGTCATTCGCACGGCGGTCGTGTTACCCTTAAAATGGCAGCCGAGGGTATGGTAAACCCGCCTAAAATCGTGCTTTTAGACTCTGCAGGGCTTATACCCAAAAAAAGCTTTAAGCAAAAGTTCAGGGCAAAAAGCTTTAAGGTTATTAAGTGGTTTTTAACCTTACCTATTATCCGCAATTTTAGTGCAGGTCTTTTAGATAAGGCTCGTGCTTACTATGGCTCGGCGGACTATAACGCCGCACCCGAGGTGCTTAGGAAAACCCTAGTTAGCCTTGTTAATACCGACTTGCGTGATATTATTGGTAATATCACCGCCCCCACCCTGCTTATCTGGGGCGAAAACGACACCGCAACACCTTTAGCGGATGCAAAAATTATTGAATCTAAAATTAAAGACTGTGGTTTGTGTGTTATTAAGGGCACTGGGCACTATTCATTTTGCGAACGCCCCTTTGAAGCACAGGCAATTATTAATAGCTTTTTAAGTTGAGGTTGTTATGGATATTTTCTTAATTTTAACCCTTATATTTATTGCGGCATCAGGCTTGTGCTCGGTAGTTCGCCAATACCAAATGCTTCAGCAAAATTCTTATTACATTTCACGCTATTTAAAATGGGTATTCCCCTTTTACCGCACCCGTTTAATTTTTGATATTATCTTTGCGGCGGCTGCTTCGGCTTTGCTTTGGTTTGAGCTTTACATTCCTGCCTTTGTGCTTGCGGTTATCATTTTTGCTTTTCGCCTTAATACCGCAATTAAAATGCAAAAAAAATCGGTAAAGGCACTTGCCCTTACCGCCCGTGTAAAAAGACTATTTGTTACCGCATTTTTGGTGTCGTCTGCTCTTGTGGTTTTGGGTGCTTTTGTAAAATACAGCTTTTTCGCACCTGTATTTGTATCAATGCTTTCCCCACTGCTTACCCTTATTTGCCGTATTTTAAATTCACCCATTGAAGCGCTTGTTAACGCTTGGTATATAAACGACGCCAAACGCATTATTAAAGCCCATAAGGATTTGATTGTAATCGGTGTAACGGGCAGCTACGGCAAAACCACCACCAAGTTTATTTTGACCCGTATTTTAAGCGAAAAATTTAACGTAATGTGCACACCGCACAGCTTTAATACACCAATGGGTGTGGTTAGAACTATACGCACTATGCTAAAGCCCCAAACCCAAATTTTCGTTTGCGAAATGGGCGCTAAAGAGGTTGGCAACATTAACGAGGTTTGCGTTATTGCAAAGCCGCACCACGGCATTATTACATCGGTAGGACCTCAGCACCTTGAAACCTTTAAATCTATTGAAAACGTTTATAAAACCAAATTCGAGCTTGAAGAACACGTAAAAAAAGCCGGCGGTATGCTCTTTGCTAATGGCGACAGCGCTGAAATTGCCCGTCAGCTTGACAGGGATTGCAAAATCTACGGCACAAGTAAGGACTTCCCTTATTATGCCGACAACATAAGCTATGGCAAATTTGGCAGTTCTTTCACAGTGCATATTAAGGACATCGCCATTGACCTTAACACAAAGCTTTTAGGTCTTCACAGCATTGTTGATATCATCGGTGCGGTAGCGCTTTCTTACGAGTTGGGTGTATCCCCCGAAGATATTAAATACGCCGTTGCTTCTTTAAAGCCAGCTGAACACCGCCTTGAGATGAAGCCGTTTAATAAAGGTTCGCTGCTTATTGATGATGCCTATAACTCCAACCCCGAGGGTTGCCTTGAGGCTGTAAGAGTGCTTGGCTCGTTTGATGGTATGAAAAAGGTTGTTGTTACCCCCGGTCTTATTGAGCTTGGCGAAAAGGAATATGAATGTAACTTTAACCTCGGCTTAGAAGCAGCTAAAAATGCCGATATAATAATTTTGGTTGGCATTAACCGTTCAAAGCCTATGGCAGATGCCGTTAAAACAACCGATTTTCCGCAAGAAAATTTATATATTGCCGCTTCCTTTAAAGAGGCAATGGAAATTTATAACCGCTTCGCAGACCAGAGCACCGTTGTTCTTTTTGAAAACGATTTGCCCGATAACTATTTGAATTAAGGTGATAAAAATGAAAACTAATGTTGCTGTTTTTTATGGTTGCCGCAGTGTTGAACACGAGGTATCTATCATTTCTGCCGTTCAGGCAATGCGTGCAATCAACCGAGATAAATATGACGTGACCCCCGTTTACGTTACCAAAAACGGTGAAATGTACACAGGTGACTGCCTTTTCACTATTGAAGAATACCGTAATCTGCCCGAGCTTTTGCAAAAGTGCAAAAAGGTTTACTTTGTGCGTGAGGGCAACAACGTTTTAATGCGTGACATCGAAAAGAAAATGTTTAAAAAGGACGTTGCAACCGTTATTGACATTGCCTTCCCCGTTGTTCACGGCACCAACTGTGAGGACGGCACAATTCAAGGCTTTTTCGAATATTTAAACCTCCCTTACGTTGGTTGTGATATTATTTCTTCAGCAGTTGGTATGGATAAAGCGGTATTCAAGGACGTGCTTAAAACTGCAGGTCTCCCCGTTTTAGACTGCATTACCTTCCGTGCACGTGAATACGTTGCCGAAAAAGAGACTATTTGTGACAAAATTGCAAAAGAGGTTGGTTTCCCGCTTATTGTCAAGCCTGTAAACCTTGGCTCAAGCGTTGGTATTACAAAGGTCAACACCGAAAACGAGCTTGATTCGGCAATTATGCTTGCTATCTCCTTTGCTGATAAAATTTTGGTTGAAAAAGCAATCACAAATCTTCGTGAAATCAACTGTTCGGTACTTGGCAACGCCGACGAATGTGAAGCGAGCGTTTGCGAAGAGCCCTTTATGAACGATGAAATTTTATCCTATGAAGATAAATATATGGGTAATTCTAAAAAAGGTGGTCCGAGCAAGGGTATGGCTTCTCTTGGCCGTAAAATCCCCGCTGACTTAAGCGAAGAAAAATCAGCCGAAATTCGTGATTTAGCTTGTAAAATCTTTAAAGCAATCGGTGCTAACGGCGTTGTTAGAATTGACTTTATGATTGATACATCTTCAGACACTGTTTACGCTAATGAAATTAATACAATCCCCGGCTCTCTCGCCTTTTATTTGTGGGAAGCCACCGGCGTTAAGTACAGTGAGCTTATTGACCGTATGATTGACCTTGCTTTCCGCCGCCAAAGAGGACGTGAAAACATTACCTACACCATTGATACAAATATTTTATCGGGTGTGTCATTCGGCACAAAGGGCGCTAAAGGGGCAAAAATGTAATGACACATATTTTAACCCGCCTTTTTATTAAAAACCCTGACGATGTTAAAAACAATGCCACACGTGAGCAATATGGGTCGCTAAGTGGTGCGGTTGGCATAATCTGTAATCTTTTACTTTGCGTTTTTAAGATTACTGTTGGTGCTCTTACGCACAGTATTTCGATTGTGGCAGATGGCTTTAACAATCTTTCGGATATGGGCTCGTCAGTAATCACCATCCTAGGCTTTAAGCTTGCTAATAAGCCCGCTGATAAGGACCACCCGTTTGGTCACGGCAGAATTGAATATATGTCGGCATTTATTGTGGCAATTTTAATTTTGCTTGTCGGCTTTGAGCTTATGAAAACATCCTGCGGCGCATTAATAAATGGCACGCCAATGCCTACATATTCACTTGTTTCGATTATTGTTTTGGCTGTTTCAGTTGTGTTCAAGCTTTGGCTTTTCATATTTAACCGAAAGCTTGGCAAAAAAATTGAATCTGAAACTCTGCTTGCCACAGCGCAGGATTCACTTAACGATTCTATTGCAACTGCCGTTATTTTAATTTCGGTTGCGGTTAGCAAATTAGTCACAGTGCCGTTTAACCTTGACGCCGTTATGGGTGTTGCGGTTGCATTATTCATTATTTGGGCGGGCATTAACGCCGCAAAGGAAACGCTCAACCGCATTTTGGGTGAGCCCCCCTCGGCCGAGCTTATAACCGACATTGAAAATGCTATTTTATCCCGCAAGGATTTTGTTGGCATACACGACCTTATGGTGCACAACTACGGTCCTGGCAGACTTTTTGCTTCGGTTCACGTGGAAGTCCCGCAGGATATCGACATTGTTCACTGCCATGAACAAATTGACCTTTGCGAAAAGGAAATTTATGATAATTTAGGCGTTTCACTTGTAATTCATATGGACCCAATGGACGTTAACAATGATGAAATTAATTTTATCCGCCAGCAATTAAGCAACGGCATAAAGGTTATTGACAATAATCTTACCATACACGATTTTCGTATGACCCCAATGGCTGACACCCAAACTAACCTTGTATTCGACGTGGTTGTACCTCAAAATTTTAAGCTGACCGAAAAAGAATTAAAAGAAAAAATCACACAAATTGCAAGGCTTATTAACCCCACGTTTTGCTGTGTAATAACAGTCGAACGTGATTTCACGGGAAGATAAACAGATAAAAAAATAAACCTCCGACAATGTCGGAGGTTTTAATTTTTTGCTTTAATTATTCAGCAGCTTCCTCAGCAGGAGCTTCTACTGCTTCTTCAACAACTTCTTCAGCGGGAGCAGCTTCTTCTTCGGGCAATAAAGCACGAATAGAAAGACTGATACGCTTCTTTTCAAGGTCGATAGCAGTAATCTTTGCTTCAACTTCCTGACCGATGGTTAATTCATCAGCGGGCTTGTTGATGCGCTTGTTAGCAATCTGAGAAATGTGAATAAGACCGTCAATACCGGGGATGATGCGAGCAAATGCGCCATAGGTTGTCATGCTAACGATGGTAGCCTTAACAACATCATCAACGTTATAGTTGTTCTGGAAGATGGTCCAAGGGTTTTCTTCTGCCTTCTTATAGCCGAGAGAAATTTTCTTCTTTTCAGCGTCAAGATCCTTAACGTATACTTCGATAGTATCGCCAACTGAAACAACTTCAGCAGGATTCTTAATGCGTGCCCAAGAAAGTTCAGAAATGTGAACCATACCGTCAACACCACCGATGTCAACAAATGCGCCATAGCTGGTGAGTGACTTAACGGTACCGGTGAAGCGATCACCAACAGCAATGTTAGCCCAAATCTTTTCCTCAGCAGCTTTCTTTTCTTCTTTAAGTACGCTGCGGATAGAACCGATTGCACGGCGGCCACGGCCAATTTCAATAATACGGAAAGCAACTTCCTTGCCCTTTAAATCTTCAAGTGAATCATTTCTAGAAGCGGTTGCCTGAGAAGCGGGGATAAATACCTTCACGTTGTTAACGTAAACAACTACGCCGCCCTTGATAACCTCACGAACAACACCCTTAAGGATTTCAGCTGAATCTTTAGCGGCTACTATATTGTCCCAACCGGCAATAGCGTCATAACGACGTTTTGAAAGCATTGCGGTGCCTTCCATATCGCTAATCTTCATAATGATAAGGTTAAGTTCATCATTAACCTTAACTTCATCAACAAGGTTAACGTTGGGATCAGATGAGTATTCGATTGCGCTTATGTAGCCTGTAACTCCTCTGCCGATATCCACTGTGATTTCAGAGGAATTTACAGCGATAACAACGCCAGTAACCTTCTGATCGCTTGTTAAGCTGTTGAGTGATGCTTCGAATGCTTCCTCGTCTGTCATTTCTTCGAAGCTTTTGGGAGCAGCTTGAACTTCCTCTTCAATCTGCTCAACCGGTTGTAAATTTTCTGTCATGGTTTTTAAAACCTCCTTTATAATACCTGCAGGTGTGGAAGCACCCGCAACAACAGCAATGTTTTCACAATTAGAAAAATTGCTGAGATTAAGCTCATCAGCAGTTTCGACCCAATACGTATTTGAACAATTAGCCTTGCACACGTCAAAAAGCTTTGATGTGTTCGAGCTACCTTTACCACCGATAACAACGACACCGTCGCTATCTTTTGCGAGCTCGAAAGCCTCTTGCTGCCTCATTGCAGTTGCATTACAAATTGTATCAAATATTTCTGCATTTGTACACACTTTTTTTAATTTTTTTTCAATTTTTTCCCAAACTTTCTTGTTAAAAGTGGTTTGAGAAACTAAAATAACCTTTTTTTCGGCAAAATTGTTGTTATCTATAAGCAATTTTTGAAGCTCGGCATCATCACACACAACAAAGGTTTCACCCTTACTGTGCCCCACGATTCCCTTAACTTCTTGGTGATTTATATCCCCTGCGACGATAATAACATAACCGTCACAGCTTTTTTCATTAACGATTTTATGAATTTTCGAAACAAAAGTGCAGGTAGCATCTACATAGCGTATATTGTTTTTTTCGCAATAATCAATAACCGCTTGCTCCACACCGTGTGAACGAATTACCAGCACCTCACCTGCGTTTGTTTCACTGGGAGAGGCAACAATTCGTACCCCCTTCTCTATAAGCTCATCAACTAGTTGGGGATTGTGAATAATAGGCCCCAAGGTACAAACCTTTTCGCCCTTTTCAAGTAAATCATAAACTGTATTAACCGCACGGTTAACGCCAAAACAAAAGCCTGCAGTTTTAGCAAGTTTAATATTCATACTATATTCTTTCCTTAACAATATTTAAAATAAGCTGAAGTGACTCTTCAGGTGATAAACCTGTGGTGTCAGCCAAAACGGCATCATCTGCTTGCTTTAAGGGAGCAATCTCACGGTGAGAGTCGTTATAGTCACGCTGAACCATATCGTCATAAACCTCTTTAAAGGTAACAGTCATGCCCTTGCTTATAAGCTCATCATAACGGCGGCGTGCACGCTCCTCGGCAGAGGCGGTAAGAAAAATCTTAACCGTAGCATTCGGCAATACAACTGTACCAATATCTCGCCCATCCATCAATACATCATTTTCACGGGCAAGTTTTCGCTGCATCTCTAAAAGAAAGGCTCTTACCTCACCCTTAGCAGAAACGGCAGAAGCCATCATAGAAGCTACCGGCGTGCGAATTTCTTCGCTCACATCCTCGCCATCTAAAAAAACACGCTGTTCGCCGTTTACAAAACGAATATCAACCGTAGTGTCAGCCAAAACCGAAGAAATATCGCAGTCAAGCTTGGTATCTGCGCCCATTTTTGAAAATTTAAGACCGACGGTTCGGTAAAGCGCACCTGTATCAACATAAATAAAGCCGAGCTGTGCCGCTGCTTTTCGTGCCAAGGTACTTTTGCCTGCGCCTGCAGGACCGTCAATAGCAACAGAAATCATAGTGTGCAATATCTCCTCTCAAACGTTTTGACCGGCCAAAAAACCGGTTGAAAATGCAATTTGCAAATTAAAACCGCCGGTAAAGGCATCAACATCAATAACCTCACCCGCAAAGAATAGCCCTGAAACCAGCTTTGATTCCATTGTAGTGGGGTTAATTTCCTTAACAGAAACACCGCCACGGGTGATAATTGCTTCTTCTACCGGACGAAGTCCCGTTATGGTAAGTGGGAATTTTTTTATAACCTCGCAAAGACGCAAGCGTTCCTCACGACTAATTTGATTAACCTTTTTATCACGCTCAATACCCGATAGTTTAATAACAACAGGGATTATACTTTTGGGTAACAACGCATCAAGCGAATTCGAAAAATCTTTATTTTGAAGCTCTGAAAAATCCCGTAAAATACGGCTGTCAAGCGCTTCTATACTTAAAGCGGGCTTTAAATCAATTAAAACGCTATATTCCTTACCCGCTTTAACGTAAGCTGAAGCAGATAAAACAAGCGGTCCCGATATGCCGAAGTGGGTGAAAAGCATCTCCCCCATTTCGCTGTAAACAGGTTTTTTCTTACCGCTTTCAAAAAGTGAAAGGGTTACGTTTTTAAGGGTAAGTCCCGACAGGTGCGTACAAAAGCCCTCGTGACAGTTCATTGGAACGAGCGAACCCGAAACCTCACTAACGGTGTGCCCCAGCATTTTGGCAAAACGGTAACCGTCGCCTGTTGAACCTGTAACGGGATAAGAAACACCGCCGGTTGCGATAACAACACTGTCAGCACAAATCATTTCACCGTTTGCAAGCTTAACACCGCTGACTGCGCCGTTTTCTGAAATAACGGCAGTAACCTCGCCGTTTATAAACCTAACCCCCGCCGCTTTTGCGGTATTAACCAAAGCGTCGACAATATCCACCGCTTTATCCGAAACGGGAAAAACACGGTTGCCCCTTTCGGTTTTTAAGGGCACACCAACGCTTTCAAAAAACGTGATTGTATCCTGTGGAGTAAATGCCGAAAAAGCAGAATATAAAAAACGTGGATTTCTTGGAATGTTGGCAATTAATGTATCAATATCACAGTTGTTGCATACGTTACATCTGCCCTTGCCGGTTATCATAACCTTGCGTGCAGGGCGATTATTTTTTTCGATTACAACAATCTCACCACTGCCATCTTTATACTTATATGCGGCGCTTATAGCCGCCTTAAGCCCTGCGGCACCACCGCCAATTATAACAACCTTTTTCAAGCAAATCCACCTCACAATCATACCTTTTTATTTTACAATAAATTCAGCAAAAAGTAAAGATGAAAAACCTTGTAATTTTCAATAAAACAAATATACAAAACCGCAGACTTTTTTAAGAATCTGCGGTTTTAAATTTATTAGATAATTCTTACACGAATTACACCGTCAATTTCATTGATTTCCTTTTCAAGTGTAGCAATGTCAGCATCGCCAATGTCAAGCATTGTATAAGCGTAATCGCCCTTTGACTTGTTAAGAAGATTTTCAATATTGATGCCATCGTCCGAAACAAGACCGGTAATTTTGGTAATCATATTGGGAATATTCTTATGAATTACACAAACACGGTTTTTGCCGCTTCTGGGCATTGTAACCTCTGGAAGATTTACAGAGTTTACAATGTTACCGTTTTCGATATAATCAATAAGTTCTTTAGAAGCCATTGAAGCACAATTATCTTCCGATTCGGGGGTTGAAGCACCAAGGTGAGGAATTGCAATAACACCGTCAACGTCCAATACCTCATCAGTCGGAAAATCGGTTACGTAAGAAGCAACCTTACCGGACTGAAGTGCCGCAATCATAGCAGCGTCGTCAACCAAAGCCGCACGTGAGAAGTTAAGAATACGAACGCCATCCTTCATTTTAGCGATGGTATCGGTATTAATCATTTTCTTTGTGGTGTCAACAAGCGGAACGTGAATAGTAATATAATCACAGTTAGCAAAAATTTCGTTAATATCGTTGATATAAACTGCATTGTGGTTTAAGTTCCAAGCGGATTTAACCGACAAATAAGGGTCATAACCGTAAACAGTCATACCAAGGTGGTTAGCGGCATTTGCAACCATAACACCGATTGCGCCAAGACCGATAACACCAAGCTTTTTGCCCTTGATTTCAGGACCGCCAAATGCACCCTTGCCCTTTTCAACCATTTTGCCAACCTCGGCGCCGTTGCCCTTTAAGGTTTTAGCCCATTCAATACCAGAAACAACACGGCGAGATGATAAGAAAAGTCCTGCTAAAACAAGCTCCTTAACAGCATTTGCGTTAGCACCGGGGGTGTTGAAAACAACAATACCCTGTTCACTGCAGCGTTCAATCGGAATATTGTTAGTACCTGCGCCTGCACGTGCAATAGCCTTTAAGGTTGCGGGGAATTCAGTGTCGTGTAAAGCGGCAGAGCGTACAATCGCACCGTCTGCATTTTCTACTTCATCACCGATAGTATATTTTTCATCAAAAACCTCTAAACCCGATTTAGAAATTTTATTATAGGTTTTAATCTTATACATTATGCGTTTTCCTCCTCGAATTTCTTCATAAATTCAACAAGCTTTTCTACGCCTTCGATAGGCATTGCATTGTAGATAGATGCACGCATACCGCCAACACTGCGGTGACCCTTAAGGTTAACAAAGCCTGCCTTTTTGCTTTCAGCAACAAACTTAGCGTCAAGCTCTTCGTTACCTGTAATAAAGGGAACGTTCATAAGAGACCGGTCTTCGGGAACAACTGTGCCCTTGAACATCTTGGAATTATCAAGGAAATCATAAAGAATTTTAGCCTTCTTTTCGTTTAATTCCTTCATCTTTTCAAGACCGCCCATCTTCTTAATCCACTTGAAGGTAAGACCCGCAACGTAGATTGCATAACAAGGGGGTGTGTTGAACATAGAGCCGTTTTCTGAATGGGTATCGTACTTAAGCATTGTGGGAGTAATATCCATAGCATTGCCGATAAGGTCCTTACGGATAATTACAATAGTAACACCTGCGGGAGCAACGTTTTTCTGTGCGCCTGCATAAAGCACGCCAAACTTTGTAACGTCAATCGGTTCAGACAAAATGCAGCTTGAAATATCTGCTACAAGAGGAACATCACCGGTTTCAGGGATATAGTTATACTTTGTACCGTAAATGGTGTTGTTAAAGCAGATGTGAACATAGTCAGCATCCTTATCAAAATCTTCAGCCTTAACCTTAGGAATATAGCTAAAGGTTTTGTCCTTAGAAGATGCAACAATACGAGCCTCGCCATAACGTGCAGCTTCCTGATAAGCCTTGTTTGCCCACTGACCGGTTACAATAAAGTCAGCCTTTTTATTTTTATTCATAAGGTTTAATGGGAGCATTGCAAACTGAGTTGATGCACCACCCTGTAAGAAAAGAACCGCATAATCATCGGGAATATTCATAATTTCACGAAGGTTTGCTTCAGTTTCGTCAAAAATTGCCTGATATTCCTTTGAACGGTGTGACATTTCCATAACGGATTGACCGCTTGTGCCATATTCTAACATTTCATCAGCCGCAGTTTTTAAAACCTCTTCAGGTAACATAGAAGGACCTGCACTGAAATTATAAACTCTTGCCATAATAAATGACCTCCAAAAATTAATGTACGCTTTACATTATATTCTGTTAAATAGCACTTGTCAATAGGATTGTTAAAAAAATGTCAATATTTTTTCGATTTTTTCCAAAAATGACAAAAAGTTTGTTAAATTTATAACAATCTACCCTAAAAACTTAAAATGTGATGGTTTTAACCACCACATTTTAAGTTATTACATATCAAAAAGCTCGGTTGAAAGGTATCGTGAACCACCGTCGGGTAAAATCACAACAATATTTTTGCCCTGCATATCTTCCCTTTTTGCAATTTCTACCGCTGCACAAAATGCGGCGCCCGAAGAGATACCAACCGAAAGTCCTTCGTTTTTAGCAAGCTCTTTCGCAAAGCTGATTGCATCATTATCCGAAACGGTTATAAGCTCGTCATAAATTTTAGTATCTAAATTTTCGGGAACAAATCCTGCGCCTATGCCCTGAATTTTATGTGCACCCGCTTTACCCGTAGTCAAAAACGGTGATGAAAGCGGTTCAACACCGATAATTTTTATATTTTTAACCTTTTCTTTTAAATAACGGCCAATACCTGTAATAGTGCCGCCCGAACCGATGCCGCAAACCACAGCATCAACCTTGCCGCCCAAATCATTATAAATTTCAGGTGCGGTGGTCTTATAATGAGCGTCGGGGTTGGCGGGATTATAAAACTGCCCTGCAATAATACTATTCGGGGTTTGGCGGTTAAGCTCCTCTGCTTTAGCAATAGCGCCGTTCATACCCTTTGAACCATCGGTCAAAACAACCTCCGCCCCGTAAGAGGCAATAAGCTTGCGGCGTTCAATTGACATTGTATCAGGCATAACAATAACTGCCTTATAGCCCTTTGCCGCACAGATTGCCGCAATACCAATGCCTGTATTACCCGAAGTCGGCTCAATTATAGTGCCGCCGGATTTTAATGTGCCGTTTTGCTCAGCGGTTTCAATCATATTAAGGGCAACTCTGTCCTTAACACTGCCTGCTGGGTTAAAAAATTCAAGCTTTGCAAAAACCGAAGCCCCAAAGTCATACTTTTTTTTAGAATTTTTAAGCTCTAAAAGCGGAGTATTACCGACCGCCTGACTAAGTGAATTAAATAATGCCATAAAAACACCTCATCTGTATTTTACCCAAACACGCAATACTTTTCAATACCAACTTGAAAAAATATTATAATTTGGTATAATATAGTCGGTGATAAAATGTTTGACGAATTAACAAAGGTTGATATTAAAAAAATGAAGGACGAGCTCGAGTACCGCATAACGGTGCTTCGCCCCAAAATTTTAGAAGAGGTTGTTTTTACCCGAAGCTTTGGCGACCTTTCGGAAAATGCCGAATACCACGCCGCCAAGCGTGAAAAAGGCCGCAACGAAAGCCGTATAAGATATTTAAAAAATATGATTAAAACCGCTGTTGTGATTGACACCGACAGCAAGGATGATGAAATAGGGCTTTTCGATACTGTTACCTACTATGTCGAAGAGGACGACTGTGAGGAGCAGGTGCGAATTGTTACCACCCTACGCCAAAATTCAATGGCGGGCATCATCAGTAAGGAATCACCCTTAGGCTCGGCAATCATGGGCAAAAAAGTAAACGACCGTGTTTATATTAAGGTAAATGATAATTACGGTTATTATATTGTAATTCGTAAAATCGAAAAAGGCGAAGATGATGAAAGCCTTGAGATAAGAAAGTTTTAAAGCAGAAACCCACCCAACAAGGGTGGGTTTACTTATACAATAATAAAGCCATAAAAATATTTGGTAATCTTAAGGCATAAGAAATCATCTTATGCCTTACGACTACCCCCACCTTCAAAAGATGGAATGCATATGTAATATGGTGACAAAAATCAATATTTTATAAAAGGAATTATTGATAACCACAATCTACGTCTGCGGTGTATCCAATACCTTTGTTCTAAACCTCTAGTGCGAGAAATTTCAGTATTTACATACTTTAATTCTAGCATAAAATCATTTATAAACTGTGCGAGCGCCACTAGCACACACAGGCATAAAATCAAAGCCAAAATTATAAAAAATATTAAAAAAAGTTTTTCCTGATATACGTCCATAATTCTTTTGTCTATTATAGCAATGTCGGTTATTCATACTTTCTGTGTGACAGATAGCACGTAATAACTTTTTTACCTCACGCCTTTATACTCTTTTAAACGAGCACAAAAGAATTATACTCGTTTTATAGAGAATTGTCAAGTAAAAGAGTAGAAATTATCATAATATATAAGAGGTGATATGATGATTTCTTATGAGCCCCTATATAAAACATTAAAAGAAAAAGGATTTTCAACCTATAAACTTATAAATGAATATGGAATCAGCCGAAGCTTGCTTGACAGATTAAAACACAACCGCCCTATAAGTACGGTGACACTTAATGATTTATGCCAAATTCTTCATTGCAAGGTTGAAGATGTTTTAATTTTTATTGATGATGAAAAAGAATAACTGCGTTAGAAGTTTAAAACACTCTAGCGCAGTTATTTTTATTTCAAATTATAGTTTATATCCGTCGCAAAGCGACACCTCAACTCATAACACGGCATAGCCGTTCATAGTTTGCCAAAGGCAATCTTAACGTGGCGCAGCCACTCATAACTTATCGTAGGCGTAAGCCTTTTTCTAATTATTCCCCTCAAGCAAGCTGTGGTCTATAAAGGATACGGTCTGTTTTTGACCGTCATATTTAACGTCAAAAATTTCGATAACGTTATCCTTTTCTTTTAAAAGACCGCCCGGTACGTAAAGGGTACGGCTTGGTCCTTTATCCCAAAAACGACCAATATTAAAACCGTTTATCCAAACGTTACCGTGCGAAAAGCCATCAGTCAGCATAAAGGTATCAACCCCTGCCTTCGCATCGAACTTGCCTTTTAAAAATGTTGGCATATTGGGTTTAACACAATTAAACGTGCTGTATTGTAAGCCCGTTATATCATCAAGCGGCAGTGACCATTGCTTCCAATTAAACCAGTTGGAATAAATTGATACGTTACCCACAATACCCTTTTTTTCGGTATAGGTTTTATGGTTAGAATAACGCCCAAGATTTTCCACCGAAATATTAACATCCATTCCATCTTCGGTATTGGTAAGTATTACGGGTGAGTTTTCACCATCACGCAGATATTCGCCCTTATACTCGCCGTTTACGAAAACGTTTGCCTTATCATTAATATAGGAAAGATTAAGCGGACCTGTATACCTGCCGGGCGCAACCTTTACGTTATATAAAACATAACCAAGGTTTTGACCTAATTCCTCCATTGTAAGCGGCTGAAGTGATTCCTTTTCACAAGTTGCCAAATTACCAAGGTTTTCGAATAAATCAGCGCTTTCACAAAGCTTTACTTCAAATGCTTGAGTGGGCTTTTTTATTATATGTATGGTTGCGCTTTTCACGGCCCAAATATTCATCTAAAATATCACGGCACAGAAAATATTTTTCGGTAAGAAAACTCCTTAGTAAAGTGTTGACTTCTGCCCGACCACAATTCACCCGCAAACTTTGGCAGACCAGGCAATAAATCCGCATGAGCGTTTAATGGGTTTTGGCAATCCTCAACCCTTGCTCTGAAATTAAGTCCGACGAAGGCGTCATCGGTTGTGCCGTTATAAATCATAGCCCTAACCGCACCGTCGATAGTGTAAAACGGAACATCCACCCCGCCGTTTTCAAGCATTTTGCGAAGATTTTTAAGGTAAACCTTGTCATTGCCGTAGCTGCCATATTCATTTTCAATACAAACCGCAATAATCGGTCCGCCATTGGTTGAAAGATAGGGCACAAAAACGTTACATAAAACCTTAAAATAATCCGAAACCGCCTCTAAAAACGCCGGATGACTACAACGAAATTGCATATCCTTATCCCGAAGCAACCACGCCGGCATACCGCCAAGGTCCAATTCGGAACAGATATACGGTCCGGGGCGAAGCATAACCTTTAAACCAACCCTTTGTGCAGTTTCTAAAAATGCCGCAAGGTCAAGTATTCCCGTAAAATCGAAAACGCCCTTTTCCCTTTCGTGTTGATGCCAAGGAACGTAAACCTGAATTGCGGTAAGCCCAAAATCCTTAGCTAAATTAAGGCGATGCTCCCAATCGGTCGGGTGAATTCTGAAATAATGAATATCCCCCACCGCCAAATAGAATTCCTCACCGTTTAGATAAAATTTTTCGCTGTCATAGGTTAAAATTTGCTTTGACATAATATCACCCGTTTTTAGAATAAACCTTCATCCCAACACCGTGGTCTCGCACCAAGATATCACTTGGCATTTTAGAAAACTTACAAGTAACGTATATATCACCCGCAGCGCCCGAAATATTCATTATTTGAATAAAATAAACAACCCAAAACCACTCATTTGGCACTAGACAGTTGATAATCGCAATAACAACTCCCCACACAACAACAGGCGCCAAGGCAATGGTTATATAGCTCTTTTTATCGTAATAATCATCACTGCCCGCAAAGGCATAAAGCCCCGTAAAGCCGTATTTAACCTTTTTCGTACCGCAGATTTTCATTGTGATGCCGTGCACTAATTCGTGCAAAACCATATAAGCAATTATCGACACCATAAGCACACCAAAGCGAATAAAATACTGTTTCGTCCCCTGTTCGAAGCTAAACAGCGTAAAAAACGGTATGTAAAAATTCATTGAAACAATCATTAAAGCGGCGATTACCAACGCCAAGCCGTTGACAAGTAATAATTTTTTCTTATCCTTTTGTAAATCAATTTCATAAATTTGGTTATAGCCCTCAGGCAAAATGTTAAGTGCTTTCATAAAATCACCTCGTACCGAAATTGTAGCACAAGACTTTAAAAATAACAAGTTTTAAACCCATTTAGTGCAAAAATATAATATTTTCACAAAATAAAAGCCACACAGAAGTGCGGCTTTTACTGTTTAATATAAATCAAAACTTTTTTCAACAATATCACTTTCATAATCATCTTCATAATGTTTTATGAAAACTTTTTTACCATCATCTGCAAAATACACTTCTTCGATTTGTAAATGATAAAACTTATCCATATTTATCGAAAACTCTTTACAAAACACGTCTGTATCAAAAATATCCTGAACGGTAAGGTATGCCCTGTCATCTTTTATTATAAAAGACGCAATCATGTTATCCTTCAATGCAATCGGACCTTCAAAATAACGGGAAACCATACCTTTTTCAATATCATACATTCTGTATTTCGGAAAAACGTATGTCCCACCGAAACCATATTCAAGTGTCACAACATTATCTTTTTGAGAAATATTAAAACTTCCTCGATAACCGTGATAACCTTTGTCAAGCAGATTGCCGTAATTATCGTAAACGGTATAAAAATCACCGACATGGTATTTGCTGTGCCTTATTTCATAATTCTTTTCTTTTACGTAAATTTCGGTAAAAGTATTTTCAAAATTTTCAAAGGTATTAAAATATTCGTCAGCACCAGTCGCAGAAAAGCCATTTTCATTATTTTTACAACAAGAAAATGTCAAAACAATGAGTACCATAAGCATTAAACAAGCCAACTTTTTCATAAAGTATCCCCTGATTTTAATAATATTACAGCATTTTATTTTTGGTAATAAGCATTTTAATAAGATATCCAGCCAGAGTTAAAACCATTATGTATATAACCGAAAAAACAGCAAAGGTATTAATCACAGGCGGAGTTTCAGGGTCGTTTGAAATAAAGCTCATATACAACGCACCCGAAATAAATTGACCGATTAAATCAAACAGAGCAAACATTCCATTTCGTTTTAAAAAGGAGTTTTGTTCTTTTGATAATAAAAAATTCAAAACTGAAAAAATCGGCGGCAAAACCAATAATATGAAAAATTGATATTCAATCATCCACGAAACATCACAAGCGGCACCAACAAACCACAAAAGCCATGCCAAAAGCGGAATAAAGTTGATAATAAATGAAAATTTTTTCATATTCTCACCGCCTATGTTTATTATAGCATAAAAGCGGTGGAGGTGCAATACTTCTTCACTATTCACTATTACTTCTTACTTCCCAAAAATCCCGAATGCGAGTTTTAGTGAAGAGTGAAAAGTGAATAGTGAAAAAGTAAAATCCCGAACGCTTTCGCATTCGGGATTTTTGGGTAGTTTGAACTTAGTGACACGAATAAAATGTGCCTAAAAACTTGATTTTCTAAATTTTATTCTATATTGACTTTCATTTTTAATGTATCAAGAAAATTTCTCACATTTTCAGAACTTGCGCCCGTCAGTGCGGTATCAAAATCTCTCATATCGTAAATTATAAAATGATAATTTCTCTCCGCGCGAAAACGAATATGGTAATGTCTTTTAAATAAGAAACCCTTTTTAACAGTTGCTTTTGCTATTTCATTTAAAGGAATTTCATACTTATAGCCACCACTATAGGTATATACGAAACTGCTTGGAGTTAAATATAAATAACAGACATCAAATCTGCGTTTGCCGAAACGCCACCAAAATCTACCGCCATAACAAGGAAACCTAATTTCAGAAAATTCATCTTTTACTAATTCATAAGTTAAATCAAAACGTCTTTTAAACTTATCACTCCAACGCAATATCATCACCGCCTTGGGTGTATTATAGCACAAAAGCGGCGAAGCCGCAATAATTATTCATTATTCATCAGCAAAGCGACTTCATTTTTCATTATTCATTTGAAAATCCGTTCTTTATTTAATGAATAATGAATGATGAATATTGAAAAATGAATAATACAAACGAAAAATCCGTCCTCTTACGAGAACGGATTTTTCGTTTGGTGCCGATGACCGGACTTGAACCGGTACGATATTGCTACCGAGGGATTTTAAGTCCCTTGTGTCTGCCTATTCCACCACATCGGCATATCTAAAATAATATAATATTTTAGATACTTTGTCAAGTGTTTTTTCTGCCTTTTTAAAAATTATTTGCAGTCACAGCAGCTTTTGAAAAGTTTATCAATATCTAAACGCTTTTCCGCCTTATCTTTTACAAAACCCAAGCTTTCGAAAACGGCTTCGGGGGCAGTTTCGGCATAAAACGCATCGCACACACCACGCTCACAACCAACATGCAAGGTACTGCGAAGCACACCGTCAAGCAAGAAGATATCATCCATTGGTTCGATTTTATAAACAGTTAGTGCCGAATTAATATCAAAAAGGCAATAACCCAAAACCTCTTCCCTATCAGTTGCCAAAAGCAGGTTTGAAGCGTCGGTAAAAGGGATATTTTCCTTTTCGTAATATTCTTTAATTAAATTTTTATCATCAGTAGGTTTTAAAACTAACATTTAATTACTTTCCTTCATTTGCGTAATATTTGTAAGTCGGCGCATTTCACGTTCGTTAAGATTGCGCCAGCTGCCACGGGGCAGCATACCAAGCTTAACACCTGCAATTTCGGTACGTTTAAGGCGCAAAACCTCTAAATTAACCGCTTCACACATACGGCGTATCTGACGGTTTCTGCCCTCGCTTATAATGAAAATAAGCACGGTTCTGTCAGGCTTTCTTTCGGCCACAAAGCAGTCACAGGGTAAAACCTTTTTACCGTCAAGCTCAATACTGCCTTCCGACAATGTTAAAAGCTTTTCATCGGCCACCTCGCCCGCAACGGTTACACGGTATGTTTTATTAACGTGTGATGATGGGTGTGTAAGCTTATTGGCAAATTCACCATCGTTTGTTAAAAACAAAAGACCTTCGGAATTCATATCAAGTCTGCCTACAGGGAAAAGGCGCTCGCCCGCATCCTTAACCAAATCGGTAACACATTTTCTGCCTTTTTCATCGCTTGTGGTGGTAACAAAACCACGTGGCTTATGAAGCATTATATAAACCTTTTCATTTTTGCCCGCAACAACGGTTTTGCCACGAACGGTGATTTTATCACGCTTGGGGTCAACCTTTTGACCGATAATAGCCACGTGACCGTTCACCTTTACCTTGCCCATTTCGATAAGCTCTTCAGCCTTGCGGCGTGAAGCAATGCCACATTCAGCCAAGTGCTTTTGCAATCTAATTTTGTTATCCTTCATTTTAATCTCCTAAAACAAATTGTGCTATATGTAAAAAAATATCGAATATACTTTTATTATTTTTCTTATTAGGTGTATAAAGCTTAATCTCACTATCAGCGGTGATTTGCCTTTCAATAAGAATTTCACCGTTTTGCTTATAAACTGCCTTGCCGATTACCTCGCCCTTCTTGATTGGTGCAAAAACAAAGGCAGGCAAATAAACCTCACAGCTAAAGCCCTCACTTTCAGCACTGTTAAGCAAAAATGGTTCAACCTTTACTGTTAAATTATCATCCACACCGCTAATAACGGGGATTTTATATTCACTTTTTTGTGGTAAAATTTCAGTTTGAATAATTTTAGAAAGACCATACTCAAGCATATTTTTATGGTCTTGCCAATCATTAGGTGCATTAAGGGTTACAGCAATAACATATTTGCCGTCACGCCTTACAGCAGACACCAAACATCTGCCCGATTTTTTTGTAAACCCCGTTTTAACACCCACACAACCATCTATGCTTTTTAGCAGCTTGTTATGATTTGTAAGGGTACGTCTGTAAGGCGGATTTCCATAATAAAGCGTTGCGCTTTTGCTAGACACTGCCTGTGCAAAGGCTTCATTTTGCATTGCGTATTTGGCGAGCATCGCCAAATCGTAAGCGGTGGTATAATGGTTATCATCATCAAGACCCGATGGTGTAACAAAGTGTGTGTTTTTAAGCCCGATTTCTGCTGCTTTGCGGTTCATCAGCTCGGCAAAGTCGGGTATACTGCCCGCCATAACAATAGCAATCGTATTCGCCGCATCATTGCCAGATGCCAGCATAAGACCGTATAGCAAATCGTGAAGCGTTACCTTATCGCCCGCTAGCAAACCCATTGACGAGCCCTCAACCCTTACCATTTCGGCTGTAACTGTGATTTCACGGTCAAGATTTCCGTATTCACAAAGCAAAAGCCCCGTCATGATTTTGGTAGTGCTAGCCATTGGAAGCTGCTGCTCGCTGTTTTTTGAATAAAGCACCTCGCCCGTATCACCGCATATAACAACTGCCGCTTTTGCCGATGTTTCAACTGCGGAAACGGTAATCGTAAAAGCGCCAAACACAACCATTAATGCTGTAAAAATCGAAACAAGCCTTTTCACAAAACACACCTCGTTTTAAATTTATTAAAACGAGGTTTTGCTTATGCATTATATTAATTTTCTTTATCCTTTGTGAAAATCTCTTTAGCTTTATCAATAATTTCGGGAGCCATTGTAACAGCCTTTTCAAGGGTGGTAAGCTCATTATAAATAGGCACCATTTTAACGTTGCCGTCCTTAATTACCATAAACGCAATGGGCGAAACGGTAACACCGGCACCGCTGCCGCCGCCAAAAAGTCCTTGCTGATTTTTGGTTGCAAAGTCGCTTCCGCCGGTTGCGATACCGTAAGCCACCTTTGAAACGGGAATTAAAGTAAGCCCATCTACAATAATGGGGTCGCCCGTAATAACATCAGCGTTAACCATCGCCTTTAATTTATCCATTGTGGTGTCTAAAATTGCTTGGATTTTATTATCGCTCATTATAATTCATTCCTCACACTGAAATTTTTATATTCTTTTAATGCCTTAAAGGCGATTATTGAAAGTAAAAGTGCATTTGCTTTAACGTCAAAAGAGGTACTAAACTCGCTTTCGGTATGCTTAAAGCCTGCCTGAACATTTATTTGCTTTAGCTTAATATTTAGGTTTTGGTCAATAAAAGAAAGCACCGGATAAACAATACCACAAACCACACCGTATTCAATAGCAGTCATTGCGGCATCCTCGCCAACAATGATTAAATCAAGCTTAAATTTGCGAAATTTAATTTTTAAAAGCTGTGGCTTAATTTTATTTATAACCTTGCCGGCAAAATCGAAAAGCTCTTTAATAGCGCCCTTAAAGCCATATTTAGCCTTAAGCTTTGCAAAAATTCCCTGCTCTTTTTGTGGTGGCTTTGTATCGCCGTTTGCTTTTTCGTTTTTTTGAGGCTTTTCTTTTTCCTCTTCTTTCAGTTTATAAACCGTTATACCTAAAAACTTAATCTTTAAAGAAAGGTCATCCTTAAACTTAATTTGGGCAGTAATAGGCAACAGCAAAATCAGTGCTATCAGCAAGGCTATTCCGCCGATAATATAAAGCGCAGTCACTAACCCACCCCTTTAAGTTATTTTTGGCAAATTTTTGAAAATTATTCCTCAGTGAGTGATAACTGCTCACCAACGTCGTTCATTTCGCCTTCCTCCTGATTTTTGGGAAGTGGCGGCAGTTCGCTCAAATCCCCCAGCTGGAAGCAACGTAAAAAGTTTTTGGTGGTACCGTAAAGCAAGGGCTTTCCGGGAAGCTCTAAACGGCCACGCTCCTCAACAAGACCCTTTTCGATAAGGGTTGTAACAACGCTTGAGCAGTCAACACCACGCACCTGTTCTATGAAAGATTTGGTGACCGGCTGGTTATAAGCCACAACCGCCAAAACCTCAAGCGCAGCATTTGATAATGGTGTGCGGCGTTTAATATCAAAGGCTTTTTTAATATATTCGCTGTATTCCGATTTGGTTGTAAGCTGATATGCATTATCAAGACGTACAAGCTTAATGCCGCTATCATCTTTTTCAAGCTTTTCATTAAGCATATCCATAATCTCAACCGTTTTAGTAGGTGTGATTTCAAACACTTGTGTAAAACGGTCTATGCTTAAAGGCTCACCACTTGCAAAAAGCACAGCCTCAAAAGCCTTTACAAGTTCATTTTTGGTCATTTGAGTTTACGCTCCTTAATTAAAGAAATTTCCTGCTCCTCGCCGTCACCCGTAACAACTACACGATTGGCTTTGCAAAGCTCAAGTATTGCCAAAAAGGTTGCCACCATTTCAGAACGACTTTCTGCGGTAGAGTAAAGGTCAGTAAGTTTTTTACGGTTTCCCTTCCAAAGACTGCGTATAACAAACACAATTTTGGTTGAAACCGCAACAATTTTCTTGGCAACGATTTTGGTAAATGGTGCGGTAGATGGCGGCAAACGGCGTTTGCCTCTGCCCACGGCGGCAATATATGCATCAAACATAACCTGCTTGTCATGCTTTAAAACATAGGTCTTGTCCACCTCGACATCGGCGGGAAGCCTTACAAACAAATCAAAACCGCCCTGCATTTGCGAAAATTTCTTAGCCATTTGCTGACAAACCAAATATTCCAAAAGCTCGCCGGTAAGTTCTTCCTTTAGCTTAACCACTTCATCGTGCTTTGGCAAAAGACTTACAGTCTTTATGTACAAAAGGCGTGAAGCCATTTCCAAGAAGTCACTCGAAATTTCCATCTCACCCTCCTTGATTTCTTCAATTTGGGCAAGGTACTGGTCGATAAGCTCTAAAAGTGGAATATCGTAAATATTGTATTTGTTGCGAGCAATAAGCTGTAATAGCAAATCAAGCGGGCCCTCAAACCCTTCCAGTTTATAACTTAAAGTTTGTTCCATTTAATACCTCAAACAAATAATTTAAACGGTAATGCGGTGATAAAATCTATAAAACCAAAAACCGTATCAGTAGCCAAACCGAGCGGTGCGCTTAAAACGCCTGTTGCAATTATCGCAAGTAAAACAATCATTAAAATGCGTTCGTACTGCATAACCTTCCAATAATATCTATCAGGTAATATAGCAAACATAATACGTGAACCGTCAAACGGAGGAATAGGTATCATATTAAATACTGCCAGAGCAACGTTAATTTGCGCAATATAGGTGAAAAACCAATATACATATACCCAAATCATTTGCGAATAGTATATCGTATCGCCGATAATGGTCAAATCACCAAGCAACACAATCAAATTTGCAAAAAGCATAGAAACGGTTGCCGTCAAAACGTTAGCAACGGGACCTGCACAAGCGGTTATTGCCATACCCATTTTTGGGTTTTGGAAATTTCGTGGATTAACCTGCACCGCCTTTGCCCAGCCAACGCCAAAAAGTAATATACACAAAGCTCCGCCGTAATCGATATGTGCAAACGGATTCAAAGTAAGTCTGCCCTGATAACGAGGCGTTGGGTCACCGAGCTTAGTGGCAATAAAACCGTGCGCCCATTCGTGAACAGGCATTGTTATAAAAATTACCGCTATAGACGATAAAATATGAATTATTAAATTTGATATTTGAAAATTACCGGAAATTAAATCCCTCAACAAGACATATCACTCCAATCTAATATTTTATTATATTACATATTAGGCAAAAAGACAAGTAAAAAATCACCCAAACTAAAAACGGTGAGCATAAAACTGCTCACCGTTTTTAATGCGTTATACAATTAGTTAGCTTTACGCCATTCTTCAGCCTTTTCAACCGACATTCTCTTTATGTTTTCTTCGGGGTATTTAGATTCAGCACCGCCGTTTACATAAAGAAAATATTTGCCGTTTTCGGTTACATAAAGGCTTTCTTCATAACCGGTTGCATCGCCGAATTCGCCAAAGGTGTTCTTTTTAACAAGAGCTGCGGTTTCAGTATCATATTCAACCTTGCAAATGATCTTTTTCATTAATTTTCTCCTTCTTTTAAGATTCCTTAACTATTATACACAGTAAAGCTGAAATTTCAACTGTAAAATTTTACAAAAGTAATCCACAGCAAAAATCAAATACGCCTTTTAACAAATGAAAGTATTTTTTCAAAAAACACCTTAAAAAATCTAAAGTTAATTATAAATAAAGCTATAAAGCAAACTGCCTGAACGGGATAATTAAACGGAAGACTAAAAAGCATATACCCGATTTGGAAAAGCACGATTAAGCTGTTAATAGAAACAATAACAAAATGTGTTTTGAAGGGTATATATTTTTTCGCATCAAAGGTGCGGATAACAAACACCGCAAGATAGCTGACAAATGTGGCTATTGCTGCGCCCTGTGACCCGATTTTCGGTATTAAAATAAAATTTAACACTATATTTAAAGCCGCACCGACCATTGTGGTTAAAAACGAGTTTTTACTGCGTTTTTCTACCACGTAAACCGAACCCATAAAGTTTGCAAAAGCGCTGAAAACCATGGCTAAAGACAGCATTGGAACAAATTCGGCAGCTGAATAAAAGCTCTTTGTAGTTAAGAATTTTATCATCGGTACAGAAAGTGCGGTTATAGCCGAGCCCGCCAAAAACATTACGCTTTGGAAAGAGGACCACACCTTAGAATAAAATTCGATATGTTCTTTTTTATCGTTTTCAGATTCGCTGATAGCCGAAAACTGCCATGCCTGCATAAATACTGTTGAAATAAGGGTTAAAACGGTTGGCAATTTATTTGAAACGGCATAAATACCGTTGGCATCATTGCCTAAAAACCACGTAACCATATAACGGTCAGACACGCTTGTAACCCACCAGAAAATTGTTGCGGGTATCATGGGTATACTAAAGCTGAGCATTTGCTTTAGGGTGCTTTTTGCAGGCTTTAAAACAATTTCACGCCAAAGCTTTTCTTTAAAGAAAATAAGAAGCGAGGTTAGTCCGTCAGCCAAAGCTACCGACAAAACGTAACCTGTAATACCAAAATGAAACACTGCCAAAAAGAGTATGTTAAACACGATTACAAGTGCAGTATTAATGATGCCCTGTACCGCAAAAAATGCGGTTTTATTTTTGGCACGAATAAACTGTGCGCAAAGTGAATGATAGCAAGACGCCATTGTATAAACAACAATAAGCCATAAATAAGTGCGAAGCTGTGCGGAAATGCAAAGGATCGGTCCGATTATTAAAAACAAAAGACCGCCAAGGGTTATTGTATAAAGACCCGCCGAAAAAACACTCTTTTTATCGTGATTGCTGTCAATGGCAAAACGAAAAACACCGTTTGTAATACCAAGTGAAATTATCGGTAACAAAAGGTTGCTGGTTTGGGTAATAATATCGGCTGTGCCGAATTCGGCCGTGGTAAGATAACCCGTATAAAAGCGCACCATAAAGAACACCAACAGCTTTGAGCCGATGGTGCCAAGACTTATAAGCGCCGTATTTGAAGCCAAGGTTTTGTATTTATTCATAAAGTTATACTTCCCTTTTTTCTACATCCTATTAATGATACTTTATTTTGCGCTTACTGTCAAGCCGATACTTGTATATACCTTGCCGCTACATACCCAACAATTCCGCCGTACTGTATCAAATACCAGTCAGGCAAGCTTGCAAAAATCGTCACCTCTGCCCCGTTTGGAATTCTGCCCACGATAAATGCTTCGGTCGTGGGACGAGTGCGAACATTTAAATGACCGCCGTTTGTTCTTACACTGCCCACCCTTATGGGCTGCGGTAAATTAAAGGGTATGCCAAAATATTCCGTAAGCGACTGCACCAAGGTTCTTGCAATAAGGTCGATGTTTTCCCGCACCCAATCAGCATCTTGTGGATTATCGTGATACCCGATTTCAATCAAAATACCGGGGGCACGCACACGGGCTACCTCACCAAGAGAAGTAGTCGGAACAGTTTTTACATTATCTGGCAAGGGGTAAATTTGTTTAAAATTCTGTACCAAAATATCTGCAAAGCGTTTACCCGAAGTACTACTGGGATAATAATATACCTCTACCCCACGGCGGCTACCATTACCCGAAGCAGTCGCATTCGAGTGAAGCGCCAAATGCAAATCGAAAACTCCGCTGTTAGAAGCCGCTATCGAGCTTGCCGCATTCATTTCAGGGGTGTTTCTGACAAATTGAATGCCGCTTGAGGCAAGATAAGGCTCCATAGCGTCGGCAATCAAATTCATATAATATTCTTCGTTACCGCCACCCACGTAAGGGTTAAATTCCTGCGTTGATGGGCTTAAATAAATTGTTGGCATAAAAAACATCCTTTCATTTCAAATTATGAAACAAAAGGATGTTATATGTTTAAATATTAAGCCCTTCGGCCGATTTTTTAACCACCGATAAGAACCAGCAGTAAAGTGCTTCACCAAGCTCTTGATAAATGGGGTCGCCATCGTGTGAGCAAAGCATAGCAAAGGTCTGTCCCATACGCCTTTCAAGGTCAAACCCACGGCGGAAAACAAGATAATAAAAGGAAAATGCGCCCGTATCGGCAGAGGTTTTATAAAGTTCTTCATCCTTTTCCTTTAAGGTGTCGAGAAAGCTTTTTTGCGCAATACCCGTAACGGTGTCATCCGGTGCAAATTCCTCAAAACCGACAGTTGCAGTAAACGAAATTAACAATCTGCGCTGAATTAAAATATCGTTGCCGATTTCCTCCGAAGGCGGATTTTCATTCGCATCGGCAATAAATTCAAGCGCAACGTCCCTACCCCACTGCTCGGCTTTTTTCTGAACTTCTGCAGAGACCTTTGCGCCCGTAGCGGGATTACTTAAATTTTTCTTTACGTCTAAAGACGGCTTGTCGCCTACGATTTTAATGTCTTCATCCAAAAACAATTAAATCATTCCTTTTTTATCACGATTTTATGCTTTTAAGGGCTTGTGCTAACTGGTCGGGACAAGAGGTGCCCTTAAAGCCGCATCTTATACCTTCAAGACGGCTTATAACTTCCTCAACCGTCATACCTTCAACAAGCGCCGAAATACCCTTGGTATTACCATTACAGCCACCCTCAAAGCGCAGATTATAAACCTTGCCATTTTCAATATCGGCAGTGATTGTCCTAGAACAAACCCCATTAGTTTTATATGAAAGCTTCATTATGATTATTCCTATCTATCCTTAAATTTGTTGCTTCTTACAGGGTGACGAAGCTTTCTTAAAGCCTTGGCTTCAATCTGGCGGATACGCTCTCTGGTAACGTTAAATTCAGAGCCAACCTCTTCCAAAGTGTGGCATCTGCCATCCATAAGACCGAAACGCAAACGAATAACAGCCTCTTCACGAGGGGTAAGGGTTTTTAATACACCGTCAATATCTTCGTTTGTAATTGTCTTTAAAGCAGCTTCATCAGGTGCTAAAGCATCCTCATCACGGATAAAGTCCATAAGACGTGAATCCTCTTCAGGACCAATGGGAGTTTCCATTGAAACGGGCTCCTGTGCGACACGCATAATTTCACGTACACGCTCAACCGGAAGCTCCATCTTTTCAGCAATAAGCTCTTCACTAGGTTCTGAACCGTTTTCATGCAAAAGCTGACTTTGAATCTTCTTTAAGCGGTTAATAGTTTCAACCATATGAACAGGGATACGAATTGTTCTTGCTTGGTCGGCAATAGCACGGGTAATAGCCTGTCTTATCCACCAGGTTGCATAGGTAGAGAACTTAAAGCCCTTTGTATAGTCAAATTTGTCAACAGCTTTAATAAGACCAACGTTACCCTCTTGAATTAAATCAAGGAAGTACATACCACGACCAACGTATTTTTTAGCAATACTTACAACAAGACGAAGGTTTGCTTCGGTAAGACGCTGTTTAGCATATTCACTGCCCTCGCTGATTTTAACCGCAAGCTCGATTTCCTCATCAGAAGACAAAAGCGGAACACGGCCAATTTCACGAAGGTAAACCTTAACAGGGTCATCCAATGATATATTATCAAAATTAGAATCATCATCCGTAATGGCATCAACGTCGACGTCAACCTCTTTAAGCTGTTCTTCGGTAGGTTCTTCATCAAAGTCGAGGTCTAAAACGGTTGGCTCTGAAAAAAGCTCGTCCAAATCATCGGGAGCATTTTCAATATCGTGTATACTTTCTTCTGCGGCTTCCATTTCCTCAATATCGGTATTAAGTAATTTGTCTTCCTTTTTTGTCTTAGCCATAATTTTCAAATTCTCCTTCATTTTTTCTTGTCAATAATGCTTTGAAGCTGTGCTGCCCAATCCTCAACCGAAGCTTCGGCAGAATTCTGCGTATTAAGGCGTTCTTTTTCTTCTAATATTACCTTAACACAGTCTTTTAATACGGTTTTGGGCACATTTCCGCCCTTGTCGGCATTTTGTAGTATTACAAGATGCCCCACTTCGGCAGGTAAAAGCTTTTGTGCAAATAATGAAATATCAAGTGCACGGCTTTCAGACAATGCCTCACACATAATTTCGTAAATTCGGCGGTTAAGCGAGGTTACCATTTTATCGGGGGTAAGGGTTTCCTTAATCTCACCGTAAAAATCGGGGTGCTGCCACAATATAGAAATAACAGTTTCTTCCGCAGCGGTACCCTTTACGGAATTTCGTCTTTCGGGATTAACGTCATCCTTTGAAAATTTCGGATGAATAACATCGTTAATTTCCGCCTTTTTAACAGCCCGAATATTCTTTTTGCGGAACTCGTCCACCTTTGCAGTAAAGGCGGTGCGGGAAACACCGTATTTATCGCACAATCTGCCAATGTAGATATCACGTTCCATAACGTCATCGGTAGCGGCGATAATCTCGGCAGAAATATTAAGATATTTAAGACGCCCGTCGTCATTTGTTAAATCAAGCCCCTGTGCCGCCATAAGCAATTTATATTCCATATTGCTTACCGCACCCTCTAAAAGCGCCTTAAAGCGTTCAGGACCTTGCGTTTTAATGTATTCGTCAGGGTCTTTGCCGTTGGGTATTGAAACAACCCTAACCGTAAGCCCTGTATTACGTAAAATTTCTTCCGCACGCCTGATTGCCTTTTGCCCTGCCGCATCGGCATCAAGCATTAAAACAATTTCTTTTGTATAGCGTGCAATTAAATTCGCCTGTTCGGTAGTAAATGCCGTTCCCAAGGGTGCAACAACGTTTTCAAAGCCCGCTTGATGAAGCGAAATTACGTCCATATTCCCCTCAACCAAAATCATCTGCTCACTGCAAAAGTTTTTGGCATAATTTATGCCGAAAAGGTTTTCACTCTTTTTATAAACCGGCGTATCAGCGGTATTAACGTACTTTCCGCCTTGTTTATCATCACCCGGCATAGCTCGTCCGCTAAAGCCGACAATGTTACCCCGTATATTAATAATCGGGAACATTGCACGTTTTCTGAAACGGTCATAATAACTGCCACGCTGACTAACACCCACAACGTTTGCAGTCACCATATCACTTATAGTAAAGCCTTTTGACTTAAGATGATTTATAAGTGCATCCCAGCTGTCAGGTGCGGCGCCCAAACCAAAATGCTTTATGGTTTTAAGCGAAAGCCCACGCTTTTGGTAATATTCAAGCGCCCACTTACCCTCATCACTCATTAAATAATTATGAAAAAATCTTGCTGTTTCACGGTTAATATCATAAACCGTATTTTTTACCTTTTGAAAGCTATTGTCGTAACCGTCTTGCGGTAATTGAATATTACTGCGTTCAGCCAAAAGCTTTATTGATTCAACGTAATCAAGATTTTCTATTAAACCTGTAAAGGTAATAACGTCACCGCCGACACCACAGCCAAAGCAATAAAACGAGCCATTTTCGGGGTAAACCGTAAAAGACGGAGTTTTTTCACTATGGAACGGGCAAAGACCAACAAGATTTTTACCTCTGCGCTTTAAAACAGAATACTGCGAAATAACAGTTTCAATATCATTTCTGTATTTTATTTCGTTTATAACCTCTTCAGGTATTGCCATAAAAACACCGTCCTTTCCTTTAAATTAAAATTAAATTGACCAACCCTTGGGTATATAAATATTTGAATAAACCGTTACGGCATAATGGTCGGTCATACCTGCGATATAATCACATATTGCACGGTCGATACCGTCCCTTTTCAAGATTGCCTGATATTCAACACCCAATTTTTCGGGATGCTCTTTAAAATATTTGTAAATACCCTCAACAATGCCTAAAACCTTGCTTTCTTCGGCCTTGGCAACAGGGTTGCGATAAACTCTTTCATATAAAAACTCGTGAAGCTCGTTGTAATAGTCAAAGATTTCCTCATCCATTACAATGTCCTGACTTCCGTTTTTAACGATCGAATTGAGAAGTGTTGTAATCCTTTGGGTTTTGGTATGACCCAAAGCGTCACGTATTTCCTTCGGTATATCTTCATTAGAAATTACACCCGCACGCACCGCATCGTCAATATCGTGATTTATGTAAGCAATGCGGTCTGCAAACCTTACAAGCTTACCCTCAAGCGTGTGTGCCCACTCACCTTTAGTGTGACGCTCAATACCGTCCAGCACCTCATAGGTAAGGTTAAGACCCCTGCCCTCTTTTTCAAGATGCTCGCACACACGAACGCTTTGTTCAAAGTGTGTAAAATCAAAAGGCATAATGTCGTTAAGCGCTCTTTCACCGGCATGGCCAAACGGGGTGTGACCCAAATCGTGTCCAAGTGCAATAGCTTCGGTCAAATCCTCATTTAAGCGTAGTGCACGAGCCACTGTACGAGCTATCTGTGAAACCTCAAGCGTGTGGGTCAAGCGTGTGCGATAATGGTCAGATTCGGGCGCTAAAAACACCTGTGTCTTATGCTTTAAACGTCTGAAAGCCTTAGAGTGTATTATACGGTCCCTGTCACGCTGAAAATCTGTACGAAGGGAACATTTTTCCTCTTCACGCTTTCTTCCCTTTGAGTTAATACTCAAGGTAGCATTTTCGCAAAGTAATAATTTTTCATTATTTTCAGTTATAATTCTTGCACATTCCACATTATTCGCCTCCTATGTAATAATATTAGCAAAAAAATTGTGAATTCCTTTATTTTTTCAAAAAAGGCAATAAAATTTTGCTTTTTTCTTCCATTTTCAGCCTTGCGGAAAAGGTTTCACGCAATTTTTCTTTAAAATCATCACAAAACTCATCCTTTAAAATAAATGAAATTGTGATTTTATCTGTGTATTCGGTATTTTTAATTTCACCGTCACAATTTTCAATAAGCTTTTGAATAAGGGTTAAATCGTAGTATTCACAAACAATTTCACAAGCCGTTCCGGGAAGCATTAAATAAACCTCGGCTGAATTTAACACGTCCTGTGTTGCTTTGGAATATGCTCTTACCAAACCGCCTGTGCCAAGCAGAATTCCACCAAAATAGCGTGTAACAACAACCGCAATATTGGTAATGCCGCTGCCCTGAATACAGTCAAGCATTGGCTTGCCTGCCGTTCCGTGAGGTTCGCCGTCATCAGAAAAGCGGCACATACGACCACCTTCAACCGAATATGCGTAAACGTTGTGTCTTGCATCCCAATATTTAGCTTTCATTTCTTTAACAAAGGTGTTTGCCTCATCCTCGGTTTCACAATGGCAAAGAGTTGCAATAAAACGTGAGCGTTTTTCGACGTATTCACTTTCATTACGCTTAAAAACGGTCTGATAACTCAATTTTCACACCACACTTATAACATTATTTTCTTAGTCTTTGGCAATACTGTGTGCACAGCTTATCTGTGCAATTAGCGCATTTTAGCGCATCGTTGGAAAATTCCCAAAAACGTTCGGGATATATAATTATCGAAAGCTCCCACACAAGCATTATCACAAGGGATATTGCAAATAATGACCAACCGTAAAAGCCAACCGCAAAAATCAGCGGACTAAACATCATAAAATGGTCCCAGTTAAAAATACGGCAGGTGGTACAGCAACGGTTTTTAAGAATTAATCTGAACGGGCACCATATTAAAACACAAATTAAATCGCAAACGTAAAAAGCAACCGAAAATAACAGCAAAATTTCCTTTCCAATAACGTCAAAGAAATAAAGAAGTCCGATTGCGGCAATTAACGCTGCCCACAAAAGCATAACCACACCCGCTAGTCCGGTTGTGGTGGCGATATGCTTTTTAAGCGCCGCACGGTTTATCTTTTCACGTATTGGGCGAAAATGCTGTTTAAACAGCTTTTGCGAACCTAAAGAAAATTGATTTTTAATAGGTATAAACTGACATATCATATCAAAAAGCCAGACCGCCCATAAAATATGAAAAACCGAAAACCTTTTAAAAAAATTAAAACCGTTAAGAATTTCAAATTCCTCCGGCTTAAAGAAAAAAACCGCCACACAAGCAAGAAAAATAACACATCTGCAAATAAGCCTTACTATGTATTTTTTTCTTAATGGAGATACGGGCGGCTTTTCAGCCTTTGGAACACAGCTGCAGCTTGTTTTGGCCATTATATTCACCTCGTTTTAGGTTTAAACATAACATAAAGAAAAATCCGCAGCCGCCTGTTTAGGCAGTTGCGGAAATAAAGGTAAATTATTTATTAATATTGAAACGCTTGTTAAATCTATCAACACGTCCGCCGGTATCTACCAATTTTTGCTTACCGGTAAAAAACGGATGACATTTAGAGCAAATATCCAAACGGATATCCTTTTTAGTGGAACGAGTTTCGAACTCAGCACCACAAGCGCATTTAACTGTTACCTTTTCATACTCAGGATGAATTCCTTGTTTCATCTTGGTCACTCCCTTCCATAACGATAGCCAAATTATAATATCACAAAATAATTCAAAATGCAAGTATTTTTTATCGATTTATCAATTTTTTTATTTTTTCATAAACTTCAACCGTTTTAAACCGCATAACAAAACGTTTTGAACCCCTTGCAATCTGTGCAGATTCACTCTTTACGCTGTCTTCAAGCTTACCTTTTGAAGCTGCAGGAATACAAACTGTCGGATAAACCACACACCACCAATTTTTGCCTTTCCCGTCACCCAACGTAATTATTAGTGACTGGTATTCTCCCGCAGGCAAAGCAAAATCATCATAATAACGGGTATTAAAATCGCTTGCACCAAAGGTGGCAACCGCCTTATAATTAAAACCGTTTTGCTTTATGACCTCATTTGCGATTTTTTCAAACGTGCCAAGATTATTTACAACGCTGCTCTGCGCTTTTTCAAGATTATCCGCATCGCTGAAAATTCCATCAGTATTTTTAAGAATTTCATCCCTTATCATAATTTTCAGCGCTTGGTCAGCCTCGCTGTCGGAATTGGCGATTATATGTAACCGCAAAACATTTTGCCTTAAATCATCACAAGCGGCAGAAAAATGCGACAGGGAAAGCATTATCGCACAAATAAGCCCAAAACAGATTGATAAATGTATTCTTCTTTTCATAATAAAGCTCCTTTTAATATTCGGTTACCCAGAATATTGACAGAAGCTTTAAATTTTATTCAAATTCGATTGCTGTTTCGCAAGGATGACATATCCAACAAGGAATTTCATTTTCCTTTAAAGCATTTTTTGCCACTTCGGCTTTTTCGATATTATCATAAACCGCAAACCAAGTGGGTCCGCTTCCTGTTAAAGCAACCAAGGCCGCATCAGTTTTTAAAAGCTGTGCTTTTACATTGCTTTGCGGCCACACAGTTTCAAAAGCGTTATACGAATTTTCCCGCAAGGAAGCCAAATCGTTATTTTCAATGGCTTTAAGCACCGCAGCCGTATCAGCCAAAACCGTTTCCTGTTTATCAAGACGACGGTACATTTCAGCGGTAGAGGGCTTTAAATCGGCTTTGGCGAGTAAAATGCAACCCGTTTTTAACGGAATAGCGGGAGTCAAAATTTCACCAATACCCTCACTTCGCATACAACCGCCCGTAATAAAGAACGGAACATCTGCCCCTAATTTAACCGCAATATCACAAAGTGTTTGATATGATAAATTTGCATTATAAAGCCGATTAAGCCCCAAAAGCACTGCCGCAGCATCTGCACTGCCGCCACCAAGACCTGCGCTTAAAGGTATCTGCTTTTCAATTTCTATCCTACAGCCACCCGACATTTTTGTGGTTTCAAAAAAGAGTTTTGCCGCTTTATAGGCAATGTTTTCCTCTTGCGGCATATCGCCGCAACCTACAAAAATATGCTCGGCCTTTTCAATAAAAATATTATCACAAAGACTTACCGAATGCATAACCGTATCAATTAAATGATAACCGTCTTCCCTTTTACCGCAAATTGACAGAGAAAAATTTATTTTAGCATTCGCTTTTATTTTCATTTTTCCTACACCTCAAATTTAAAACTAAAACCGAAAGAAGCACAAGTACAATACCGATAAAATGTGTTACACCAAACGGTTCTTTATAAACCGCCACGCTTACAACAGTGGCTACCACCGGCTCGATTGTGGCAATAATCGGCGCAACCGAAGTTGGCACGCCCTTAAGCCCTGCCGTATACAAAAGATAAGGTATAACCGTATTAAACACCGCCATTAAAAGCATTACAAAAATGCCCAACGGTGTTGCCACAATATTGCTAAAGGTTTTGCTGATGTTTATAAACGGTATTGAACCCAACGCCGCAAATAAAAAGGTATAAAACGTAATCGTAAGGCTGTTATACCCCTTATTAATGAGTATCTGACTGAAAATTGTGTAAAGTGAATAGCCGAAGCCGGTCAAAAGACCGAAAATCAGTGCTGTGGGCGTTAAGCGGTGGCTTTGTGAAAATACGCCCGAAACAAAACAACAGCCCAAAAAAGCAATTATAAGCGCTATCAGTTTATTAAGTGTGATTTTTTCACAAAATAATATAACCGACAAAACACAAACAAAAATCGGCGCAGTATATAAAAGCACAGCCGCCACCGAAAGTGACGTAAGCGCCATTGTTTTATAATAGCTAAAATTAAACAACACGATACTAAAAATACCTGCTGCGGCAAAAAGCCAAATATCCTTTAAAGAGATTTTTAAAAAGCTTTTGTTTTTAAACAGTATTATAACCGCCAGAATAATTGCAGAAAAAAACGCCCTAAAAAACACAATTTGCATTTCCTGAATTTTAAAGTTCGAGGCAAGCCTTACAAAAATGCCTGCACCGCCCCACATAGCAGCGGCAATCAAGACAAACAAAAAATGTATATTAATTTTTTTATTCAAAGCGCATCACCCACAAAAATAAAAGGCGCAATTCAACGAATTACACCTTTATTTTATCCATATAATAATATTATGTCAAGAAGTTAGTTGCGCACCGTATGATGATAACCAAAGCAGGTTTCATCCAAGGCTTTAAAGCAATAACCCATTTTTTGAAGTCCCACGATTATTTCGGTCAAGGCTTCAACGGTTGTATGCTTTGAAGAGGTATCGTGCATTAAAACACAAATGGAATTCTTTTTTTCAGCAGCGGTCAAAACACTGCTGACAAGCTTTTCCTTTGGGATGTTCTTACCGGAAGCATCTGTGGAATCAACGTTCCAATCAAAATAGGCATAGCCTTTAATCTGCACTTGACTTGTAAGCCTTGTCATAATGCCTTGTTTATACTTCTGACTGACCTTATTGCTGCTGCCGCCGGGAAAGCGTATTATTTTGGGGTGTACCCCAATTTTTTCATAAACCTTGTCCGAAAGCAGATTTAAATCATTAAAATATGCCGTTGTGCTTTTATATATTTTTGAATAATCGTGACTGTTTGCGTGCAAACCGATAGCGTGCCCCTTTTCGGCAATTCGTGGCAAATACTCAAGCTTTGCACTGCCCACAACAAAAAAGGTTGCCTTAACTTCATATCTTTCAAGAATATCCAATATTTCGGGTGTTCTGTCCGACGGGCCGTCATCAAAGGTTAAATAGCACACCTTTTCGCTCGGCTCCGACAAAGGCTGTAATTCCAGCTCAGCCGCCAGCGCCTTTTCAGCTTCAATTAGTTTTTTATTGTCAACCTTTTTTAAGAGCTTGTTTGTATTTTCAATTTCTTTTTGAGCTTTTTCTAATTTAATTTTTAAATTATTGTTTTCTTTTATAAGCTCAGCATTTTCTTGCAGTATTTCGCCGTTTTGCTTTTTCATTGCATCATATATAGCTTTATCGCCGTTATGCGCCGCTATTGCTTCTGTCACACGGTTTTCAAGCCTGCTATTTTTCACACCAAACACGACAGTAAGCGTGCCAAGAGCTATAACCAACACCAGCAAAACTGAAATAGCGCTTATAAAAATTGGGGTTTTAACAAATCTTTTCAAAATCTCAATCCTTTAGTTTATTACTAAATCATTATATCATACAAACTACTCCTATAACGTTACAAATTATTACAAAATACGACAAAAAAATAAAAATGTTGAAAACTCAACAAAAAAATGCTATAATAACACCACAAACATATTTTGGAGGTTAATTATGTCTGAAATTATCATCACCTGCGACTCTACTGCTGACTTACCTTTAGAGCTTCGTCAGAAATATAATATCAATGTTATTCCCCTTGGTGTAACCTTGGGTGAAACCACTTATCTCGACGGTGTAAACATCACCCCAGATGAAATTTATGCCCACCACGACAAAACAGGTGAATTACCTAAAACCACCGCTGCAAACGTTGGTGATTTTATCGATTTCTTTACACCTTTTGTTGAAGCAGGCAAAACCGTTATTCACTTCCCCATTTCATCTGAAATGTCTTCAACCTACAATAACGCTTTACTTGCAGCAAGTGATTTGGAAAACGTTCACATTATTGATTCCAAAAACCTTTCAAGCGGTATTGGTCTTGTTGTAGTTGCCGCTGCTGAAATGGCACAAAACGGTGCTTCAGCCGAAGAAATAATTGCAAAGGCAGAAGAGCTTGTTAAATGCTCTGACGCTTCATTTGTTATTGATAATCTTGAATATTTACACAAGGGCGGCAGATGCTCGACAGTTGCCATGCTTGGTGCAAATCTTTTGAAATTAAAGCCCTGTATTGACGTTACAAACGGCAAGATGGACGTTAGCAAAAAATACCGTGGCAAATACGGTGAGGTTTTAAAGCAATACGTTTCAGAACGCCTTAGCGACCTTGACGCTATTGACAACACACGTATTTTTGTCACACATGCGGGCTGTGCTGATGAAGTTGTAAACGCAGTTTACGAACAGGTTAAAGAAATTGGATTTTTCAAAGAAATCGTTGTTAACCGTGCCGGTTGCACCATTTCTTCACACTGCGGTGCTGATACACTTGGTATTTTGTTTATCCGCAAGTCACCCAAAGCATAATTTTGCATAGTATATTGCAGGGGACCGTTCAGGATATCCTGCTTTTCGGCGGCAAAGGTGCTTTTGTCTTCAAATTACCGATTTTCCCCATTAATATAAAAGAAGCCATCCAACAGGGTGGCTTCTTTATTTTATTGAGCTATTAAGTTTTTCTTGCAAAACGGCAATTTCTTGCTTAGTCGGTGTTTCAAATTTTTCAAACAAAAATTCACGATTTAGTGCATCATATTTGCTTTTACAAAGCTTTTTAAAGGGTAATAATTCTATTTTTTCAACACAAGAAAACTCGTTGGCAATTTGGCTAAGCCTTAAAATGTTTTCTTCATTATCATTAAGTGTGGGCACTATAACCTGACGCAATCTAACGGTTTTGCCCTTGCGCTGCAGCATTTGTAAAAACTCAAGCGGCACACTCATTGAACAGCCGACGTATTCTTTATAGTCCTGTTTATTGGTGAATTTAATATCAAGCATTACGTAATCGGTTAAATCAATCAGCCGTTCTACCGCTTCATTTATAATGCAGCCGCTGGTATCAAGACAAGTATTTATCCCATTTTGGTGCGCCTTTTCGAAGATTTCAGCACAAAAATCCGGTTGTAAAAGCGGCTCACCGCCCGACAGAGTAATTCCGCCATTAGTACCAAAATACTCACGGTAGCGGATAGCCTTATTTATAATTTCATCACTGCTAAAGCTTGTCCCGCCAAGTAAATCCTGTGTTTCGGGGTTGTGACAATATCCGCACCTAAGCGGACAACCCTGCAAAAACACAACAAATCGCACCCCTGGACCATCTAGAGTGCCAAGGGTCTGAATTGAATTTATTTTTCCGTATTCCATTACATTGCCTCGTGGAAGGTACGGCTGATAACCTCTTTTTGTTGTTCCCTTGACAGCTTATTAAAATTAACGGCATAGCCCGAAACACGAATTGTAAGATTCGGGTATTTTTCGGGATTTTCATAAGCGTCAATTAGAGTTTCACGGTTAAGCACGTTAACGTTAATATGGTGTGCCTTTTTAGCAAAATATCCGTCCAAAACAGCCACCAAATTATTAATGCGTTCGTTTTCTTCCCTGCCCAATGCTTCGGGAGTAATCGAAAACGTGTTCGAAATACCGTCACGGCAGTCATCATAGCTAATCTTTGCTACTGAATTAAGGGAAGCCAAAGCACCGTTTTCTTCACGGTTGTGCATGGGGTTGGCTCCCGGAGCAAATGCTTGTCCTGCTTTTCTGCCGTCGGGTGTGGCGCTTGTATTTTTACCGTACATAACGTTTGAGGTAATAGTAAGCACAGAAAGTGTATGCACCGCATTACGATAAGTAGGTGTTTTGCGAAGCTCGGTAATCATTTTATGTGTGATTTCTTTGGCAATCAAATCCACACGGTCATCATCGTTGCCAAATTTCGGAAAATCGCCTTCAATATCAAAATCAACTATGTAACCCTCTTCATCACGAATAGGCTTAACCTTTGCATATTTAATTGCGCTGAATGAATCAGCAATAACCGAAAGACCTGCAACACCAAATGCCATAAGGCGTTCAACGTCGGTATCGTGTAAAGCCATTTGTGTCTTTTCATAAGCGTATTTATCGTGCATATAATGAATTACGTTCATTGTATCAACGTAAAGCTTAGCAAGCCATGCAAGATATTTGTCAAAACGCTTTACAACGGCTTGATAATCTAAAACGGCGCCCTGCATAACGTCTGTTTTAGGACCAATTTCAATGCCGCTGGTAGTGTCAAAACCACCGTTTAAGGCAATAAGCAATAATTTAGGCAAATTACATCTTGCGCCGAAGAACTGCATTTGCTTACCAACGCGCATTGCAGATACACAGCAAGCAATAGCATAATCGTCACCATAAATGGGGCGCATTAAATCGTCGTTTTCATACTGAATAGAGTCAGTATCAGCCGAAACCTTAGCGCAAAAACGCTTAAAGCCTTCAGGCAAAGCGGTTGACCAAAGCACAGTAAGGTTAGGTTCGGGTGATGAACCAAGGGTGTATAAGGTGTTTAAAATTCTAAAGCTGCTTTTAGTAACAAGCGTTCTGCCATCTTCACCCATACCGCCAACTGCTTCGGTAATCCACATTGGGTCACCGCCGAAAAGCTCGTTATATTCAGGTGTGCGAAGGTGACGAGCCATACGAAGCTTCATTACAAAGTCATCAATAATTTCCTGTGCACCCTGTTCAGTAAGAACACCGTTTTTAAGGTCACGTTCAATATAAATATCAAAAAAGGTCGAAACACGTCCAAGTGACATTGCAGCGCCGTTTTGCTCTTTAATAGCGCCAAGATAAGCAAAATATGTCCATTGAACAGCCTCTTTTGTATTACTTGCGGGACCGCTTATATCAAAACCGTAAATCTTCGCCATTTCTTTCATATATTCCAAAAAGCGAATTTGTTGATATAATTCTTCACCTAAACGAATTTGTTCGGTTTTATATTCACCTTTTTCTAAATTCAATTTGTCCTTACGCTTTTCTTCAATAAGGCGGTCGACACCGTAAAGCGCAACACGGCGATAGTCACCAATAATACGGCCACGACCGTAAGCATCGGGAAGGCCTGTTATTACGTGACAATGGCGTGCCTTACGCATTTCGCTTGTATAAGCACGGAAAACACCATCGTTGTGTGTGGTACGGTATTGAAATTCATTTTCAATTTTGTCAGAAAGCTTATAACCGTAAGCCTCGCATGCTTGACGAGCCATACGAATGCCGCCAAAGGGGTTTATACCGCGGCGAAGGGGGCTGTCGGTTTGCAAACCTACAATAATTTCATTTTCCTTATCCAAATAACCCGCAGGATATGCTGTAAGAGATGAAACCGTTTGTGTGTCAATATCAAACACACCGCCAAACTGACGCTCAACCTTAAAAAGCTCGTTAAGCTTTTTCATAAGCTCATCGGTCCTTTCAGTAGCACCCGTCAAAAAAGCCTCATCACCCAAATATTCGGTATAGTTTTGCTGAATAAAATCCCTAACGTTGATTTCATCCTGCCATACACCAGATTTAAAACCATTCCAGTTTTCGCTATACATTTAAACTTCCTCCACAAAAAAAGCAACTCAGCCATAGATTACTGAATTGTCCCGACGGTTGGCGATATAAAACGGCACACCCTTTATGTAGACCACATAACCCGTCAATCACGTACCGAGTACAACATATTGTATATCATACACCTTGCTTTGTCAATATCTATAATGCCGATTTTTCGGCTATTTTGCGTATTTAGTTAGTACTGTTTTCACTAAAAACAAATAACAAGGAGACGGTCCTCTTGTCTCCTTGTCCCAATGTACCTCTTTAAACGCCACGCAATTCAACCCTTTAAATTCGTGCCAAATCCCAAAGGTTTTCTTCACGGATATTTGCTCGCATAGCGGCGCGTTCTAACAGGCTATGCCTATGTATAAATTCTTCGGGTCTGTGTGCATCAGTACCAAAATGGAATTTACAACCACATTCTTTTGCGATTGATAATATACGTATATAGCTTGGTGATAATCCTTCCGCATCTAACGTTACGGTATCACGATATAAGCACGCATGAATTTCTATACTCTTGTTGTTTTTGGCCGCCAAGCAAAAGCAATCTGATAACTGTTGATCGGTTATACCGTCAAGAATTTCTTGTTGATTGGGCGCGCAAATTGGATATAAAGGGTGGCATATACCAGTAGGGACCCCCAATTCAAGCTGACAGGCTAACTTGAAATTTTCTATAAGTAAGTGCCGAATCTTATCCATTGTTGATAGGTCAAAATTTTCATACATATGAATTTGGTTAAAAATATGGCTTGGCGCTACTAATACATAGTCAAATTCTTTTGCATTACTTTTTTGAAGCATAGGTTCCCTACCATAGTATAGCTCCATTTCGCCACCAACTAAAACCTGTATTGGTAAGTTTTTTTGAATTTCTTGAATTTCATTTTTAATTTTTAAAGTATGCTCTATGCCTTTATCAGTGTATAAATGATTTGAAATTCCAATTTTTTTAATACCTTCTTGAGCGCAGTATGGAAGATACGATTTTAAGGTTGTATCAGAATGCGCACATGCTGAAAGATTAGTGTGAAGATGTAGATCTGCAACACAAATATTATTTAATTTCATTTTAACATACCCCTAGGCACACAAGATTCATTTATCCCACGTTAAGTAGTTTCGGTCGGTTTTATGCGTTGCATACGTTCCCATAAAAACCACAAACCGCAAGGATGTTCTCCCTGCGGTTTAATTTTAAACATCACGCCCAAACCGCCGAAAATCTTTTTTCTTTATTATATCATATTTGCCCCAAAAAGCAATAAAATTGTTCTAGTTATATTAATACAACACATAATCCTTAAAAAAAACCACATTATTTTTAATTAAATAGTATATTGATATTTTTATGACATTATGATAAAATTACTACAATAAATTTTTAAAAGGTGATTTTATGAAAACTGTTGTTTCGGTTATAGGTAAGGATGCTGTAGGTATTATCGCAAAGGTAAGCAATATTTGCAGCGATTGCAATGCAAATATATTAGATATTACACAGTCGGTTTTACAGGATATGTTTGTAATGGTTATGCTTACTGAAATTAAAGACCTTAATTGCACATTTGTTGAATTTTCTGACAAGATGAAAAATCTCGGTAAAGAAAATAATCTTGATATACGTGTTATGCACGAAGATGTTTTCAATTCAATGCACAGAATTTAAGAGGGTAAAAAATGATTAATATTCATGATATAATGGAAACCATTAATATGATTTCCGAAGAAAATCTTGACATACGCACAATTACAATGGGTATTTCCCTTTTGGACTGCTGTGACAGCGACCCCGAAAAGGCTTGTGAAAAAATTTATAAAAAAATCACACGGCTTGCGAGGAATCTTGTAAAAACGGGCGAAGATATTGAAAAAGAATTCGGTATTCCGATTATTAATAAACGTATTTCGGTAACCCCCATCGCTATGATAGTGGCATCCTCGGGCGGCGACCCTGTAATGTACGCTAAAACCCTTCAAAAAGCCGCAGATGCCACAGGCGTTAATTTCATCGGCGGTTTTTCTGCCCTTGTACACAAGGGTTTTTCTGCAGGTGATGAAGCGCTTATCCGTGCTATTCCCCGTGCACTTTCAGAAACCACAAATGTTTGCTCAAGCGTTAATATCGGCTCAACCAAAGCGGGTATTAATATGGATGCAGTTAAGCTTATGGGGCAAATTGTGCGTGAAACTGCTGAAATCACAGCCGACCGTGAATGTATAGGCTGTGCAAAGCTTGTTGTCTTCTGCAACGCCGTTGAGGATAACCCCTTTATGGCGGGTGCTTTCCACGGTGTGGGCGAGCCTGATTGTGTTATCCACGTTGGTGTTTCGGGTCCCGGTGTTGTTCAGGCGGCTATTAAAAAGCACCCCGAAGCAACCCTTGGCGAATTGGCTGAAATAATCAAACGCACCGCATTTAAAATTACAAGAATGGGTCAGTTGGTTGGTAATGAAGCTTCAAAGCGCTTGGGCGTTCCGTTTGGTATTGTTGACTTATCACTTGCTCCCACCCCCGCCGTTGGTGACTCGGTTGCCCATATTTTAGAAGAAATGGGTCTTGACTGCTGTGGTATTCACGGTACAACCGCCGCTTTAGCAATGCTTAACGATGCCGTTAAAAAGGGCGGCGTTATGGCGTCCTCCTACGTTGGCGGTCTTTCAGGCGCATTTATTCCCGTAACCGAAGATGCCGGTATGATTGCTGCTGCACGTTCGGGTGATTTATCACTCGAAAAGCTTGAAGCTATGACCGCTGTTTGCTCGGTTGGTCTTGATATGATTGCAATTCCCGGTGAAACTCCTGCTGAGGTTATTTCTGCAATTATCGCTGATGAGGCGGCAATCGGTATGGTAAACTCTAAAACCACCGCTGTGCGTGTTATTCCCGCAATCGGTAAGCAAAAGGGTGAAGAACTCGACTTCGGCGGTCTTTTGGGTTCGGGTCCGATAATGGATGTTAACCTTAATAAATTGCCCACTAAATTTATTGACCGTGCAGGCCGTATCCCCGCACCGCTTCAAAGCTTAAAGAACTAGGTGATTTTATGAAGCTTTTATTTAAACAACGCCTATTTTCTTGGTTTGACAGCTATGATATTTTTGATGAAGACGGCAACACCGTCTACACCGTTAAAGGCCAACTGTCTTGGGGGCATCTTTTAAAAATCTACGACAAAAACGGTCGTGAGGTTGGCACCGTAAAGCAAAAAATATTCTCGTTTTTACCAAGGTTTGAAATATATAAGGGCGAACAATATCTTGGCTGTATCAGCCGTGAATTCACCCTTTTTACACCACGTTATAATATTGATTTTAACGGTTGGCAGGTTGAGGGTAATTGGTTTGAATGGGATTATAACATTTTAAACCAACAAAATATTCCGGTAGCCGATATTTCAAAACAGATTTGGAACTGGACCGATACCTACATAATCGACGTCTTTAATCCGGACGATGCTTTATACGCTTTAATGCTTGTTTTAGCAATCGACGCCGAAAAATGTTCAAGGGATAATTAAAAAAACTCTCTGCTGTAACTCAGCAGAGAGTTTTTGTTATTTGCGAGTAGGTTTTACATTTGATGCGGGAGTAATATTTCCGTCAATAGTACCATTGGCGTCTTCAAAAGCTTTAATATTATCTCTTATTAAAACCAGTACTTGACTATTTACACTTCTTCCTTCGTAATCAGCGATATGTGCGATTTTATTCAACATTTCTTCTTCAATTCTTATTGAAACACTCTTGATAGACATAAATTCACCTCATAACAAACATATTGTATATTTATTTTAGATGTATTATGTGTTATAATGTTGAAAATAAACATACGGTATATCTATTATATTTAAAGGAAAATACTATGAAGAGAAATACATGTTGCTTTTTCGGCCATAGAACTATTAATGAAACCGAGGAACTAAAATCAAGACTTATTGAGATTATTGAAAAACTAATTGTGGAGAAACAAGTTGATACATTTCTTTTCGGAAGCAAAAGCCAATTTAATAGTCTTTGTCTCGAACTTGTTACCAAAATTAAAGAAAAATACCCGCACATAAAACGAGTCTATGTGCGAGCTGAATATCCTTATATAAGTGAACATTATAAAAACTACTTGCTTGAAAGCTATGAGTGCACTTATTATCCTGAAAAGATAATAAATTCAGGACGAGCTACATATATTGAGCGTAATTATGAAATGATAGATAATAGCCAATTTTGCATAGTCTACTACGATGAACAATGTGCCACACTCCCCAGTAAAAGCGGCACCAAAATCGCCCTCGATTACGCTATAAAGCAATGTAAAATAATTATCAAGGTGTTATAAGATTTAAAAAGTTTTAGCTACCCATTGGGGATAAATCCCCAGTTTTGATATAAAACTCCTTTTATATAATTCGTCGGCAAAGCCGACACCTAACCTATTAACTATTACATATTACCTTTTACTTTCCAAAAATCCTACAATTTTAATGAAAAGTGAATAGTGAATAGTGAATAGTGAAAAAGTAATAAGTAAAAATCCCCCAAACTAAATCGTTTGAGGGATTTTTGGTGATCCATCGGGGATAAATCCGCTTTGCGTATTTCGTACTCGACGACCGTTTGCTTTGCAAACAGTACCCGTCTCGCACTTCGTCGCTAAAAACAGTTCACCGAACTGTTTTTTTCACGCTCCTCACCCTCTCAGGGTTCGAATCCCCAGTCTTATTTAAAAATAAAAAACCGACCCAAAAGGTCGGTTTTTTTATTTTGGTGATCCATCGGGGATTCGAACCCCGGACACCTTGATTAAAAGTCAAGTGCTCTACCGTCTGAGCTAATGAATCATTTAGACAGCTTTAATATTATACCAAGCACTATCCGTATTGTCAACAAAAATTTTAAATTTATTTAAAAAAATTAAAATAAATTATAGCCACTAAAGCTATTTGGCACATTATGATTACAGGTATGCCAACCATAAATTTATTCTTTCTTGTTTTATGGCGAATTATCCTCATTGCGGCATACATACCAAAAGAGCCGCCAATGACAGCCAAACATAACAATGCACTTTCCTTTATGCGTTCGCCACCATTACGTGCAGCAGATTTATCAATAGCAACTGCCAATATAGCGACAATGTTAATCACCAAGAAATAGAATAATATATAATTCATTTGACATTCCCATTTTGTTTTTTTAATATTGTAACATATTTAGATTGCCTTTTCAATCTGCTTTTTTAATTTGTTTATAATGCGTTTTTCAAGTCGTGAAATATATGACTGCGAAATGCCCAAGCTGTCAGCAACCTCCTTTTGTGTATATTCATCATAACCGTTCATACCAAAACGCATTTCCATAATTTGCTTTTCCCTTGGCGACAAGCCGCTTACAAAGCTATTAAGAATAACCCGTTCATCCTCTTGTTCAACACCACGGCAAACCTCATCCTGTTCACTGCTTAAAACGTCGGACAGCAAAAGCTCGTTACCGTCCCAATCAATGTTAAGCGGTTCATCGATTGAAATTTCGTTTCTTTGTGCTGAATTTTTTCTTAAATACATTAAAATTTCGTTTTCAATACAACGTGATGCATACGTAGCAAGCTTTATATTTTTATCTACCTTAAACGTATTAACCGCTTTAATAAGCCCAATCGTACCAATAGAAATCAGGTCTTCAATATTGGCATTAGGCGCTTCAAATTTGCGGGCAATATACACTACCAACCGTAAATTATGTACAATTAAAATATCCTTGGCTTTTTTATCGTCACGTGAAATTAAAATTGCCTCTTCATCTGAATTAAGCGGCGGTGGCAAGGTTTGTGAGCCGTTTATATAATAGGTTGGCTTTACAAGTCCTATTTTAATAAGCCAAAGATAAATAAAAGTTTTAATTTTCATAAATATCACCCTAAAATATTTGGATTAATAATTGCCTCGCTATCTTGTAGCTCGGTTTTAGAAAATGCCAAAATAGGCTTTTTAAGCGTTATGGTTTTATTGTTGACTAAAATAACCGCTTTGTCGCATCTGACACCCTCAAGCAAATCAGCACCTGACACCGTACTGCAAGGCAAAAGTCTATACCGAGTTTTTAATGCAGTATTCCCTCTAATATCATAACCGCCAAACAGTTTTTCTTTAACCTTAGGCCCACAGATAATAATTTCACCCTGTGAAAAAATATCCTCAATAGAATTTCCCGTATCTACAATACCAGAAAGAGTTATACTTTTCCCATTGACAAATACCGTTATACTGCAGTCACTCGCCAAAGGGGATGAGCGTGAAAAAATTTTAAACAGCAAGGAAAAAATAATATACCCGAAAACCGTAAAGCCCAGAAGTGCTAAAACCGATATATCAAAATACACTACCGAATTATTAATAACCATACCACGTGGCTTGAACAATATCCACACAGCATACATTATTCCGCCAAATGCCACCGTAACGCCAAAAAGCAAAAGCATATTTTTCAAAAAGCCTTTAAACCCTTTAAAACCAAACGCCACAAGCGACACAATGATACAAACCGCAAGCTTTAGAATACCCTCAAGCCAAATAGAAAGTGGCGGCAAAAATATGTAAAGTGATGAAACCGCACCCCAAAAAGCCGCCAAAACCATTCTCCAGACAGAGCAATCCTTGCGTATAATTTTAGATACTGCAAGTAACAAAAAATAATTAATTATTAAATTCAAAAAAACCAATACGTCGGCATATACAACCAACCCAACCACCCCATAACGATTATACATTAACCCAAATAAAAAAATTGTCGTTTATAGAGTGTAAAAAATAAATTATAGTTTATATAGAAAAAACGTGGTGGAATAATCCACCACGTTCGTTTTTATATTTTATTCACCCTCGGGGAAATTGAAATCCTTATTACTGTCAGGTGTTTGAGGCAAACGGTTTATATCTGACTGATAACTTGATTCACTCACGTTAGCTTTAAGGGTCGCCTTTAAAATTTTACTGTCACCCTTTTCGGTTATAACGGTAACGGTTATTTTATCACCGGCACGGCATTTTTCAATTATATCCAATACCATAGCATCATCAACAATATCAATTTCATTTATTTGAATAATAGTATCGCCCTTATTAAGCTTACCGTAAAGGTCACTATCCTCTGATACCGAGTCAACCAACAAGCCGGCGTATTTATATTTGCCAAGCTCTACCTCAATGTCACTTACAGCATAATAAGAAATGCCAAGCTTTGCACGGCTTATTACCTTACCCTCTTTAATGAGCTCCTCAACAATATATTTCATTGTTGTGGTGGGAATAGCATAACCCACCGATTCCTGATCGCTTGCTACAACCTTGGCAGAAGTAATACCAATAACCTGACCGTACATATTAACAAGCGCACCGCCTGATGAGCCGGGGTTTATTGGGCTGTCGGTCTGAATAAGGCGAGCAGAATAGCTTGAGGTAGTCTGAACACGGCGATCAACCGCTGAAATAATGCCACGTGTTATACTTGCCTTTTCTGTGGGTTCGCTCGGACAGCCGATAGCCACCACATTTTCACCGTAAACAATCTCATCAGAGTTGCCGAAGGTTGCTTCATTAAAGTTAGTAGCATCAATTTTCAAAACTGCCAAATCGGAAACCACGTCACCTGCAACATAAACGGCATCGTATTCCGTACCGTTTTGAGTATACACCTTAAATTTTGGTGCGGCAACACTGGAATATATATGGTCGTTTGTGACAATATAGCCATCATCAGTATAGATAACACCGCTTGCATAAGAGGCAGCGCCCAAATCGTTATAAACGATAATACCAACCACACTATCGGCAACCTTATTATACACTTCAGAAGCTGTCATTTCATCGGTATCGGCGGGCTTACCTGCAAGACCGACGTTAACGTTCGGCTTGTAAAACCCTTTGTTTTTACCAACAAAATAACCGCCGACACAAGCTGAAGAAAGCAAAATAACCCCTGCAATTATAGCGGCAAAAATTTTTAAACCCTTTGTTGAGGGCTTTTCATCCTTTTCGGGCGTAACTTTATCCACATTTATCGGATTATAAGCCTCATCAGAGCCTTGCTCAGGCACGCTTTCCGCCACATATTCAGGTGCTTCAACCGCATTTACTTCTTCGGTGTTTACCTGATTTTCATTGAAATTTTCCATTATTTTTCTCCTTTAGGAAGTGTAACTTTAAAAGCCGTAAATTGACCCTCACGGCTGGAAACTGCAACCTGTCCCCCATGCACCGAAACAATAGTTTTTACAAGATAAAGCCCCAAACCAAGGCTTTTTTTAACATCCGAGCGAGATCTGTCGCCCTTGTAAAAACGCTCGAACACAAGCGGAAGCTCGCTTTCAGTTATACCGTCGCCTGTATTTTTAATCATAAACGACACATTTTCACCCTCATCACCGAGAGCAAATGAAATTTTACCGCCATCGGGTGTGAATTTAATTGCATTATCTACAAGATTATACACAACTTGATGAATTAAATCACGGTCAGCAAAAATGCGGATTTCGGGCAAATTATCGAGCCCGTCAATTTGTAAATTACTTTTATCAATACGTTGCTCTTGTCCGATGACAATACCGCAAACAAGCTCGTTAAAATTAAAGTCCTCACGCTTTAATTCAACCTCACCAGATTCAAGACGTGAAATATCAAGCATGCCGTTAACTAGTCGTGAAAGACGTTTAACTTCACTTGAAACGATAGATAAATAATATTCGTGCCGTTCTTTGGGAATAGTGCCGTCCAATATGCCGTCAATAAAACCCGAAATTGTCGTCATAGGTGTGCGAAGCTCATGCGAAACACTGCCTACAAAGCTGCGACGCATTGTTTCCAGTCTGGAAAGTGAATTTGTCATCATATTAAAGGATGCCGCTAATTCCCCTATTTCATCATCGCTTGTAACAGGGATACGTTTTGAAAAATCACCCTTTGCCATGGCTTTTGCCGCATCTGACATACTTTTAAGGGGCTTTGCCATACGGTAAGTTATAATAATAGCCAAACAGAACATTAATAAAACCGGTATTATGGCAACCCTTACAAAAAGTCCGGTCATGCGGTGCATAAGTTCCTTTGCCAGCTCCATTGGTGCGGTTGCAAAAACATAATAGGTTTTATCGGTTTCAAATGAAGTGGCTGCCACACAATAAGGATTAACGTACATATCCAAATTATCGACAACCGGTCTTTTTCCGTCAACGGCACGTGTTATAACCTCTTTAGGAACAATATATGAAGAGTGTAAACACTTGGATTCATTTTGCCACTCGTCACAAGCACAAACGATTACGGTGCCGTGTTCATCTGTTATGAACATATCCTCGCCAATTACATTGGAAAGAACACGTGAAATTGACAAAAAGTTTTGTGACATATCGGTATCCAAATTTTCCGATACTGTTTGGGCAACCTGAATACAGCTTTGCTTTAATGATTTATAGGTATTGTTAACAGCATAATTATTAAGTACAACACTTAAAAGCATTAAAATAATAAAAAGGCTTGCACATATGGAAATGCCCATAACCAAAAAATATCTTTTAAAAAGACGAAGTCTCATAAATTATTTAACCTCAAATTTATAACCAACGCCCCAAACGGTTTTAAGCGACCACTCGTCCGAAATATTTTCAAGCTTTTCACGAATTCTTTTAACGTGAACGTCAACCGTACGGGAATCGCCGTAATAATCGAATCCCCAAACCTCATCTAAAAGCTGGTCACGTGTATAAACACGGTTGGGATTGCTTGCCAAGTGATAAATCAGCTCAAGCTCCTTAGGTGGGGTATCAATAAGCTTGCCGTCAACCACAAGCTCATAATTAGTAAGATTTATCTTTAGCTTATCGTATTTAACCTCGCTAATTTCGGGCTTGCCGCTACCAGCGGCACGCCTAAGCACTGCCTTTATACGGGCAATAACTTCTTTTGTGTCAAAGGGTTTTGTAATGTAATCATCTGCGCCAAGCTCAAGCCCCAAAATTTTATCAAAGGTTTCGCCCTTTGCGGTAAGCATTATAATCGGGGTTTGGGACCATTTTCTTACCTCTCTGCAGACCTGCCAACCATCGAATTTGGGCAGCATAATATCAAGTAAAATCAAATCCGGCTCGCAATTCTTTGCGTAATCTATTGCTTGTTGACCGTCAAATGCGACAATGGTTTTATAGCCTTCCTTTTCTAGATAAAGGCGCAATAATTCACATATATTTTGATCATCATCAACTATAAGAATTTTTTCTTCCATAAAATTACCTACTTTCAAGCCGATTTTAACACAAAAGAAATGAAAGAGTATTAAAAAAATATGAATTTTTAAAAAAAGACTGCCCCGTTAACGAGGCAGTCACGCAAAACATCAGAATTATTCAGCAGATTCTTCCTTCATTTTTGCGAAGCATTCGCTGCAGTAAACAGGGCGATCATCACGGGGCATAAAAGGAACCTTAGCTACACCACCGCATGCTGCACAAACTGCTTCGTGCATCTCTCTGGGAGCCTTTCCCGCATTTTTACGCTTGTCACGGCAGGGCTTGCAACGTTGCGGTTCGTTTACAAAGCCTTTGGATTCGTAAAACTCCTGTTCTCTCGCAGTGAATACGAATTCTTCTCCGCAGTCCTTGCAAACTAGTGTTTTGTCTTCAAACATTTTTTCTTACCTCACTTGGTATAATTTTGTTAGCCCGGGACGGAATTACACCGACATCTTTGATTACAACGTTCTTATTTTTTAAACTACACGAGCATATATAAACAACAGCAAAGCTGTTATTTTTTAAGTTTTTTACGGATGCGGGAAAGTGCATTATCAACCGATTTTTCACTGATATTCAGACTTTTTGCTATATCACAATAGGTCATACCAGCCAAAAATAATTGCAAAACCTCATACTCCATTTCAGAAAGCTCAACCTTTATGCTTTCAGTAAGGGTGTTATAATCCTCTTTTTCGATAAAGAGTGCTTCAGGGGTTGAATTGTCACTGATTTCAGAATCCTCAAGCGATGAGAGAAGCTCATCAGGTATGTTCTTCTGGGCGCCGTTTTTACGTGCAAAAGCAATAACCGCCCGTTTTATACAAAGTGAGGCGAAGGTCGAAAACGCCGACCTTTGCGGATCATAGGTTTTAATAGCGTTATAAAGCGCAATAGTAGCTTCCTGTACGGCATCATCAACGTAAGGGGCACTAAGATAGCCTTTTGCGGTAGAAACAATAACCGACATATAATGTTCAATAATGACAGGGAGCAAATTATACTCGCCTTCATTTATAAGTTTAACGGCTTCTTCGTCCGACATAACTTGGTTATTTTTAACAATAATTTTTCGCATTTGTTCACCGATTTAAGCTTTTTTGCCTATAACATAAGTATAATACATTAATTTTTCTATATTGTCAAGAAAAATCGTGTTTTTTACTATTTTTTCGCATAATATACTAAAAATAAATTGCATATTGACAAATCTACCAATAATAATTATTATATTATGTATCAAGTAGGAGGCGCATTATGATAAATGATAAATACCTTCTTTGGTGCGAAAAAGCAACCAAGGACCCCGATTTAGTCGATGAATTAAAACAAATGGCAGGAAATAACGAGCTTATTTCCGACGCCTTTTACAAAGAACTTGAATTTGGCACTGCAGGACTGCGTGGTGTTATTGGCGCAGGTACTAACCGCATGAATATTTATACAGTAGGTCAGGCTTCACAAGGGCTTGCCGATTATGTTAATTCCGTTACCAAAAACGGCACGATTGTAATTGGTTATGACAGCCGCATTAAATCCGATGTATTTGCAAAAGCATCGGCCGAAATTTTCGCCGCAAACGGCTTAAAAGTCTATATGTACAGCGAGCTTATGCCGACTCCTATGGTCTCGTTTGCAATCCGCCGTTTAAAGTGTGATGCCGGCATTATGGTTACCGCAAGCCACAACCCCGCAAAATATAACGGCTATAAAGCTTACGGTCCCGATGGCACACAGTTAAGCCCCGAAGCCGCTGATTACGTGCTTTCAATTATGCAAAGCGTTGACGCCTTTACCGGTGTTAAAACGACCGATTTTGACCTTGCGCTTAAAGAAGGTAAGATTGAATATATTGGCGAAGATATTATTAACGAATATCTTGAAGCGGTAAAAACTCAACAGATTGAGCCAAAGCTTGATATGTCAAACCTTAGGGTTATTTATTCACCCTTAAACGGTACCGGCAACAAGCCCGTGCGTGAAATTTTAAAACGTATAGGTGTTAGTAATGTTACGGTTGTTCCCGAACAGGAATTACCCGACGGCAATTTTCCTACTGCACCCTACCCCAATCCCGAAATTCGCCAAGCATTTGATTGTGCGCTTAAATTAGCCGAAACCGTTCCGGCCGATTTGTTGCTCGCAACCGACCCTGACTGTGACCGTGTTGGCATTGCGGTAAGACAAAACGGCAGCTATGAATTGCTTACAGGCAATGATGTTGGCGCAATTATGCTTTACTATATTCTGTCACGCAAAACTGCTGGCGGCAAATTACCCCAAAACCCGATTGCAGTTAAAACTATCGTAACATCTGAAATTTGCCAAAAAATTTGTGATGATTTTGGTTGCAGCCTTATAAACGTGCTCACAGGCTTTAAGTTTATTGGCGAACAAATTTCAATTTTGGAAGCCAAAAACGAAGAAGAACGTTTTATTTTGGGTTATGAAGAAAGCTATGGCTACTTGGCAGGCGCACATTGCCGTGATAAGGATGCCGTTGTTGCTTCTATGCTTATTTGCGAAATGGCTGCATTTTACAAAAACGAAGGCAAAACCCTTATTGACGTTTTGAACGAAATCTACGACAAATACGGCTATTATTACTGCGCTCAAAAAAGCTTTACCTGTGAAGGTCAGAGCGGTATGGCAAGAATTAAAGGAATTATGGAAGATTTGCGTGCAAATCCCCCAAAAATCTTTAACTCAAGCAAAATTATTAAAATAAACGATTATAAAACCTCAATTTCTCATAATTGTGTAAATAATGAGCAAACTAAAATCGACCTCCCCTCATCTGACGTTTTATCATATTTCTTAGAAGATGGCTGCAGCTTTATTGTGCGCCCCTCCGGTACTGAACCAAAGATTAAGCTTTATATCGGTGCTGTTGGCAATTCGCACAAACAGGCCGTAGAAAAGCGTTCCGAGCTTACCGAGGCCGGCACTAAGCTTTTAGGCTTTTAATTTTAAAAGGGCACGGCTTTAAGCCTGCCCTTTAATAGTATAAGGAGCTTTTATGAACATAACACAGGATATTAAATACATTGGCGTTACCGACTATGAAATTGATTTATTTGAAGGTCAATATCCCGTACCAAACGGTATGGCATACAACTCATATGTAATATTGGATGAAAAAATTGCTGTTATTGATACGGTTGATGCTCGCTTTTGTGCGACTTGGTTTGAAAACCTTGAAACCGTGCTTTCCGGCAAAAGCCCTGATTATCTTATAGTTCAGCATATGGAACCTGACCACTCTGGCAGTATTAAAGCCTTTTGCGAAAAATATCCCAAAACAATAGTTGTGGCAAATCAAAAAGCCTTTAATATGGTTAAAAACTTCTTCGGCACCGATTTATCTGACAGGCAAATCGCTGTGGGCGAAAATGATACCTTAAATTTGGGTAAGCACACCCTCACGTTTATCACCGCACCTATGGTGCACTGGCCTGAGGTTACCATGACATATGATAGCTTTGACAAGGTGCTTTTTTCGGCTGATGCCTTTGGCAAATTTGGTGCGTTTGATTATGATGAAGACTGGCTTAATGAAGCAAGACGATACTATATAGGTATTGTAGGCAAGTATGGCGTGCAGGTAAATGCAGTGCTTAAAAAAGCCGCAAATCTAGAAATAGAAAAAATTTGTGCCCTACACGGACCTGTATTATCGGGGGATTTAACACCATATTTAAACGCATACACCAAATGGGCAAATTACGAAGCGGAAGAAACCGGAGTTTTGATTGCCTATACCTCAATTTATGGTAACACAAAAAAAGCTGTGCAACTTTTAGCTGGGGAGTTATCAAAAAAAGGTATTAAAAACGAAGTGTTCGACCTTGCAAGATGCGATATTTTTGAAGCAGTAAGCAAAGCATTTAAATACGACAAGGTTGTATTTGCAACCACAACCTATAATGCCGATATTTTCCCGCCAATGCGCACCTTTATTGAATATTTAACCGCTCGCAACTTCCAAAACCGTAAAATTGCCTTTCTTGAAAACGGCAGCTGGGGGCCAATGGCAACCAAGGTTATGAAATCCTTACTGCAGGACAGCAAAAACCTTACCATTTGCGAAAATAACATTACAATTTTATCGGGTGTAAATGAGCAAAACAAATCCGTAATAACCGCACTCGCAAACGAACTATCGAAATAACAATTTTAAACGGCAGATTTTTCTGCCGTTTATTTTTTTGAAAGCACTTGACAAATCGGTCTACACGTTGTAGAATATAATTGGTCTACAAATTGTAGAACGGAGGTAAAATTATGAGCATTTATCAAATGGGAACTATTGAAGCACGCTTTGCCGATATTGTGTGGCAAAACGAACCAATATCATCAAGTGACCTTTGCAAAACAGCGCTTATAGAATTCGGTTGGAAAAAATCCACCACCTACACCGTATTAAAGCGCCTTTGCGAAAAAGGTATTTTAAAAAATGAAAACGGAAACGTTACTTCTGTTATCACAAAAGAAGAATTTTATGCCCACCAAAGCGACCGATTTGTTAACGAAAATTTTGGCGGCTCTCTACCCGCCTTTATTGCCGCTTTTACCGCCAAAAATAATCTGACTCGTGAACAAATTGCCGAGCTAAAGGAAATGATTGATAAATTCGAGGAGGAATAATTATGACCGATTTATTTCTTACCGTACTCAATATGAGCATAACCGCTTCCTATATTGCTTTGGCTGTAATTCTGTTCCGCTTTTTACTTAGAAAAGCCCCCAAAACCCTAACCGTTTTAATGTGGGTGGCAGTTGGTATCAGGCTTATAATCCCCTTTTCCTTTGAAAGTATTTTCAGCTTAATTCCAAGTGCGAAAACCGTACCCGAAAATATTATTTACACACCGACACCCTATATCGACAGCGGTATTTCCTTTTTAAATCAAAACGTAAACCCTATAATTTCAGGTAGCTTTGCCCCAAATGAAGGTGATAGCGCAAACCCCTTACAAATTTGGCTTTTTGTTGCCGCTATTGTTTGGGTTGTCGGAATAACTGCCATGCTTATTTACACCCTTATAAGTTATTTGAAAATCAGCTTTAAGGTGCGTGAAGCAGTAAATATTACCGACAACATTTACCTTTGTGATAATATTGCATCCCCTTTTATATTTGGTGTTATAAAGCCGAAAATTTACTTGCCGTCAAATATAAATGAAAACGATATAGAATTTGTAACAGCACACGAAAAGGCACATATTAAACGGCTCGACCACCTTTGGAAGCCGCTTGGCTTTTTGCTGCTTACAATCTATTGGTTTAATCCCATTTTGTGGGTGGCTTACGTACTGCTTTGCAAGGATATTGAATTTGCCTGCGATGAAGCGGTTATAAAGCAAATGGGAAGCGACATAAAAAAACCATACTCCCAAGCACTTTTAAACTGCAGTATACAAAAACGCCTTATCACTGCCTGTCCCCTTGCTTTCGGTGAAACCGGTGTTAAAAGTCGCATAAAATCTGTGCTTAATTATAAAAAGCCGACTGTTTGGATTATTGCCGTTTGCCTTATTTTAAGCATTGTGCTTGGCGTTTGTTTTTTAACCAACCCCAAAAGTAACACCATTATGCACATTGAGGATGTTGACCTTTCCTCTTACCTTGAAAACACCCTAAGCGTTCAAAAATGGGACGGCGAAACCTTTGAAAATGTTATGTCAGTTGACAAAGAAATTATAAAACAAATTTTAAACCTAAAAATCTCTAAAAATCCGGTGTCGCTTGACCGCAGTGAGGACGGTAGCCGAGATACAAGTAACACTATCGTTTTACAAAGCGTAGAGGACTTATATCCATCCATCTATTCAAAGGTAGACGGTTTATATATTTCTTTCAATAAGGATTTTACCGAGGTTTATATCCCCTACGGTCTTGCAAAGCTGACCTTAAGCTACCACGTTAAAGACCCCGATAAAGCACGTGCGCTTTACGAAAGTATGATAACCGTCAACCAATATTCACACTTACAAACCACTTACCCCGAATTTTTCGATTTAGACGTCACCGAAGGTTTAATTGTTTATATTTGTGAATGGTCGCCCAACAACTATAAATGCGCTTTGGAAAGTGCCCTTTATGACGATATTTCAGATAAAAACTTAACCGTTATAAATGGTTGCAGTATGGCTGAAATGAGGGCGATTCTTTCAAGCTATAACGTAAAACGTGAGAAAATAAAAATTAGGGTTGTCAACAATTCGCTTTCAAGCTACCGTATAAATATAACCGAAAAGTATAGGCGTGAAATTGAAAAGAAATTTTGGTCTACCCCAAGCTACACCGGTGTAAATGCCGACAATATATTTAAAACCGTTTACAAAGAATACATAGGCTTATCCACCTCAAAGGGACTGGAGGTTTATGTTTGGAAAACAGGCACAATCACCTACAAATGTGTGCTGAAAAGCGGAAGAAATTTGGTTTATACAGATGACGAAATTTTTGCTTCAAGTCCGGTTGATTTGGGTATTATGCGTACAATTTTAAGCACCTATGACATACCGCAAAACCAAATTTCATTTTATCCTGTGGTACACCCCGAACACCGAATTGCAATAGATGAAAAAGATATTGAAAATGTAAAATATATACTTTTCGGTCTTTCGGCATACGACAATTTTAACTTCGATGAGTGGGGACTTAAAATGTCGGTAAACTTTATTGACGATAATGTGTTGCAGGTTGCCTTTGAGCATTCGCAGGAACATCAAAAAGAGGTTGGTCGCCTTACCGTAACCCCCGAATATGAAATTCGTGCAATACACAAGGAAGCACCCGTTTCGTTTGGTTTTTATATGCGTGAGGTATTAGGGCAAAAGCATTACAAGGACAAAATCTTTTCGTGGGACACCGTTATTTATACCATACCAAGTGGTGAAAGCTATACCCTTACGAGCGATTTAGACGTAACCTATGGCAAGTTGCCTCTTGGTGAATATCTTATTTATAAAAAAGTACGTTTTGAAGATAAAGACGGTAACTACACAATACGCACCTACTGTGCCCCATTTGCGATTATTGAATGATAAACTATAATTTGAAACAAAACGGCGGTTTACACTGCCGTTTTGTTTTGCTTTTCCACATATTAGTTATTGCAATTTAAAATCGATTGTTATATAATATAATATTATTAAAGAATTTTAAAATAAGGGATAGTATGAAAAGAACAATTACTGTAATTTGTTGCGCTTTGGGTGGTATAATTTTAGCCCTTGCAACTGCATTTTTGCTAATAAAATACGGCGATAAGCTTGTGACACCGCAAAACGGTGGCTCTTACATAGCCGAGGAGGACCCTGTTATTTCACAACCGGTTTACGTGCCTGAGGTAGAAGTCACTCCAACCGAATATTTAACCTTTACCTCCCCCACTTATGAAAGCTTTAGTACAAATAACTCTACCATAACCTTTAAAGGAAACGTGAAAGAGGCAAAAGAATTAAAGCTTGGGGATGAAATAATCGCTTGTGACGAGTTGGGCAATTTTGAAAAAACCGTCAACCTTAAACACGGTAACAACACCTTTAAGTTTACTGTTGAAAACGAAACTAAAACCTTTAAGGTTTACCGCCGATATATAATTATTACTTCTTACACCCCATCAAACGCTCAAGTCTATTCAGCAGGCGTAAAGCTGCACGTTTCAGCCAAAGCAAGGGCGGAAGCCACCGTTACTGCAAAATTCAATGGTCAAACAATAACCCTTACCGAAAAAACAGACGTTAACGGCGGCGATTCAAATTATACGGGGTACTTTAATCTCCCAAGCGGACACTTTGTTGACCTTAATTTAGGTAAGGTTACCTTTACCGGCGTTCATAACGGTTGGTCCGAAAGCTTTTCCTCCGGCACCATTACCTGTAAAAAAGAGGAGGTCGTTGTAGACTACGACCCCAATGTAACCCCCAGCGGTGGTAATTATATTAACGTTGGTTCGGGCATTATTGCTGAAATTGTAGCCTTTCAAGCCGAAACCTTTAACGGCAAGGATACAGCGGACAAGTCACGCCCGTACAATAACTATCTGCCCGAGGGCACAGTAGATTATAGCAGTGCAACCCTACGCACAGTTTCAGGCGATGGCGGGTATAAGCACCAATTAGTTACTCTTCGTTGCGGCAGACAGGTTTACACTTCCAAACGCCGAAGCCCTTATAAGGACTTCACAGCGGTTACCAAGCAATACGTTGGCACTTTGCCCGACCATAACGAGCTCTCGGTTGCGAGCTTTGGGATTGACGGTCACCACACAGCCTTGGTGCTTGATACTGATTGGAAAGCACCATTTACGCTTGAACTTAAAAACCAGAAATATAACAACAATTTTACGGTCGATAATATAACCTTTAACTATGTTGATATCACATTCTGCTATGCAACAGTTTTTGAGGGTGAAATCACAATACCTGAGGACCACCCATTATTCTCCGGTGTTGAGATAATTAAAAACGAAAAAACGTCGGATTACACCTTGCGTTTCAAACTTAAAAAGACAGGCGCTTTTTATGGTTGGGATGCTTACTATAACGACCAAAATCAGCTTTGCTTTAAGTTTTTAAACCCAACTAAGGTATCTGAAGCTGAAAATGAATACGGCGCCGACCTTACGGGTGCGGTTATTTTAATCGACGTTGGTCATGGCGGTAAAACCGATACAGGTACCGGCGGTGTTGGCAAGCGTGAGGACTGCGAAAAGAAATGGAATTTAATTCTTGCACAGTCAATTAAGCGTGAGCTTGAAAGCATTGGTGCAACGGTTTATATTACACGTACAACCGACGTGGAACAGCTTGCCGATTATAAGGTTAAAATGCTAAAAGACCTTAAACCCGATTATTGCATAGCAATTCATCACGACGGCAATTCATCCGCTTCCCTTAACGGCTTTGGGTCATATTATTATCAGCCGTATTCAAAAATAGCTGCAAAAATAATGCAAAATCACAACTCTAATCTTACGGTAAACGGTAACAAGGTTTATAAAAACACTTCTCTTAAATGGCATTACTATTTTATGGGCCGCTGCAGTGTTTGTCCCGTTGTGCTTACCGAAAACGGATATATGACCAATAAGTACGATTTTAACAACATAATCAATATGGACGTAAACAATGCTAAAGCAAAAGCAATAACCGCAGGCATTGCAGAATTTTTCTTAAGTATTCAGTAAAAATTAGTAAAGGATTTGTGTTATGAATTTTACTTCAATCGACAATAAAGGTCTTGTCGAAGGCTTTTGCCTTATTAAAACCATTGACCGCAAAACCTCATCTAAAGGCGATAGTTATCTTGATATGACTTTGGGTGACAGCGATGGTGAAATTAATGCAAAGCTCTGGCGCTATGTTCCCGAGCTTCACGGCGAATATGAAGCAAATCAGATTGTAAAGGTTCGTGGTGTTATTTCAGAATATAACGGCAACGACCAGCTGAAAATTGACCGCATCCGCCACACAGGTCTGGAGGATAATATAAAGCCCGAAGATTTCGTAAAATCGGCAGATTATTCGGGTGAAGCAATGTTTAACGAGCTTTTAAACATTGCGAACAATTTCAGCGATGAAGACCTTAAAAGCATAGTTACCGCACTTTTAAATGACAACCGCCAAAGAATACTTTATTGGCCTGCGGCATTTAAGCTACACCACGCAGTACGTGGAGGTTTGCTCTTACACACGCTCTCAATCGTTCGCTTGGCTCAAGCTGTATGCAAAATATACACCTTTGTAGATGAAGAGCTTTTGATTTCGGGCGCAATTCTTCATGACATTGCAAAGCTTCAGGAATACACCGTTGCCGACAGCGGAATTGCCACCGGCTATTCGGTTGAGGGTAATCTTTTGGGACATTTAACAATGGGCGCAATGGTCGTAAACGAATATGCCAAAAAGCTTGGCATCAGTCCAAAAACCGCAATGCTGCTAGAGCATATGCTTATTTCCCACCACGGCGAGCCCGACTTTGGCGCAGCAGTTCGCCCAGGCTTTATTGAAGCCGAGCTTTTATCAGAACTTGACCTTATGGATTCCCGTGTTTATGAAATGAAGGAAGCCGTACAGGATACTGCACCGGATGATTTCACTTCACGTCTTTGGGCAATGGACAACCGCAAGCTCTACAACCACAACCGCATTAACATTAATAATAAAACTGAAATTTTTTAATTTGAAAGGTGATAAAAATGAAAATTACAAAAGATATGATTATTGGCGAAGTTTTAGACATTGATACAGGCTGTGCACAGTATTTCTTTGAAATCGGCATGCATTGTCTTGGCTGCCCTGCTTCACGTGGCGAAACCATTGAACAGGCTTGTCAGGTTCACGGTGCTGACTGTGATGCTTTACTCGCAAAATTGAACGCTTACTTTGCAGACAAATAATGAGACCCTTAAGTCAAAGATTAACAACCATTGCCACCCTTGTGCCAAACGGCACAAGGGTGTGTGACATTGGGTGCGATCACGGTTACCTTGCAATTTATCTGCGACTGCAAAATATTGCAAAATCAGTGATTGCGGCCGACCTTAACGAGCTACCGCTCGAGCGTGCAAAAGCTAACATTAAAAAGCTTAACGCAAATAATATTGATTTGCGGCTATGCGACGGTCTTTCTGGAATTGATAAATCCGAGGTTGATACCATAATCATTGCCGGTATGGGCGGTAACGTTATTGCCGGCATTATTGAGCGTTGCCAATGGGCCAAAATCAATGAATTAACCTTTATCTTACAGCCCACAACCTCTGCCGAAGTATTGCGTGAATTTTTATGTAAAAACGGTTTTGACATAAAAAGCGAAACTGTCGTTTACGAAAACAATAAGCTTTATTCGATTATGCTTGTAAAATATACAAACCAAACCGCAAGCGTAGACAACGGTTTTTATTACATCGGCAAAGTAAAACCCGATACCGAGAATGGGGTTAAGTACATAAAAAAACAGCAAAAACGGCTTTGTGATGCTGCAAAAGCTCTTGAAAGTATCCCCGAAAAGCATGCCGAATTTTTAGAATTTAAATCAGCAAATGATTATATTACAAAAATTTTAACGGAGTAATTTTATGCCATTTGACGGTGCCTTTTTATACTGTATGTCAAACGAGCTTATGGAAGCGCTTGACTGTCATATTGATAAAATTTACCAGCCCTCAAAAGAGGAACTGGTGTTTTTGTTGCGCAAAAAAGGCTTTGTTAAACGACTTTTAATTAATATAAAATCAGGCGGTGCGAGGGTTCAGTTTACCGAAAATAAATTTGAAAACCCCGAAAAGCCGCCTATGTTTTGTATGCTTATGCGCAAGCACCTTTTAAACGGACGGCTTATGCGCATTAGTCAGCCCGACCTTGAAAGAGTTATTATTTTCTCATTTTCAAGTATGAATGAAATGGGTGACATTGAAGAACTAAACCTAATCTGCGAGCTTTTATCAGGTAGTGCCAATATCATTTTAACCGCTGAAAACGGTAAAATTATCGACTGTCTTCGCCACAGTGATATCGAAAACTCGACACGTCTGTTGCTGCCGGGTGCTACCTATGCGCTACCACCACGGCAAAATAAGCTTAATCCGTTATGCTGTGATTTAAAAATTATTGAAAAACAGCTTGAAACCCACACCCTGCTTCAGACAATCGACGGCTTTTCGCCACTTATCTGCCGTGAAATTGAAGCAAAAAACAATCTAAAACAGATTATAAACATTTTGCAAGACAAGACCGGCGTGCCCACACTTATTCTTAAGCCTGATGGCACACCGCTGGATTACAGCTTTACTGAAATTACACAATACGGAAGCGGTTATGAAAATAAAGCTTTTGAAAGCTTTAGCGATCTTTTAGACGAGTTTTATACCGCACGTGATATTGCAAGCCGAATAAACCAAAATGCACGTGATATCATTAAGCTTGTCACTAATCTTAAAGCTCGAACAGAACGCAAGCTTGCATTACGCCTTCAGGATTTAAAAAAATGCGAAAACCGTGAGAATTTGCGTATTTATGGTGAGCTTATAAAGGCAAATTTGCACCTTATTCCAAACGGTTCAAGCTTTGCCGAGGTGCCAAATTATTACGACTCCGAGCTTAAAAATATTAGAATTCCGCTTAATCCCGCTATTTCCCCCACAGCTAACGCAAACAAATATTTTAAAGACTATAAAAAAACTTATACCGCAGAAGAAACCCTTTTAGCACTTACAAAATCTGATAAAGATGAGCTTGTATATTTCGATTCGGTTCTTGAAAGCATAACTCGTTGTCGTGACCTTTCTGATATTGCCGAAATTCGAGAAGAGCTTTCAGATGCGGGATATATACGCCAACCCCAAAACAGGAAAAAGCAAAAACCAAAAAATGAATTCAAGGAATTCACCTCTAACGAGGGATATAAAATTTTAGTTGGCAAAAATAACCGACAAAACGATTATCTTACTACTGTTTTAGCAAATAAAAATGATTTATGGTTCCACACCAAAAATATTCCAGGCAGTCACGTTATTGTTTTTTGCAACGGGCAAGATGTAAGCGATGAAACCATTTTGCAAGCGGCAACACTTGCCGCCCTTAATTCAAAAGCACAAAATTCCACACAGATACCGGTCGATTACACTCCGGTCAAATTTGTTAAAAAACCAAACGGTGCAAAACCCGGAATGGTTATTTACACCACTAATAAAACCGTTTACGTCACCCCGAAGGGAGAGAAATTATCTTGAAAATCGGTGTTTCAACCGCTTCCCTTTATCCATTAGAGACTGAACTCGCATTGAAAGCAATCGGTGAAGCAGGTGTTAAAAACAGTGAAATATTTTTTAACTGTGAAAGTGAGCTTAAGCCCGCTTTTATTGATATGCTTTGTGATATTAAGGATGAATACGGTATTAATATAACCTCTATACACCCAACCTGTTCACTGGCCGAATCATTTCTGCTATTTTCAGAATATGAGCGCCGTTTTTATGAGGGACTCGACAAATTCGAACGATACTCGGAAATAGCGGCAGAGCTTGGTGCAAAATACATCATTATGCACGGTGGCAAAAACAATGGGCTAACAACTGATAAGGAATATTGTGAGCGTTATATGCTTCTTAATCAAAGAACCACCAAAAACGGAGTATACGTTTTACAGGAGAATGTAGCGAACTTCCGTGCTCGTGACCGTGAATTTTTGCGTTCAATGTGTGATATTTTGGGCGATGATGCAAAATTCTGCTTTGATATTAAGCAGGCTATCCGTTCGGGATATAATCCGTTTGAATTGGCGGAAGAGTTTGCTTCACACATAATGCACTGTCATATAAGTGATCACAGCATTTCAAGTGATTGCTTGTTACCCTTTAAAGGCGGTTTTGACTTTAACGCTTTTTTCAATTTAATGCATCAAAAAGGATATAGCGGTGCTTATATTATCGAGGTCTACAAAAACGCTTATAAGGAATATGACGAAATTTTCGAATCCTTTAAAAAATTTTCTGAATATCCACATTTTTGATATTGCATTTTAGTTTATTATACTATATAATGATTTGTGTATGGTCCGAACCTTCGGTTCAGCAAATAAACTTTTAAAGGACGTGTGTTGTGAATAACATTACCGTGAGAGAATTACTTAATATTCTCATTAAGAACATTATCATAATCATTATTTCAGCCGTTATATGTGCTTCAGGTGCTTACATATACTGTGAAAAATTCACAGATGAACGCTTCCAAGCACAGGGTGATATTTTAGTAACCAATGGTGGTATTAATACTAACGAAGGGGAAAACCCCGAGAGTGAAAACCCCGATACAACTACCGAAAGCGGTGATTCAGCAGTTGCCAATACTGATGTCGCTGCTTCTATTAACCTTCTGCCAACCATTAGAAGCATCTTATCCGGCGTTCCTATTTACAAGGAATTTGCAGAATATCTCAGTGAGAACAGCAATTACAATTATAATTACAAAGTATTAAAATCTGCTGCAACAGTTGGCGAAAGTGATACCCGTTCGCTTATCGTGACAGTTTATTTTGAGCTTGGTTCCGTAAAAGAAGCCATCGATATTACAAACCATTTTTTACGCTTTGCGCCCACCTATATCGAAAGTAAAATTAAGGGTTCACGTATTGACGCTGAGCCTGTATGTGACTCTGCAGTGAAAACCGCTCCTAGAACCTTGCGCACCTCTTTTCTTGCCGCAATTTTAGGTATGGCAATTGCTTATACTATTGCGTTTTTAATTACAATTTTCAATTCAACCATACAGTCAGATGAGGATTTTTCAACCCGATATAACATTCCTGTGATTGGCAATATACCCGACTTCTCAATTTCGCACAACAATTCAAAGCCCCATTCTAAAAAGAACTCAGGGGGTAAGAATAATGGCTAATACTACCACAACCAAGAACCCAAACGAAAACCTTCTTATCAATGATATTCGTAAAAAGGTAACCTTCTCGATAGTTGAAGCTTATAAGAATATTCGTACTAATACCATTGCCCTTATGACAAAAAAGGATGCAAAGGTTTTAGCGATTTCGAGCCCTAATGCTTCGGAAGGCAAATCCACAACTGCACTTAATGTTGCCATTACTGTTTCGCAGCTTGAAAAGAAAGTTTTGATCATCGATGCTGATGCTCACCGTCCTTCCCTTCATAAAAAGCTGAAGATTGAAAACGACTTGGGTATTTTAAATCTTATTGTTGATGATTCAAACCTTGCGGATGCAATTCACAGCCACAATAACAATCTCGATGTTATAACCTGTGGCACTAATACCAGCAAGCCGTCAGAACTTTTAAACTCAGAAAAATTTGATGAGCTTTTGGAAAAATTAAAGGAAAAGTACGATTATATCATAATTGATACCCCTCCCATCAACCCCGTTTCAGATGCTTTGGTAATTGCTCAAAAGGTTGACGCAATTATTTTGGTTGTACGTGCTGCTTCAACCACACACGAAGCCTTTAGAAAAGCTCTTAAGTCTTTAGGCGTTCTTGAACTTAAGGTTGACGGTGTTATTATCAACGGCGCCGACCCACGTCCCAAAGGCTATTACAAAAGCAAATACAGCTATTACAGATACGGCAAAACCTATTATTAAAAAAGCGGGAGAATTTTTCTCCCGTTTTTTGATACACTTTTAAGGAGGTGAACTTATGCTTTTAGATATTCATTCGCACATTTTACCCGCTGTTGATGACGGCGCCAAGGATATCGAAGATTCGATTATGCTTTTAGAAATGATGCGCTCACAAGGTATTACGCACGTTATAGCAACACCGCATTTTTATCCCAACAATGACACCCTTGAGGATTTTAAAAGCAGGGTTGCCGACGCACAATTACTTTTAAATAAGAAAAAAATAACCACTCCGGAAATCGTAATCGGATGCGAGCTTTTCTATTTTACAGGTATTTCCCAAAGTGATTTAATCAACGAATTTACCATTGCAAACAGCAAATATATTTTGCTTGAGCCTAGTCCCTTTTTGATTAATAAAACCCTTATGTCAGAAATTTTGTACTTAAAGAATGAATTAGGGTTAGTGCCGATTATCCCACACATTGAAAGATATCATAAATCCATTGGATTCAAGGATTTCTTAAAATTTGTAAAACAAAATAATATTTTATGTCAAGTAAATGCAGGGTCTTTTTTTGATAAGCACTATAACCGCATTTTAAATAAGCTCTTTAAATTGGGTGTTATTACCTTTGTCGCAACCGACACACACTCGCTTGAGCGCCCGCCATTACTTGCAAACGCCCTTAACGAAATTGAAATTCGTTTTTCTAAAGATGAAAAGCAACGCATACTTACAAATCTTGAAGCCCTTCTGAGCGAAATTACCGCAAAGGAACAAAATGATGAAATCAAACACTTTGAATATAAATAACAAAAACGGTGTAACCTATATCACCTTTCCAAAGCTTGAAAAAACAGGTCTTGTGCGCCATATTTTTTCGACCAAAATCGGCGGTGTAAGCCCTTACCCTTACGGACCAATGAATATGAGCTTTAATAATGACAAAAAAGAAAACGTCATTAAAAATTACGAGCTTTTGTGCGACTGTGTAGGAATTGATACAAGCCACTTGGTTTTAAGTAAGCAAACCCACACAAATAACGTTATGGTTGTAGATAAAGGTCATTGCGGCACAGGATATACCAAACCCTCCTTTGAGGATATTGACGGGCTTATCACAAACCAGTCGGGTGTTGCACTAGTTACACAATACGCTGACTGCACACCCCTTATATTCTGTGACACCGTAAAAAAAGTCATAGCCACCTCCCATTCGGGCTGGCGTGGAACTGTGCAGGAAATCGGCAAGGTTACAGTTTTAAAAATGCAAGAGGAATTTGGCTGTGAGCCGAGCAATATTATCGCCTGCATCGGCCCCTGTATTTCTAAATGCTGTTACGAGGTTGATACCCCCGTGTATGCAGCCTTTCAGAAACTCAAATACCTTGATTTAAATAAAATATTTACCGACAAGGGCGGCGGAAAATATTGGCTTAATATGATAGAAGCCAATAAACAGATTTTGCTTAATGCCGGCATTAAAGAGGAAAATATGGATATTTCGGATTTGTGCACAAATTGCAACAGCGATATGCTTCACTCTCATCGTGCAACCAACGGACAACGTGGCACAATTGGTGTTATAATTGAACTTATATAAATAAAAAAAGCGTTAGAAACTTAAAAGTTTCTAACGCTTTTTTTGTAAATTAAGCTTCAGCCTTATCGGCAAGTTTATTGTAAGCATCAGCCATCCAATAGAAGCTGTAAATCGGAATAATAGAAATTATAACCTTTACAAATGAACTTTCAGGTGTGATTTCTGCGCCATACTTATCACTAAGGCGTGACATAAGTCCGAAGAACTGGAACATCCAAACAATTGAATAAATGCCGCATGTAACACATCCGAGTAAGAGTTGAAGAATATAGCCCATAACAGGTTTTTCATCAACCTTTTCAGCCATATCGTTTAAATCTTTAGTCATTTTGTACCAAATATAGATACCATAAATACCACAGGTAACAATGTTTAAAAGCCACCATGTAATCCAATTTATACGTGTATACATATTTTAACCTCCCCCCTATTTCATTTATATACCGAGCAAAAACTCGATTTAAATATTATTTAATAAACTGCTTGTAGCCTTTACCGTATTTCACCGCATTCGAAACACGGCTGAGTGTTGCGGAAGAAATATCAGTAGCATCAATAACCTGATTATAGGTCTTACCCTGAAGTAAAAGCTTTGCAGCCATAAGGCGTTGTGTCATTTGTTCAATTTCATTTTTTGTACAAAGGTCGGCAAACAAAACTTCCATATCCTCTGAATTATCGACCGATGCCAAAAGTTCGAAAAGCTCATTAACCATATTTTCGGTTATTTTTTCAGGGGCCATATAATCACCTCATATTTCATTTGTTTTTTGTAAGAAATTTTTTGTTTTTTCAGACTGCGGATTATCAAATACCTCTTCGGGAGTACCGATTTCTTCAATAACACCATCTGCCATAAAGATTACCTTATCAGAAACGTTTTTAGCAAAATCCATTTCATGGGTAACGATAATCATTGTGCTGTCTTTACCCTTAAGACCCTTTATAACCTTTAAAACCTCACCCGTAAGCTCGGGGTCCAAAGCAGAAGTCGGTTCGTCAAAGCACAAAATTTGCGGATTCATTGCAAGTGCCCTTGCAATCGCTACACGCTGCTGCTGACCGCCCGATAACTGACAGGGATAAAAATTTATTTTTTCCGAAAGACCAACCTTTTCAATAAGGCGCTTTGCATTTTCTTCAATTTCTTCGGTAGTGCCACGCTTTAAAAGCTTGGGAGCAAGAGTAACATTTTCTAAAACTGTATACTGCGGGAATAAATTAAACGACTGGAATACCATACCAAAATGTAATCTGTTTTCACGAATTTCAGCATCAGTATATTTATGAAGACTGCCGCCGTCATAAATGGTCTCACCATCAACCGAAATCGTACCCTCTTCAGAAAATTCCAAAAAGTTTATGCAACGAAGCAGGGTCGTTTTACCACTACCGGAAGAACCGATAATGGATAAAACCTCACCTTTTTCAAGGGAAAAACTGATATCCTTTAAAACTTCGTATTTACCGAAGCTTTTTTTAATGTTTTTAATTTCTAAAAAAGCCATTATCAGTCTTTCCTCCTAACTCTTAAAATAATCAAGCTTTTTCTCGATTCTTCCTAGCACGATTGTAAGAACGCCTACAAATAAAAGATAGAACACACCCGTGTAGAAAAGAGGCCATACAAGTGCTTGTGTTGCAGCCAGCTCTTTTGCCTGCTTAATAATTTCACAAACCAAAATGCAGTTTGCAAGTGCCGTATCCTTAATAAGTGTAATGATTTCATTAGACATTGGCGGAACAATGCGCTTTATAACCTGCTTTAATACAATTTTTCTGAACACCTGTGATTTGGTAAGACCCAAAACATAACCGGCTTCATACTGTCCCTGTGAAATGCTTTCAATACCGCCACGATAAATTTCCGAAAAATAGCAGGCATAGTTAATGGCAAAGGCTAAAAGAACTGCTACAATTCGGCCAGTGTCTGAAATACCGTATTCCAAAAAGAAATAGCGGTCGATTTTAGCAAATAAGGGGTATTCAAACAAAAGACCCGGAACATAATAAATTATGAATATCTGAAGCATCAGGGGTATACCTCTGACTATCCAGACAAACACCTTTGATACTGCTTTAAGCGGTTTAAAAGTGCTCATAGAACAAAAGGCTATAGGCAAACCAAGCGGTGCGCCGCAAAGCAGCGTCACCGCAAAGATTAGCAAAGATAGTTTAAAGCCTTCCAAAAGAAATAGTGTTACTTGTAAAAAGGTCATTATATATCTCCGAAAATTATTTATATGTTAATTATTTTACCTGATCAGCATAATCAAGGATAGTTGTGTTAAGAACGTCATACTTTTCAGCAATCTTCTTGATTGTACCGTTTTCTGCAAGCTTAACAAGTTGTTCGTTTACTTTAGCAGTAAGCTCGCTGCCCTTCTTGAAGCCGATTGCATAGTATTCAACGTCTGAAGAAAGGTCGTCAACGATCATGAGGTCAGCATAGTTGCCCTTACCGCAGTAGCTCTTAGCAAGCTGAGCATCAAGAACTGCAAAATTAGCGGTCATAGCGTTTACTTCGTTTAAGCAGTCGGTCTGCTTGGGGCAACCCTTATAGATGATGCCTTCAAAGCTCTTAGCATAGGTTTCACCTGCAGAGCCTGATTCAGCAGCACCGGTCTTACCCTTTAAGTCAGCAGCCTTTGTGATGCCGCTATCCTTCTTAACAACGATTACCTGACGGTTTTCCATATAGTTGTAAGAGAAGTCAACCTTTTGTGAGCGTTCAATGCCGTCATCATCCTTTGAGTTGCAGGTAAAGCCGTTCCAGATGCAATCAATTGTGCCGGAGTTGACATCGGTGTATTTGCTGTCCCAGTCGATTTCCTGGAACATTACTTCATAGCCAAGGCCTTCAAAAACTGCTTTTGCAAGGTCGGTATCGAAACCGATAAGGGTTTCGCCGTCTTCATCAAAATAGTTCATAGGTGAATAGATTGTGTAGCCAACAACGATTGTTTCTTTGGGATCTTCCTTCTTGCCACCGCAACCAGCGAAGCAAGCAACTAAAAGAGCGAGTGTCATAAGTAAAGCAATAAGTTTTTTCATTTTTAATTTCTCCTTAAAATGTTTTTGTTTTGTTTTAAAATTTGTGTGGGTTTGCGCACTTTAGAAATTTAGTTAAGTAAAGTGAGCCGTTAAAAAAATAAAAAGTATTCAGTTTAGTTTCGGTGGACTTTCATTTTCTTTTTCCTCCATGCGCTGTGTCGATGGTGTTATTATACTTCACTTCGATGAAGTTGTAAAGTGTTTTTTTACATTTTTTTGAAGTTTGTGCACTTTATCCAACTAAAGAGATAAAGCGTTGTTATATTTTTACAACAAAATCACGCTTTTTCAGTGTAATGGTATCGTTTATAGTGCTGAACAATAACAAAACTATTGTTATTTTAACAATTTTGTGTTATACTCCTATATATGTAAAAAATTATATATACTCTCTGAAAGGAACGTATATTAATGAATATTAATAAAATCAAAGAAAGTGTAAAGGGTTTTGTTTGCGGCAAACTTCCCCGCTTTTTTAAGCAGTCGGTTCCCGAATATTTCAAAAACAATTTTGAAATAACTGCCACAAAGCCTTCAAAGATAACAGGTGCAGTGCTTTGCCTTGCCTGTCTTTTATTGGTAATATTTAGTATTAATACTTATAATACATTAAGTATTTCAACCCGTTGGATAATTATGGCGCTTGATTTAGCACTGCCGTTTGTTATCGCCGCAGTTACTATTTTCAGGATTAATATTAAGCATAATTTAACAAAACAAATACTTGGGTTTGTCATTTTGCTCTTAATGCCATTTGTCACCACCACCATTACCGAATGTCTAAATGGTGTATTTGTCGGTGATATGGTGTCCCTCGGTATTTTTGGTAACTATATTATAATTTTAGTATTTTATTTCATTGTATTTGCAATTTCCGGCAACTTTGCTATAACCTATACCTCGGTCAATCTTATTATTATGTGTCTTGCAGTTGCCCATCATTACGTAATGGAGTTTCGTGGCACCCCTTTCCAACCGATGGATTTTTTGAGCATCGGCACCGCTGCGGGTGTTGCAGGCACCTATAATTTTGCCCCCAATTATAAGCTGATCACAGCAGCCTTTATATTCATTATTGTATTAGTTATAACCCTTAAAATGCGCACACCCAAATTTAATTTGGCTACTGCTATTGTTTCACGTTCCTTTATGGCAACATTTTCTGCTGTTTTGCTTATACTTTTTTATGGCACAAGCATTTTTGCTGATTTGGGTATCAAGCCCGACTTTTGGAATCAGGCACGAGGCTATAAAAATTCCGGCTTTGTTTACAACTTTTTTGTAAACACCAAATATTTATTTATGTCCGAGCCTAACGATTACGACCCCGATAAAATTAAAGACTATATTGACCAGACGGTCGACCCCAACGAAAATAAAGACCCCAATAAGGTTCGCCCCAATGTTATTTGTATTATGAACGAATCCCTTTCGGATTTACGTGTTTTAGGCAATTTGGAAACCAATCTTGATTATATGCCTTTTATGAACAGCCTTACCGAAAATACTGTTAAAGGCAATTTGTACGTTCCGGTTATTGGTGCGGGCACCTCTAATACTGAATTTGAGTTTTTAACCGGCCACTCAACCCACTTCCTGCCGTCGGGCAGTAACGCATATATGCTGTATGTTAAAAACCCAATGGCTTCACTTGTTTCAACAATGAAAGCACAAAGCTATTCTGCTTGGGCATTCCACCCCTACCTTGCAAACGGTTGGAACCGTCCCACAGTTTACAGCAACTTTGGTTTTAATAAGTTTACCGCATTAGAAGATATTTTCGATATGTCGCTTTGGGAACGCTATCAGGCAAACGGCAACGACGCAAACTATTTGCAAAGCCTTGTCGACCTTAATTACCCCGGTTCGAATATGCTGTTACGCCAATATATAAGCGATGATTACAATTTTGACCTTTTGATTGAGGATTACGAAAACCGTGATAAATCACAGCCATACTTCACCTTTAATGTTACCATGCAAAACCACGGCGGCTATTCAATGAGCTGTGTGAACTTTAACGAAGCAATTTACGCAACCTCCACTTCAAAGGCTTATAATCGTGCAAACAAATATCTTTCACTTGTACGTGCAACCGACACTGCCTTTAAAGAGCTTATTGAATATTTTTCAAAGGTTAAGGAGCCGACTATAATTTGTATGTTCGGTGACCACCAGCCCAATGTTGAAACAAATTTTGTTGCCGAGGTTATGGGTGTTAAGGATATTAACAACCTTTCAATCGAAGACGAGCAAAAGCGTTATACAACACCCTTCTTTATCTGGGCAAATTACGATATTGAAGAAAAAATGATTCCCCGCCTTAGCGTTAATTACCTTTCTTCATTGGTTCTGCAAACTGCAGGGCTTGAGCTTACCGAATATAATAAATACCTGTTAAAGCTTTCTGAAACCTTGCCTGTTATAAACACCGCAGGTTATATTGACGCCGAGGGTAATTATTATAAATGGAGTGATACCTCACCCTATACTGATATTCTTAAAGAATACGAAAAAATTCAATATAACTGTATTTTCGACCAGAAAAACATCGATACTGAGGTTTTCTTCCTTTCAGGATATCAGCACACCGCTACCGACCTTTCAAGAAAAGAGTAAGCATTATGATTAATACCACACTTTGTTACATTGAAAAAGACGGAAAATATTTAATGCTTCACCGTGTAAAAAAGGTCAACGACCTTAATCAAGATAAGTGGATTGGTATAGGTGGCAAATTTGAGGATAAAGAAAGTCCCGAAGAATGTATGCTTCGTGAAGCGTACGAAGAAACAGGCCTTACCCTTATAAAACCCGAATACCGAGGTATTCTTACCTTCGTTTCAAACAAGTGGCCGACTGAATATATCCACCTTTTTTACGCCGATAAATTTACGGGCGAATTAACCCAATGCGATGAGGGAAATTTGGAGTGGGTACCTATTAATGATATTTATTCCCTTCCCCTTTGGCAAGGCGATAAAATATTTTTAAAGCTTATCGAGGAAAGAGTGCCATTCTTTTCATTGAAGCTTCAGTATGAAGGCGAAGCACTTATAAATGCCGTATTAAACGGTGAAAAAATCGTATAAAAATAGCGACGGAAAATTCCGTCGCTATTTTTCATATAAGGGTTTATCATTTCATAAAAACGTTGATAAATTCCGTTTCATCTGCTGTAAAAATCATTTCCTCTTTGGTTTTGGGATGATTAAAGCTTAAACGGTAAGACAAAAGCGCAATATTTTCATAATCATTATTACCGCCGTATTTTTTGTCACCCAAAAGCGGCATTTTACGTGAAGCAAATTGCACCCTTATCTGATGTGTTCTACCTGTATGCAAAAGCACCCGCACAAGTGATTTTTGCCTGTCTGTGTTTAAAAGTTCATATTCGAGAGATGCCTCTTTCACACCTTTTCGCATACGATTAACAACATAAGATTTATTCTTTCGGCTGTCCTTAAACAGTAGGTCAACCATTTCGCCACTCTCTTGCGGTGTACCATTAACTACGGCAAGATATTCCTTTTTAAAGCGATGATTTGCAATATCTTGTGACAGTTCAGAAGCGGCAAATTTGGTTTTAGCGTAAACCATAATACCCGAAACACCTTTGTCAAGTCGGTGAAGTGGATAAATTTCACAACCGTACATTTTTGAAAGCTCGGTTATCATACTTTCGCCGCCACCGGTATCAGCCTGTGACAAAATACCAACCGGCTTTATACAAGCAACAATATAATCATCAGAATATAAAATTTTCATCATATCACCGCCTTTATAATTTTATATCATACCGTATAATATTTTTCAAGTAAAACAAAATATCAATTTTTCAAAAAATTAATATAATTAGTTTACATATTTGCGTTTATATGTTAAAATTACGGTGTAATTTTTAAAAAAGGAAGTTTTAAATGAATATTGCAGTTGCACAATCAGGTGGACCTACATGCGCCATTAACGCATCCCTTTTGGGTGTTTTCCGCCACGCCACAAAATACGAGGAAATTGAAAACGTATTTGGTTCTGTAAACGGTGTTGAGGGTTTGATTCTCGATAACTTCATTAACCTTTGCGATATTATTTTAGATGATGACGATGTTGAGCTTATCCGTCAAACGCCATCAACCGTGCTTGGCTCTTGCCGATATAAGCTTCCAAATTTCAAGACGGATTCATCGGTTTACGAAACCATTGTTGAAAATCTGAAAAAACACGATATAAGCGCCTTTTTCTACATTGGCGGTAATGATTCAATGGATACCGTTATGAAGCTTGACGATTATTTTAAAGCGAATAATATTGATATTAAGGCTATTGGTATTCCAAAAACCATTGATAACGACCTTCCCATCACCGACCACACGCCAGGCTTTGGCTCGGCGGCAAAATACGTTGCTACCACCATGCAGGAAATTATTCGTGACAGCAGCGTTTATTCAAGCAAATCGGTAACTATTGTTGAAATTATGGGGCGTGATACCGGCTGGCTTACCGCTTCGGCAGCTCTGCTTCGCAGAAACTATGAAATCGCACCTCATCTTATCTATCTGCCTGAGGTACCTTTTTCGGTTGAAAAATTTTTAAAAGACGTGCGTGAGGCTCAAGAAAAATACTACGCAGTTGTTATCGCCGTTTCGGAAGGAATCACACTTGACCCCGCCGAAATTAATGATTTTCAATCAGGCAAAAGCGATAATTTTGGTCACAAATACTTGGCCGGTGTCGGAAAAGCACTTGAAAAAATTGTTGCACGTGAATTAGGCTGCAAGGTTCGCTCAATCGAGCTTAACGTAATGCAGCGTTGTTCTTCCCATTTAAGCTCAAAGCGTGATATTACCGAAGCCGAACGCATTGGCGGTGCGGCAGTAAAAACTGCACTTGACGGTTATTCGGGCAGAATGATGATATACCGCCGTGTTTCTAACCATCCGTACAATATGCGCATTGAACACGTTGACGTGCGAGAGGTTGCAAACAAGGTTAAATATTTCCCTGTGGAATGGATAAATAAATTACACAACAACGTAACCGAAGCCGCCATTGAATACTGTATGCCTTTAATTCAAGGCGAACAAAACTTTAGGATGAAAAACGGCTTGCCACAGCATTACGTTTTGCGTACTGCACTTCCCCACCATAAGCGTGAAGGTAAAATTGAATAGCACAATAAATCCCACAGTGAAAACTGTGGGATTTATATTATGATTGTTTTTTTCTTTTGCTGTATGCCCAAGAAACTGCCGCATACACAACAAAAGCAGCACTTGTAACATATTCAAAGGTTTGAAAACCGCTAAGACAAAAAATTATTAATTCACGTATTGCGCCCAAAGTCCAAGTTATTGTTGTTAATAATACAAACAAGTTTACAAGCCATTCTGGCCCACCGGATTTTATAGCAAAAAACATAACCAAGAAGCCGCCGAAAAACAAAAAAACAGCCACTATCGGTGTCATAATAAGCAAATCGGTTTTATTATCCGATTTACCAAATAAAGCAAATAACAAATACGTTACCACCGAAATAATAATTGGAATAATTATTGACAGCTTTGTGTTTTGGAATAATTTATCGAGTATTCTTCGCATATTATCCCCTCCATAACTATTATATCAAAACAAAGCTATTATTGCAAGAATTTAAAAAGCACGAAGTATTTACTTCGTGCTTTTTGGTGCACCTGAGCATTCTATAATCGAACCGTTTACCTCTTTTAGAGTGACGGTTTTGCTTGCTTCCTTATAATTGAATGTTATGACCAGCTTGTCGTCGTAGAGATATACGGCATTGACAAAGCAGTCAATCAGTCTTTGTTTGTGTTCCTTCGTTTCTAAGCTCATGGTCTGAATTTGCTTCAACCATAGCATTAAACCCTCTTTTGTAATCGTGGGCTTCTTCATCTCTTCCTTGATGAGCTTCAAATTTATCTCATCTCTTGTCTGCTCCAATTCGAGCATTCTCTGTTTCGTTGTTGAAGTGATAATTCCTTCTTCTATTGCTTTGAGTAGATTGTTCAGTGCTGTTTCCGTTTCGCTGAGCCTTTGCTTTAATAACTGAATGACAGGATTCTCTTTCTGAAAGTTTCGGAATACGATGCCGGAGATATCTTCAAGTACATTATCGCTCATCATCATTTCACGGGTGTACTTGATAACAATGTTTTCGATCCAGTCCTTTTTGACTGTCTTTTTGTCGCATGCGTGCTTGTACTTGGCACCGTTGCATTTGTAGTAGCGATGCACGGCTCCGCTTCGGCCTGTGCCGCTCTCACCGGTCATATAACGCCCGCATTTACCGCAGAATAGCTTGGTTGTCAGTAGGTAGTCGTCCTCGGCCTTGTGCCTTGCAGCGGCTTTTGTGTTCTTCCTTAGCCGGTCTTGTACCTTGTTGAATAAGTCCGTTGGAACGATTTGCGGGATACCATTCTCGCATATCACATCACCGAATCGGTATTCTCCTATGTACCGGCGATTCTTTAATAGGTTTGTCACGATGTTGATCGTCAGCTTGCTGCCTTTAGAAGTAGTAACGCCTTTTGCATTCAGCAAGGTAACGATTTCCTTTATCGTCTTACCGTTGCTGTACAATTTGAATGCTTCTAATACCCAAGGAGCTTTGACAGGGTCAATTT
>JAFQCU010000005.1 GCA_017416285.1 Clostridia bacterium | reverse complement strand
CGTTTATTGTATAGATTATACCTAAGCTACTCTGTAACTCAAGTGATGCACCTCTGAAACCGAATACCATCGGGATTACTTCTGTTTCTTTTGCTCCGCATTCACTACATTCTCTATGCTTACTTCCTGCTTTATTGGTTGTTGCTGCTACGTCTACTACCCAATCGCCATAGCTATGACCAAGTGCGGGAACTTCTTGCTGTGCAACGATAACGGTACCGCAAACGCTACAATGTTTACCTTCGGTAAGACCGGTTGTGGTACATGTAGCATCTACTGCTGCGTCAATTACTTCAGTATGACCCTTTGCGTCAATAACCTCTTCATAGCTATCGCCGCAAACGGTACAGGTGTAAACGATTTTGCCGTTTTCTGTACAGGTTGCATCGGTGGTAACAGATGTGTAGTTGTGGCCTGCCACTTCACGAATTTCGCTGCAAAGGTTACATTCTGCGTCGCATGCGTTGTCGTATTCGTGTGCGCATTCGGAATCTATCGCATAATTCCATTCAGCCAACATTAACGGATCATTATCATCCTCAATATCCATTTCCATAAAGTCAGATTGTGAACCATCGTAATTTACGGTAGCAAGCGCATCACAACCATGGAATGCAGACTCCCAAACCTCATCAAGAGTTACGGGGATATTAACCTCTGTCAAAGCGTAACAGTTGGTAAAGGTGTTTTCTTCAATGTCAGTAACCGTTGACGGTAATGTAACCTCAGCAAGTTTATGACAGTTGTGGAATACACCATCTTCTAACACCTTAACATTGTCAGAAATTTCTGCTTTTGTAAGCTCAGTACAACCCGCAAATGCATAGTAACCGATTTCGTTTACTGTATCGGGTATAGCAATTTCAGTAAGTGCTGTACAACTATAAAATGCGTAAGCACCAATTTGTTCTAAGCCGCTATTAAGTGTAACAGTATTAAGTGCTGTACAATTATAGAACGCCCAATTACCTATACTTTTTACCGTTGTGGGCAATTTAAGTGTGGTTAAGGCACTACAATTCAAGAATGCGTTATCGCCGATAGTTTGGAGATATGGAGTTGACGGAAAAGTAAGTGTATCCAACGAAATACAGGATTCGAAAGCGCCGCTTCCAATTGTAACCAAACCGTTCATTCTTACAGACTTTAACAACTCGCACTTTGCGAAAGCGTTGGTTTCAACTTCGGTAACAGATTTCGGCAATGTAATAGCAGTAAGACCTATTTTCGAGCCCGCATTATCTACGCCAGATGTGCCGTAATATGCATATGCTCCAACTGTTGTTACATTCTTAAGACCTGTAGCATTAATTGTTGATTTCCAACAACCAAAAACAACCTTCTTGGTGGCATTTTCAATTAAATTATTGCTTTGTACAATATAATTTGTATTCTCTGCAGAAACTTCAATAGTGTCAAATAATATCGAACAATTATAAAAAGCACCTGCGGGAATTTCGGTAACGCCCTTATCAATATACAAGGATGTAACCTCTCTACCCCAAGGAACTACTTCACCATGTAAGTAAGAATCCATTGCGCCGTTGCCGGTAATAATTAACTTTTTATTGTAAACATACCATGTACACTGACCGGTAGCACCCATTGTTTCATAACGATAATCGCCGCAAACAGAACAATTAGCATCAGAATATGTATGTGCTGTATCAGTCTGCCTTATCCAGTTACAGTTGTTGCAAGTGGTGTCACAATCTGAAGTATAGGTATGATTTGAACAGCAATCATAAACCCAGCTTACTGCCACGTCTGAACCAACACCGATTAGTTCGTCATTTAAGCTGGCAATTTCAATCTTTTCAGCCTGTTCTTGTGTGCCGCCAAAGAAAATACGTCTTAAAGTTTTTATTCTTAAGGCCGCTTTATCAATACCAACAAGAGTTGCCGGTACAGCTATGTTTTCAATAGCGGTATTATCAAAACAGTGCTCATGAAGACGTGTAACCTGATTACCCAAAGTTACGTACTTAAGCGAAGTACAGCCAGAGAACATACCGTCCTGTATTTCTTTAAGAGTATCAGGCAATGCTATGCTTTCAAGTGAAGTACACTTATTAAATGCATATATGTTTATCGAGGTTAATTTCGCCGAAAGCTTAACATCTTTAAGAGAAGTACAACCGCTAAAAACGTTCCAGCTCATACTGGTAACAGTATCAGCCATAGTAACCTTTTGGAGCTTTGTACAACCGCTAAATGTTGCAGCACCGATATAGGTAACGCCACTTTCGATAATTACCTCGGTAATGTCCTTACCCCAGGGTGCAGTGCTAGAACCGTAATCGGCCATTTTACCACTGCCTGTAATTGTAAGAACAGTACCATTTAATGACCAGCTACACGCACCGGTTGAACCGGTTGTGGCCGCACTTGCGGTTATGCCGAACATACCCATTGGTAAAACAGCAAGCAAAAGTGTCAAGGCCAATAAAACAGAAAGTATTTTTTTTATATCCGTTTTCTCCTTTTTTACTAAATTACAAAATTTGTATAAGTATACATATTAATGTTAACATATATATAATAACAAATCAATAAAAAATTTTATACCTAAATTTTAAAAAATTGTCATACAAAACCATCTATAAATTATAATCTTTCAACAATGCGAATCATTAATTTATCGGCGCTTTTCAATTAAATATACTCATACTGTAAAACAGTACCCAATATGTATTAATGAAACAAAAACCAACCTATAAAATGTCTTGTACTATGAAAAGTAAATGGTTTAAGTGCCCAACCCTACTTGTAAGGAAAGGAAAAAGAACTTTAAAACAAATTGATTGTATTTTGTCGACCGTTCAATGCTCAATTATTGTAATTTACTCATATCAACTATGGTTATGCAGCATACATCTTTACTAATGAAAATAAGTATATTTTAGGAATTTAATTTTTCCAAATAATTATAAAAATTGAACCATATGCGCTATTTATCATGATTTGTAGTTGCGAAACAATCCCCCCGCCACGCTTACGCACAACCTTATTTCCGTTACACAATGGATGTTTTTGACATATTAATCTTACCAATAAACCCCAATTTATACCCAAACTTTTTTGCTGCCGAAAAACAAAAACGGTGGGGCTTATTCCCCAGCGTATAAATTATTCGTCACCTAAAAAAGCTATCCTTCCCGGAATTTTCCCCTTGGCATATTCGGGTAATACCTTAAATATACAATCTAAAATCTTATCGGATTTTTCTTGACTATCGGTTTCCACAATAACACTAATAACATACGATCCTTCATCAGTTTCAAAAGATATAGTCTCTTTCAATTCTTCAACCGAAATATCAAGCTCTAAATTTTTATGGATTTCGTTGATTAAACCATCGCTCTCAAAAAAATCACGTACAAAATTCGTTCCCTCGTCAAGCTCTGAACTGGTTACAACGTAATCATCGTCAATAGAACCGGAAGAAACGATGAACTCACCTTTTGCAGTATATTTCTTTAATACGAGCTTTTCAGAAATGCCACAACCGGATAACAGCATAAGCGAAATAACGCAAAGCATAGCTAAAATTTTTTTCATCAAATCTCCCCCCTTTAAAGTATTATACCAAAATCCAATTACTGTTACAAGTACTAATTTAGTTGTTAAATTATAGTTTATCGGGCCAAAAAAGCACAAGCCGTATTGAGAATTCGTAGGGGCTGGCGTCCACGACCGCCCGCCAGCACGTCGCCTTAATAAACGGACAGTCCTAGAGGCCTGTCCCTACAAAATATCAATATAGTCTGTGCGATAAACTCCCAATTTATATCCGTCACGAAGCGACCTTAACTCTTCACTATTCACTTTTCACTATTCACTAAAACAAAAACCAACCCCGAAAGGTTGGTTTTTAGTTTTATTAATACGCCTTGCCCCAATAGAGCATATGCTTTGCAGGTTTACCGCAGCAAACACACTTGTCGCTGATTTCTTCCTGCTCGAAAGGAATACAGCGTGAGGTTACGCCGGTGAGTTCTTTTAACTGATCCTCACACTCACGGTCGCCGCACCACATTGCACGAATAAAGCCGTCCTTATTTTTAGCAATGTCAATCATTTCATCAAGGTCGTGTGCATCAAAGGTTGCGGTTGCACGATGCTCGAGCGCCTTATTATAAAGACCGTCCTGAACAGCCTTTAAAAGCTCGGGTATTTTGGTTTCCAACTCGTCAAGTGAAACGGTAACCTTTTCGCCATTGTCACGGCGAGCAAGAACACAACAGTTATTTTCAATATCACGGGGACCAAGCTCCAAACGAAGCGGAACGCCCTTCATTTCATATTCAGCAAACTTCCAACCGGGTGACTGTTCGCTGTCGTCAAGCTTAACACGGCAAACCTTTTTAAGTGTTTCGCAAACTTCACCAGCCTTTTCCATAACACCCTCTTTGTGAGAAGCGATGGGAACGATAACAACCTGAATAGGTGCGATTGCGGGAGGCAATACAAGACCGCTATCATCACCGTGGGTCATAATAACTGCACCGATAAGACGTGTGGTTGTGCCCCAAGAGGTTTGGAAGGGGTGAACCATTTTGTTTTCTTTATCGGTAAAGGTAACGTCAAACGCTTTAGAGAAGCCGTCGCCAAAGTAGTGCGATGTGCCACTTTGAAGCGCCTTGCCATCGTGCATTAATGCTTCGATAGTATAGGTGGCTTCAGCACCTGCAAAACGTTCCTTTTCGGTTTTCTTACCCATTACAACCGGCATTGCCAAAACTTCTTCTGCAAAGTCAGCATAAATTTTATGCATTCTTTCGGTTTCAGCCTTTGCTTCTTCAGCGGTGGCGTGAAGAGTATGACCTTCTTGCCATAAAAATTCACGTGAACGGAGAAATGGACGTGTGGTCTTTTCCCAACGAACAACGCTGCACCACTGATTATATAATTTAGGTAAATCACGGTAAGAGTGAACTATATTTTTAAAATGGTCACAGAAAAGTGTTTCAGAGGTGGGGCGAACACAAAGACGTTCTTCAAGTTCATCACTGCCGCCGTGGGTAACCCATGCAACCTCGGGCGCAAAGCCTTCAACGTGGTCCTTTTCCTTTTGTAAAAGACTTTCAGGAATAAACAAAGGCATATAAACGTTTTCATGGCCTGTTGCCTTAAAGCGAGCATCCATCTGGCTTTGAATAAGCTCCCAAATAGCGTAGCCATAAGGGCGGATAATCATACAACCTTTAACCGAAGCGTAATCGATAAGCTCGGCTTTAATACAAACGTCGGTATACCATTTCGCAAAATCTTCATCCATAGAAGTAATTGCTTTTACTAATTTTTCTTTAGCCATAAAACAGGCGCCTTTTTGGGCGTCTATTCCCACCTTTCGCATAAAAATACACAGTTACATCATTTTAACACATACATTATAAAATATCAAACATAATTTTGCAACTGTTTTATACATATAAATTAAATAAAAAAACTATTGACAAATCATAAATTGTAAAATATATTTGTATTAGTAAGGTCGCTTCGGCGACAATTTTTGCAGGAGGCATAATTTATGACAATTGACAAAATCAAGCAAATTTTAGCAGATACACTTGATGTAAACATTGACGAACTTTCGGCAGACACAAATATCGCAACCGACTTGGGCGCAGACAGCCTTGACGTTGTTGAAATTTTAATGTCTATTGAAGATGAGTTTGATATTGAAATCCCCGATAGCGAAATCGAAAATATTCGCACAATCGGTGAATTGGTTGAATATATCGAAAACAACATATAATAAAACATACGCACGGCGGAACGCTTACGTTCCGCCGTATTTTATTTTTCAAAAAACGCTTGCATTTATTTTTTAAAGTGTTATACTGCAAGTACAATCATATGAAAGGGGCTTTTATATGAATACCGCACATAAGCCGCTTCGAAAAATTAATATGACCGATGGGCCTATTTTTTCTGCCATTATACGCTACACCTTGCCTATAATGCTAAGCTCGATTTTGCAGCTTTTGTTTAACGCTGCCGACCTTGTCGTTGTGGGCCGTTTTTGTAGTGATTTATGCGTAGGTGCAGTTGGGGCAACAGGCTCACTTGTAAACCTTATAACCAATCTTTTCATTGGTTGTGGTGCCGGCGTTGCGGTTTGCACTGCCAACGCTATTGGCAGCGGCAATAAAGATTTAACCGAAAAAATTGTACATACCGCTATCCCCTTGGCTGCCATATTAGGCCTTAGCATGTCGGTTATCGGGCTTTTGTTCAGCGGGCCTTTGCTTAAAATGATGAGCACCCCTGCCGATATACTTCCCCTTTCCACCCTTTACCTTGAAATTTACTTTTTAGGTGCCGTGCCAAACTTTTTGTTTGAATTCGGTGCGGCAATTTTGCGTGCTTCGGGCGATACCAAAACCCCAATGAAATACCTCATTATTGCTGGCATGACAAACCTTTGCCTTAATGTAGTTTTTGTAACCCTTTTTGGCATGGACGTTGACGGCGTTGCCACAGCAACAGTTATTGCTCAAACCCTTTCGGCAACCCTTATGATACTAACCCTTTTAAACCGCAAGGATGAATGCCGTCTTGTTTTAAAGAAAATGAAAATTCGCCTCGCTATACTTAAAAAGGTTGCAAAAATTGGTTTGCCCGCCGGTTTTAACGGTTCGATTTTCTCCATTTCAAATATGATTGTTCAGGCATCTATCAACTCATTTGATAACCCCGCTATTGTTTCGGGTAATGCCGCCGCCGCTAGTATCGAGGGCTTTGTTTACGTGGCAATGAATGCATTTTACCAAACCTCACTCAACTTTACGGGTCAAAATATGGGTGCGGGCAACTTCAAACGTGTTTCCCGTGTGCTGAGGCGCAACCTCATTTGCGTGACTTGCGTTGGCACCTTGGGCGGTCTTGCTATAAACATTTTCAGCAAAGCGCTTTTATCCCTGTATGTTCCGGGTAATGAAATTGCCATTGAAGCCGGCATAACAAGATTATCATACATCGCTTTGTTTTATGCGTTATGCGGTATTATGGAGGTTTTCACCGGCGCCGTACGAGGAATGGGCGCATCTCTCACAACACTGTTTATTTCGATTTCCTCTGTTTGCGGTATCCGTATTATGTGGATTTTCACCGTTTTTCAAATGCCGAAATTCCACACGCTGGACAGCCTTTATGTTTCATATATCTTTTCTTGGTGCGGTTGCATTCTGGCATTATTTGTTGCTTACAACATTATTAATAAGCATAAAAAACGTGTTTACGAGCAACGCATTAAGGAACGCCCAAAATCATTTGAAAAATAGAAAAACCGACCCGTTGGGGTCGGTTTTAATTTTTACTTACAAAAACATTCAATATAATGTTCAATAGCCTCTTTGATAATATTCACAGCAACTTCTCTGCCCTGTACCTCATCAACGGCAGTTTCTTTATTTTCGAGGTTTTTATAAACCGTAAAGAAGTGGCGCATTTCATCAAAAATGTGCTTTGGCAGTTGTTCAATATCAGTATAGTGATTATAGGTTGGGTCATTACAAGGAATTGCAATAATCTTTTCATCATTACGACCGTTATCAATCATTGTAATAACACCAATAGGATACGCCTTTACAAGTGTTAACGGGTCAAGGGTTTGCGCACACAAAAGCAAAACATCAAGCGGGTCGCCGTCATCACCAAAGGTGCGAGGAATAAAGCCATAGTTTGCAGGATAGTGTGTAGATGTATACAAAATTCGGTCAAGTATTAAAAAGCCGGTTTCTTTGTCAAGCTCGTACTTTTTCTTGCTGCCCTTGGGGATTTCAACAACACAAACAAATTCATCAGGTGTTATGCGTTTTGGGGATATATCATGCCAAATATTTGCCATTTTTAATTCTCCTTAAAATTCAAAAAGCTCGGTACTGAAGTATCTTTCACCGGTGTCGGGCAAAACTGTCACAACGGTTTTACCCTCGCCCAAAAGCTGTGCCATTCTTAAAGCGGCGGCAACGTTTGTGCCACTTGAAATGCCACACAAAATGCCCTCCTCACGAATAAGGCGCTTTGAGGTATTAATTGCTTCTTCATCGGTGACAATCGCCGTTTCGGAAAAAATGTTAAGATTTAAATTTTCGGGGATAATGCCATCGCCAATACCCATTTGCAAATGTGTACCAATGCTGCCGCCTGATAAAATTGCGGCATTTTCAGGCTCAACCGCCCAAATTTTAATGTCGGGATTATGTTCCTTTAAAACCTCGCCAATACCCGTTAAAGTACCGCCTGTGCCAACACCCGAACAAAAACCGTCAATTTTGCACTCGGCCTGCTCTAAAATTTCAACCGCTGTGGTATTACGGTGGATTTTGGGGTTATCGGGGTTAATAAACTGCTGAGGCACCCAAACGTTTTCATCCTCTTCAGACATACGGATAGCAGTTGCAAGACATTCTTCAATACACTTTCCAATATCACCGTCATCATGGATTAAAATAAGCTCAGCGCCATAAGCCTTTACAAGCTTGCGACGTTCCTCACTTACCGAGTCGGGCATAACAATAACAACCTTATACCCCTTTACCGCACCAATAAGTGAAAGCCCAATGCCTTGGTTGCCGCTTGTAGGCTCAACAATTATAGTGTCCTTATTAATAATGCCTGCTTTTTCAGCTTCGGTTATCATGCTGTAAGCTGTACGTGTTTTAATTGAACCGCCGATATTAACGCCCTCGTATTTAACTAAAACCTGAGCACTGCCCGCAGGAACGATTTTTTGCAGTTTGATAAGCGGAGTGTTCCCCATCGCTTCCAAAACGTTATTATAAAACAAAATCAAATCCCCCAAATAGAATATGTACCTTATATTTTAACATATAATGGTTATTTTTGCAATTAATATATTTCAAATTATAGTTTATCGGGACAAACCAATTTATATCCGTCGGCGAAGCCGACACCTTACCTCTTCACTATTACCTCTTACCTATTACCTTGCGTAAGCGATAAACCCCAATTTATACAATTTTCCTTTACATTATATTAAAAACTAAAAAAATGCGTTCCAAATAAGTGCAAAGATTGTCAGCACTGCCAAAAAGCCAAAATTAAAAAGCGAAAAAGTTAATATGTAATGCTTGAACTTTGTTGGGTTATGCTTTGCATATTCACGGAAGGTAATCAGGCTTGCAAGGGAAGCAATTAACGTGCCCGCACCGCCGATATTCACACCAACAAGCAAATCGGCATAGTTATTTGTAAACTGCGAAAGCAGTACCGCCGACGGTACGTTGCTGATAACCTGACATGACAACACCGAAAACAGCAGGGTGCTTTTTGATAATAAAAATGAAAACAAAGTACGCACTGCGTCGATTCGTGCCATATTGCCCGCAAAAATGAAGAAAAACACAAAGGTAAATAATAACGGATAGTCTACCGCCTTTAAAGCATCTCTATCCATAATAATCAAAAACAGCGGAATAACAATAAGCCCCGTCCAGTAAGGTATACCCCTGAAAACAATTAAAATTGAGTATGCAAAAAGCAACAAATATAAAATTGTTTTAACGGGCGGCAAATTCACCCCTTGTTTTTGCAAAATCACCTTTTCGGGCTTTATAAAAACAAGACAACAAAGAGTTATTAAAATTATTGCCACAGTAAAGCAGGGCGCCATTATACCCACAAATTCCAAATTATCAATTTCAAAAAATGAATAAAGATAAAGGTTTTGCGGATTACCAAACGGAGTAAGCATACCACCCAAATTTGCCGCAATATTTTGCAAAATAAAGGTGATTTCCATATACTTTTCCTGCTTGGTTGTAGTAAGCACGTAATACCCCAAAGGTAAAAATGTTAAAAGCGCCATATCGTTTGCAATAAGCATTGAACCGATAAAGGTTATATACACAAGCATTAAAACACAGCTTCGTATATTTCCGCAAACCTCAACAATTTTGCGGGCAAGTATGTAAAAAAACCTTATGTTTTTTAAAGCGCAAACAACGGCAAGCACACAGAATAAACAGGTTAGTGTTTTAAAATCAAAATATCCCACGTATGCTTTGTCGGGCGGAATCATACACGAAGTTACCACCGCCGCAATAAGCGCTACTGTCATTACAATATTTCTTTTGAAAAAATTTAAAATTCCTTTTAAAAATAACGCCATAAATCATCTGCCGCTTTCAAGCATTTCAGCAAGGGTTTCGCCCACACGATGAAGCAATTTTAACGTATCAGGCAAAAGGCTGTCAGGTATTTGGCCAAGCGCCTTTATTTCAAAGGTGATATCGCCCTTATAACCAATCCTGCCAAGCTGTTTCATAATTTCTTCCCAGTTTTTAATACTGCCGAAAAATGGTATTGTGTGTAAATCATTATCGATTGCCACGTCGTGAATGTGAAGTCCCCAAATTCTGTCACCCAAAGCATTAATCATATCAATAATATTTTCGTGCACAAGATAAGTGTGACCAATATCAAGGCAAGCACCAAAGCGTGGGTGATTCATCATATCGACATAATCACAAAACTCATCAATAGGTGCACAAACGCTGTGCAAAATTGCATTAGTGCCCTTTGTTCTCCACATATTTTCGGTTAAAATGTTTATATCATACTCGTCACAGAGCGGTAAAAGCTTTCCGTAGAATTCAATATTTTGTTTTCTTAATTCGTCCTTAAATTCGGGATATTCAAGGTGCTGTTTTGGGTGAACAATGGTGTTTTTAGCACCAACGATAGCGGCAAATTCAATCGCACGCTTTATATTGTCAAACGCCTTTGCGGTTTTTGCCTCGTCAATATAGCTTGAATGCATAGGTGTGTGTGACTGATTAAACACAATACCACAACCGTCGGCAACTCGTTTAAGTTCCTTTGCATATTCAACATAATCGGGTCCAACCTTTGGGCTGTTTTCATTCCACATATCGTCCATACCCAAATCAAGAGCTTTAAAACCACAGTTTGCAAAATACTTAATTGCCTCAATCTCGCTCATGCGGTTTTCTAAAATCTTTGTATTGGCTGAAATCAACATTTAAAGCACCCCTTATTTTTAACTCATCTACATTTTAAAAAATATCACCCGCATTTGCAATAGGTTTTTAAAAAAATCTTGTAAAATACCCGTTTTTCGTATATAATTTAATTACAAAATCATAGGGAGGTTAATTTATGCCATCTAAAGACATTATAAAAATTAAAACCAACGTAGATAATTTATATCTTCGTGTTGCAAAGGGTCACTTTGCCTCTCCCCATGCGCACAGCAACTATTATATTGACGTTGCGGCGCAAAAGTCACGTTTAAGCGAAGCAAAAGCCGTTGCTCGTGAGCTTTGCAGCCGTTATAATTATTTAAACACAATCGTTGATACCGTGCTTTGCCTTGACGGTACTGAAGTTGTCGGCACCTGTCTCGCAAACGAGCTTACAAAGCACAGCTTTATGAATATTAACGCCCACCAAACAATTTACATTGTAACACCCGAAACTGCAAACGGCTCACAGCTTATTTTCCGTGATAATATTTTGCCAATGATTAAGGGCAAGCACGTGCTTGTTTTGGCTGTCTCGGTTGCTTCGGGTGAAACCGTTACCAACGCTATTGAAGCCATTAAATATTACGGCGGTATTCCCGTTGGTATTGCGGCAATGTTCTCCACAAAGGACGAATGCGACGGCTTTAAGGTTAATTCGGTTTTCAACCCCAAAGATTTACCGGATTATTTCTCGGTTCCCTCACATGACTGCCCCCTTTGTAAGGAAGGCAAAAAGCTCGATGCGCTTATCAACAGCCACGGCTTTTCAAAGCTATAATATTAAAAAATTCAAGCCACGGTTTAACCGTGGCTTTTTTTATTTTTTCTTAAAATACAACACATCGGAATTATTGTCGGTGTCATCGCAAATAAATTCCATTCCGTTTATAAGTTCTTTTCCGGCATACTCCTTGCCGTTTTCGTCAATATAAACTGCATTTTCATCAGCGTAGATAACAGGCACCAAAACCTTTTTGCCGCTATCGGGCGCAAACTGAATAAAAGACAATAAAATCTCGCTTTTATCTTCGTTCATATAGTAATACGCGCTGTAATTATTCAAAAACGGATTAATTACAGGATAATATTCACCCGTTAAAATAAGTTTTTCATATTTGCGGTAAGCGTTAATCTGATTGGTGATGCTTTTTTTCATTTCATCGCTTGCCTTTGGCAAATGCATTTCATAACCAATTGCACCCGCCAATGCCACATCACCGTGGAATTTTAACTGTTTTGCATCTTCGCAAATACCTCCGCGGTTTGACACGTGACAGCTCATTGTGGCGGCAGGATAGCCCATAAGCGAGCCATATTGAATTTTAACTCGCTTTTGGGGTATTGTGTTATCGCTTGTCCAAATCATTGAACTGAATTTCATCATACCAAGGTCGTAACGTCCGCCACCACCCGCACAGTTTTCCAAAAAACAGTTAGGATAGGTTTCTTTAAACCACTTTTGCAGTTTATAAACACCCAAAATATGACGGTGAGCCGCTTCGCCCTGTCTTTCGGCAGGCAATACTGCCGAACCTGTTTGCGACAACGGACGATTGCAATCCCACTTAAAGTAATCAAGTGCCACACCGTCAAAAGTTTTCAAAAAGGTTTCCTTCAAATAGTTAATAACATCTTCGTTGCCCATATCAAGAACGAGCTGATGGCGACTAAAAAGACGCGGTCGGTCAACACAGTGAATACACCAATCGGGATGTTTGCGGTATAAATCGCTGTCGGGATTTACCATTTCAGGCTCAACCCAAATACCGAACTTTATACCGTGCGCTTTTACTCTGTCAACAAACGTTTTAAGTCCATCAGGGAATTTGCGCTTGTTTGCAAACCAATCGCCAAGCCCTGCGCGGTCATTATGGCGCTCGCCAAACCAACCGTCATCCATAACAAGCATATCCATACCTGTTTTCTTGGCGTTTTCGGCAAATTCAAGCATCATTTTTTCATTAATGTCAAACCATACCGCTTCCCACGGGTTAATTACAACGGGACGGCAGTTGAACGGTTCGGGCGGTAAAATATGTTTTCTTATAAACTTATGAAAATTACGGCTCATTTGTCCGTAGCCGTTTTCGGTATATGTCATAACCGCTTCGGGAGTAATAAAACTTTCGCCCTTTTCTAAAAGCCAACTAAATTTTTCATCACCCAGACCGATTTGCACACGGGTATGATTTAAATGGTCAACTTCAACCTCGCTCAAAAAATTACCGCTATAAACAAAGTTAAAGCCGTATGCATGACCCTTATTTTCGTCGCAATCGGGCGATACCAATGCAAAAAACGGATTAAGTGTATGACTTGACATGCCGCGGCGGCTGTAAACGCTTTGCAAACCGTGACGAATATGATAGCGTTCAAAATTACGCTCGTTATCCCAATTTCCGTAAAATGATATCATATCAAAATCACAATTATCCAAATCGACCGTCAATGACATTGATTTTTCAATTGTAAGCGCGCTTTCGCCGTTGTTTTCATACACTGCATAACGCGATATCACATCGCTGTCAGGGAAAACCGTATAATAAAGTTTAACCGACAAATTAGTCAAATTATCAATCAAAGAAATTTCAAGCGTTTGAGTATTCTCGTCCGCATCAGCACTGGGTAAATCGCCAAGCGGTAAACGGCCGTCGAAAATGCGATAGCCAACATAATCTAAAAATACATTACTTTGACCATATTTGTTTTTCACCCTTAAAGAAGATGCACGCCAGTCGCCACTGTCAAAACCGACATATTCCGTCATAAGGTTTTCGGGAACTAAATTACGCCACGTATTATAATCGGGCGAAAAATCCATCCAACTATTATGCAAGTTTATATCAAACTTTCCCTTTTCGCCATAATACAAATGCACCAAAAATTTATCGTGCAAAAGTTTCATTGCATAAACGGTGTTTTTAGTTTCAATAAAAATAACATTGTTTTGACTGTTAAAATTTATCGGCATAGTTATGCTCCTTTTTCAACAATTGCTTATTTGCTTAAAAATAAATCGGTATAAAGGTTAACAGTGCTCGGATGACCGCACATTGCCTTTGTATCAGGCGGATTCATCGTGCCCTGATACATATAAATTATAATTTCATCAACATAATCTGATATGCTTTCCATTTGTTTTTTTACGCGTTCGGAATCCGCCGCAGTCAAATTACTGAAATAAACCTTTCCTTCGCATTGGAAGGTTTCCATATCTGCCCATATTGCGCTTTTGCCCGCTATCTTATGAGCTTTATTTAATCTTTCAAAATAAACCCTGGTTTCTTCGGTTGTAGATTTTTCTACGCCCACCTCATCCTGATAAGCGATTATATCGCAATCCAACCTTTTAAGCTGTTCAATATAATGCTCGTCTGTGCACGCAAAGCGTGTACCGTAGGGGGCAATTAAAATTTTCAAATCTTTATTAAAACTTCTGCCGTATTCAGCATATTCATTTACATATTTAATAAAATCTTCGTCAAAATACGGATTGATTTCGGTTTCGTCGGGCAAATACCAACCGTAAAAAGCTTTGTTATCACCGTATAATTGGTATAACTGCTTCATTGCCTTAAAGGCGCGCTCTTTAACTGCTTCGCTTGTCATATTTTCACGGGTATGATACCAAATACCGTAAAATCCGCAAGACATAAACACCTTTAAGCCATTACGCTCAGCCGCACGCATAAGTGCCGATATTGGATTTTTCGCCTTCATAGGCGCTGCGGGATATATATCGGTTTCAAAATAACTTTCGGCAGATTTATCGTATACAAGTGAGCTTTCCATAAGCACAATGTATTTCATACCTAAAGCGGCAATTTCGTCAACCTTTGCTTCCCATTGTTCTTCTGTGAATTCGCGACACTGACTGTTCCAGTTTCCACCGCTGGCAAGATTATGATGATAAAACTCAAAAAAGGTACCGTTGATTTTTTTCATTTATATTCTCTCCAATCACAAAAGCATAAAAAACTTTTTATGAATTTACTTTAACACACTACCACAAAAAAATCAAACACAACTTATTTTTATATACAAATAAAAAATTCACCTCATAAACATAATATTGCTGCATATAATTTTTATCAGGTGATTATATGAAAGAAAAAATTAAATCTTACGCATTTTTTATTCTCACTGCCCTTGCAGTCGGCGGTCTGTCTGCATTTTTCACCCGCAACAATATGGATATAAATAACGACGTTTTAATGCCGCCGCTATCGCCACCCGCTATCCTTTTTCCAATAGTTTGGACCATACTCTTTATACTTATGGGCATAAGCGCCGCTATGATTTATAACTCTAACGCCCCAAATAACCAAAAAAGCTCTGCGCTTTTAATTTACGCTTTAAGTCTTGCGGTCAACTTTTCATGGAATATTGTTTTCTTTAACCTTCGGGCGTTTGGCTTTGCATTTTTCTGGCTGCTGTTTTTACTTTTCCTTATCGTTGTAACCATTATAAAATATTATGAAATAAATAAAATTGCCGCATACCTGCAAATACCCTATGCAATATGGGTCACATTTGCCGGCTATTTAACCGCAGGCATATGGTGGTTGAATAGGTGAATTGGGAGTTTATCGCTGAACGAAATTCGTAATTCGTAATGCGTAATGCGTAATTCCGCATTAGGCTTGCCCGATAAACTATAATTTTAAATACAAAACCCTCACAGATTTGTGAGGGTTTTAAAATTAAAATATCTTCTTCATAACCTTTTCAAGTGCTTTAGCCATTGAATAAAAACCAAGGTCGGTGGGGTGACAGCCGTCAACCGTACCCTCGTTACCGCAATAACGCATCATATCACGGCTTGTGAGGTAATAAACATTTTTATCCCCCGCCTTTACGGCATTATCATAAGTAGCCTTGATAATCGCTTGGCGTGGTTTCTCACTTTCCCAAGTGTAATAAATCGGCATAGGCATCATAATAATCGGAATATCGGGGTGAGTCTCACGCACTGCCTTAAACAATTTTTCGTGTGTAGCGGCAAGGTGTGCGGCCGAGGGGGCGTTATAATCATAATCCATCACAAAGCAAGACATTGAAAGCCCCTTAATGTATTCAATCATTTCATCCTCGCCTTTGGCATTGCCCGAAAATCCGAGATTAACGTGGTCAATACGAAAACGGCGGGTTAAATGCGCTTGATATGTACTGCCCGGACGTGAGGCACAGCCCCCCTGCGTTATGGACGAGCCATAATAAACGATAGGCGGCATATCACGGTAGGGCGTGGGTTCTTCAATTCGTGCACCCTCGGCAAGACCGATATATAACTCAGAAAGGGTGCTGTAAAGCGGGAAGTTTATGGTATATTCACGCATACCGCCCTTTCCCACATCCTTAACCATTTCATAACCGTCTTTAATATCAAACGGGGGAACAAAGCTCAAAACGTAACGTTCTTCCTTGCCGTGCATACGGTAAAGGTCAAAACCGGTCGAGCCTGTAAGCGCAAAGTGTGACATTTTGGCACACCCCGGCATTTTTGCATGAATTGCAATATATGGGCTGTTGGTTCTAAAACGAACACGTCCGCCCGCTGTCTGCCAATGTAATGAATATACGCCTTGGCTTACACTTTTGGCAACCTCACCCGGCATTCTTACAAAGCGTTCGCCCGTATGGTATACACCATAAACCTTAAAGGGGGCTTCGTTCACGTTGTAAAACTTAATATCAGGTTTGTTGATTTTTGTATCGACAATAAAATTTTTGTCAATTTTTGAAATATCGCTCATATTATCACCTTTGTTGTTCAATTCTCTTTTGCTGTGAAAAAGCCATCACTTGTTTCTACGTTTTGTAAGCCGTAAATTAAAAGCTGACCATTTGGGTCTGCGCCGAAACGCTCGGGCCACCAGGATAAAAACTCCTCCCGCATTTCGCTTGTGGGAGCATTGGGGGTGTAAAGCAAAAACTCTTTAGCATAACCTGTATCGTCGACATTCATAAGACCATGGGGCGATGAAGTTTTATAAAGCATGCCATCCGCTATTCTGCTTTCACCAATTTCGCCCTCAATTTCAATCGTTTCAAGGGTTAAGGAATAGGTGTAATCATTGACCTTTTGCGGATTGCTGAAATAACCCGAAAATTTACACTCGTATGTTGTACCGTTTGGATAATCATCCCCAATTTCACCCATATTGCTATCGTGAAATTCGCCGCTGAAGCTTCCGTTCGCATGAATCGTAAGCTTGGTATACCACGCACCGACACCGCTGGCAAACCACATTTCAAGCGGATAATCAATAGTATCATTATCAATTTGGCTTTCTTCTTTGGATTCTTCTGAAGAAGTTGGCTTTTGCGGTGTGCTTATAGTTGGCGATTGCTGACTAACACCCGAAGGTGCACCGGCTTCTACAATATCCCCAACTCCGCAAGCCGAAAAAGAAAGTGCGATGAAACAGGACATTAAAACACATAAAATTCTATTTTTAAACGTCATTTTTGTTTTACCTTTAAAAAATCATTCCAAAACTTGTTCGTTATCTGTATTTGTTATTTCGGATTCTATTACTTCCACCGGTTTTTTAATAAGCCAATGCCTTAAAATGAAATAAAGCGGAGCTCCCCAAGGAATTACAAAGCGTAATAACACCTGTCCGCCACCATAACGAACGAACGCACTGTACGCTGTAAACCAAAACAAGCCAAAATTTATATTAAAACTTGTTGCGGAAATTGTCGCCCCAATAGAGAATGCACCCAAAATAATTATAATAATCCAAAGCGGTTTAAATTTAATTTTTTTGCGGCAACAGTCAATAAGTGCAAACACTGTGAGGGCTATTACCAAAAGATTGGAAAGTAAAAAGGCCCACTGTAAAATTGAAGCACCCTTCATATTGGTTATAACGCCGGTATAATATAAATTAGTCTTTTCATAAGGCGCAAGATTAAATAAACATAATTTTTCGGCCTTAGAACTCATTTGAACGGTTACAACATAGCAGGAACTATTGGTATTCATTACATAAACCGAATCTATCGTTTTTAGTGATTCACCGTTTTCATAACTGCTATTTTGGTATATCGACAACAATTCAAGTTCATAGCTTTTAACCCCGTCAAGCATTTCGCACATCTCATTGAATGCGGGGTCGAAATCGGTTCTTTTACAAACATCTTGCACAAGCGAATAACCCGCATCGGCATCGTTCATAAGTATTGCATTAAGCATAGTATCGGTATGATTACGAAGTTCTTCATTTTCAAAGGCGCCAACAAATGCTTTGCAACCACTCAAAAGTAAAATTAAAATCATTACAATAACAGCAATAAACGATTTTTTGAACCTTTTCATACAACATCCCCCTTTTTATTTAATTATATCATAAAATCAAACCATGAGCAACATTAAAATATAACTAAATGGAGCAGTTACGAACCGTTATGCTGCCACTTTGTTTTAAGAAATTTATCTTCCTCTATATTCCTGTTTTAAAACCTCTGCCATTTCCTCAGGAGTTTCCTGACATCCGCCCGAAAGCCATAGCTTAATAATGGCATTTAGACCGTTTCTAAAAAATTCAATATGATATTTGATGTTGCTATTAATATGTTCTTGTTCTGCTCGTCTTGTATCATATATCGAAATAAGGTGTTTGTCATTATAACATAGCTTGAAATAAGTTTTGTAGAAAATTTGGTTTTCTTTAATATGTTTAAACATCTTTAACGCACCAGTGCGCTCATTGAAATAATCGTAATCAGCGAACAAATTGCTAAAATCATTTTCAAGTTTTTCTCTCGTTTTATCGGCAAGATCAAATATATCAATGTAGTTCGCATAGAACGTGCTACGATTTAATTCTGTCATTTTAATAAGATCAGAAACGGTAATATCCTTAATTTCACGGGTTTGTAGCAGTTCTATAAACGCCCGTTCAATTTTCTCTTGCGAACACCTGCGTCGCTTATTGTTCTTTACATTCATAACTATTCTCCATTATCCCAACATTTTTAACTAAACTGATGGCCGTATTTTCTTTTATTCCAACACTTGTCGTTTAATTGTTGATTGTTTTACTTTAGCAATTAATATTATACTATAAACGCAATAAAAACACAAGTGTTGGTTTAATGAAAGGAGATTTCAAAATGAAAAAGAGTAGTTTTGTTGCACTAATTATGGGAACTGTAAGTGGGGTGCTTTTCGCACTCGGAATGTGTATGGCACTTCTGCCCGAATGGAATGCCTTTACAGAAGGTGTAATTTTCGGTACTATAGGTATCGTGCTTAGTATTATCACGGCACTCATCTGGTGCAAGCTGGAAAACAAAAAGATGCCGAAAATGAATGCAAAAAATGTATTCCGCACCATATATGCTATTATTGCCGCTTTGGTGCTTGGCTTGGGTATGTGTATGTGCCTTGTTTGGGAGCAAATCATTTGGGGTACACTTATCGGTTTACTTGGTATCATTATGCTGATTGCTCTCATTCCGATGATTAAAGGTATCAAATGAAAGTATTAAATCTTGTAAGAAACCCTTATACAAGTCTTGCATTTAACGCTGCTTATGCGCTCGGCAACTGTATTATAGGTTTTCTTAACCCTTCGTGGTGGTTTATTACAGTGGGTGCGTATTATACCGTGCTTGCAATGACAAGATTTTCTGTGTTGCAGGTTAAACGAAAAGCAAGCGGCGATTATGATACCGAGCTTTTTGCACGGCGCATTACGGGAATCTTATTGGTGGTGCTTTCGTTCTGCATAGTAGGCGTGAACATAATGTCCGCTGTCAAAGATAGAGGCACCGCCTTTCACATAATTGTAATGATTACCATTGCCACATACACATTTACTAAAATTACCATTGCTATTATCGGTATGGTAAAGGCAAAGCGTTCTGCTTCTCCGGTATTAAAGACACTCCGTAATATATCGCTCGCCGATGCGTGTGTTTCTATCTACACAATGCAACGATCTATGCTAGTGTCCTTTCCGGGTATGGAAGCGCCGGAAATCTTATTACTAAACATTTTTACAGGCACAGCAGTATGGATTGTTGTACTGCTTCTAGGAATCAATCTGATTGGAGGAAAATATACAGATATGGCTAAATCAAAAATTGTTAAGGCAAATAAAAAAATCGCCGAGGCAGTAACCGGCGGTTACAAGAAAATTGAAAAAGGCGTTGTTGAGGGTTATACCAAAATCGAAGATAAGTTTGTAGACGCTTACCTCACCAAAGACGGTGAAACCGTTGAGGAAGCAAAGTTAAGATTGAAAGAGAAAAAATAAAAGAGGGCTGATTTAGCGATTATATTTTGCTAAATCAGCCCTATGTTTTTGCTTTGTTCGAATCCATCTTGACGGAGATTTTTATATTTCGTATGCGAAGCATACACCGAACTTCTTCACTATTCACTATTACTTCTTACTTCCCAAAAATCCGAGTATATAAGAGAAAAGTGAAGAGTGAAGAGGTAATAGTGAAAAAGTAAAAATCCCCGTAACATACGTTACGAGGATTTTTGGCTGTTACGAACTATTATGATGCCAGCTCAAAGTTGGTCTTTAGTAACAATAATTACTAAATGCACTTATATTTGTAGTTGTTATATTAATTTGCCTCAAATTTTCCAGATTCAGAGCCAACGGTAACCGTATAGGTTTCGCCCTTTTTGATATCGGGACTTGAGAGAATCACAACTGCAAAATTAAGTTCGGGTGAATGCTCAATAATTGTTTTTCCACTTTTATTTTTTAATACAATCTTTGTGCCGGCGCTTTGATTACCAACGCTTATAGCTATAACGCCTTGCTCGGAATCGCTAAAGCTTTGAGCCATACCCTGAGCACCTGTTCCTATAAAGGTTCCCCCTGTAATAATACCACTCTTATCATAGTCAAGCGTTGCGGTATCGCCTTGCGTTGGTCCAACCACTACGGTATAACCGCCGCTGATTTCCAAGGTGCCGTTTGCATCTAAGCCGTCACCTGAAGAATTAATATAAAGCGTGCCGCCGGATATTTTGATACTGCCATTTGAATTAGATGACATACCGCCACCCGGTCTGCCGCCAAAGCCGCCAAACATTCCATCACGGCCCCCTACTATACCACTTTGGTCCGTACCGCCTGCGGCATTTAGTCCGTCATCACTTGCTTTTAACTTGATATTTCCGCCCTGCACGTCTATGTGCAGAGCTTCAAGCCCTTCGTAACTTTCAGAAATATCAATCTCGCCTGCGGTAACTGTCAAAGTATCCTCAGCGTGAATTGCATCATCACCCGATGCAATAATAAAGTTTCCGCCGTTAATGGTAAGCGAAGAATCTGAATGTATAGAATCGTCTGCCGAATTAATGGTAATATCTCCGCCTGAAATAAGTATTCCGCTTGCGGCCTTCAGTCCCTTCATACTAACGGTATCTTCCTCTGTCACAAAATCTTGATTGCCGCCGGGGCGCATTCCACCGGGTCTGCCCCCCATAAATCCGCCATAATTGCCCGATGATGCTTTTGTGCCGTTTTCACTTCCGCCGCCGACAAGTAAATCTATCGTTCCTCCGGCTATCTGCATATATGCGCTTGCAGCAATTCCGTCGCCCTCGGCCTCGGCCTTAATCGTCCCGCTTGTGATATAAACAAAGCCCTTGTCGGCTTCGTCGCTATTTTCAACGTGTATGGCGTCCTTACCGGCATCAACAGTAAGTTTGGCATTTGCAATTCTGACGCTATCATTTGCATCAAAACTGTGGGATGCGCTCTTCACCACATAGGTCCCACCCGTTATCACAAAATCATCCTTACAGACTATACCGTGTCCTGCCGGTGAAGTTACTGTCAAAGAGCCTGTTCCGTTCATTGTTAAATCTTGCTTTGAAAACAGAGCTGCATCAATATTATTATCATCTATTGCGGTAAAGCTGCCACCGTTAGCAAGTGTATTATCGGTTTTGTCAGCCAGTGTTACAAACACTTTATCTGCTTGTAAAATATACAATGCGGCAGAGGTCTTGCTTGTAATGTTTACACCGTCAAAAACGAGCTGTAATTTGGCTGTGTCTTTTGCATTAACAACCAGCATGCCATCGGTTAGGCTACCAGAAATAACATAGGTTGCTTCTTCGGTAATAGTAACCCGTGAGCCGGATATTTTAACACTGTCAGAGCTTGCAGTTGCCGAAGCCCCATTAAGCTTAATGGTGACCGCATTGCTTTTGTCATACTCAATTTCGTTATCACGTTCGGTAAACATATCCGTATCCGTTTTTGAAAAATCCACCTCGAAAGGTTTGGCACTATCGTTTAAATCTTCATTGTTTAATTTTTCCTTAGAACTGCAACCTGAAAGCAAAAAAGCAAAAACCAATAAGATTGATAATATTTTTTTCATATAAGCCCTCCCATTACAATTCTGTGCCGGCAGTTTCTTGTTTAGACACAGCAATTTCAAGATTTCCGTTTCTTTGGCGAATTTTATCAATCATTTCCTTTTCACGGGCGGCATCACGAAGCATTACATTATATGTAAGCTTGAACATACTTCCCATATTTGTACTTTTAACACGCACAAGGTCGTGAGAGGCTGTGTAGTCGGAAAAAATATCATCAAAAACACCTGAATAATCTAAATCTTCGGGGATAGTAATAGTAAAGGTTTTAAATATCGCTGCATTTTTCTTTGTTCCGAAATCCAAACGATTATAGATAACAAAAACTACGCACATAACCACCGCAAATAATACTGCAAAGCCAAGATATCCCATACCGGCTATAAGCCCTGCGCCCATTGCCAAAAACAGAGTGCAAATTTCTTTTGCCGTACCGGGGACACTGCGAAAACGCACAAGGCTAAACGCACCGGCTACCGCAACGCCGGTTCCAACGTTGCCGTTTACCATCATAATAACCACACAAACTACTGCCGGAAGCAAAGCTAACGTTACAACAAAGCTCTTTGTGTAGCGTGTGCGATACATATAAGCAAACGCCATTAAAAGACCAATTACAAGAGATACACCTAGGCAAAGCAGAAAATCAGTCACGCTGATAACATTAGTTAAATCCGTATCAAATAATCCTTTAAATAATTTTTCAAGCATTATTAGTTACCTCCAACATATTATATGAATTTATTGTATGATTTTGTGGGAAAATAAGCGTTTTATACGCTGTTCCATATTTTGAAAAAGGTGTTTTATATAGCTTTTCTTCGGATAAAACCTTTGTCATCCACAGCGGGATTCCGCCGCTACTTTTAATTTCCATCAGCACTTTGCCTTCGGGAAGAATCGGTGTCCCATATACGTCAGCCGTAAGCGACAGATTTTCCTGTCGGCAAAGAATTGTATCATCAAAGGTTACCCGAAAATCAGAACCATCATCAGAATAATATGCTTCACGTTCATAGGAAAGAAATACCGTTGGATGTAGCGTACCGTATAATTTCATAAAATAATCAATTTCGTTAGCAATTTGCGTGTAGTTTTCAGGATGGTTTTCACCCGCAAGCCAATCCATTGCCTGACTATTCGGCAAAGAAATTCTTCGCTTATACACCACATGCTTATATTTCTTTTTAAGCTCCACAAAAACAGTGCTGTCATTAGTCGCCTTGCTATAGCTTCGAATTCGCAGCTTTTCTTTATAAACCGGTTTTTCAATAGAACGGCGTATTAAAAGATAAGTGTCCGTATCATAATAAAGGTTTCGAATAGTAGTTCGGCCGTATTTATCAAGCTTCATATACGGTGCCATTGCTGTAAGGATTTTTTCCTTTTGGTCAAGCGTCAGCATATATTTAAGCTCATATCTTTTAAATACGGTTTGAAACGCCATAAAAAAACCTCCTGCATATGATAAAATCATTGTACAGGAGGAATATTGAAGTTTTATTGAAAATTTTAAATTTTATTTAAAGTACGGGAATTTGTGCTCTGAATTCCACAAATCCATCATAACATAGCACCTGAATATTACCTTTATGGGAATCTGTAATCGCTTTTGCAATGGCAAGCCCAAGACCGTAATGATTATCCTCACTATTACGGGCAGTATCCACACGGTAAAAACGTTCAAATATATGTTCACGTTGTTCTTCAGATATTTCATCACCCTTGTTAATCACCGAAAGCCTTGCATAACCGTGTTCTTTAATTAATGACAAAGTAACCTCGCCTTTTTGTGTGCTATGGCGAATAGCATTATCAAGCAGTATCGAAACAATTTGTTTAAGCTGTGTAGCATTACCCTCCACCTTGATATTGCTTGCAATATTACTATTTAACAGCAAACCCTTTTCAAAGGCAACACCCTCAAACGGAAGCGCTTCACCCGCAACAAGTCGGCTAAAATCAAGTTGTTCCATCTGTGGTTTTACGGTTTCGGTTCTGGCAAGCTGTAAAAGCTGTCCCACTAATATTCCCATACGTTCATTTTCATACTGAATATTTTGAAGCCATTTATTATCGCCAATCTCACGGGAAAGCAGTTCTGCATTGGTGCTTACTACCGATACCGGTGTCTTAAGCTCGTGACCCGCATCAGAAATGAACTGCCTTTGCTTTTGATAGCTTTCTTCAAGAGGATTAACAATTTTTCTTGCAAGAAATACCGCAAGGAAAAAGAATATAACCAAAGCCACAGCACCAAAAATAAGGGTATATCTGAACAGAGTTATGGCACCCTCGTTAATAACGGTATTATCCATAAACGCAACCAGTGTATAACCGCCCTTATCCACCTTGCGAAAAACCAAATTGCTGTATGTCCCTGTGTTTTTGCCATCCTTAATAATATTTTTTGCCATTTTACCAAGGGCATCATCTGTATAAACCGTAGGCTCACCGTTTTTGATTTCTAAAATAGCTCCATCATCAGAAACCGCCACTGTATAAAAGGTAGATAGCTTAAATTTAGGCGATTCGGGATCAAAATCGGGTTTAAAGGCAGGATTTCCGCCCGGCATAGGTCTTTCCGGCTGAAGCTCGCCCATTGATTGCGGCAAAACGTACATTTCGGCATGTGCCTCTAACATCTGCTCATTTTGTTTTGTCATTTCAAAATAACTTGATGCATAAATTACGCCAAGCGTGCTTACCCATAAAAGTACGAGAATAGACATAATTGAAGCAACGATTTTTCTTCTTGATTTTTTAAACATCGCTACACCTCAATTCGTATCCAATGCCCCTAACCGCCTTTATTTCAGTTTTGGCTTCCACAAAAGCCAGCTTTTTCCGAGTAAAAGACATATACACTTCAACGTTGTTATATTCGGTATCGCTTTCAAATCCCCAAATTTTAACCGCTAACTGTTCACGAGTAAGAATCTGACCGCTATTTGCAATTAAATATTCAAGAATACGATATTCCTTTTCGCTGAGTCGAACACTCTGACCATTGGTAGTGCAAGATAATGTGAGAGTGCTTGTATCAAGAGTAATATCAGCAAAAGAGAGAATGCCCTCCGTCATGCCGAGTGTTCTTCTGCCAAGTGCACGAAGTCGGGCAAGGAGTTCTTTGGTCATAAAAGGTTTTGTTAAATAATCATCTGCTCCACTGTCAAGACCGGTAACCTTATCATCCAGCTCTGCCTTTGCAGTAAGCATTAAAATTGGTGTTGCAATGCCTTTACTGCGTGCTTTCCTTACGATTTCATACCCGTTCATTCCGGGAAGCATAACGTCAAGAATTGCAATATCATAAATATTGCTTTCTATTGCAAATAATCCATCAAGTCCGTTTGAATAATGGTCTACCTCATATTTTTCAAGACGAAGTATTTCGCAAAGTGCCTGCGCCATTCTTTTTTCATCTTCAATGAGCAAAATTCTCATAAGACACCTCCCCATCAAACCATTATACCACAAAAGATTGAAAAATTATTGAAAAAATATATTTGTTTAACGATTTTATCTATATTAAAGGGAATAAAAAAAGACGACTGCAAAAACAATCGTCTTTTTGGGCTGTTACGAACTATTATGATGCCATTAATCAATGTCAATATCTAAATTGTATATTCCGTATCCGTTATCATTTTTTACAGTTTCAATTTCCATTTGAATAATTTTATCGGAAGCCGCAATTTTTATTGTCAAACTGTATGTAGAACCACCAACCGAGCTATCATACAATGATGATTTAAATTCAGTATATTTTTCAATATTTATGCTTGAAAAGTCAACATTTTTTTCGTTTTCCAACGCTTCAAAAAACTCTTGGAGGTCTGCAGGGCGTTCAGGATGTAAAAATTTTTCTGCCGCCTCGTAATCTTCAGACTCTATTTTTTCTAAAAAACCGTTTATATGAGATTTTGCTTCGTCACCTGAAACTCCGCCAGAACAAGCAGACAATGAAAAAACAAACATAAGGATTAAAAATATGCTCGCAACTTTTTTCATAAAAACACAACCTTTTTTTCATTATAGCATAGAATTATAAATAAAACAAGATATATCGTATTTCGGTCGTTCGAATCCATCTTGACCTAAATTTAGTGATATTCCGACTTCGTCAGAGTGGACTTCTTCACTATTCACTATTACTTCTTACTTCCCAAAAATCCTTGTATTTAAGAGAAAAGTGAAGAGTGAAGAGGTAATAGTGAAAAAGTAAAAATCCCCGTAACATACGTTACGAGGATTTTTGGTGGGAGCGGGTGGATTCGAACCACCGAAGTCGAAGACAACAGATTTACAGTCTGCCCCCTTTGGCCACTCGGGAACACTCCCATATTAAATTTTGCTTGAACTCCATAAACGCTGGAGCTGGTGGACGGACGCAGCCTTTTTTCAAAAGTCTGCCGTGCTTGCGGCACAGCCGCTTCGCACTTCGTGACTAAAAACATCACACCGTGATGTTTTCTTAACGCCACTCACCCTCTCAGGCTTCGAGTCCGATTAAAGACTCATAAACGCTGGAGCTGGTGGACGGACTCGAACCCCCGACCTGCTGATTACAAATCAGCTGCTCTACCAACTGAGCTACACCAGCATTTTCAAGCGCCTAAATAATATACCATAATTACAGCCCGTTGTCAAGAAATTTTTCAAACTTTTAAAATATTTTTTATTTTTCATAATTTTGGCTTTTTGAGGCAAAGTATAAAAAGAACTTTATTTTTTGGAGGATTAAAAAATGAAAACAAAATTCACCGCATTTTTACTTGCGGCCGCTTTAATTTTTTCTTGTTTTTCCCTTGCGGGTTGCACAAGCAAAAAAAATGCCGCCTTGGTTTATTTTTTAAACTTTAAACCGGAATCGGCAGCAGTTTATGAAGAACTTGCCGATAAGTACGAGGCTGAAACCGGCGTAAAAGTCAAGGTGGTTACCGCCGCCGCTAACACCTATGAGCAAACCTTAAAATCCGAAATTGCAAAATCTAACCCACCCACAATTTTTCAGGTTAACGGACCTATCGGTTATGACAACTGGGATGATTACTGCCTAAACATTAAAGATAGCAAGCTTTACAGCTATTTAACAGATAAATCACTTGCTATTCATGATGACGGCGGAGTTTATGCCATACCCTATGTTGTTGAGGGCTACGGTATTATTTACAACAACGCTATTATGAAACGATATTTTGCACTGCCTGATAAAAAAACAAGCTTTACCGATATGTCCGAAATTAAAAATTTCAGAGACCTTAAGGCAGTAGTTGAAGATATGACGGCTCATAAAAAAGCACTTGCTATTGAGGGCGTTTTTGCATCCACCTCGTTATCTGCCGGCGAAGACTGGCGTTGGCAAACCCACCTTTTGAACGTTCCGATTTATTATGAAATCAGTCAAAAGCACAAAGAGGGCGACCCTACGCTTGCACTTTTAGATGCCGATGAAATTACCTTAAAATACAGCGAAAATTATAGAAAAATTTTCGATTTATATTTAAACAATTCTATCACACCCAAAAATCTTTTGGGCTCAAAGTCGGTTGCTGATTCAATGGCAGAATTTGCATTGGGCAAAGTTGCAATGGTGCAAAACGGCAACTGGAGCTGGTCACAAATTTCCGGCGTTAAGGGCAATACCGTAACCGCTGAGGACATTAAAATGCTTCCCATTTATACCGATATTGACGGTGAAGAATCCCAAGGCGTTTGCGTTGGTACCGAAAATTATCTTGCTATAAACAAAAACGCTACCGCCGAACAGCAAAAGGCTTCTCTCGCATTTTTAGAATGGCTTTTCAGTAGTGATATCGGCAAAAAGTACGTTACAGAAAAGCTTGGTTTTATAACACCTTTTAACACTTTTTCTGAAAACGAAACACCCTCCGACCCATTAGCACGTGAAATCACACGTTATATGAAGGACGAAAACCTTAAAATCATTCCTTGGGTATTTAATGCATTCCCCGGCGAAGCATTTAAAAAGGCCACCGGTGATGCCTTGCTTGATTATGCACAAGGCAAAAAAGAATGGGATAAGGTTAAAGATGACATTGTAAAAGCTTGGAAAAGTGAACGTGATTAAATGAAACCCTTAAAACGTTATTTCCCCATTTTTGTACTTCCCACCCTTATTGCGTTTTCAATAGCCTTTGTAATACCCTTTATAATGGGGCTTTACCTTTCGTTTACAGAATTTACAACGGTTGAAAATGCCACCTTTGTTGGCATTAAAAATTATATAAGTGCCTTTACCGATAACAGCGATTTTTTAAATGCGTTATGGTTTACTATTGGTTTTGCACTTGTATCAATTATAACAATTAACGTTTTCGCCTTTATTTTAGCACTGCTGCTTACCCGTAAAATAATTGGAACCAATCTTTTCAGAACGGTATTTTTTATGCCAAACCTAATTGGCGGTATTGTGTTGGGTTATATTTGGCAGCTTATAATAAACGGTGTGCTTCAGCCCTTTGGTTATGCAATTACAAGTGATGAACGCTTTGGCTTTTGGGGACTTATAGTGCTTATGAACTGGCAAATGATTGGCTACATTATGATAATTTATATCGCAGGGCTGACAAGTGTACCCACCGACATTTTAGAGGCTGCAAAGGTTGATGGTGCCGGTGTTTTTACTACACTTTTCAGAATAACTATTCCGTCAGTTATGCCATCAATTACAATTTGCTTGTTTTTAACCATAACAAATTCCTTTAAAATGTTTGACCAAAATCTCGCTTTAACGGCAGGTGCACCAAGCGGGCGAACAAAAATGCTTGCGCTTGATATTTACGAAACCTTTTACGGCAGGGTGGGATACGAGGGTGTTGGTCAAGCCAAGGCGGTTATTTTCTTTTTAATTGTTGCCGCCATAGCCTTAACACAGCTTATACTAACCCGCAGGAAAGAGGTTGAACAATGATAAGAAAACACTTATCTCACGGCATTATTTTCGCCATACTGCTATTTTTATCAGTTGTTTTTCTCTTGCCTATTTTAATAATCATAATCAATTCTTTAAAATTTAAATTTTCTATTACCGAAGCCCCTTTTGCTTTGCCAAACAGCGAAACCTTTTCCGGCTTTGAAAATTATATAAGCGGTTTTACCCAAACGGGTTTTGGCACGGCTTTTTTCTGGTCATTATTTATAACCGTTTTTTCGGTTGCCGCAATCGTAATTTTTACTTCAATGACAGCGTGGTATATTGTCAGAGCCAAAACCCTTTTAACTACAGTTTTATATTACGCACTTGTCTTTTCAATGATTGTGCCATTTCAAATGGTTATGTTCACCATGTCGAAGGTTGCTAACATTTTAATGCTTGACAACCCCGTAGGTATAATTTTAATTTATCTCGGCTTTGGGGCAGGACTAGCCACCTTTATGTTTTCAGGCTTTGTAAAATCGGTGCCCAAAACCATTGAAGAAGCCGCTACCATTGACGGCTGCAACACACTTCAAACCTATTTTTTAGTTGTGTTCCCCGTTTTAAAGCCCACAACCGTAACGGTTGCAATTTTAAACACAATGTGGATATGGAACGACTACCTGTTGCCGTATTTGATAATCGGGAACGATTATAAAACCATTCCTGTTGCGGTGCAATATTTAAAAGGCGGTTATGGTTCGGTTGATATGGGTGCCTTAATGGCAATGCTTGTGCTTTCAATAATACCTGTTATAATTTTTTATTTAACAAGTCAGAAGTATATTATAAAGGGTGTTGCCGCAGGTGCGGTTAAGGGATAATAAACCTTAAAATTAAAACACAAAAAACACGGTAGAACTTTTTGCGTTCTACCGTGTTAATTTTATTTTTGTGAAAGCTTGTGTTCACGATTTATTACCTTTGCGTAATAATTTGTGTCCAGAATTTGTGCACTGATTTTAAACTTATTGTTTACAACCTTACGCATTGATGAAACGTATTCATCAACATCCTCAAGCTCTTGACCGTCAAAAAGTTCAAATTCATCTGTTTTGGAATTATAAAAGCCCTTTTCGGTCAAAAACGAATGGTTGTTGAACATAACAAGCGCCTGACTGTCAGACATTATGTCTGTACCGGGTAAAAGTCGGGAATCATATTCAAAACCAAAGAGATTATTAAGGGTTGGAATAATATCCAAAGAGCTGCAATATTTATCAACCTTAATTGGTTTTTCCATACCCTTGGAATAGATTATAAGACAGCTTTTATAAAGCTCTAAATCGGGGTCGATTTGATGGCCCGCAAGCTCACTGAAATAATGATAAGGGTCAATATGCTCCTTATCCTCAAGGCCGTATGGATAATGGTCGGGTGTGATAACTATAACTGTTTTTTCAGCAACACCGGCTTTTTCGAGCGCCTCAAGCAAATGTTCCATCGCTAAATCAAGCTCGATATTACAAGCGAGATATGCCTTTGCATTGCTTGAAAGGTCAAGGTGCTTTACCTTATCCTTGTGACGTGCTGCCATGCTGTTACCCATAAAGGTATAATTAAGGTGACCGCTAACCGTCATATAATAGGTCATAAAACGGTCCTTGCCGATATATTCACTTGTTGTACCCTTGAGCATTTCGTGGTCGGATTCCGGCCAGCGTTTGGGATTAACCACCTTTTCAAGACCGTTGCCGATACCTTTATATATAAAGCCCATATTCTTATGAGAGATATGGCGGCTGTAATAGGTATAGGTGTGGTTATGATAAGCACGGACAGTCTTTAAACCGTCATTAAGATACTGTTGAGGCATTGTAAACGGGAAAAATATATTGTTTTTACCCGATGTGAAATAACTCCAAATACCGCCTTTGGGAATAAGACCCGTTGTAGCAACATACTCACCGTCAGAGGTGCTTACGCCCCAGATGGGTGTATAGAAATTAGTAAAGTCAAAGCCCTCGTGCTGCATTTTATAAAGGGTGGGGGTTAATTCCTTATCGATTGCAAAGTATGAAAAACCTTCGGCAGTCACCTGAATTAAATTATATCCCTCAAACATACCGGTGTATTTGTTTTTATAGGTTGGGGTACGGCTGCCGAAATATTCGTGAAGCGCCTTTACGGTAGTATCGGTTTCCTGCGAGGCAAGGGTCTGGAAATCAATCTGCATTACGTTGGGTTCATATTTAGTGGGCTTATTTTCACCATGTAAAATATTTTCAATATCAGGGTCAATTTCATAACCGTTATCAATGCCCAAAATGTTATAACCAAAATCCAAAATTTCAGTATATAAAAGCCCGTTATACGAAACACTGCGATTCATTTCAAAAATTGCATTTCGGTCCCTATAATAAGGTATGGCAATGCGGAGTAATAAGGTGATTGTCAACACTGCGGCGGTAACACCTGCAGCAGTCCACATTTCACGTTTTTTTGCCTTGTGCCGATTCTTAAAGCGTTTGATACCGATAATAAGCAAAATCAGCGGTACAAACAAAATTAAAACCTGCCAAAGACTTTTCGCAATGGCTAAAAACGCTTCGCCCAGCATTTCGCTTTCGGCAATTTGGTCAGCACCCTTTAATGAATACAAAATCATATAAGTGCCAAAAATGTTGTGGTAAACCGTTTGCACGCTGTACCAAAGACTTAAAAATGACTGTACAATTATAAGCCCCGCATTTTTGTTAAATGACAAAAACTGTGAAAGAAGACCGAAAACAACCGAAAACAAGGCGACAGTCACAAGGCCCCAGTTAAAAAACCTTTCGCCGCTGAAAAGTCTTAGCCACAATTCACAGTAAAAAATAGTTATTGGAAAAAACGCCCAATAATAATATTTTTTCATTTAATCGGCACCTTTCTAAAAATTCTACCTTAATATTGTACCCCAAAACTGTATTTTTGTCAATTAAATAAGGAGTAACAATCTTGTTACCCCTTATTAATAAATTATTAATTATTTTTTGCCTGTAGAACCAAATCCGCCGGTTCCACGAACGGTTTCGGAAAGCTCTGAAACCTCGTTATATTCAACTGCCAAAAATGGTGCAATAACCATTTGGGCAACACGCTCGCCATCGGTAATTTGCTGTGTTTCGTTAGAATGATTGTGAAGCGACACCATAATTTCGCCACGATAATCGGCATCGACAACACCAACCTTATTAGACGGTGCAAGTCCACGCTTATTGGCGATTCCGCTTCGGGCGTAAATAAGACCTGCATAGCCAACTGGTATTTCCATAGCAATGCCGGTGTGTATTATTTTTGTTTCGCCCGGTAAAAATTCAACCGTTTCACCGTTTGTTAAAGCGTATAAATCCGCACCTGCAGAATAAGGTGAGCCGTAAGTAGGCACCTTTGCATTTTCGCTTAATTTTTTAAAGTTTATCTTCATTGATATTCCCCTATTCATAAATATTACCCGAGCCCATTTTACGCTCCCACACGCCGTCAAGCCATATTACACGGTTTTCGGCAAGTGATTTTTTAACGTCAATTATACGCTGATTAGATGACCCACGAAACAGTAGCGTTGGGCTTTTAAGCTCTTCCACAAACTTCCCGTCAACCAAAACGTCGATAAGGCTTAAACATTTTAAAGTAAGCTCTTTATCACCGACAAGCCCCCTTACAAGTTGCTTTTCATAATCAAAGCCGGTATAACACCAAACTGTTTTTAGGGGCAATTTTTCTTTTATTGCTTTTAAAACCTTATGAATTCCCTCTTGGTTTTCAGGCTCAAAGGGCTCACCGCCCAAAAGTGAAAAGCCTTCGATATACTCTTTATCAAGCGCTTCAATAATTTCATCAACCGTATCATCTGTAAAGGGGGTTCCAAATTGGAAATCCCACGCTTCACTGTTAAAACAGTTTTTACACTTATGACGGCAACCACTGACAAAAAGTGAAACCCTGACACCGGGGCCGTTGGCAATATCAAATTTTTTAATTACTGCATAATTCATAGCTGACCCCAAAATTTAAGGGCCTTCCTTTTGGAAAGCCCTGTTTTTTAAAGATGTAAAACTCTTTCCTTAATTTCCTGTGTTCTGCCTTGGTTCCAATACTGTGTGCCAATATAACCGCAGGTTCTTCTTGCTACATTAAGCTTGTCCTGATCGGTATTGCCGCAGTTTGGACAGGTCCACACAAGCTTGCCGTGCTCGTCCTCTTTAATTTCAATTTCACCATCAAAGCCACATTCGTGACAGTAGTCACTCTTGGTATTAAGCTCGGCATACATAATGTTATCATAAATAAACTGCATTACCGATAAAACAGCGTCAAGGTTATTTTGCATATTTGGAACCTCAACATAGCTTATTGCACCACCCGGTGATAATGCCTGGAATTTAGCTTCAAGCGCCAATTTTTCAAAGGCATCAATATCCTCGGTAACGTGTACGTGATAGCTATTGGTAATATAGTTCTTATCGGTAACACCCTTGATTATACCGAAACGCTTTTGCAAGCATTTTGCAAACTTATATGTAGTGCTTTCAAGCGGTGTGCCATAAAGTGAATAGTCAATAACCTCGGCAGCCTTCCATTTTGCGGTGTATTCGTTAAGTTTACGCATAATTTGGAGGCCGAATTCCTCACCCTCTTTTTCGGTGAGCTTTTTGCCAATCATAGCATAAACACATTCCCAAAGACCGGCATAACCAAGCGAAATGGTAGAATAACCGCCATGGAGGTACTTATCAATCTTTTCGCCTTTTTTAAGGCGCAAAAGTGCGCCGTACTGCCACAAAATAGGTGCGGCATCCGAAAGGGTGCCTGTAAGACGTTCGTGACGGGCTTGAAGTGCACGGTGGCAAAGCTCCATTCTGTCATCAAAAATCTTCCAGAATTTTTCCATATCGCCATTTGCCGATAAACCGATATCAACAAGGTTTACGGTTACAACGCCTTGGTTAAAGCGGCCATAATACTTCGGTTTGCCGTTTTCGTCAACGTAAGGGGTTAAGAAGCTGCGGCAGCCCATACAGGTATAGCAATGGCCGTCACCGTTTTTGTCAACCTTATTCTGAAGCATAACCTTTTCGGAAATATAGTCGGGTACCATACGCTTAGCGGTGCATTTAGCAGCTAGCTTTGTAAGTTCCCAATACTTTGTTCCTTCTTTGATATTATCCTCTTCCAAAACGTAAATAAGCTTGGGGAAAGCGGGAGTAATCCAAACGCCCTTTTCATTTTTAACGCCTTGATAACGTTGCTTTAAGACTTCTTCAATAATTAAAGCAAGGTCGGCTTTTTCCTGCTCGTTTTTAGCTTCGTTAAGGTACATAAACACAGTAACAAAGGGTGCCTGACCATTAGTGGTCATAAGGGTAACAACCTGATACTGTATTGTCTGAACACCACGTGCAATTTCTTTTAAAAGGCGCTTTTCTGTAATTTCAGAAATTTTTTCTTCTGTAATATCCAAGCCTGAGGCTTTAAATTCTTCAGTAACTTCGGCATAAATTTTCTTGCGGCTTACGTCAACAAAGGGTGCCAAGTGAGTGAGACTTATACTTTGACCGCCGTACTGACAGGAAGCTACCTGCGCAATAATCTGAGTAGCGATATTACAAGCGGTTGAAAAGCTGTGCGGACGTTCAATCGAAGTACCGCTGATAACAGTACCGTTTTGAAGCATATCCTCAAGATTAACAAGGTCACAGTTGTGCATATGCTGTGCAAAATAATCGGCATCGTGGAAGTGAATAAGACCACGGTCGTGTGCATCAACAATATCGGGCGGCAAAAGTATACGGCGGGTAATATCCTTACTTACTTCACCTGCCATATAGTCACGCTGAACACTGTTGACAGTGGGGTTTTTATTACTGTTTTCCTGCTTTACTTCTTCGTTATTACATTCAATAAGACTTAAAATCTGTTCATCGGTAGTATTCGATTTTCTAACCAAAGCACGATTATAACGATATGTAATATAACGGCGAGCCACGTCAAATGCACGTTGGTTCATGATTTGGTCTTCTACCATATCTTGTATTTCTTCAACGCTTAATGAACGGTTCATATTTGCCGCTGCAGATTCAACATCTTCAGCAATTCTTTTAATCTGAACATCGGTCATTCTGTGGCTTGGAACTACGCTTTGATTAGCTTTGGTAACGGCCACTATAATTTTATTCGGGTCAAAAGTAACCTCTGCGCCGCTTCTTTTAATAATCTTCATAACTTCTACCTCAAAATAAATTCTTAAAATAAATTCGCAAAACAAATTATACTATATATAGTGAGTGCAAAATTAATTATAACACAAATTATAGATATTTCAAGTACTATTTCGACAAAATGTAAATTATTTTTTAAAACCCTCACCAAGTATCTCGCCCGCTTCGCAAACAACAATAAAAGCCGACTTATCATGTTGTCTTGCGGCGGCATAGACATTATGCACCTCGTTTCTTCTGACAGTGCACATTATCATTTGCCGTTTATCGCCGGTATAAGCGCCCCTAACGTCTAAAAAGGTGGCACCACGACCAATTTTGTTAAGAATATCACACACAATATATTGTGCTTTATCACTTATTATATAAATAACCTTACCCTTGTCTGCGCCATATAGCACAAGGTCCATAATTTTCGAGCAGGAATAAAGTGCAACGGTAGAATATAATGCACTTTGGGCGTTTTTATAAACAAGCGCTGAAACAACCACTACCGAGAAATCAAGCAAGAGCATAAGTCTGCCCATACTAACATAAGGGTACTTTAACGAAACCAGCTTCGCAACAATTTCGACACCACCGGTTGACGAACCTCTGAGCATAATAATACTGACACCCAAGCCCATTAAGGTGCCGCCAAAAATACTTGCAAGAATTAAATCAATTTTCATAATCGGTAAAACAATTACAAGCAGGTCTAACAGAATTGAAGTTATCGCTGTTGCAATAGCGGTTTTAATAATAAACCCTTTTCCAAATTTAAAAACTGCAATGATAAAAAGCGGTACGTTTATTAAAAACACAACCCCGCCGATAGGGGTATTTAATAAAAAGTTAAGCACGGTTGCAATACCTGTTACCCCACCGGGCGAAATTTCATTGGCAGATAAAAAAGTTGTAACCGCTACCGTATATATACTTCCGCCCACAATATAATAAATTATATCTTTCAAAAATTCTTTAATTCTTGTTTTCATAATTCACCTTAAAAATAAAATGGATACACTAACTAGTGTACCCATTTTTTAGTTTAAGATATGTGTGAGCTTTTCCAAATAATATTAAAAAGTGTTTTAAGGCGGTCATTTTCGCCCGAAAGATATAAAAAACCAAAAAGCGTTTCTAGACCGGTTGCGGTATGATACTCTCCCCCGCTTGAATTTTTGGGGGTATTGCCGGTTTTAAAATTTCTGCCACGCTTAAAAACCATAATTTCTTTTTCAGAAAGCTCGGGTTCAATCATTTTATAAGCCTCGGCTTGAGCCGTTGCGTTTACAAGCTTTACCGAAAGCTTATGCAATTCACCCGAAGGACGATTAACCTCTGCCAAAGCGGTACGCACCATAAGACCGTAAACCGCATCACCCACAAACGCCAACACCGACGGACTTAACAGATTTGGATTTTCCATAAAACACCTACTTAAATATATTACGGAACATAATCAAATTCAATATCTAAAATTTTAACTGTATCGCCTTCGGAACAGCCCTTGCGTTCCAATGCATCGATTATGCCACACTCCCTGATAACACGTTCAAAATATTGAAGCGATTCATAGTCATCAGGGTCAACGTTATTCATAACCTCCATAAGCCAGTCGCAGTCTTCAACGTAATAATAGGTACCGTCAAAGCGTACTGTAAACTTGCGGCGGTTTCTGTCCACCTCTTCTACGGGCTTTTCTTCAGCCTCATAAATCTTGATGGGAGGAAGCTTTTGAAGCTCGCTCGCAACATAGTTTATAAGCTCGTTTGTACCCTCGGCAATAGCTGCCATAACGGGGAAAAATTTATAACCAAGCCCTTCAAAATAGGCTTTAAGACGTTCAATTTCATCCTCTTCAATAAGGTCACACTTGTTACCAACAATAATTTGCGGCGCCAGTGTTAATTCCTCACTGAAAATCGAAAGCTCGTGATTGATTTTCTGGAAATCATCAATAGGGTCACGACCCTCACTTCCCGAAACGTCAATAACGTGCAAAAGCAAACGACAGCGTTCAACGTGTCGTAAAAATTCGTGTCCAAGGCCAATGCCCTCGCCGGCACCCTCGATAAGACCGGGGATATCTGCCATTACAAACGAAGAACCCTCGTCAAGTCTTACAACACCCAAAACAGGGGTAAGGGTTGTAAAGTGGTAGTTCGCAATCTTCGGCTTTGCTTCACTTACAACCGACACAAGTGTTGACTTGCCCACGTTCGGAAAACCGATAAGTCCCACGTCAGCAAGTAGCTTAAGCTCAAGGGTTACGTCCAATTCCTCACCAGGGTTTCCGCTTTTTGCAAAACGGGGAATTTGACGGGTTGCATTACCAAAGTGCTGGTTGCCCCAACCACCGTTACCGCCTTTTGCAATAACTACCGGCTCTTCCCCCGAAATATCGGCAATAATACGACCGGTTTCGGCATCCTTAACCAAGGTGCCAACGGGAACTGATATTACAAGATTAGGCGCACTTTTACCCGTACAACGTGAAGTGCCGCCGTTCTCACCGCTCTGTGCCGTGTATTTTCTTTTATAGCGAAAATCCGCCAAGGTGGATAAATTGCTATCGGCTTTAAAGACAATATCGCCGCCCTTGCCGCCATCACCACCATCGGGACCGCCTGCCGCAACAAACTTTTCACGGTGAAAGGATACCGCACCGTTACCGCCGTTGCCTGCTTTTAAATGTATTTTTGCTATATCAACAAACATTAATTAAAATCCTCTTCAATAAAGAATTCCTCATCCGAAAACTCGGGTGGGTTTTCTATAAATTCATTATAAAGCGCTTCTGCCTTATCAAAATCACGCTTTTCAACGTAAATTTCATCCGAAGTAAAGCTGCCGCCAAAGGTTACAACTATTGCGCCGGCATCACTACCCGTTGAATAGGGTATGCCGTTTTCCACCAAAATATCTTTAAAAATTTCGGAAAAAACAACGTCCTCAAAAGTTGCAACAAGCACCGGTTCAGAAATCGGTCTTTCTAAATTCTCATCTGCTACGGCTTCGCTTTCGGTTAAATCTGCGCCACAAACCAAACAAACCTCTTGACTGTCATCACATTCAATACCGCAAACATGACAAATTTTCATAATTATCAGTCCTTTCAGGGTTTTAAATCATAAAAAATAAATCCGGACGCTGAAAGCACCCGGACTTTAAAGTTAATTATTGCTCAACAGCGTAAATGCTAACCTGTTTACGGTCTCTGCCAACTCTTTCAAACTTAACCTTACCGTCGATAAGGGCAAATAAAGTATCGTCAGAACCACGGCCTACGTTGTTGCCGGGATGAATGTGTGTGCCTCTCTGGCGAACGAGAATGTTGCCTGCGAGAACAAACTGACCGTCAGCACGCTTAACGCCAAGACGTTTAGATTCACTGTCACGGCCGTTCTTGGTAGAACCCACACCCTTTTTATGAGCGAATAACTGGATGTTAATCTTTAACATTTTTTTGCACCTCCAAAATTTTGATGTTATTGCTATATTGCATCGATAATTCGGTCAAATGTAACTTAAAACCTTCCAAAACCATTATTGCCGCATCGCTTGGGTTTAAAACCTTGAAATACATTTCGCCGTCCGATACCCTTGCATCTGCATTATCGCCAATAATTTCGGTTATGGTGTTTGCTGTCATATATGCAGCGCTTGATACCGCCGCACAAACCGTTTTACCGACCTCGTCATCACAGTTTACAGTACTGTGACCGCTGATTTCAAAGCCGCAAAGCTTTTTATCAGCCAAAAATTTTACACTAGTCATACTAATTAACCGATTTCAGTAATCTGTACTTTAGTGTAGGGTTGTCTGTGACCCATTTTACGAGCGCAGCCCTTCTTGGGTTTGTAAGTGAAGACAGTAATCTTCTTGCCCTTGCCGTTCTTTAAAACGGTGCCTTTAACGAAAGCGTCCTTAACATAGGGCTTACCAACCTTTAAAGTTCTGTTGCTAACAGCAACAACCTTGTCGAAGGTAACTTCTTCGTCAACCTGAGCGTCGAGCTTTTCGATGTAGATAACGTCGCCGTTTTCAACACGGTACTGCTTTCCGCCTGTTTCGATAATTGCGTACATATTTTTCACCTGCTTATTTTTCAGTCTCGCTACAGAAGGCGTGCACCAAAAAAGGCGCAACTTAAAAAAGCCCACAATATGCGGCTTATACAGTTTATCACAAACGCTACCGTTTGTCAAGGAAAAAATGACATAATTTCCGTTGTATTTTCAGTGGTTTAAATTATAGTTTATCGGGGAGATGCCAATATGTAGGGGCGACCATTGTGTCACCCGTCGGCAATTCGCAATGCTTGCGGGAAACCAATGGTTTCCCCTACGAATACACAATTTAATTTGTGTAATAATTTCGAATTACGCATTACGAATTAGATAAACCCCCAATTTATTCTTTACTTTTAATAAGCGACATCGCACTGCCGACTGTCAAAAGTGTGAAGCCCGCAAAAAGCAAGATTCCGCCGCTTGTTACCCAGTAGATTAAAACCGACCAATATGTATCTATAAGCGCCCACTCGCTTAACAACAAATACTTTGGAATTGCAGGTGTAACAGAAAAAAACAAACTATATAAAGCAATTAAACCACAAAACACAAACGACACAATCGGTAAAACCTTGCCCGATTTATTCTTAAGATTTAAGACAAACAAAATGACGGGTAAAATCATCAAAATTAAGATTAGAGCGTTTGGCAACACTAAACCGTTAATTAAATGTTGTAAAATTTGTTCGCTGCTTAATTGTTCAATAACACTAATGCGTTCTATAAAAAAACTCAAGCAATTCCATAAAATACAAATTACATTGCAAATTATACCACTAAGCAAAATGATATTTTTAGCTTTTTTCATATCATCACCCTAATTATTATTATTATATCATATCTCGCATATACAGTCAATAAAATCCACTTTGACAAAAATATATCAATTTAGGACTTAATGGCATTGACATTTATATATTAAATATAGTATAATTCTATGTTAAAAGGGAGATGATTTTTGTGATTAATAAAAGTATTAAAAAATTAGTATGCTATGGTCTTGCAAAAAATCTTTTTACCAAAGAAGATGAAATTTTTGTAACCAACCGCATTTTAGAAATTTTAAAGCTCGACAGCTTCGACTGCGATGAAACCTTTACTGACGTTAATTTGGAAGAAACCCTAAAAGAGCTTCTTGATTTTGCAGTTGATAAAGGTCTTATCGATGACAACGTAACTGAACGTGACCTTTTTGACACCAAGCTTATGGCAGCTATGATGCCCCGCCCTAGCGAGGTTATTGCAAAATTTAACTCGCTTTATAAAGAATCACCCGAAGCTGCTACCGACTATTACTATAACTTAAGCTGTGACAGCGATTACATACGCCGCTACCGTGTTGAAAAAGACCTTAAATGGCTTGCTGACACCGAATACGGCGCAATGGATATTACCGTAAACCTTTCAAAACCCGAAAAGGATTTAAAATCTATCCTTGCGGCTAAAAACGCACCGCAGTCAGGTTATCCCAAGTGTGCACTTTGCAAGGAATGTGAGGGTTATGCCGGTCGCATTAACTTCCCCGCACGTCAAAACCACCGCATTATCCCCCTCTCGCTTGACGGTGATGACTGGTTTATGCAATATTCACCTTACGTTTATTATAACGAGCATTGCATCGTATATAACGGCGAGCACATACCCATGAAGGTTGATATTACCACCCTTCGCAAAATCATTGAATTTGTTACCATCTTCCCACATTATTTCATCGGTTCAAACGCCGGTCTTCCCATTGTTGGCGGCTCTATCCTTTCACACGAGCATTATCAGGGTGGCCGTTACACCTTTGCTATGACAAAGGCACCAATCGAAAAAGAGCTTGTTTTTGAAGGATTTGAGGATCTCAAAACCGGTATTGTTAAATGGCCCATGTCGGTTATCCGTATTACAGGTGCAAATGCCGAGCGTGTAATCGAGCTTGGCGGTAAAATTTTAACCGCTTGGGAAAAATACACCGATGAAGATGCCTTTATTCTTGCCGAAACCGATGGCGAAAAGCACAATGCTGTTACACCTATTGCACGCAGACGTGGTGACGATTATGAGCTTGATATTGTTCTTCGCAACAACATTACCACCGAAGAATTCCCCTTGGGCGTTTATCACCCCCACCCCGAATATCACCACATCAAAAAAGAAAACATTGGTCTTATTGAGGTTATGGGTCTTGCCGTGCTCCCCGGCCGCTTAAAGCAGGAAATGGCAGATTTACAGACAGCTATTTTAGAAAACCGTGATATCACAAACGATGAAGCCCTTGCAAAGCATGCCGACTGGGAAGAAGAAATCAAGGCAAAATACAGTGATATCAACGCCGACAACATTGATGGCATTATTAAGGCCGAAATCGGTATTGTTTTCTCAAAGGTGCTTGAGGATACAGGCGTATTCAAGCGTGATGAAAAAGGTCAAAAGGCCTTTATGAAATTTATAGAAAGCGTAAAATAATGTTTGTTGACGTTTTAACCCAAGTAATAATACTTTTTATATTAATATTTCTCGGGTTTGCACTTGCAAAAATAAAGCTTTTAAATAACGAATGGGTGCGCTGCATGACCGACTTTGTCTTAATGTTTGTCACCCCTTGTGTTATTATTAAATCATTTTTTCGTGAATTCAATAAAAGCGACCTTAAGGACCTGCTTATCAGCTTTCTTTTGGGCATAATTTTGCACATCGGCTTTATTGTTTTAAGTGTACTGTTTTTAAGGGATAACGATAAAAACCGTCAGGTAGTGCTTCAGTATGCGGCTGTTTTTTCAAATTGCGGCTTTATGGCAATTCCGCTGCAACAAGCCTTGCTTGGGGAAAGCGGTGTTTTTCTCGGCTCATCCTTTGTTGCAATATTCAACGCTTTTGTTTGGAGCTGGGGGCTGCTCGTAATGAGCGGTGACAAAAAAACACTTAAACCCATTAAAATAATTACTACTCCCGCATTTTTGGCGCTCATTATTGGTTTGGCTGTTTTTCTTTTGTCAATCCCTGTACCCAAAATAATAAGCGAACCGGTTTCTATGCTTGCGGCACTTAATACCCCGTTGCCAATGATAATTATTGGTTTTCATCTTGCAAATTCCAACGTGCTAAAAGGACTTACTAATATAAAATGTATTTTCGCCATTTTGTTAAGGCTTGTCATCTACCCCGCCGCCGCAATTACAATTATGTGGCTTTGCGGCATTAAAGGCGATATGCTTATATCACAGGCGATTTGCTGTAGTGCCCCCGTAGCTGCTGTTACAACAATGTTTTCAGCGAAATACGGTCGTGATACCGAGCTTTCGGTTAATTTGGTATCACTCAGCACGTTATTATCACTTATAACCATGCCGGCAATGATTACTTTTGCAGAAAAGTTGGCAAACTTATGATAGAATATATTCACGAACCCACACCCCTTCAATGCGGACAAGCCGTTCTGGCTATGCTTACGAATAAATCGGTCAATGAAGTGGTGCATACCCTAAATAACGAAAAAGAAACAACCCTTCGGGAAATGCTTTCTTTTTTAAATAATAATGGTTTTAAGGTGGAAAATCAGCGGCTTTTGGCAAACAATAAAACCGATTTGCCCGAAATTGCACTTTTAAGCCTTGAAACCCCACGGTGTTGGCATTGGTCACTTTATTATAAAGGTACTTTTTACGACCCCGAACACGGCGTTATGAACGACTTTCCCGTTTGTAACCGCAAATATTTCTGGAGGATATATGTTAGAGCTTAAAAACATATCTTTTACAGCCGAAAATGAGGACGGCGAAAAACAAATTTTAAAAAATGTCAATCTAAAAATAGATGATGGCTTTGTGGTTATTACCGGTCCTAACGGGGGCGGTAAATCCACCTTGGCAAAAATTATTGCAGGTATTATTACCCCCACCGCCGGCCAGATTCTTTTAGATGGCGAAGATATTACAAACCTTACCATTACCGAGCGTGCACAAAAAGGCATTAGCTTTGCTTTTCAGCAGCCTGTACGTTTTAAGGGCATTACCGTGCATGACCTTATAAGTCTTGCTGCCGGTGAGGATATAAGCGTTACAAAGGCTTGCGGTTACCTTTCACAGGTTGGACTTTGTGCAAGGGATTACATTAACCGTGAAGTCAACGCTTCTCTTTCAGGCGGTGAGCTTAAACGAATTGAAATTGCCACAGTTTTAGCACGTGGCACAAAGGTTTCAATTTTTGACGAGCCTGAAGCAGGTATTGACCTTTGGAGCTTTAACAGCCTTATTAAGGTTTTTGAAAAAATGCACAACACACTTGGTGGCAGTATTATAATTATCTCTCACCAAGAGCGTATTCTTAACATTGCCGACAAGGTTGTGGTTATTGCAAACGGCGAGGTACGTGACGTTGGAAAAAAGGATGATATTCTCCCCAGCCTTTTGCACGCCGCAGATGCCGCTTGTAAGGTACTTACAACCGCTTTAGAGGAGGTGTGACGGATGAACAATACTGAACTTGACCTTTTGAAAATGATAGCTGATATCGACGGCACCCCCACAGGTGCGTTCAACATTCGTGCCAATGGTAAGCTTTCTTCCCGTCACATTACCGAAAATGTTGACATACGTGAAAAAGATGGCGTTTCGGGCATTGAAATTATTATTAAGCCCAACACAGTCGGTGAAAAAATTCACATTCCCGTAATTATAAGTGAAAGCGGTCTTACTGAAATGGTGTATAACGATTTTATCGTTGGCGACAACTGCGACGTTGAAATTGTTGCAGGCTGCGGTATTCACAACTGCGGTAGCGAGGAATCCCGCCACGATGGTATACACAGCTTTTTCATTGGCAAAAACGCCAAGGTGAAATATGTTGAAAAGCACGTTGGCGAGGGTGATGGCGAAGGTGGTAAAAATATGAACCCCACCACCGTTATTAATATTGCCGACGGCGGTTATATGGAAATGGAAACCACCCAAATCAAGGGTATTGATTCCACCAAACGTATAACAAAGGCAACCTTGGCTGACAACGCAACCCTCATTGTAAAAGAAAAACTTATGACACACGGCAGCCAATACGCTGAAACCGATTTTACGGTTGATATGAACGGTGAAAACTGCAGTGCTAACGTTATTTCACGTTCGGTTGCAAAGGATAAATCCAGTCAGCTTTTTGTTTCACGTATTAACGGCAACAATATTTGCAGCGGTCATACAGAATGTGATGCAATTATTATGGATGATGCGCACGTTTCCGCACTTCCCCAAATTACTGCAAATCATATTGATGCGGCGCTTATTCACGAAGCCGCCATTGGTAAAATTGCAGGTGAACAGCTTATTAAGCTTATGACCTTGGGACTTTCTGAAGCCGAAGCCGAGGAACAAATTGTAAACGGATTTTTAAAATAATATGTTAATTTTAAAACGGTAGAAGCCTTTTGGCCTCTACCGTTTTTATTTGTATTTCAAATAATAGTTTACCGCAAATTAAACCTTGTTTTAATTCCCTCAAAAGCATCATCAAAAATGCGGCTTATGACCGCTTCGTGAAGCGGAAAGTCTGCATTTGCGGTCATAACCGCCATACCATGCACAAACGCCCACATTTCAAGATTAAAAAGCCTTGCCTCATCTTCAGAAAGCGTTAAGGTTTTTGAAGCTATTTTTTCTAATTTGCTATTTAACGAATTGTCAGTATTATCAAGGTACAAAAGCTTAAATAAATGGCTTTCGTTTTTCGCAAAGGTGATATATGCCATACCCTCCGCCTTATAATCGGAAAATTGCTCGCTGTTTATATGCTCTTCGGCAAAGGCAGAATATATTAATTGTGCTTTCTTTATAACTTCACCCTTAAGCTCATCCATAGTTTTGAAATTTGAAAAAACCGGTTGGGTTGAACAGCCAAGCGCCTCGGCAACGCTTCGCACATTAAGTGCCACTTCACCATTGCTTCTTATAATTTCAACTGCGGCTTTAATAATTTCCTCACGAGTATTTTTTACCTTGGGAGGCATACTACACCTTCTTTATATATCTTATGTTATATATCATATGTTATTTTATAACAAAACTTTATTTTTGTCAACAAAAAATCCCCACTTTTGTGATATGCACCCCAAAAGTTAGACACTTTTGGAGGTGCATATTTTTTATGGCAAAGAAAGGACAAATTTTCAGAAAACACTCGGCAGAATTCAAAATATCTGTTATACTAGATATGCGAGAACACCATTTAGGATTGAT
>JAFQCU010000031.1 GCA_017416285.1 Clostridia bacterium | reverse complement strand
TTCAAGCATTGGCTTGAAATGGGCGAAAAGCTTGGCGACAAGGCTCCTAAGATTTTCAACGTTAACTGGTTCCGTACCGACGACGAAGGCAACTTCGTATGGCCCGGCTTCGGCGACAATATGCGTGTTCTCAACTGGATTATTGACCGTTGCGAAGGCAAGGCAGACGCTACCGAAACTGCTATCGGTTATATTCCCAAGCCTGAAGATATTGACCTTACCGATTTGGATATGGATATCGAAACTCTTAAGGATATCTTAACTGTTGATAAGGCAGTTTGGGAAAAAGAAGCAGCTGAAATTGAAGAACACTACAAGAAGTTTGGCGACAAGCTTCCTGCTGAACTCCGTCAGCAGCTCGAAAACCTCAAAGCAAATCTTGCTAAGATGTAATAATAAAACTAAAAACCACCTCGAGAGGTGGTTTTTGTTTTAGGTAATAAGTAATAGTGAAGAGTGAAAAAGTAAGGTGTCTCGCAAGGCGAAACGTTTTATATCAGTCGGCAAAGCCGACACCGAAACTTTTCACTATTCACTTTTCTCTTTTAACTAAAAAATAAACCGCCAATTTGGCGGTTTATTTTTTATGCACCTTACTTAATGGGTTAGCGTCAACCGCACCTTTAATTTGGCTGTCGGAAACGTGGGTGTAAATTTGGGTTGTGCCCAAATTTGAGTGCCCTAAAATATCCTTTAGCACACGGATATCAACCTCACCGTGCTGATACATAAGTGTGGCGGCGGTGTGGCGCAGCTTATGGGTGGAATAGCCTTGGTCGCCTAGCCCTGCCTTTTCTAAAAAGGTTTTAACCAAGTGTTGCACAGTTTTGGGGCTTATGCGGCGATGGTTTCGGCTTATAAACAGGGCATTGCGGTCTTCATAAACAATGTCATCACTTGGTCTTACAGCGAGATAATCGTTAATAGCGGTCATACAAGCGTTATTTAAATAAATAAGACGTTCCTTGTTGCCCTTACCCGTTACAATCATTGTGCCATCGGGCTTAATATCTGATATATTGAGCGAGCATAATTCTGCCAAACGTAGCCCACAGTTTAAAAATATAGTTAAAATACAATAATCACGCTTTTGGTTTGCGCCATCGACTGAATTTAAAAGCTCTAACGAATCCTCAAGGGTTAAATGCTTTGGTAACGACTGCTTAACCTTTGGGGATTCAAGTAATAAAGCGGGGTTTTGCTCAAGCTGGTGGGTTTGTTCACACATATACCTAAAGAAAATGCGAAGTGTTGAGGTTTTTCTTGCACGGGTAGCGGTGTTGTTGCCACGCTCGTTTTTGCAAAAAACCATATATGCATATAAATCTGATATGGTTATGGTTTTTATAAGTGGCAAATCGACCTTTGAAATGCTTATCTTTTCAAACGGGGTTTCCTTATCGACCAAACCACGCACAGTTAGAATATAACGAAAAAAGTTTTGTAAATCTAAAAAATAGCCCTCAACCGAAAGGGAGGATTTACCTTTAATGGTTTCGTTATAGGTTAAAAAGTCACGAATAACGGGCGGGCAGGTTTGCAAAATTTCAAGCTTCATACAATACCTCGAAATATTTAGTATAATTCAAGTATAGCACTTTATATAAAAAAATGCAATCTTAATAAAATCTTAATATATTTACCGCTTTTTTCTTAAATGTTTTAATGGTAGAATAGGGACAAGGAGGAGATGGATATGTACAACATACTTATTTGTGATGATGAAAAGGATATTGTTTCCGCTTTGGAAATTTATTTAAAGGTAGAAGGGTATAACATATTTAAAGCATATAACGGACAAGAGGCTTTAGAAATAGTGGACAAAAATGACATACATTTGGTGCTTATGGATATAATGATGCCGTTGTGTGACGGAATAACTGCAACCACAAAGCTTCGTGAAGATTATAATATGCCGATAATTTTTTTGTCGGCTAAAAGTGAGGACAGCGACAAAATTTTGGGGCTTAATATCGGGGCAGACGATTACGTGACAAAGCCGTTTAACCCTGTCGAGGTGGTTGCCAGAGTACGTTCACATTTAAGGCGGTATACCCGCCTTGGCGGAAAAGTGGTCGAGGATTATTGCTTTACGGTTGGTAATATAGAGCTTAATGACCGTGCTAAAGAGGTTTTGGTTGATGGAGAACGGGTGTCACTTACTCCGACCGAATTCGAGATTTTAAAGCTTTTAATGAAGAATAGAGGCAAGGTTTTAAGCCCCAAGGAAATTTACGAAAGTGTTTGGTGTGAACAATGCTTCGGTAACGAAAGCACAATAGCAGTGCATATAAGACATTTGCGTGAAAAAATTGAAATTAACCCTGCCGAGCCACGTTACCTAAAGGTGGTTTGGGCGCATGGTTATAAAATGGAGGGATAAACTATGAAGCGTTTACTTTGCAGTTTGCCTGCAAAAATAGCGGCAATAATACTTTCCTACATAATGGTTTTGGTTATTGTTGCCTCCTCGGCGGCGGTTATGGTGATGGGATATTTAGATTTTTACACTCGTTCATCATATCTGGTTGAAAAAGAAATCTTAACCGAAATGGCTGTAAGAGAGTGTTATAAGCTAAGCGGTCAATTTCAAAGAGCGGCCGACGTGCAGGCATTTCGTGAAGACGTAGGGAATATGGCGTGGGAAGTCAATTATGCTTATACAGTAATTGATGAAACGGGCGATGTATTATATACAAATTATGATGACAATACCGTTTTAACAAGCAGTACTATTATCGAAAACGGTTATAAATTTATTGTTCAGGTTTACGATGAAATGCCCTGCAACGACCAATTCGCAACGGTGCGTTCACTTATAAAAACAGGACACGACCTTCGATACGCATTTATATTTTTTGCTGTTTCGGGTCTTGTGGCGTTTATTGCTCTTATTTGTTTTTTGTGCTGTGCGGCGGGCAGAAAATTTGCTTACAGCAGTATTCAGCTAAACTTTTTAGACCGTATACCGCTTGATATTTGCCTTGCGGTAGCGGCGGTAATTGTGGGTATATTTTTAATAATATTTGATACAGTTCAGTATTTTGAAGGGCCCGAAATTGTAATTTTCTTATTTGTTGCCTGTACGGTGCTTTACTTTGTTGCGCTTGCGCTTTTGCTTACCTCTGCCACACGAATTAAAACTTTTACATTTTGGAAGAATACGCTTGTTTATAAAGTTTCATCGGTTTTATTTAAGTGGTTTATAGCCGCAGCCAAGTTTGTGTTTTTTCATTTAAAACGCCTACCGCTTATTATAAAAACACTTGGAATTCTGGCTATTATAATCTTTTGGGGCGGCGTTAATTTAATATTTAATTTATATCAAACCGAATGGTTAGTAATGGGTAGTGTTTTTTTAACCTTTTGGGTATCGGTATTAGTAATTTATATTGCAATAACCTTGCAAAGAATAAAATCTGGTGGCGAAAAAATTGTTGCAGGTGAATTTGACCGAAAGATTGACACTAAATTTATGGTGCTTGATTTTAAGGATTTTGCAAATAAGCTTAACAGCATTGGTGAAGGTATGCAAGTGGCTGTTGACGAAAAGGTAAAAAGTGAGCGCTTTAAAACCGAGCTTATAACAAATGTTTCACACGATATTAAAACACCGCTTACGTCTATTATCAATTATGTAGATTTGCTTAAAAAGGAGGAAATTGAAAACGAAACCGCAAAGGAATACATTGAGGTTATAGACCGTCATAGCGAACGGCTTAAAAAATTAGTTGAGGATTTGGTCGAAGCGTCCAAAGCATCAACAGGTAATATGACGGTTGATTTTGCCGACTGCAATGTAGGTGTGCTTTTAACACAGGCGATCGGAGAATTCGATGAAAGGCTCAAGGTAGCACACATAAGTCCGGTATTGAAAAAAACTGAAAGAGATGTTATTATAAAGGCAGACGCACGGCTTTTGTGGCGTGTGTTTGAAAACCTTTTAAGTAATATTTGTAAATACTCTTTGGCTGATACCCGTGCTTATATCGAGGTATATACAAGTGGTGGCAAAGCGTTTATTGAATTTAAGAACATTTCAAAATGTGAGCTTAATTTAGATTCTAATGAGCTTACGGAACGTTTTGTAAGGGGTGACTCATCACGTAATACTGAGGGTAGCGGTTTAGGACTTTCAATAGCTAAAAGTCTTACCGAGCTTCAAAATGGGCAAATGGATATTACGGTCGACGGCGATTTATTTAAGGTTGTTCTTAAGTTTGACGTTTAAAAAAGTGAAGTGAAAATATGACGGACAAGCAAAAGAAAATAGTTAGCGCTTCGGTAATTGTGGCTTTTATACTGTTTTGTGCGGCTGTGGGCTGGTTTATCGGCAGACCGCTTGTGCGGTTTGTGGGCGAGCCTGAAAAATTTCGTGCTTGGGTACAAACAAGCGGCGTGTGGGGAATGGTCGCATTTGTCGGTATGACGGTTTTTCAGGTTGTAATTGCTTTCGTACCGGGTGAACCACTTGAAATTGGGGCAGGGTATGCCTTTGGCGCTTTTTGGGGCACGTTGCTGTGTATAATCGGTATTACTATTGGCAGTTTAATTGTTTTTTTACTGGTTCGCACTCTTGGTGTCAAGCTTTTAGAGGTGTTTTTCACTTATGAAAAAATTAAGTCGCTAAAGTTCTTGCAAAATGAAAGGAAATTGGCGGTTATCACGTTTTTTCTTTTCTTTTTACCCGGCACACCTAAAGATTTGCTGACCTATTTTGTCGGTCTTACAAAAATTGATTTAAAAGGCTTTTTGTTTATTGTGGCAATCGCCCGAATACCTTCGGTTGTTACCTCTACCATAGGCGGTAGCTTTTTGGGTGGTGAAAAGTATTTATTGGCGGCGGTTGCATTTGGTATAACTCTTTTAATAAGCATTGTCGGATGGATTGTTTACAACAAAATAAGCAAGAAGAATAATATAGAGGAACGGTAAGCCGTTCCTCTTTTGTGTATGTCAAATATTCAATATTTTTATAGATTAATCATATTGACAAAGAATAGAATTGACTATAAAATTATAATATACTAAATTTAGGGTGATATTATGGCTATTAAAATTTCTCCGTCGGTGTTAACTGCTGATTTTTTAACCCTTGCTGACGATATTAAAAAGCTGGAAGCAGCAGGCTGTGATATGCTTCATCTCGATGTTATGGATGGTATTTTTGTGCCTAACATTTCGTTTGGAGTGCCTGTTATAAAATCTATTAAGGCGCATTCTAATATACCTTTGGATGTTCATTTAATGATTGACAGACCACATCGTTATATTAAAGAATTCGCCCCTGTTTCAGACTGGCTCGGCTTTCATTTTGAAGCCGGAAGCGACAACGCCGAGCTTTTAAAGGAAATCAGAAGTCTTGGTTGTAAGTCATGCCTTACAATTAAGCCCTGTACCAAAGCGGAGGAAATATTTGATTTATTACCCCTTTGCGATATGGTGCTTGTAATGTCGGTTGAGCCGGGCTTTGGCGGTCAAAAGTTTATGCCCGAAGCACTCGATAAATTATCGGCTTTAAGTGATGAAATAAAGCGTCAAGGCTTAAAGGTTGAGCTTGAGGTTGACGGTGGTATCAACGGTGAAACCGCACCTTTAGCCGTAAAGGCAGGGGCTACCGTTTTGGTTGCGGGAAGTTATGTTTTTTCAGATGAAATGACCGAAAGGGTTAAATATCTTAAGTCTCTTTAAAAAACGCCTTGCCGTAGATTTTAACGGCATTATTTAAAATCAGGGGCTTGTGGTGCTCTTTAATAACCGCAATTCGTATGTAATTTTTGGTTTTATAGTTTGCAAATTCTGAAAGCTGTTTAATAGTCGGCCAATTATCATCTGCGGTTAATATAAGCTGATAACTAACGTTATTTTTATAAAGCGAGCTTTTGATAAACGGCTTTTTTCTGTAAAGAAAAATTATGCCTTCAGTTAAGGCTTCGCTATTATTGAAGGTGAAAAGCACTTCACCTTTTTTCACTCTTTTTTGTAAAGTGGGCAGGGTCATCTGTGGGGCCTCCCAAAGGAGTAATTTGTATGAATTATGAAAAGCTTAAAAGTGGTACGGATATACGTGGTATTGCAACCGATAAGGGCGGCAAGACAGTAAACCTTACCGACAGTGCAGTATACGATATTACCGCCGCCTTTGCCGTATGGCTTAAGGCAAAAACAAATAAAGAAAATATTAAGGTGTCTATCGGCCGTGATTCACGTATAACAGGGCCTGCAATTATGGAAAGGGCACAGACCGCCCTTATAAACTCGGGCTTTACGGTTATGAACTGCGGTTTGTCTTCAACACCGGCAATGTTTATGACCACATTAGATGCCGATTGTGATGCGTGCAGAGGATAGAGAAGTAAGATTCAATATTTTATGTGATGATTTTAAATTATATGGTGAGGATATAATCCAAAAGCTTGAAATTCTTGCCAATGAAACAAATGAATATCGCCTTGCACCTGACAATCGTGAGGGACTTCGTGTTAATACGAAAAACGGTTGGTTTTTATTGCGCTTAAGCGTGCACGACCCTGTGGTCGTTGTAAACTTTGAAGGTCGTGTTTTGGGCGGTATAGCAGAGGATATCAAACAACTGCGCTCGTTTTTGGAGCAGTTCACGCAATTAGATATATCATCCCTTTAAAATAAAGGAGAGTCGAAATCACAAAATTTTGACTCTCCTTTTTTATGTTATTCGTCTGTGTAGCCCATGCAACCGCAGTTTGGCTGATTATCAATGCAGTCGGGGCGGGGAGGGAAGAAATCGTCGATAGGGAATTGAATTTTGCTAAAGGTGTCACAGGGCTCGGCTGTTGAATGGTCACAGGATTTTTGCGGAACACAAAAATCGTAAACGGGAACAAGCATTTGAACGTTACGTATAAGCTGAACAACCGTAAATAAACCGATTGTTGCATAAATTGTGGGGGTACCACGTGGAATGTCGGTTACAACGTGACCGCCTATTGCTTCACATACGCAGTCGGGAATACAGCAAGCCGATTCATAACAATCACGAATGGTTCCGATTCTGGCCGATAGCGGCACAGGGTCAACTGCACTTACAACGCATTTTGGCGTATTACTGCCAGAAAATGTATTTGTGCGGTGATTTCTGCATTCGTCGCCAACAATGTTTGAAAAGGTTTTAACCGCACCGCAGCTGCCGTATAAAATAACTTTTTTGTTAAAGGTTGCAATGCCGTTTATAACCTGCGGACAGGTGCTTGGTGAAGTGTACAGGTCGAAGGATAAAAGAAAGAAAAATGTAAGGTCGCAGGAATAATATCCCTTGTTAAAGTTAACGGGTTCAACGTCTATAAATACGTTAAGTACTTCGGCACTGCGAAGCCGTACGCTTAAAGCATTGTTAATTAGGGTTTGGGTTTCGGGCAGGAAGAAACACCGCAAATCCTCTAAACAGTCACGGTCACAGCAAGAATCGTAAACCCGACCTGCATCAATGCACACGGCATCATTGCAGTTTTCAAAGTTTTTAAAATCTGCCATATAGTAAGGCCTCCTAAAAAAATTAAGTCAGTTTTAATGCTAACTTCAATAATATAATATGTTTTGTTGCTAATTAGGTTAAAATATTTTAATTTCGGTTGACTTAAATGGGTAAAAAATGTAAAATAATGCAAGGTGATTGTTTTGGATAATAAATTTTGGTATAAAAAGGGGCTTAAAGATGGTATACCGATAGCGCTCGGTTATTTTGCAGTTGCCTTAACCTTGGGTATTGCTGCAGAAAAAGCAGGTCTTACCGCATTTCAAACCTTTATAGCAACCGGCACAACACTTGCATCGGCCGGCGGTTATGCGGGTATAAACGTAATTGCTTCAATGGGCGGTTATTTTGAAATGTTTTTAACAATGCTAATAGTTAACGCCCGTTATCTTTTAATGTCTTGTGCCTTAAGCCAAAAAATTTCGCCCAAAACCTCAACCCTTCACCGTATGGCCATTGCTTTTGGTATCACTGATGAAATTTTTGGTATTTCTTCGGTGGTTTCGGGTTATCTCAATCCGTTTTACAGCTATGGCGCAATGACGGTAGCAATACCTGGGTGGGCAAGCGGTGCAGCACTTGGCGCTATTTTAGGTAATATTTTACCCGCAAGTGTTATGTCGGCTTTAGGCGTTGGCATTTTCGGTATGTTTTTGGCAATTATAATTCCTCCCGCAAAGGAAAATAAGGTTATAATGGGTGGTATTATTGCTTCGTTTGTTTTAAGCTTTTTGTTTTATAATCTGCCAATTATTGCCAATAACATTTCAAGCGGAATGCAGGTTATAATTTTAACTGTTGTAATTGCGCTTTCGCTCGCAATTCTTTTTCCTGTAAAGGAGGAAGATGCTGATGAATAACGTTTATATTTATATTTTAATTATGGCGCTTACAATTTTTGCCATACGTGTTTTGCCGCTTACATTAATAAGAAAGAAAATTAAAAATAAAATACTGCGTTCATTTTTATTCTACGTGCCTTACGTTACGTTAGCAGTTATGACATTTCCCGCAATCATTTATGCTACAAGCAGTATTTGGTCGGGTGTGGCGGCGCTTATTACGGGTGTTGTGCTTTCCTATATTGGTGTAAGTCTTTTTGGTGTTGCGGTATCCTCTTGTGTGGTGGTTTTTGTAATTGAACTTATTATGAAATTTATATAGTCGTGGCAACACGGCTATATTTTTTACTTGAAAAATACCCCACAGGGGTATATAATAGATATGGTGATAATATGAAAACTCAACAATATAACGTTAGCGGTATGTCCTGTGCGGCTTGCTCGTCATCAGTTCAGCGTGTCGTTTCAAGGCTAAACGGGGTACAAAGCTGTGACGTTAATTTAATAACCGGCAAAATGACGGTTATATTTGATGAAAATTTGGTTTCTTCGGCGGACTTTTTCCGAGTGGTCCAAAAAGCCGGCTTTGGCATTACAGCAGAAACCGTTAAAAAAGAAGCTTCTAAACAAAAGGAAAGCATGCTGCCAATAATTGTGTCGCTTTTGTTTGCGGCTGTTTTGCTGTATGTTTCAATGGGGCAAATGCTTTTTGAAAATTTGCCGCTTCCGAAAATTTTTAACATGAACGAAAACCCATATAATTTTGCTTTTCTGCAGCTTTTATGCTGTTTGCCGATTCTGTATTTTGGGCGCAGCTTTTTCATAAAGGGAATACCGCTTTTGTTTAAAGGACACCCCAATATGGATAGTCTGGTGGCTATCGGTTCGGGAGCATCACTAATTTATAGTATTGCTATGACCTTTACGTTGTCGCACAATCCCCACGCAGTGCATAATCTTTTTTATGAATCCTCTGCAGTGGTGATTGCACTTGTTATGCTTGGCAAGTTTTTTGAACGAAGCAGCAAGGCAAAAACCGCAAAGGCATTGGAAAAGCTTATGGAGCTTACTCCCGATACCGCTGTGCTTTTTAAAGATTCAAAGGAGTATGAAATCCCAACGTCTGAAATAAAGGTGGGGGATATACTGCTTATCAAATCGGGCGCTAAAATTCCGCTTGATGGTGTTGTTTTAGATGGCTGCAGCAGCGTTAACGAAGCAATGCTTACAGGCGAAAGCCTGCCTATAGAAAAAAATCAGGGCGATGCGGTTTATGGCGGAAGTGTTAATATTGACGGTGCGCTTTATATTAAGGTGACACACATTGGTGAAAATACAACCCTTGCCAAAATCATTAAATTCGTTGAAGAAGCGCAATCTAAAAAAGCACCGATTTCCAAAATGGCGGACAGGGTTGCAGGCGTTTTTGTGCCGATAGTTATTGCGATTGCTGTGATTTCTGCAGTTATTTGGTTAATTGTTGGTAAGGATATAGCGTTTGTATTAAAGGTCTTTACCTGTGTATTGGTTATTGCTTGCCCGTGCGCTTTGGGGCTTGCAACACCTACCGCAATAATGGTGGGAACAGGGCTTGGCGCTTCAAATGGTATTTTAATCCGCAATGGCGAGGTACTTGAAGTCTGCCATCACGTTAAAGCAGTGGTATTTGATAAAACCGGCACCTTAACTATCGGAAAACCTACGGTTACAGATTATATTGGTGATATCAATGCTATACCGCTTGCCGCCGCTTGTGAAATGGTATCAACACATCCGCTGGCAAAGGCAATTATTGAATATGCTGAAAAAAATAATAGTATATACCAAAAACCAGATGAGTTTAAATCGGTTGCCGGTATGGGCGTTTGCGCTGTTATAGCCGACAAAGAGGTTTTGGTTGGCAAAAAGGAATTTCTTTTTGAAAACGGTATAAGCACCGATGAATTTGCAAATGATTTTGCAAAATTTGCAGGTGAAGGCAAATCACTTGTTTTTGTCGCTGTCAACCGCAAGACGTCGGGCTTGTTTGCTGTGACTGATGTTTTAAAGCCTGATGCTGCGGACACGGTTTTAAAACTTAAAAAGCACGGCATTAAAACCGTAGTGCTTTCGGGCGATAACCGTCCTTCTGCGGAATATATGGGTAAAAAAATAGGCGTGGATGAAGTCTATGCAGAGGTTTTACCTGATGGTAAGGCAGAAATTATAAAAGAAATACGCCAAAAATACGGTGCGGTTATGATGGTGGGTGATGGCATAAACGATTCTGTTGCTTTGACCGAGGCAGATGTCGGCTGTGCTATTGGCAGTGGCAGTGATATTGCCATTGAAGCTGCCGATATTGTGCTTATGAATTCAAGTGTTTCTGACGTTTATAAAGCAATTAATCTAAGCCGCTTAACCATAAAAAACATTAAGCAAAATCTATTTTGGGCGTTTTGCTATAATACGGTTTGTATTCCTATCGCTGCAGGGCTTTTATATGCCTTTGGCGGTCCGCTTTTAAGCCCAATGCTTGGTGGTTTGGCGATGTCGTTCAGCTCGGTTTTTGTGGTGGGTAACGCTTTAAGACTTAGAGGTAAAAAATTATGAGTGAATGCTGTAAAAAAACTAAAAACCGTGATGCCAACGAATTAAAGGCGTTGGTAAATCGTCTAAATCGCATCGAAGGGCAGGTGCGTGGTGTTAAGAATATGCTGGAAAACGATGCTTATTGTGTTGATATTTTAATTCAGGTAGGTGCAATCAATGCGGCGCTTAATGCCTTTAACAAAGAACTTTTGGCAAATCATATTCACACTTGTGTGGTAGATGATATAAAAAATGGCAGAGAAGCCACGGTAGATGAGCTGTGCGATACACTGCAAAAGCTTTTGAAATGAGGTTATAAATATGGAATTTAAAATTAAAGTAGAGGATATGCATTGCGGTCATTGTGTTGCAAGAATTGACAATGCGTTAAACGAGGTTGCAATAAAGCACGAAATTAGTTTAGAAGAAAAGATTGTGACTATTGACGGTTGCGAACATTGCCTTAAAACTGCTATGACCGAAATCGAGGATTTGGGATTTACACCTGAAATAATATAACAAAAAACCACCCATGAGGGTGGTTTTTTGTTATATTATTTTGTACCGAAAATACGGTCGCCTGCGTCGCCAAGACCGGGAAGAATATAGCAATGGTCGTTAAGGCAATCATCAAGACCTGCACAATAAACAGGAACGTCGGGGTGTGCGGTGGTAAAGGCTTCAATGCCTTCGGGTGCTGCAATTATGCAAAGGAATTTAATGCGCTTGGGGTTGAATTCTTTAATGCGTGAAACTGCATCGATTGCACTGCCACCGGTTGCGAGCATTGGGTCAAGCACAAAAACGTCACGCTCGTTAAGGTCTGCCGGTAATTTGCAATAATAATCAATCGGTTTGTGGGTTTCAGGGTCACGGTACATACCGATATGACCAACCTTTGCAGCGGGAATAAGGGTTAATAAACCATCAACCATACCAAGACCCGCACGAAGAATCGGAACAAATGCCATTTTTCTGCCGGCGAGCTTTTTGGTGGTGGCGGTTACTAACGGAGTTTCGGTTTTAACCTCTTTAAGTGGTAAATCACGGGTGGATTCGTAGCACATAAGCATAGCGATTTCGTTAATAAGTTCACGGAACTGCTTTGTGCCTGTGCGCTTGTCACGCAAAATAGAAAGCTTGTGCTGAATTAGGGGATGGTCCATTACGAAAACGTTGTTTTTCATTTTTAATTCCTCACTTATTTATTTTCAATTTCTGAAATTTTATCAATTCTGGTTTGATGGCGACCGCCCTCAAATTCGGTGTTGACAAATAAATCCACCAGTTCTAAAGCGGTGCCTACACCGATAACTCTTCCACCAAGGCAAAGCACGTTTGAATTATTATGAAGTCGGGTGTATTTTGCTGAAAAATGCTCGCTTAACGCTGCTGCACGGATACCCTTGAACTTGTTTGCCGCAAGCGACATACCAATACCAGTGCCGCAAACCAAAATACCAAGCTGACATTCACCTTTTTGAATGCTTTGGCAAACCTTTGAAGCAATATCGGGGTAATCGACCGAAACATTTTCATAAATGCCGAAATCCAAAACCTCAAAGCCGCTTTGCTTGAGGTGATCTTTTATAGCGTTTTTGTGTTCAAAACCGCCGTGGTCACAGCCTAATGCAATTTTCATATTTTTTCATTCTCCTTCTTCATCTTTAGCTCACGTTCAGCCTGTGGCAAACGCAAATAGAACGGCAATATCTCATTTGGTGAAAGTGTTTCACCATTTTCAAAATTGTTAAGTGAAGCATAGCCCACGCCAACGGCGTTTTGAAATTCACGTGAAGGATGTGCCTTTTTAACGTTTATTATATTGTCACAAGCGGCTTTGTAGAAGGCATCGGCACCATCACCTACAATTATAACACGCTTATCACTATTTTGCGATATTTTTTTAACCTCATCCAAAAGCTCGTCACACATTAAGGCACGGTCATCGCAAAGTCGGGTGATTTTATTATTTTCAATGTCAAAAATAGCATTATAAAACTGATTACAGCGGGCATCCATTACAGCGCATACAATACAATCGGTATCCGAATAATTATATGCCATTGCTAAAAGTGTTGAAACACCAACGCAAGGTACTTTCTTTGCGGCAGCAAGACCCTTTACGGCACTAATGCCGATGCGTATACCCGTGAATGAGCCCGGACCGTTAGAAATTGCAAAGCCATCAATATCGCTAAGTTGGATTTTTGAGGAGTTGAGCAAATTTTCAATCATTGGCATAAGGGTTTGCGAATGTGTAAGCTTAACGTTTGTAAAAGCCTGTGCCAACAATTTATCGTTATCGAGAATTGCAACGCTTGCAGGAGTTGCTGAACACTCAACCGCTAAAATTTTCAAATTATTCACCCTTTTTACTAATTATAATTTCACGTGTGTTGTCGTCAATTTTGTTTATTGTAACATAGACGGTGCTATCCGGCAAGGCGGATTCGATATTCTCGCTCCATTCTGCGGCAATTACACCGCCTTGGTCTATATAATCGAAAAAGCCGGTAGAATAAAGATCTTCCCAACCGCTTATGCGGTACATATCGAAATGATAAAGCGGAATTCTGCCGTTTGGGTATTCATTTATCAAAGCAAAGGTGGGGGAGGTGACCGTGTCAGAAGAATCAAGACCCCTTGCCAGTCCACGGGTAAAACAGGTTTTTCCCATACCAAGACCACCACGATAGGCAATTACGCAGCCCGCATTTATTTGTTTTCCAAATTCTTCACCAATTTTTTCGGTTTCTTCGGGGCTGTTAGATAAGAATTTTTGCATATATATGTCCTTTTGAGTATATTTTGAAGTTATTATATCATATTTTTTCCATTTATGAAAGTGTTACTTGAATATTTAACAAAAATAAAATATAATATGTAAAGAAACTTAAAGGAGGGATAGACTTTGCGGTTTTTATTTGCTAAATTTGCGGATTTTGTACGTGAATCGGATAAAGTGCTGCTGTCGCTGTTATTTATAGCGGCGGGATATGGTTGCATTGCAGTTTTTTCAGCGACCCATTATATGGAAAGTCTGCGTCCCTTTTTAGTACATACCTTTTGCCTTGTTGCAGGCTTTGGCGTTGTTATAGTCGGTTCTTTGATTGAATACACCTCACTTATGAAAATTTGGCCGATTTTTGCGTTTTTAGGCATTGTACCGGTGTTACTTACCTTTTTCATTGGTTATGCGCCGGCGGGCACAGACGATAAAGCATGGCTTAATTTGGGCTTTACAACCTTTCAGCCGTCAGAGCTTTTAAAAATTTGTTTTGTTATAAGCTTTTCGGCGCACCTTACCAAGGCGGGTAAGGATATCAATAAAATCAAAACACTAATACCGCTTTGTATACACGGCGCTATTCCGGTTGTGCTTATTCATTTTCAAGGCGATGACGGTACGGCGCTTGTATTTGCGGTTATGTTTGTTTTAATGCTGTGGTCGGCGGGTGTGTCGTGGAAGTATTTTGTTACCGCATTTTCGGCATTAGTCGTATCTTCGCCGATAATTTATTTCTTTATTATGAACGACACCCATCGTGAGCGCCTTAAGAATATGTTTGATATTGATGCCGATATAAAGGGTGTTGGCTGGCAGCAATACCGTGGCAGACAAGCTTTGGCAAATGGCGGCTTTTTTGGTCAGGGATATCTTAACGGTGACCTGACCCAAATCGGTAAAAGCGGTGTGCCTGAAGGACACAATGACTTCATTTTTGTAACTATTGGTGAAGAATTGGGCTTTTTAGGCTGTTTAGTGGTTATTATTATCCTTGGCGCAATATGTATCAGATGCTTGCAAATTGCCAAGCTTTCGGCAAAAAATGAAGGCAAGTATATTTGTGTTGGTATATTTGCAATGCTTTTTGCACAGGTTGTTATTAATATTGGTATGTGTACATCAATAACACCTGTTATCGGCGTAACCTTGCCGTTTTTCAGTGCGGGCGGTACTTCACTGATATGTCTTTATTCGGGTATGGCGCTTGTTCATAACGTTTATGTAAATCGCAACTCACGAACTATACATTTAAAAGCATGAAGTTTAAAAGCCTTTCGCTTATTGCGAAAGGCTTTTATGGTATTTTAGGGGATGTGGTTTTAAGAAAATCCTCTTTAAAGGCTTTATAAAAATGTCGGCTGGGATAAACTGTAGTACCGTTTGTAAGAATAACGTGACTGCTGTTAAAACGGGATACATGATTCGCATTAACTATAAAGGCACGGTTTATTTTTAAAAAGCTATCCTGTGGCAAAACGTTATATACACGTGCCATAGTTTTGTTGCAACAAATTGTTTGATTTTTTGTGTGAATTTGGCAACGCTTATTGTCTGCTTCAAGGTATAAAATATCACTGGTATTAATATAAACATTTTCTAAACCATTGTTTATAAGCAGTGCATTACTCAAATATGATGAGAAAAAATTTTCCAAAACGTCATATAAATCTGTCATTCGAAACGGTGTATGTAAAAAATTGTATGCATTAATTTTAAACGCCTCTATCGCAAGGCTGGTATCATCAGCAGTAACAACTATAGGTGTTTCGGTGTTTTTTTGTAAAAGCTTTTGTGCTAATAAAATATCAGCCTTGGTTTTAAAGGCTATAAAGTACAGGATATAGTTTGGTTCGGACTTTAAGAAATCGTTTATATTAGAAAAAACATCTATGACAAGTTCAAAATTTTTTAAATTGGAAAAAGTATAAATTGATTGTTTTAAATAAGAACTATTGTTGGAATTTTCATCAAAAACAGCAATTTTCATTTTAAAAATATCCTTTTAAATGTTGTTTTCAGTATTTCGTTCAGAAATACTGCTTTTTTATACCTTTAATTATATAATGTTATCCAAAAAATGTCAATTACAAGTTTAAAAAAGTGATTTTTACGCATTTTACTCCCAAAATTCGACTTTTTACTCCTTTTTTCGACAAAAAAATTGCCATTTCATTAAAATGAGTTTTACATTTAAGAAATTGGCAAAATTTTACAGTTTTTTTATTTTTGGGTTTACAAATGCTTGCCGGATTTCTTTCTGTATTTTAAGGAGGTCCGGCAAAATGCAAAACTACCTTTTAAAACCGCTAATTGAAAAAATCAAAGAGCAAGATATGTCGGTGTTTTTTCAGGTGTTCGAGGAATTTAAGCATTTGATTGTTTTTCTGGGGAATAAGCTTGGATATGAAGATGCGCAATCCGAGCTGACACTGTTTTTTATCGAGCTTTTGTATTCAATAAAACTTTCAAAATTTCCAACCGACGATGGGGATGAGCTTCATCGGTATATAGCAGTTTCAATTAAAAACAAATATATTTCATTATCAATGGCTAAAGTCAAGTCGAATAAATTCGAAAATCATTTGTTTGAGGAATGTTACGGAATAACAGACAGTTTTGATAAAAACATTTGTATGTCACAGGCTATCAAAAAGCTTAACGATGCCCAGCGACTTATATTTTTTTATCATTACATTTACGGCTTTAGTATTAATGAAATTGCCGAGCGACTTAATATTTCACGTCAAGCGGTTAATAAAACTAAAAATCGAATATTGGGGATTTTGAGGGAGGCGATTATAAATGAAGAATGCTTGTAGTGATATTAAGCTATTTAGAGTTAGGAATACCTGGGAGGATATAAAATCACAGGCGGGGGCTTTTTTGATATTTGAAAATGCAGTAGAAGTTGCTAAAAAAACAAAGCAAAACGTTTACGATTATAAAAAGAATTGTGTATGGAATTACGAGGAGGAGCTTAAAAATGGCAAAATATAAAAATCCCGTTCTTAAAAAGGGCGGACACAAGGTGACAAGTCCATTTGGTATGCGTACCATTTGGGGAAAAAAGCAAATGCACAACGGCATTGATTTAGTTGGCGAAGGCGCAACACTTGATTACATAATCGCTTTCAGCGATGGCGTGGTTAAAATTTCAAAGTATTCGCTAACTGCGGGTGAATACGTACAAATTGACCACGGCAATGGTAATTACACCCGTTATTTACATATGAAAAAGGGAAGCCGTACCGTAAAGGCAGGTGATAAGGTGCTTAAAGGACAGGTTCTCGGTTATATGGGTGCTACAGGCAACGTAACGGGAGCACATTTGCATTTTGATATAAATATCGGAGGTAAATACGTCGACCCCGCACCTTATCTTGAAGGCACAAAGGTTTTTGAAACTGAAAAGCCAAATGCCGTTAAGCAATGGCAGTTAGCCGCTATTGCAGATGGCTTTAAATTTCCTAAATTCGGTGCAGATGGAAAGTGGGGTAATGAGTGTATTGCAGTTGCTAAAAAAGCGGTATGCAAAAAGCGTGTTACCTATAAATATAAAAACCTAACCAAAATCGTACAAAACGCAGTTGGCGTGACGGTCGACGGTAAGTTCGGTAAAGATACGAAAAACGCCGTTATAAAATGGCAAAAATTAGTTGGTTTAAAAGCTGACGGCTGTGTAGGGCCCGAAAGCTGGAAAAAGATATTGGGGGTGAAATAATGAAAAAGTTTATCGAGTGGCTTAAAAAACAGGATAAGGCAATCAAATGGTTAAAGGCTGCAGGCGTGCGTGCGGTTAAAACCTTTGCTCAGACTGCAGCTTCCTTAATAACGGTTGGTGCGCTTATGAGTGAAATTAACTGGGTAATGGTTTTGTCTGCTTCAGCAGTGGCATTTATCTATTCAACTTTTACTTCGCTTGCAGGCTTGCCGGAAATTAAATAATAAAAAACCGACCCGTTTGGGTCGGTTTTTACATATATTACAATTATTTCCCTTTTTTCTTTTTTTCGCCAAAGCCTAGGTCGAGATCTAATCCGTCAAAGAGTTCCCCCTCAGATAAAATTGTTATAACGACAACTGTCAGAATTATAAATGCACCGAAGCTTCCGAAGGAAATATCACGTAAAACTGAACGTTTATTTTGGTTGGCGGTAATGCCGAAAACGCAAATATAAAACAGTAAAAGTAACAAACCAAAAAAACTAAAGCTGAAAAACAAATCGCCGCAAATTATCCAAAATATCATCATTGTGATAGTAAGAGCGCCGCTGAATATTGAAAAAACGGTTATTATCAGCTTTTTGGCGTTTATAAATTTTTCTAAAGTTAAATAGGTTAAAAACAAAATGATGACTGATGGAATTATTGCTACAATTAAATCGTCGAAATTTAAATTTATATTTTTGGAAATATAAAGTGCCGCAAGTGAAAACCCATTTGCTACGCTATTGAGCAAAAAGCTTATTAAATACAATGCGTTATGCTTTTTAGCAAAGCAGTGAAACGGTATTGCAGCTATCATTAAGCCAACCCCTAAAACTACACCGTGGTGCTCCTTTAATGTGGCGGTTGAAATAATGGTTACAAAAGGCAATATTATAAGTGAAACAACAGCAAAGGCAAAGACCGTAAGATTTCTTGCTTTTTGGTTAATATAATTCGATATTGACATTTTTATGACCTTCTAAAGCTACATATTTCGATATTTATACGAATTATAGATTTTCAAAATACTTTTTCAAGGCATTAAATGATTCTTCACTTATTACATGTTCAATTCGGCAAGCATCCTCGGTTGCGGTTGATTCATCAACCCCAAGTCTTATAAGCATATTTGAAAGCAGTGTATGGCGTTCGAAAAGCTTTTGTGAAACCTCAATGCCGATATCAGTTAAGGTTATAAAGCCTTCGGGTGAAACGTTAATATAACCGCCTTTTTTAAGCAGGCCTACCGCACGGCTTACACTTGGTTTTGAATAGCCCAAGTGTTCACAAATATCAATAGATCTCACGCTACTTCCTTTTTGCGATAAAACGTAGATTGTTTCTAAATACATTTCGCCCGATTCTTGTAACGCCATAAATTCACTTCATTTCCATTAAAAATTATTCAAACCAATTATTTACATAAGATGCAAGTGCAGGGACAAGCTTTTTAATTTCCTTACCGCTTGTATTAATGCAAAGGTGATAGCTTTCCCTGTGACCCCACTTGGTGTCGGTAAACATTTCACGATAGTTTGCACGGCATTTATCAATGTCACGACACATAAATTTAATTTTGCGGTCGGTAAGGTTTTCTTTTTCTTGATTTCTTGCCTTGCAGCGTGCAATTTTAGAGTCCATATCCGCATAAACGAACAAATTAAGGGGATTGTATTCCTTTAAAATCACGTCGGCTGCACGGCCGATAATAACACAGTCGCCCTGTTCGGCAAGCTCACGAATTAAATTATGTTCTGCATTGGCAATTTGCAGAGATTGATTTATACCAAAGTTATAGCTTGTAAAGCCACGGCCAATGGTTGAATTATAAAAAACCTTTACGTCTCGTTCAGACATATTGGCAACGTAATGCTTATCAAGGCCCTGTTTTTCTGCAACCATATCAATAATTTGTCTGTCATAGCAGGGAATACCCAATTCATCTGCAAGACGTTTGCCAAGCTCACGGCCTCCGCTTGAAAACTCACGGCTTATAGTAATAATTCTAGGCATGAAAGACCTCCACATTATTTGTTAAAAAGATTATACCATTTTTTAATTTAAAATGCAATATATTTGAAAATGCAGGCGTTTTTTCGGAAAAATTTTGCAATTTATGTATATTTTGGCTCAAGTTTCCAAATATTTATAATACAACGCATTGCGTTTAAGGAGGTATTTTTTAATGAAAAAGTTTTTGGCACTTTTACTAATGACAGTAATGCTGTCGGGTATTTTTGCAGGCTGCAAAGCCAAAGAAGAAAAAACGGCGACGCTTCGTGTTGCGGCGTTATCATCGGGGTACGAGGCAACAAAAGCCGGAATGTGGAAAGAGGTTTGTGATGCTTTCACAAAGGAAACCGGAATAAAGGTTGAATTAACCCTTGAAAAGAATTTAGAGGACGTTATTTCAGCTTCAATGCAGGGCGGCGATTTTCCCGACGTTGTGCTTTTGGCAACCGGCAGAGAAGCAGGTCTTACCGAGCAGTTTATTAGGGATAAAAACTTAACCGACCTTTCAGACGTGCTTTCAATGACAATACCCGGTGAAAGCAAAAAGGTTAAGGATAAGCTTGCCGGCGGCTTTACTGATAGTGTTGCCACTAACCCTTACGGTGACGGTAAAACCTATCTAATGCCGATGTTTTATTCGCCTTGCGGACTTTTTTATAATAAAGGATTATTTGAACAAAAGGGTTGGGAGGTGCCCAAAACCTGGGATGAAATGTGGGCTTTAGGCGACAAGGCCAAAAAAGAAGGAATTTATCTTTTCACATACCCCACAACCGGTTATTTTGATGCGTTTTTCTACGCACTTATGTATTCGGTGGGCGGTGCGGATTTCTTTGATAAAGCAACACATTATGAAAAAGATATTTGGGATAGTGACAAGGGTAAGCTTTGTCTTGATATCGTAGCAAAACTAGCGACCTATACTAATCCCAAAACACCCGCACAGGCTAACGATCAGGACTTCACTAAAAATCAGCTTTTAGTAATGCAAAACGAAGCGTTATTTATGCCTAACGGCACTTGGATTGTGGGTGAAATGCAAGACGCTAAGGCTGCCGAGGGCTTTAAGTGGGGTATGACGGCACTTCCATCAGTAAAGGCGGGCGGCAGTCAATACTCCTACACTTGGATAGAACAAATTTGGGTGCCCAAGGGTGCTGAAAATATTAAGGATGCCAAAAAGTTTGTGTCGTATATGTATTCAGATAAAGCATGTGAAATTTTTGCAAGCCGTAATGCTATTCAGCCTGTATTAAATGTTTCGGATAAGCTTAATGAAGAAAACAAGTTGTTTTATTCAATTTATGATAACGGCGCAAAAGCGGCGATGGGCAACTTTGCGGCATATAAGTCGGTTGCGGGTCTTGGTAGCATAAATGAGGTGTTTTTCGACCCTATAAACTCGCTTGTCAGCGGTAAGCTTACTAAAGAAAAATGGATAGAGGATATTAAAAAAGCAAATGTAATTATGCGAGAAAATTTAATAAAAGAATAAATTAAAGGGCGGGGAATCCCGCCCCAATTTTTAAAGAAGGAGTATAAAGGATGAACGCTGTAAAACGAAAAAATTTGTTTGTGCTTTTGTGCGTTGCTCCCGCTACGGCATTGTTTTTTATATTTATGCTTTACCCAACCTTTTCGGTGTTCAGAATGTCATTTTTTGAACGAGGGGCATATTCCAATAAGGAAAGCTACGTGGCATTTGAAAATTTCAAGGTTTTGCTTTTTGACGAAAGGTTTATAAGGGCGGCACAAAACACCATTTTTTTGATTGTTGCGGTAACGGTTTTTACAATGTCATTGGCACTTTTATTTGCGTTTTTCCTTACCCGTGACCGTGTATTTGGCGGCAATTTTTTTCGTGTGGTTTTCTACATACCGAATATTTTATCGGTTGTGGTTATATCCGGTGTGTTTTCTGCTATATACGATGCCGAAAATGGACTTTTAAACAGCTTTTTATCGGTTTTTGGTAAGAAAATAACTGTGCTTTGGAAGGGTGAGGATACGGTGATTTATTCGCTTATTATAGCTCTTGTATGGCAGGCTGTAGGATATTATATGGTAATGTATATGGCGTCAATGTCAGCAGTGCCTAAAAGTATGTATGAAAGCGCATCACTCGATGGTGCAAGCCGTTTTAGTGAGTTTTTTAACATCACCTTACCCCTTATTTGGACAAATCTTCGCACGACACTTACTTTCTTTATAATTTCCACCATAAATATGGCTTTTTTGTTTGTAAAGGCAATGACCTCCGGCGGGCCCAATGGCGCAAGTGAGGTTGTACTTTCCTTTATGTACAATCAAAAGGACGACGGACTTTACGGCTACAGTATGGCTGCGGGAGTGCTAATATTTATATTTTCTTTTCTGCTTTCCTTTGCGGTTAATCGTGTGACAAAACGCCGTGTTTTGCAGTTCTAAAGGGGGATTTTATGAAAAAATTAAGCCTTTATAAAGCATTAATTTACGTGGCGTTTATTATACTTTCTATAACGGTTTTAGTGCCCGTTGCATGGGTTATATTAGCGTCCTTTAAGCAAAATTTTGAGTTTTACGGCAACCCTTGGTCGCTGCCTGTTGGGCTGTATTTTCAAAATTTTTCAGAAGCCTTTAAAACCGCCAAAATGGGCGAATATATGCTGTCGTCAGTTGTAGTTACAGCTTTGGCATTAGCGCTAATTTTAGTTATATCTTTGCCGGCGGCTTACTGCTTGTCGAGGTTTGCGTTTTGGGGCAATAGTGTTTTAAATGCGTTTTTCATGGCGGGACTTTTTATAAACGTAAACTACATTGTAGTGCCGATTTTTTTAATGCTGCGTGACGGCGACAACGTATTAAAAGAAATTTTTGGTAGCGGCTTTTTGCTTAATAACTTGTTTGTGCTGGCACTGGTTTATGCGGCGACAGCGTTACCTTTTACAATATATCTTTTATCCTCGTACTTTGCGGGGCTACCGCACGATTTTGAAGAGGCGGCATATATCGACGGTGCGGGATATTTTGAAACAATGGTAAAGATTATGTTTCCGCTTGCAAAACCATCGATTATAACGGTAATTTTATTTAATTTTTTATCTTTTTGGAATGAATATATAATTTCAATGACGCTGTTATCAAAAGCGGGTGGACCCCGTACCTTGCCTGTCGGACTTATGAATTTAATGCAAGGACAGCAGGCAAAGGCACAGTATGGTATTATGTATGCGGGGCTTGTACTTGTAATGCTGCCGACCTTAATTTTATATATTTTAGTGCAGAAAAAATTGACCGAGGGTATGACGGTTGGGGGAGTGAAAGGGTAGTATGTTTAAATCGGACTCAAAGCTAAGAATAATTTTAATACTTTTAAGCTTCTTAGGTGGTTTGGCACTTGTATTTTTGGGTTGGACCTTTACGGGCGAAATGGTAGGGCTTATAATAATGCTTGCGGGTGTGGTTTTATTACTGTTAGCGCTTTTGTTTTATAATTACCCATATAAAAATTAAAGCACCCAATCAGGGTGCTAAAAATGAAAATGCGGGTATGTTTCTTAAAATGCCAAAAGTGATTGCTAAAATAAGGGCAATAACCAGTAAAACGTTTTCAAGTGTATCTTTTTTTTGCTTGCCTTTTAAAATATAAATCAAATAGTGGCGTAAAACAAAAATTGCGGCAATAGGGCCTAAAACCATAATATATGCGTTGTAGCCAAAGGCTGACTTGAAATCAAGTGAAGCAAGACTTATAAACATTCGGCTGATGCCACAGCCCGGACAATGAAGGCCTGTAATAAGATTGAAAACACAAGGAATACCAAGGTGGGTTATTTTTACAAAAAGATAATAAATAATGCCTATAGCTAATATAATGCAGGCATTTTTCAAAACACCTTTAAGCCGAGCTGATTGTTCGGCATCTAATCTTTTCATAATCCACCTCCTCAAAAATCTATAAATTAGTATACTAAATGCCAATATAAAAGTCAACGCTGCTGATACTAACTATTTTTTAAAAAAATATTGATTTTTACTAAAATTTACTGTATAATATATTAAAAGTAGCAGCTTTCTATGTTTCTGTATCAAACATAGGCAGCTGTTATTTTTTACTATACGGGGCAATATAATTGTTGTAAATAAATGTTTTTACATATTAAAATATTAACAGAAAGTGAGGGAAAGAAATGAACAGAAAACACAGACTTTCCACCGCATTGGATATAGATGACGTTTTAATGGAATGTACGTCCTATGCAATTAGATTAGCAAATGAAAAACACAAATTTGACCCGCCGATGACCATTTACGAAAAGGTGACTTGGGGTAAGCTTGGCACCCGTGTTGACACAGTTTATGAATACTTTAGCGACCCTGAATTTTATCGCACACAGCCTGTTTATCCCGGCGCAAAGGAATTTGTAAAACGCCTTACTCAAATGACCGAGGTTTATATCTGTACAGCTGTTCCGCCCGAATTTATGGGTATACGTGCGCAGCGTATTATGCAAGAATTTCCTGAAATTTCACCCGACCATATTTATATGGGCGCCAAAAAAGATAAAATTCACGTGGATATTCTTTTTGATGATGCAATGCACAATATCATAAACTCAAGTGCTACCTATCCCGTGCTTATGCGCCGCCCTTGGAACCAAGAAGCAACCGGCATAATGGCGGTTAATAACTATGATGAATTTTTAAATCTTGTTGAAGTTATTGCAGACAGTTATAGTGTTAAGGATAAGGTTATAAACCTTAAAAAGCCTACCATTGTGGTTTTGGTTGGCCCTTCCGGTAGCGGTAAATCAAAAATTGCAGGTCAGGTACTGGAAAAGACCGATAAGTTTGAAAAGCTTATGAGCTTTACTACCAGCGACCCCACCGCTATTGAAAAGAACGAGTGGTATAATTACGTTAATATTGAAACCTTCCGCCAAATGTGTGAAAGTGGCGAAATGTTCCAGTCAACAATGTATGCGGGTCACGGATATGGCTCTCGTAAAGGTGATATAGAGGCTATTCTTGAAAGCGGCAAGCACGTGTTAACCACAATGGATATCAGCAGTGCAATGACCCTTAGAACACATTTTAAAAACGTGCTTACAATCTATATTAAGCGTGATAAAAAGGCACTTATGTCAAATATTTTGCGTAAGAATTCTTCTGTTGAAGACAAGGTTAACCGCCTTATGGGTATTGAATCTGAAAAGCACAATGCCGAAATTTGTGACTTTGTAGTTGAATTTGAAAGCTATGATGAAGCGGTAAACCAAATTTGTGAAATTTTAAAAATTGATGTTTAAAATAAACGCCTGCGTTAGTATTATAACGCGGGCATTTATTATTTAATTATATATTACTAAGAAATTTGATTAAATTTGCCTAATATATATTGACCTAAACCAGATTACGTGATATACTGTAAAAATTAAAGATTAGTGTTAATTTCGATTTTTTCTAAAGCAAAAGGTGGTTATACTATGAAAAGAAGACTAATCGCTATGTTGCTTACAATATGTATGGTTTTCACCATGCTGCCCATGGGGGCCTTTGTATTGTCAGCGGCAGCAAACGACGTGACAATAACTGTGGTTGATAAGAACGGTAACGTTGTTACCGATTCTAATCTTTCGGTTAGTGTTACTCACGTTTACGGCGTTTTATTTAACCGTACTCAAAACGTTACGGTTACAAAGCACGACGGTTATTTCAGCTTTGATAAAAGCAGATATAATCAAAGCAGTACAAAATACTATACCGTAAACGCAACCTTAACTGTTGACGGCGATACATATACCGCAAGCCAACAAATAGCAAAGTCGGCTGACTCGGTTGTATTAACACTTAAGGATTATACCCAAGGTGAAAAATGGGTGGAATTTGGCGTTTATTATATCGCTGATGGTCATTTTCCGGATACCTTCTACGGCTATGGCGAAGCAAAGGATTACGGCCCCGCAGGTGACAATACACCGCTTGTTACTATAAACGTTAACGTTGCAAAGCTTCAAAGTGCGGAATATTCTGACGTTGTTTTGTACCAGCAAAACGTTTCTAACTCTTATCATTTTGTTCCTGCTCAAAAATCTGACAGCAATAACAGCGAAGAGGAATATAAAGAAAATCTTGAATATGCTACCGCTTTCTGGGATGCTGTCAAAGCGTGTATGGACGAAGCAAGTATAGAAGCATTCGATGCGACCGGTCTTTACGATACCTTTGTTGGTTATTGCCTTAAAAACCAAGGCTCGGCTTCAAAACCCGATAACCATTGCGACGGTATTCTTTCGGTTAAACCCCCGGTTTACGTTATAGAAATGTATGACCATGAGGGTAAGATTTTCGGCGGTTATACCAACGACCAAGAAGACTTTAAAAGCAACCCTATTCCCATGTGGGGAGAAGAGCTTCCCGCCGTGCTTCTTGCGTACAATAAGCACTTTAATCAGGATATTAAGTGGAAAGATAACGGTTCGGGCGTATGGAGCGGTTCATATATTACCACCGAAAACGGCAGAAATTATAAATATAACTTGGTTATTGAACAAATTAATCTTGAAGCAGCTAATAAATCCGATTTTGTTATTTCGGGTACCGGTATTAAATATGAAAAGAAGACCGGAACTTATTATCTTGCAGCATTTCAATCCAAAGAGGATAGCAAGGAAAGAGTCGATTATATTTTAACCTATACCGACGGTGTTAAGGATTTAGTATTTAACGACCAGGTTACTTCCATTAAAGCGGGGGATAAGGCTGTTGGATTTGACGGTAGCACCAACAGAGAAAACTATATCTTCCAAGGCTGGATGCTTGAGGGTGGCGATGGCACCATCTTGAGTCAAGAAGATATTTTGGAAAAGTATAAATCGGTTAATGAAGATTTGACCTTTGTCGCTATTTATATGCTTGCGCCTTCTAAATATAACGGTACGGTTGAAGTAATTCTTAACGGTTCTTACGATTCTTCTACTGCTACCGCAACAGGTGAAAGAACAGATATTACTACTATTGCAGGTCAGAACGTAGCTATCTACGTAAAGGCCGAAAATGGTGAATATATCGAGCTTGTACGCACCGCTACGGGTGTTTACACTGCAAAGCTTTTAAACGGTGTTTATCATATTTATTATTACGACGGTACCGATTACATTTTATCCTCTTCGCAGGAATTAACAATTAACGGTGCTGACCGTACACGTTACATATTCTTTAACACGGTTAATTATGATTTAAACGGTGGTGTTGGCGGCCCTGATAAGCTTTTAGAATATCATTATTCTGATACGTCTGTAAAGGTTGATAGCGCAGCGCCTACAAGAGATGGATACATCTTTACAGGTTGGAAGGACCAATACGGTAATTTTTATAACAGTGGTGACGTTCTTACCAATGCAATCGGTAAAGCCTATACCCTTACCGCACAGTGGGAAGATGCTGCTGATGTGTTTATTAACGTTACCATTAACCACGGTACAGATACCGAAAGCGATTTTGACCATACTGATTCTAAAGATGATGTTAAGTTAGACCTTGTATTTGCCCCCGATGTTAATACTCCTTATCTTGAAACAGGTAACAGCATTGCCATTTCAAACACTAATCACGCAAAGCATGATTATAAATATTATCCTGTAGATGCAGCTAGTGATGCTTTTATTTTAAAAACCGTATACTTGGCAAATACGCCAACCTTTACCGGTTTTTCAAAAAACAACATTTATACTGTTGTAACTGAAAAATATAATTACGTAGTTACATCTGTTCAAACTAGAACAAATGAAAATGGCGATATAATTATAGATGTTGAGCTCGATTATAATCCGTCATACTGTGAATTAGAGTTTGAGGTTAAGGTTGACGATGACGTTCCTCAAGGCTTAGTTCCCGAAGCAGCAATTGTAAAAATTTTGTTCTGGTCTACTGAAGATAATTGCTGGAAGGTTGTTGTTGAACAACGTGAACAAGACGGTGTTTTACGCCCCGGTGTACGTGTTGGTATTGATAGTGCAACTCGTATAGGTTACGGTCACTTTACCGTTAACGCACTTGAAGTACTTCCTAATAACACCATTAGTCCTTACGGTTATCGTATTGTGGTTTCGGCTCTTGTTTATCCTGACGGAAGCATTGTTAGAGTAAACACACCTTTACTCGAAGGACTCACCCAAAACAGTACCGACCTTTACACTGTAACCCTTGGTGCTGTTGGTGGTCAGCAATATGGCGATGTAAATGGTGCTTATTTTGTTGACGGTGTTCAAAACGGTACTCTTAATGCTTTAATTACCACCGAAGGTTTTGATGTTATCTTTGATGCACAAGGCGGCAAGGTAAACGGTTTTGACGAACAAACTGTTGAAGATCAATATAAAGTGCCCGGCTTTGATGCTTACGTACCTGTAAGAGACGGCGGATATGTATTTGACGGTTGGTATAGGGATGAAGCGTGCACTATTCTTGCGGTGGAAGGCGAATATCTTAAAGAAGATATTAGACTTTATGCAAAGTGGAAGCAACCTTTAACAGTTAACGGTATGATTACCGTTGGTGCAACCTATGAGCAAACAAACGGTGACGGTTCAAAGACCGTTCATCAGATAGATAAAAATGAGTGGGTTCAAACGGTTGTTGTTTTGCTTCAAAAAATTGATAAAAACGGTTATACCGAAACAATAGCTGAACAAACACTTACTTTAGATTATACAAAGGATAAGTATTATTTCAACGGTCGTATAGTTGGCTTTGCAGAATATGCGTTTAGCGGAATTCCCGATGACGGTCATAAGTATCGTGTACAGGTTCTTATTCCTAACTATACACCCGCTTTCCAAAACGAAGATGAAAGCTTAAACAATTATTTAGATTATCCTTCCTATAATCACGATGATTTTATTGCGGATTTCGGCACAGAAGACATCTATACCGCAACCGTTAATGTTCACAATCACTTTGTTCCTGAAGAATTCGAGCTTAATTATTCGGTTAATGCTGAACAAATTGGCGAAAGCTTCAGACCCAGTGATGTTGAAGTTCTTATAACATACGACGATTATCTTGCAGGTCCTATTCCTTCAGAGTGGAAAGTTATTACTCAAATGATTTTTGACAATATGTTAAAGGGAAATACTATTGTTCTTGCTGACGGTAAGGGCAGCGGCTCTGACTATGTATGGATTCGCAGAGCAGACGGTGTTACAAACTATATGTACGGTATCAGATTGCAGGATATCACTATGTACAACGGCTCAAAGGTTGTATTCTCTGATGAGTTACCCTTTAGCGTAAAATATGAGGCACCTGCCTTCTATCTTAACGGGGTACAAAATCAAGAATTAACTGCAACACTTATACCCAAGACATATAATATCGTTTATAAAACAAACGGCGGTACATTATCGGGCAATTATCCCACAACCCATACTTGGAGCTTTGAAACCTCAATCGCAGGTATTGTACCTACCTTTGACGGCTTTAAGTTTGATGGTTGGTATTTGGATGAAAAATTCACAATTCCCGCAGCTGATTATATTGATGCTTCGGTAGCAGAAGATACCACTCTTTATGCTAAGTGGATTCAGGTTATGGACGTTGTAGACCTTATTATTACAATTAATCATAACCAATTAAATGATGAAGGCGGTCTTGCAAACAACTATAACAAGACTCTTTATACACAGCTTACTTACGTAGATCGTAATTTAGTTGATGAAGACAACGTGTATATTGATATGCCCGGTTATGCAAAGGAATATCGCAACGGTTTATGGCATACTCACGGCGATAATGTACAACAAGATGTATTCGAAGTACCCCGATATTATTCACAACTTTCTTCTGAATATGATTATGGTGTAAACGTTGTATTAGATGATTATTTAGTAGTTGGTAAGAGCATAGTTAAGACAGAGCAACCTGACGGTTCTACCTTGCATACTGTAAGTATCACCTTACAGTATAACCCCGACCTCTTCAACCTTGAGTTTTATGTTGATATGGCGGACAGTGTTCCTGAGGATGCATATCCCGAATCGGTAGAGGTTAAGGTTACATCTTGGCATGACCATCCGTTACTTAATACCGGTTGGGAATGGCACCATATTGCTCAACACGAAATAACCACTCTTACTGTTAGCATTGACAATAAAACCGGTTACGGTAAAGGCAATTATCTTGTGCCTCACTGGTACGATACCGAAAATCAAATCCCTTATCTTTACAGAATTGAAGTCATTCAGCTTAATATGGCAGATGGCAGTAAGATTCCTATGAACGAAACCATTGCCGACGTTGCTTATAGCGGTGGCGGATATAATGCTGAAATAGTTGTTGAGGGTGGTGCTGTTCCTACCGTTGACGAAGGACAAGCTGATACAACACTTTCGGGTGTATATGCTCAGGGTGAAGATTATAACCATACACAGATGGGTACAGTTGGCGCTGTTATTAATATTAACAGGGTGATTTTCCACGCTAACAATACCGATGCTGAATTTGGCGATATTTTCCGCACCTTCTATCCTGCGGGTTCACTTAAAGCAGGCAGCAGTCTTTACTCACTTTCGGCTGATGGTACAATACCTTCATTCTACGATATCCCCGTTTTTGAATACGACACACATAATAAGTATGTATTTAAGGGTTGGTATCTTGATAAAGACAGCACCGACCGTCCAATAAGCTGGGATGATGTTTATAATTCAACTACCCATGTTTATGCTCATTGGATTGAAACCGGTACAGTACAAAAAGAAGCAGCAGACACTAAGAAAACACCTACCAATACCTACATAGGCTTTGACCTTATTGGTGTTCAAATCCGTGATAAGGAAGCAAATTATGCGTCGCATTATGGTAATGCAGCAAGCGGCCTTAGATTTATTACTGTTTTAAGTGAAGAGCTTTATGCGCAAATAAATGCTATTAGTGGAAAAACCGCTGAATATGGCTTTGTTGTTGCCAAGGCTGCAAAAGTTACTGATAATATGGGCACTTCAATTGATGCCACCTTGCAATACAAGGGTGATAACGTAAACGGCGTTGATACAAATGAAGAATTCCACTATGTAAAGAATATGAAGTGTAGCGGTGTAACCGACCATTATGATGGCGAGGCATACAGACTTTATACGGCGGTTATAACCTATACTAAAGCCACCGGTGAAGAGCTTGAACGTCAATATGATGAATGTATTGCAGCACGTGCTTATCTTCGTTATTATGATGCAAACGGTATGTTAAGAACCCATTATAACAATTACACCGGCACGCATTTTTACGGTGGCTGCCGTGCGTCGTTTAATATTGCCAAAGCCCTTATGAGTAAATAATTATTTAGGAGAGAGAGAAGACAATGATAAAATTTGAAACCCCTATTATTGAAATCATCGCTTTTGAAAGTCGTGATGTAATTGCTACAAGTAACGAACCCGATCTTGATGATGATGGATTTGATAATGAAGTTGTAAAACCTTGATCGAAAGGAGAAAAAATATGAATAATTTTAACAAACCCGAAATTGAAGTAATCAAGTTTGAAGCCAAGGACGTTATTGCAGCAAGCAACGGCGGTGAGAACGATAACTCATTTGGTGATATAGACGATCTGAGCCTTTAATTTGCGTATTTAAACAAAACGACAAGATATTTCCTCAAGAAATATCTTGTCGTTTATTTTTGCAGTTAAAATCAAATAAAATCGATATTATGGTTTAAGACTAAATTCTAAAACAACGGGGTTGTGGTCGGAATATATGAATTCGGTACCGATGTTTTGAACCTTTACTGTTTCGACATTTTCGCTAACTAAAAAGCCGTCAACAATAATTGTAAAATTACCTTTTTTATAGGGAATATCACAGTTTCGGCAGGTGGGCACAAGACTTTCATAATCGGTACACCTTGTAATACATTCGGGTAATAGCGCTTCGGGGAAGGGTTGCGCCCAGCCAAAATCAACCTTTTGACCGCCGTTTAATTTTTGGGTGGAATCTCCTGTGAAATCGTGGTTAAAGTCGCCGCCGCAAACGGTGTAATTTCCTTTTTCGTATTCTGCTTTCATATCATTAAAAAGCATTGTCATTTGTGCTGTTCTAATTTCATCGCTACCGCCGTAAGCCGAAAGGTGAACGTTATAAAGCACAAGCTCTTTTCCGTTTTCAACCGGTATTCGTGACACGCTGTAGCAACGATCAAGGTCTAAAAACTTGCTGAAGCTTTCCGAAATGGGTAAGCTGCGTCTTTTAGAGGCGCTAATGTTGAATTTACTTAGGGTAAGTATACCGCTGTTTGAAGCGCCGTGCGGCTGTGTAAACGGGTATGCCAAAAATGCCGAGTGGTAATTAACCGCAAAGGCACTGCTATAGGTGTTAAACCTTTTTTCCAGTATTTCACGCTGGTTTATGTGATAACTGCGGGTGGAATCAAAATCCACCTCTTGAAACAGAATAAAATCGGGGTTAAAGCCTGAAACGGTGTCGGCACCTTGGTTTATACAGCTTTTAACACTTTCTTTGCTTTCTGCCCACGACTGTGTGCCGCCATCCATAAAGAAGGTGAAATCTTGTGTGTAGGCACCAAAGCCGAGATTTTGTATAACAGCGGTGTAGCCTTTGTTAACTGAAAGGGAAGTGTCTAAGCCGTTTTTAACCGGTGTTACGGTTTGGTTGTCTGCAATTCGGTTATATGAAAAAATAACATATCCCAAATATCCTACAACAATTAAAACTAAAGACAAAATTACACAAAGCGAAATTTTTATAACTTTTTTAAAAACATTCTTCTTATCCATAAAATACCACCTTTCAAATCTATTATATCATATTAGTCAATACTGTCTTTAGGTATTGACAAAATTTAAATAATGTGTTATCATAGCCTTACAAAATTTAACGCTTATTTTACAAAGGATAGAATTATCAGCAGGATAATTCTGCCCATTTGTAGGATAGGCTTTTTTTATTGCCTTCCTGTATAAAAAAAGAATATAGGAGGAAAAAATTATGGGTTATTATTCAGACCCCACCGCTAATTTGGCGATTGGGAACATTAATCGTGAGTTTTCCAAACAAGTTAAAAAAGCAAAAAAGCTTTGCAAGCTTTACAAAGAAGGCAAAATTTCAGATGCCGATTTGAATAAAGCGCACGACCAGTTTAAGGGCCTTTACAGGCACGTGCTTCAAAACGTGCTTGAAGAAAAGGAACCCGAATAACAAAAACCGCCGAGCAATCGGCGGTTTAATTAATATTAACTTAATCCCCATTATTTTGTCTGATTTTCATTTTTTGCCAATTAATGTAACCATATATGTCATTTGCTAAAAATGCGACAAAACACACCACAACAGAAATATAACGCATATCGTATACACTTGCCATTATCCACAATATTATCAGAATAACGTCGTTTGCGGCATATGCCAATGCAAACAGGGGACAGCGCCTAAAGGTTAAGTATACGGCGATAAAGCTGGTCGTTACTGACAGTGTACTTGGGACAATATTAGCGGTGTTAAAGTGTCTTAAAATGAAGTAAAATATAACCGTAACCAGTATGGTGCAAATCAGCATTAATAGTGTTTCTGTTTTGCTTATGGTGTTAACCTTAACTTCGGCTCGGTTTCCTTTATATGGGTTTTTAAGCCAAGATATTAAAGCAAAAACAGCCATTGGCATTGTCATACCAAGGTATGTAATCATTTCGCCGTAATAATGAAAACTGAATGAAATAATCCCATAAAGTATACTGAACAGCACCATTAAAAATTGTCCAATCGGATTGCCCTTTGCGTTAAAAATCAGCGAAGTAACACCGATTAACGAGGCCGATAACGTAAGGTAATTCTCTTTATCAAACAGACAAAACGAACCAATTATCAGTATTACCGAAGAACACCACAAAATAATTTCCATTTTCGAAAAATAGTTTTTCAATTTAAACGCTCCTAAAAAATAAACACCCGTATGCATATCTTCTAAGACCTAACGATATGCAAACGAATGTTTTTAACATTCTACTACTCGGTAGCAGTTTTTTAAAATATTAAGTTTATAGTATAATAACACAAAAATACCAGAAAAGCAATACCCATTGGCTTGCACGCAAGAGGGGTTTATTTTTCTAAAAGAGCAATGGCTTTTAGATATTTTTCCCTGCGTTTTAACGCTTTTTCATCAATGGTATCCAACCGTGATAAATCAGAATTATGAGTCAAATCCGCTAATTTAACTGCTTTTGCAATGGGATTTTCTTTAATCATACGGACATAATCCATATAATCAACGTCATCAGCGTGTGTCATCAAGGCAATGGCATCGGTAATTGTTTTATCAAATCCCATATTGGTCAGGTCTTCTATTGTATATTCGGTGTCCTCGACCAAATCGTGCAACAAAGCAACAACTGTTGTTTCCTCAGTTTTCATTTGTTCCGCTAAATGAAAGGGATGAAAAACATAAGGTATGCCGCTTTTGTCAAGCTGTTCTTTGTGGGCTTCAAAGCACAATTTTAATGCTTTTTTAGTTTTTGGGGTATAAATCATTTCTTTCACCTCTTGGGTATATTATGGCATAAAAAATCAAAATCAGAAATTTTTTTTGTCCAACGGTCATGCTCTCCATCACAGTGAGGATAATTATCTTTATAAGTATACTGTGGAAAACCTAATTTAATTTGCTCTCCTTCAACGATACATTTTACTTCAGAAAATTTTTCATCGCCCGATAAAGGAGTTTTTACCTTGGTAGATAAAAGCTTATTTGATTTGAAATCAAATAATTCGATTTCTCCGGTTTTGGCTTCAATGTTCACAATAACTTTTTCATTTATAAACTCAATTTCATTAAGAGATATATGCCCACAAGCAAGGTTTATTATTGCTCCTTCTGGACAAGCAACACTATCAAAAACCACTTTGTTTTTCATATAAAACATCTCCTTTATGTATATTATAACACTCTACCTTTTTGATTGCAATAAAAATCCCTACCGTATCTTCGGTAGGGATGAATTCATTAATGAAATTTGAGTTAGTAAAATTCTTTGCACCTATTTAAAAGCTGGATTTTCCTAATGGGTGGGTTTATTACTTATATTCCTTATATCTATAGTACGCAAAGAAGCATTATTTGGTTTTTAACGTAAAAATTTCTGCTTTGTGGTTTTTGGCTTTTTCTATAAAATCTTCCACACTACAAATGGGTTCTTCAAAACATAAGCCAAACAGTTTATTTTGTTTTGCGGCTGAATGATTGTCTGAACCTGCAAATTTAATAAGCCCGTAATGTTCACAATAGATTTTTGCCAAATCATTTTCATCATCGGGTCTGTTGGCGTTCATTATTTCAACACCGTCAACGTGTCTTGGGAAGAGGCGAATATGGTCAATATACCATGCTTCACGGAAGGGATGTGCCTGAACTATTAGTGCACCGCTTTCCCGCATAAGTGTTAGCTTATCGCTTTGTCTCATAGTCATAATTTCGGGATGTGCAAGAAACCATTCTTTATCAAGTCCGTACACCAAAAAATCGGTGCCGCCGTAAGTAGTTTCAACACCGCAAAAAACCTTAATTCCAACGGTTTTACTTAATTCTAAAGCTTTTTCATAATCCGAAAAATAAAAATTCACCTTTTCCTCATAGGTTCTCTCACTATTATCTACATCAGGAAAATGGTTTGTAATAAAGATGCCGTCATATCCTAACTCTTTATAACACTTTACGGTTTCCTCCGCACTTGCGATTGCACAACCACTAACAGGAGAAGTATGAAGATGTGTTTCGTATTTGTACATTATTATCACCTCAAAATAATTATATCACACTATTATAAAAAAACAAGAATTTTTCAATAAAATACCCCTCGGATTGCTCCGAGGGGATAAAATGTTTACAGTGGACTATGATTATTTCATATCCTTTATAGCAGCCTGTGTAGCGTTTAGCAAAGCGCACAAAACAACTGAATAGATAAAAAAACGAGCATTTTCTAATAATGAAGATGCTCTTTTTTTATGCATTTTTTACAAATTTAATTTTTTTGGCTTGGAGGGGTTGTTTTTTCGGCCTTTTCGCCGGCTACGAATTGAGAGGGTAATTTTTCAGACCTGTAAAAATCACCCGTTTCAAATAACAACTGAATACACATTCGTTAGATACGTTACTTGTATCGGGGAGACCTAAGCCGAGGTTGTAGAACCGCCAAGACCTTCCAGGCGAAGCGAGCGAAAGAGTTTTATACAACAAGAATCCAGGTTGCTCTTGGAGGTGGCAAAGACAGGTACAAGGAATAATGATACTTCCGTAACTCGCGGTCCGGCCACAATGAAGGCGGGAAGGTGAAACCCCTATGGACTTGGTTCGCAGCCGAGCGTTTAACGACTTCCCTTTGCGTTTGGGGTGTTGAGAACAAGTAAAACGCACGACCAAAGCTCAAAAGCATATTTTGAGTTTTGGTGGAACGAAAGTTTCAAATTTTTAGAAAGGAGGAACATCCGGTGAGCAAATGTAAAGTAATTGCGAT
>JAFQCU010000030.1 GCA_017416285.1 Clostridia bacterium | reverse complement strand
GCATTGAGTTTATAAATGAACGCCATGCCCTTAGTGAGGATATATTTTTTAACGTTGAGTTTTTTAGTCATTCCAAAAGAATTGCCGCAATTAACGAATTTGGTTACTATTATTTTGAAAGTGACAGCTCAATCACCAGAAAATATGACCCCAAAAGTATATCAAGGGCAGTGAACTTTTACACAATGCTGTGTGAGCGTGCTCAAAAACACGGCTTAACAGAAATGGTTGGTCACCGCATCGAACGAAGCTTTTTGCTGAAAATAAGGTTTGCATTAAAGCTGCTTGTGCGCTCAAAGCATGACCGAAAATTCAAAAAAGCTGAAATTAAGTCGATTTTATCCAACGAATTGGTGGTAAAGGTGTTAAATAATTATCCTATTGACACCTATATTCCGGCTATGCGAGTGCTGGTAAAAGCCATGAAAAACCAAAACGTTTTTGCGGTATATAATTTATTCGCTTTTCGTGAAATTGTTCGAAAAGTTGGTGTTTTAAAACAAATTTTCAAAAGCTTAGGTATTGGAAAATAAAAAGGGAGGGAAGAGGATGAGCCAAGCATTTATAATTGGGAATCAAGGGCTGAAAATCAAAAAAAGAAGCTTTTCCGAATGGTTGGCGTTATTCATTTTCTTCTTCCAGTTTTCTTTTGGGCTGTTGTTTGAAGTTTTTTATATTCCAAGCTTTCTTAAATATTTGTTAGACGTTTCGCTTATTGTTTTTTTGTTTATTTTCGGCTTTAAGAAGCAATTAATAATGAATCGGCGGGTTGTTCCGGCTTTTAGCGTAGTTGTTTTATTCTTTGTTTATACGCTGATTGTTTATTGCTTTAATTTTCAGTCCCCGTTTTATTATATTTGGGGCGTGCGCAACAATTTTAGGTTTTATATGGCGTTTTTTGCTTTTGTAATGTGTATTCATTCTGAAACGGCAGAAGGAATATTTAAGCTTTTAGACGTTATTTTCTGGATTAACTTTATCCTTTCAATTTATCAATACTTTGTTTTGGCTGTTGACGGTGACCATTTGGGCGGCGTCTTTGGCACTTGGGGTGTAACTAACGGATATACCTTAATCCTGTTTATGATTATTATAAGCAAATCCTTGCTTAACACGTTTAATGGCAACGAAAACGTTTTTTTGTGTATTTTAAAAAGTGCAGCTTCTATATTGGTTGCCGCCATGGCAGAAATGAAATTCTATTTTGTCGTTTTCGTGATTTTGCTGGTTTTGACTTCGTTCTTAACAAAATTCTCACGGCGTAAATTTGTTATGGTTATAATTGCATCGGTTTGCGTTATGCTTGGTTCGCTTTTGTTGATATATTTTTTCGAAGAATTTGACGGCTTTTTCTCTATAAAAAGTATTTGGCGGCTCGCCACACAGGCGCATTATTCATCAGCAAAGGACCTTAACCGCCTATCTGCAATTTTTGTGTTAATGAAAAATTACATAACCAATCCATTACAGCAGCTTTTCGGTATGGGACTTGGTAATTGTGATTTGTCTGACGTTTCAATATTTAATTCGGTGTTTTACCAAAAGTATTCATTTTTGCATTATTCGTGGTTTTCTTCAGCAATGATGTTCTTGGAAACCGGCTTTGTAGGCATAGCAATTTATCTCAGCTTTTTCGCTGTGTGCTTTGCAGCGGCGTTCAGCCAGTTTAAAAAAGGTACCGGCAACAGGCTGTTTTGCCAAATGACGATTGTAATGTCGGTAATGAGTGTGGCCTTGTTTTTTTATAATTCGTCCTTGCGAATTGAATCGGGCTATATGGTGTATTTTGTGTTGGCACTGCCTTTTATTTTGCCCTCGCAAAATGGTTTAGAAAATATTAATTAGTTGGAAATTCCCGCCATTAAGGCGGTTTATATAAAACATTATTTTTTAGGAGGAACTAAAAAAATGGTAAAAACAATTTGTAAAAAAGTATTACCGATGTTTTTGGCACTTGTGCTTGTTATGTCGGTATTACCTCTTGGCTTTATGGCTTCGGCGGCAACCACGGTTAACGTGCTTGACGGTCAGTTATCAATTACCGATTCTGCTAACAGCAATACAGTAAGCGGTGACACGGTAACTATTAAAGCAAGCGGTAGTTTATTTGGTAAAAAAACAAATAATATCACAATCACAAATGAAACTGCCGAACAGAAAAAATTATCATTTTCTTATAGCGTTGAATCTGCTAGTTCATTTAAAATTGCAGGTGCAACCGCTGCAACAAGCGGCAATTATTCTGTAATATTGGATGCGGGCGCTTCTCTCGCTATCACATTGGTTTCAAACAGTGGTCTGTCAAATAGAACTGCAACCTTAACCTTAAGTGGGTTTGCGCTTGATACTATCGCTAGCGAATCAAACGTTACCTTCCAATTTGATAACACATTGGGTAGTATTACTGTTAACGGTGTAAGCGCAGCTAACGGCTCACAGGAAAAAATTTCGTTAGAAACCGGCGCTACACTTGTTGCTACTGCTAATAGTAATGTCAAATTCCTCGGTTGGGTTAATGCTGCTAATAACGAAATTCTTTCTACCGCCGTAACTTATGCATACAACCCCACCAGTGATGCTACCGTTATAGCCGCTTTTGCTCAAAACGGTGGTAAGCCTTGGTTTTCAGTTGGCGGCACTACCCAAAAAACAGCATCTAGCGGCCTTTTGGGCATGTCGAAAATTTATTATTATACTGTTGCCACAACCTATTTGTTTGATGATTTAAATGAAGCGGCTACTGCAGCGGCTGCCAATGCTTCGGCAAAAGCGCTCGTGTTAATGAATAACGCAACACTTCCCGCTGGTGATTATACTATTCCCACAGGTGTTTCCTTGTTAATTCCTTTTAATGATGCAAACACTATGTATACCACTCAGGTGGAAAATATATCTGATGGCGATCCTGGCACAGGTACCGGCATTGATAAGAATACAAACTATATTACACCCACAGCCTATCGCACCCTTACAATGGCTGACGGCGCAAAGCTTATAATTAACGGTTCTGTAAGTGTTTCTGCAAAGCAGCATTGTGCACAGGGTAGCAAGCCTTATGGCGGGGCTCCTTCCGGTCCTGCTGCATTTGTCAATATGCAGGGCGACAGCCAAATCATCGTTAACGGCGGAGGTGTGCTTTATGCTTACGGCTTCATCACCGGCTCCGGCAGTGTCGTTGCATACGATCAGTCGCAGGTTTACGAAATGTTCCAAATTACTGACTTCCGTGGCGGCACACAAAGTACTGATATGGATAACAGAGTTTTCCCCTTGTCACAGTACTACGTTCAAAACATCGAAGTTCCGCTCACCCTCCATTATGGTGCTAAAGAATACAGTTATACAACCATTTATATGAGCTCGGCGGATTTCGGCACAGCGGTTGGCTTTATTGGACCCAGCGGTGCAATGTTTAACCTTACAAGCGGTTCGGTTACCAAGCGTTACGATGGCTCAAAAGACCGTTTGCGTATTGAGCTTAATGGTACTATGACCGTTTCCCCGATTGAAATGAAGGTTGGTACTTCTTCAATTAATTCTAAGGATTATAGATTGCCGGTAAACAGCAATATTTCTATTACGGTTAACGGTGGCAGTGAAATTGTTATGTCGCAAGACGTTGTATTCCTCCCCGGTTCTGAAATTTTCTTGAAAGAAAGTGCAAAATGTACTGTTGGCGAAGGCGTTAACGTATACGTTTATGACGTCGACCAATGGGGCGGTTATGCAGCGCCTTCAAATCAAAAGTTTATCCCTGCAGTATATGCCCCCGGCAGAACCTATAACAGAACCGAAGCAGACCTCAAGGATGCTTTAATTCAGGTAGATGGTTATATTGATGCGTCTAAGGGCTATGTTTACACCACAGCAGGTGGCGCTAATATTTATAGCACCGGCACCGGTGTTGTTGACACCAAAAAGGGTGAGACAAAAGTAATACACGAACTTGTACAGGGTACAGGTTATGTTGAAATTCCGATAACCCCCGTAAAGATTAAAAATGCAAATGGTGACTTTGTTCAGACTGCTACCGATACTTACACCTATACAAACGGCAAGTGGATCTGCACCGGCCATAACATAGTAATTGATGCAGCAGTAGATGCTACATGTACCACAACCGGTCTTACCGAAGGTAAGCACTGTAGCGTTTGCGGTACTGTTATCGTTGCACAGCAAGAAGTTCCCGCACTTGGCCATAGCTATACTTCAACAACCACAGATGCAACCTGTACAGAAGCAGGAAAGACTGTTTACACCTGTACCGGATGCGGTCATAGCTATGAAGAAGCAATCGAGGCAACAGGCCACAACTACACCTCAACAACCACAGACGCAACCTGTACAGAAAACGGCAAAATCGTTTACACCTGTACCGCTTGCGGTGATAGCTATGAAGAGGTTATTGACGCAAAGGGTCATACCGAAGTAATTGACGCAGCAGTAGATGCTACATGTACCACAACCGGTCTTACCGAAGGTAAGCATTGTAGCGTTTGCGGTACTGTTATCGTTGCACAGCAAGAAGTTCCCGCACTTGGTCATAGCTACGACAACGCATGCGACGCAGACTGTAACCTTTGCGGCGACGTTCGTGAAGTTTCTTGCGACCACGTATATGGTGACTGGGTAGTAGACGTAGCAGCAACAACCAACAAAGCAGGAAGTAAGCATAGAGAATGTAGTGAATGCGGAGCAAAAGAAACAGAAGTAATCCCGATGGTATTCGGTTTCAGAGGTGCATCACTAGAGTTACAGAGTAGCTTAGGTATAATCTATACAATAAACGCAGACCTTGTTAAAGTATATGGATATACTAATATTTACGCAACGTTCGAAATCAATGGAGTTACAACAACTGTAACAGAATAT
>JAFQCU010000029.1 GCA_017416285.1 Clostridia bacterium | reverse complement strand
TTCCAACTGCATCTAAATAATTGCGACAATTGACAATCATAAATAATATGCTATAATAAAAATAAGGCGAACTGATAGACGGTTAGCCTGAAGTTTTGCGAATAACCGCTTGTTTTTTCAGGACAGGGCGGTTATTTTTTTTATGCTATAAATGTAGCCAGTGGCAACAATAAGTACAAAAACAACGACAACATTTATTTATGGTGTAAAACATTATGGGCTCCCATGGCAGCACCCATAATTTTCCAATTTTGAGGGTCAAAAAAATTTTTTTGAGGAATTTTATGGTGTTCTCTTGACATTTTCCCCTGCTGCAGCGGATACTATTTCTAATTTCTTTAAGGATACCGAAACCTCACCGGAAGATTATGATATTGTATATACCGGAGATTTAGGGCGCATTGGTACTGACCTTTTATACGACCTGATGGACGAAAGGGGATACGACCTTCGTTGTCGCCATGCTGACTGTGGTAACATTATTTTTGATATCGACAAGCAAGACGTTCATGCGGGCGGCTCGGGTTGCGGGTGCTCAGCCTCGGTTTTAGCTTCATTTGTTATGCATCGTTTTGAAGAAAATCAGTTTAAAAATATACTTTTTGTATCCACGGGTGCTTTAATGTCACCAACTTCATCATTACAGGGTGAAAGCATTCCGGGAATTGCACACCTATTAAACATTAAAAAAGATTGACAAATTAAAATTTAGGGTGTAAAATTTAAACAAATCTCCGTTATATACCACACTAACGGAGATTATATTTTTTAAGGGAGGATTAGTTTATGAACGAAGAAATGTTAGCTTTACAAGAAGAAATGCTGACACTTATCGAAAGTAAAAAGTTTCAAGCTTTGAAGCAGATTTTATCTGAAATTAATCCTGCCGATATTGCGCTTTTTCTTGAGGAAATTGAGGAAAGGGATTTACCGGTTGTTTTTAGAATTTTACCTAAAGAATTAGCAGCTGAAGTATTTGTTGAAATGCAAAGCGACTCGCAAGAGTTTTTAATTTCGAAATTCAACGATAAAGAACTTAAATCAATGCTTGATGAGTTGTTTATGGACGACGCTGTTGATATTATTGAGGAAATGCCCGCAAGTGTAGCAAAGCGCATTTTAGCTCAGGCTGATGCCGCCACCAGAAAGGTTATAAATCAGCTGCTTGCTTATCCTGATGACTCGGCAGGCAGTATTATGACCACCGAGTATATTGACCTAAAAAAGTCTATGTCAGTTGCAGACGCGTTTGAGCGTATTCGCAAACGTGGTGTTGACAGCGAGATGATTTATACCTGTTACGTAACCGACTCACGCCGTCGTCTTATTGGTATAGTTTCGGTTAAGGATTTGCTTTTAAATGATATCGGCGCTACAATTAGCGATATTATGGAAGAAAACGTAATATTTGCTAATACTCACGACAACAAAGAGGACGTTGCGGCGCTTTTCGAAAAATACGACTTTATGGCATTGCCCGTTGTTGATAATGAAGACCGTCTCATAGGTATTGTCACTGTCGACGATGCTATCGACGTAATTCAGGAAGCCGCAACCGAAGACATTGAAAAAATGGCTGCTATTTCACCGACCGATAAGCCATATTTAAAAACCGGTGTATTTTCAACCTTTAAATCACGTATTTTTTGGTTAATGATTCTTATGATTTCTGCAACCTTTACAGGCGCAATTATTTCTAGCTTTGAAGAAAAGCTGACATTTGTACCGGCACTTATTGCATTTATTCCAATGCTTATGAATACAGCGGGTAACGGGGGAAGCCAATCATCTGTTACGGTAATACGTGCATTATCGCTTGGAGATGTAGAATTTTCCGACATTTTCCGTGTTATTTGGAAAGAATTGCGTGTTGCCTTAGTCTGTAGTGTTGCGCTTTCTATTGTTAATTTTGCAAAAATGTATTTTGTCGATTATTTGATTTTCCATAATTTTGACCCCGGCAGACAAATTGAAGAAATTTTGGTGGTTTCAATCACCTTATTTATTGCCATAATTGTTGCCAAGGTTGTGGGTTCAGTTTTACCTATCGTTGCCAAAAAGCTTGGTGCCGACCCTGCGGTTATGGCAAGTCCGTTTATCACAACCATTGTCGATGCCGTATCACTTATTGTTTATTTTAATGTTGCAGTTTTAATTTTGAATATATAAAAAGAAAAAAGACATCCGAAAGGATGTCTTTTTTGAAGACTAACCCTAATTTTAATACAAATGCACCCCCCTTTTTGATGTAAGGGGTGCAAATCCATTTTAGGGGGTGCATTTTTAGGATAAGGGGGTGCAACCTACTTAATCATGCATTGGTATGAATTCCAATCATAGATTTCATATTGTGTTTTTGATCCAATAAGCTTTGCAACAAAGCCCTTCCTCTTGTTAAGCCGTTGCATTGTTTTTTCAAAACCAGGTAACCCAAAACCATCTTTTTCATTTTTGTCAAAAATTTGGTCACCAATCAATTTTCCTTTTTTTAAATCATTGGCAACAATAACGATTACTTCATTTGAAATAACGCTCTTTATTTCATCGGTAATTGACTGTTGTAAAAATTCTTCTTGGCAGTCAAAAAGTTCGAAGAAATATTCGCCAAAGTACAAATCAACAAAAGTATAGTTGCCGTCATTATTTTCATCAATGAATTGTAACTCAATATTCTTGTGGTTATTATTGCTCGTGATAACTAAAGCCTTTACGGGATATGTTCCGGCATTTTTTGTGTAAGCAAAAGGAGATATGTGCAATCTAAACTCGGCAACGCTATCAAAGTGCAATTCAGAAAAAGAAATATTATTTTCTTCAAGCAACATTTTTACCGCATCAAAAGTCATATCCTTCACCACCTTAATAATAGTTATAGCATAAAAGCTCTAATCTTTCAACGATTATTGCCTATAATTTAACGATTACCTGTATTTTAACGATTTGAAATTGGATTGAGCCGTAAATTTGCAAATTTTCTCACCCGAAAAGTTCTCAAAAAGCTGTTTTAAGGTATAAAACAACCGTCATTCCGTTGTATCAGAATGACGGTTATTCTTTGGCGGAGTAGGAGAGACTTGAACTCTCGCACCGGGGTTTAGCCGGCCTACGCCCTTAGCAGGGGCGCCTCGTCACCAACTTGAGTACTACTCCAAATTGCTAAACGCTGTATTGCGATATTAAATTATAATATGAAGTTGTCTCCTCGACCACGGCCCTCTTGCGGTTCCCGAAGACTCGATGCTACCGCATCTTGCTTTTCGACCGCTGCGCCATTTCATACTCGCTGTATCTGCCACTGGCAGCGCGCGTATTCAATGCCCGTCACCAACTTGAGTACTACTCCAAATTGCTAAACGCTGTAACGTTATATTAAAAAAATGGCGGAGAGGAAGGGATTCGAACCCTTGTGGCTTACGCCAAACGGTTTTCAAGACCGCCTCGTTATGACCGCTTCGATACCTCTCCGTGCGACTATGCTATTTTAACACAACTAAAAATAAATGTCAACACAAAAATTCGATATTATGATTTTTTTATTAAAATTTTTTCATTACAAATTTTTAAATGCTAAAAATCTATTTGCTTTATTCGATAAAACTGTTATAATTGTTTACATGAGGTGATTTTGTGAAACACATTAAGCGTATTGCTTTGTTATTACTTGCTTTGACATTGGCTTTTTCTCTTACTGCATGCGTAAATGAAACCTACACCGTCAACATATCTTCAAAAGGCGGCAGCGCAACACATAAGCAGGTTATTTCAGAAGAAGTATATGACCAACTGATTTCTATGGGCTCTGACCTTGATGAATTAAAGGATGAAGGCTATACCATTACATTTTTTGAAGAAGACGGCATAAAGTGTGTAAAAGCAACCAAAAATTTTGAATTCAAAAATTTAAATGAACTAGAAAGATTTTTTCAAGAGCTTGCCACATCAGACGAGGGCGCAAATTCCGAAAAATATTTTGAAGCTTTTACAATGAAAAGTAAAGGTAATAAAATTAAAATTTCGGGTATAGTAGGGAAGCCCGATGCATCAACAGCTTACTCTTCCTGTATAATCACCTTAAAATTTGATGGAAGTATTACAAAACATACAATAGGTGAGAAAGAAGACGCCAAAACTCTAAAACTCGATTTAATGGATTTGTGGAAAAATAATTCGGGTGAAGAATTCACCATTATAGCGGGTGATTCCTTTTTAAATCTTTTATTAATTCTAATTTGTATTATTTCAGTAGCTGTTATTACCATTGTTACGATTGTAATAGTTTTGGTTATTAAGAAAAAGAATAAAATTGCTAAATAAGAAACGCACCTTAGGGTGCGTTTCTTAACTTATATTAAAATATTCATTAACACGCTCGGTAATCTCAAGTTCAACTCTTTCATATGTTCCGGTTTCGTGAACCTCATCCATCTCTAAACGAACATAATAGGGGAATATTCGTTTCATATCTTTGGGGTAATAACTGCCGTCACGTGGTGTAATTGCATCCGCAACGCTGTAAATTTCATCATTGCGCTTAACAATGAATTTATAGGGACAAGAAAATCCACTACCTTCCTTTACCACACCATTTTCGTCAGTATAATAACTTTTGCATAATATCCAAGCGTAAACGTTGTATTCTTGTTTTGCTTTTGTTTCTTCAATAAGATATATATGCGAAGCGGAAAAGTATTTTTCATTATCATAGTGAGTATAATCTAAATCATTAATATCAGTAACGAATTTTTCGACCGCAATCTCAATTTTTTCGGAATTTAAATCGATTGGCGGCACATAGCTATAGCCCCACGTACTAAAAAATACAGACTGATTATTTTTCATCCGATATATATCTATACAAAAAAATGAAAACAAAATTATGATAGGTAAAAATGTTAATAATATAGCCGCAACAATTATTTTTTTATAGCTTTTTTGCTTTTTGTTTGAAAGCTGTAGAGTATTAATAATATTCTCCTCAGATTTGGCTTCAATTTGGCTTTCCTGCAGCTTTTCACCGCTTAAAAGGTCATTAACGGTTATATCCAGTTGGTCGCACAGCGGCTTAATTAAGGATATATCCGGCAGACCTCTGCCGTTTTCCCACTTCGAGATAGCACGGTCTGTAATATTTAATTTGTTTGCAAGTTCTAATTGTGTCATTCCTAAAGCCTTACGCCTTTTTGCTATAAAGCTTCCGATTTTTTTGCTGTCCATATCCTAGCACTCCTTTCAAACAAATTATAAGGTAAAAACAATACTTTTAAAACAAACTAACCGTAGAGTGGATAATATTTTGTAATAAAATCGTAATTATTTTGTAATTGACATTGTTTTTAACAGCAGTTATAATTATAACACACTTTAATAGAACAAAGGAAGTGGAAACAAATGAAATTTATTAACAAATTATTTGCTTTAACAATTATCGCCGCACTTATGCTTACACTTGTGGCATGCGGTAAGGATAAGGGTGGTCAAAACAGCAAGCCTGATGATACTTCAAAGCCTACTGTTTCTACACCTAGTGAGAATAAGACTCCGAATGAAAGCGAGCCTGACGAAAGCAAACCTGAAAACAATAATCAAGACGAAAGCAAACCCGACCCAAAGCCGGAACCTGACCCCGAGCCTGTAAAGAAAACTGCTAAGGAGCTTATTATCGGTAAATGGACCGCAAAAACCGATATTTCATCTGACCTTGCAGATGCAGGTATAAACGTTGAAGGTCCGCTTGAGATAACATTGTATACCGAATTTACTACATCGGGCACTTTAATTGAAAAGGCTGACAAAAATCAAATGTCATCAGTATTGCGCACCGTTTTAAGGCAGGCTATTGACTCTGCTCTCGCTGAAAACAATATGACAGCACAGGAGTTTGAATCACAAATCGGTATGACTATTGATGAATATATAGAAACAATCGTTACTACGGTGCAAAACTCTTATACCGTTACAGCCGATTATAAGTTTGCCGAAGATGTTTTATTGGTTAAATTTGAGGGTGATCAAGCCTTTACTGAAACAAAGTATGAATTTATCAATGATAATACCCTTAAAATTTATACCGACAGTGATGAAACTGTTTATACCCGTGTAAAATAATATATTAAACCGCAGTTTAAACTGCGGTTTTCTTTTATTTTCTTGTGTACTTTTTGGGGATTTGTGGTATTATATTATTGGTGAATAATATGTGGATACTTTTTATAATTATTATCTTTTTAATCCTATTTATTGGGCTATTATTTGTATTCTTTAATATGGCATTTGTTCGAAAAAACAATGCGACAGTCGGTGACGTTGAAAACTCAAATTACTTAAAGCCTTATTTGGAAAAATTGCGCCCCGGTATTGAATTTATTGACAATCACCCATATGATGAAGTATCAATTTTATCGTTCGACGGCTTAAAGCTTTATGGCAGATATTACACCAATAATTCTGACAAAACGGTTATTTTAGTGCATGGTTATCGTTCAAGCGGAAAGCACGATTTCAGCGGTGCATTAAAATTTTATTATGATTACGGCTTTAACGTTTTGCTTATCGACCAGCGAAGTCACGGCAAAAGTGAAGGCAAGCTTATAACCTTTGGCGTAAAAGAATCCTTTGACGTTCGTGATTGGGCTGAATTTTTAAATAAAAAATACAACCCGAAATCAATAGTTTTAAGCGGTGTTTCGATGGGTGGGGCAACAGTTGCCTTTGCACTTAAGCGAGGGCTGCCCAAAAACGTCAAATGTGTAATTTCGGATTGCGGCTTTACTTCACCCGAAGCAATAATTCGCAAGGTTGGTTATGACCGTTTTAAAATTAGTGCTAAATTTTATATGCCTTTTTTAAATGCAATGACTCATATTTTCGGTAGATTTTCCATTTATGAAACTACAACCGACGCATTAAAAGACAACAAAATCCCAATCGTATTTATTCACGGTGAAAAGGATAATTTTGTTCCCGTTGAAATGAGCCGTGAAGCCTTGAAAACAGCTGGGGAATACGGATGCGGGATTTTTGTAAAAGAAGCTGACCACGGTCTAAGCTATCTTGTCGAAACTGAGCGTGTAACAAAAGAAATCAGCAGTTTTTTGTCAAAAAATTTATTGTAAATTCGGGTTGACTTTTGAGCGGCTATTTAATAGAATAGAATTATAATATATTTTGGAGTATTTTAAATGAAATTAACAAAAATTTTGTCAGCCGTTTTAATTTGTGTATTGCTTTGCAGTCTTTGCGCTTGCGGCGTGGCACCGAATGGCAACAGCGATTTATCAGATAAGGACAATGTAAATGACACAGGTTCATATAACGAATTGCCCGATATCGTATCACTTGATAAAAAAATGGCAAATTATTTTGACATAAGCCTTTTTGATGAAGAAAATTATTCAAACATTTATCTTGGCAAAAAGTTTAAATTTGACGTTACCTACAACGATAAAAAAATTACTGTGCCCACTACCTTAGCAAAGCTAAAAGAAAGTGAATTTTTAATTCAAAATGGCAGTGAATATGATGAAAATTCATATATTTTTGCAAAAGAAACCATAACCTTAAAGTTTTCAGATGCTAACTCTTCATTTAATGCTTTGTTTTACAATTCTTCGAATACTTCAAAGCGATTAAACAAGTGTAATATTGCAAAAATTCGTTTAGAAAATAACCTTAACACACGCAATATAGTTCATTTTAACGTTAATGGTATTGATAACTATTCTACCGTTACCGACGTTATTACAATACTGGGTACACCATCACATTTTTATGCCACAACCGAGGATACCTATTATTTCGACTATTTCATTTCAAAAGCAGACAGACGCAATAAAATTCGTGTTTTTGTTAATTTAACTGACGATTTTGTTACCGCTGTTGAGTTTTCTTACTATAAATAATTAATTGCTGTCACACACGTGACAGCAAATTTTTTGAGGATAATAATTATGAGCAAACATTTTTTTCCGGCAAACGTTTTATTGCCAAAAAACAATTTTGAAAAATGGTCGGTAATTGCATGCGACCAGTACACCTCTGAGCCTAATTATTGGCAAGCGGTAAAAAATACAGTAGGGAATACACCCTCTGCACTTAATATAATCTTGCCTGAGGTTTATCTTTCAAAGGATAATTCTGCCGCTATTGCAGGCATTAACGAAAATATGCACAAATACCTTGCTGATGGCGTTTTTAACACGGTCGAGGATACTTTCATATACGTTGAAAGAACCCTTAAAAACGGTCAAATAAGGCGTGGTGTTGTTGGGCTTATTGACCTAAATGATTATTCATACATAAAAGGTGAAAAGGCGCTGATAAGAGCAACAGAAGCAACTGTTTTGGAAAGAATTCCGCCACGTGTTGAAATCAGACGAGATGCACCGCTTGAAATGCCCCATATAATGCTTTTAATTGATGACAAAAAACAAACAGTAATCGAGCCATTGGCAGAAAAAGTCAAAGCTTTTAAAAAGCTTTATGACTTTTCACTTATGCAAGACAGCGGCGCAATTAAAGGCTATGCCATAGATGGCAAATATGCAGAAAATTTAAGCAATAAGCTTGAAGCGCTAATTGAAAACACCGATGACAAAATGCTATTTGCAGTTGGTGACGGTAATCATTCACTTGCTACTGCTAAAGAATGTTATGCAATTAACAAAACCGAAAATTCAAGATATGCTTTGGTGGAAATTGTAAATATTCACGATGAATCCTTGCAGTTTGAACCAATTTACCGTGTTGTTTTCGGCGTAAACCCCGAACAGCTAATTAATGATTTTGTAGAAAAAACGGGTGGGGAATATACCGGCCCTGACGCCCAAAAATTCACCTGTGTCTACGGGGACAATGTTCGTGAAATTTCTGTTAAACCAACCGGTAAGCTTGCAGTTGCAACACTTCAAAAATATCTTGATGAAAACCCGCAGGGCGAGACTGATTATATTCACGGTGAAGAGGTTGTTTATAAGCTTTGCAAATCCGAAAATACCGTTGGTTTTATTTTTGATGGTATGCAAAAGGATGAGCTATTTGACGCTGTAAAGCAGGACGGCGCTCTACCACGCAAAACCTTTTCAATGGGTCACGCAGAGGATAAGCGTTTTTATTTAGAAGCAAGAAAGTTATAATTTTTAAACGGAGCTACTAAAAACTGGTAGCTCCGTTCTTTTTAATATAATTGACAATAGTATTATTTTATTATATAATATATTCGTGATAATTTTGTTTTATGGAGGTGCCGTATCTTTGTTTAAAAAACTGCTTTCAGTTTTGCTTTCGGCTTTGCTTTTGTTTTCGTTGTCTTCATCCGTGATTACTGCCATTGAAGTGGAACCCGACAACACCGGTAGCAACACGGATACAAATACTGAAACTAATCCCGATGAGAGCGAAAAACAGGAGCCTATTACAATCACTATCGGCGTTATTACCGAACCCGGCACCACTAAAACAGGTGTTATTTTGCGTTCAGATGCCGGCACAACCGCAGCAAAAGTTTATTTGCTTAACGACGGCACTTCTGTTACAGTTAACAGCAGTAAGGATGATATTAACGGCAAAATTAACGCCGCAACCCAAAAACCATACGTTTGGTATAATATTACATACTCTCTCGGTACTGCTTCATATACAGGATATGTAAGAGAAGACTTAATTACAGTCACTACTCACACAATTACACCTCCAAACCCCGATGAGGAGGAAGATATTGTTGTAAAACCCTTTGAAGAACAGCTTGCAGAATTTCCGGAAAATTATCACCCATATTTAAAAGCACTTCACGAAAAATATCCTAATTGGATTTTTACAGCTGACCAAATCACAATAACATATCAGCACGCAATAGCACTTGAAAACGTTTTCCCGAGAAAATTGGTTGAAAATCAGTACTATTCTTGGCGTTCAATGGAAAACGGCTATTATAACTGGAACACAAATAGTTATATCGTAACAGACGGCCGTTGGTACGGTGCTCACCGTGAGGTTATTGCTTACTATATGGACCCCAGAAACTTTTTGAACACCAACGATGCTTACATTTTTATGAAGCAAAGCTATGATGCTAATTCACAATCTATTGTTGGACTTCGTGAATTATTAAAAGGCAGATTTTTAGCAAACAATTACGTCGACCCCAACGATTTACTTTATGGTGGCGATTTTGCTTATGTTATTATGGAGGCTGCAAAGCAATCGGGCGTAAGCCCTTACATTTTGGCTTCAACGATTATTCAGGAGCAGGGAAGCCAAGGTTCAAAATTTGCTCACGGTGTTGAATATGAAACACCCAATGGGGAAAAGGTTACGGTTTATAACTACTTTAATTTTGGTGTAAGCGGTACTACCGAAGCGGACAAGCTTAAAAAAGGTGCTAAATATGCCTATGATGCTGGGTGGACAACCCGTTCTGCCGCTATTATCGGCGGTGCTAAAAAATATGCCGATGGTTACGTAAACCGAAACCCATCAAATCCGTATTATAATCAGGACACGTATTTTTACAAAAATTATAATATTTTAGACCCATCAAAAATCAATCACCAATACGCACAAAACGTTGCCGATCAGGTTTCAACCGCTTCATTCTTGCGTAAAATGTACGTTGATAATACAACAACATATTTAACCTTTAGAATTCCGGTTTACCTCGATAATACTTTACCAGAAACACCGGCTGTTGCCCCTGAAAAAAGTGCTAAACAAAACAACCATTACTTTAACACGATTGAGGTTGAGGGTCTTACACCGTCTTTTTCACGTTACGTTTACAGTTATGCGCTTCAGGTTGAGGGTGACACCACGATTTACGTTAATGTACCCGAAACGGCAGAAATTGTAAGCGATATGACCTTTAACCTTATACAAGGCGACAACAAGGTTGTACTTACTGTAAAATCAGCGACGGGCTACACAAACGATTACACAATTAACGTAAATGCTTTGGCTGACTGTGTGCTGACAATTACCACCGAAAAGCCAACTCCACCCCCACCACCCGAAGAAGGTGGCGACGGCGGTGACGGTGGCACAACACCCGACCCTGAGGACCCCGAAAATCCAGATGGTGGCGGTGGAAACGAGCCTGAAAACCCCGACGGGGATGACCCCGAGGATATTCCGCCACCCGCACCTATTATTGTAAAAGGTGATGCAAACGGTGACGGTGTTATTACCTTGTCGGATTTGGCCGCTGTAAGATTACATTTGCTCGAACTTATTACATTAGACGGTAACAGCTTTACCGCCGCTGACTGTAATAGTGATAATACAATCACACTATCGGATTTGGCCGCTATTCGCCTTCATCTTTTAGGCGTTATAGTACTTGAATAAAGAGGATGTTACAATGAAAAAAGTTATTTCAATTTTAGTTACAATTTTATTAATTGCTTCATTTTTCACATTTAGCGCTTCTGCCGCAGGCACAGTAATTGCATTTAGCTCTAACACTATCACTATTGGTGATAAGGTTGTTGTTACTGTAACTGTAAACCCCGGTGAAGCAATGTATGCCGTTGGTTATAAGCTTGTTTATGATGCTGAAAAGCTAAGCTACACGGGCGCTTCGGGTGTTATTCAGGAAGTTGAATCACCGAGCGGCGAAACCAAATTCACAAGACAGTACACCTTCCAATCAATAGCTGTTGGCTCTGCTGCTATTAAGGTTCAGGAATGTGGATATGCAGGTATTGACTTAAAGGACAAAACCTTCCAAGATGCAAGCGCAATTTTAACAATTAAGGACGTTGCATTACCAAATAACGCTAATCTTTCTTCGCTTTCGTTAAGTACAGGTGCTTTATCACCCAACTTTACCGCCGCAAGAACTAACTATACTGCAAGCGTTCCTTACGAAACTGATAAAATTACACTTTATGCTAAAACCTCTGATGCTAAGGCAAAGGTTGCTATTTCTTCAAACCCTACAAACCTAAACGTTGGCGCAAACACAGTAAAGGTTACTGTTACAGCACAGGACGGCAGTCAAAAGATTTATACCGTTGTTATAACAAGACGTGAGCAGGGTGCAACTAGCGAGCCACCTGTTACACCTCCCACACCCGAAAATCCTTATGAAACCGTGATTTCGGGCAAAAGCTATGAAATTGTAACAACTATACCCGAAGCCGCATATTTAAAGGGCTTCACACCTACTACCACTGAATTTAACGGCAAGCAGGTGCCTGTACTCCGTGATAAGGACAACGTTTACACCGTTTACTATTTGAGAGAAACCGGCACAACCGAGATTGCACCGTATATCTATAATTCAGAGCTTTCAACCTTTGAAACTCTAAAGCACATTATTAAAAACGATATACTTTACATTTTCTCTGATTTTCCGGACGGCGTAACCATGCCCAAAGAATACTATACCACTTATACACAAATTGGTGATTATTCTGTAAAGGTGTATATGGATTCTAATGCACAAATGTCTGATTTTTCTTACGTTTATTGCTTTGTAAACGGTGATTTTGCCCTTTACAGATATGATAATAAAGAGGGAAGTATTCAGCGCTATCCTGATATTCACCTTGTGGATACGCCCGTTAATACAGCACCCAAGACCGATAATTTTGTTTCCAGATTTAATACGCTTTCAACAAACGGTAAGATTTTAGTTTTATCAATTATCATCGCCGCTATTTGTGTTGTTGCTTTACTTATTTTCATTATAGTAATGGCTTTCCAAAAGCTTGGTAACAAAAACAATTTCGCCGCAAAGGATGATCTCGATTTTGACGATTTTACCATTGTTGGCGAAAATGATATTTCATCAAACAGTAAAAAATAATTTTTAGCCGCCCCAAACAGGGGCGGCATTTTCAAATTAAGCATTATTTTACAAAAAAATCATTACAATATATAGGGTGATTTTTTTGACTGCTATTAAATATTCAATTTTAGTAATGATTTGTATTATTAACTTATGCTTCGCCTTTAAAAGCCAAAAGCCGCTTAAATTTTTGCTTTTTAACGCTTTTTTAGGGGTTGCAACACTTCTGATACTTTATTTTACAAAAGGGTATACAGGGCTATTTTTAACAGTTAATCCAATAACCATTGGTTCATCTGCGCTACTTGGTGTGCCGGCAGTTATATTGACAATAGTTTTAAATTTTATAATTTTAATGTGACAAGTTTGGTGCAGATGATTTGCTATAATTTTCTTGAAAGGGGAGAATACTTTGTTAAAATTTATTTTTGGACTGCCTTTAAGCGGCAAAACGACCGAAATTTTAAATATTATCAAAGAAAAAGTTGAAAACGAAAAACAAGTCGTGCTAATTGTGCCCGAACAGTTTTCTTTTCAGACCGAACGTGCAATTTTAAAGCTTCTCGGTGATGATTCTGCTCTTAAGGTTGAAGTTTTAAGCTTTACAAGACTTTATGACAAAATATCTGATACCATTGGTGGCAAGTGCGGTATAATTTTATCAGACAGTGATAAAATTATTTTAATGAATCGCACCTTGGCTTCACTCCAGACTGAACTTAAGGTTTGGGGCAAATATACTCATTCATTAAGCTTTTCAAAAACTGTTTTGGACACAATTGGTGAATTTAAGGTTAACGCCGTCACCGCAGATGAAATTCGCACAGCAGCCGATAAAACCGACCGCCAAACCCTTAAAAATAAGCTTTTAGACCTTGCGTTAATTTATGAAAACTTTGATGCACAGCTATTAGAAAAATTTATTGACCCTGTGGACATGCTTACAAAGGTTTATCGTGACCTTGAGGCAGTTAAATATTTCCAAAACAAAACTGTATTATTTGACTCTTTTAAGGCGTTTACAGGTCAGCAATTTAAAATTATTGATCGCATTTTCAGTCAAGCTGACGATGTTTATTTTGCAATTAATAACGACACTGAAAACCCACGTGAATTTGACGTGTTTTCAAATTTACGCAAAAATATTTTAAAAATTGAAGCTATTGCCCATAAAAACAGGGTTGCCATTTCAAAGCCTGTAATTTTAAAGAAATCCTTTTATAGTGATGAAAATCTTTCACAGCTTGAGCGGCTTATGGCGGGCAATAAAATTAATGCTGATTTAAGCAATTCTATAACAGTTTGCAAATGTGAAACCACATTTGACGAAGCGGAATTTGTCGCACGCAATATAAGAAGACTTGTTCGTGAAAAGGGCTATCGCTTTAAGGATTTTGTTATTGTTGCACGTGATACCGAAAGATATAAGACGGCTATTGAATATGTTTGCCGTAAAAACGGCATTGCCTGTTTCTTTGATAAGCGTGTAGGACTTAACACTTTACCGTTTTCTTTTGCGGTTGATGCCGCTATTTCAGCACTTGATTTTTCAAGTGAAAGTATTTTAAAATTCCATAAATGCGGTTTTAGTAATTTAAACACCGATGAAATTTCGATGCTTGAAAATTACACCTATTTGTGGAACATAAACGGCAAAAGCTGGCTAGATAACTGGACAATGGACCCACGTGGCTTTGGTATTGATGAAATGACCGATGCCGAATATTCACGTCTTGCCGAAATTAATCGTTTGCGTACCAAAGCAATCGAACCTATTATTAGTTTTAAAAACGCTTTTAAGGATAACGCAAGGCAAATGGCATCTGCTATTGTCAATCTTTTGGAAGCCGCAGATGCTAAAAGTGTTTTAATTTCCCTTTGTGAACGTTTTGAGGAAATTGGCAGTGATATTTCACCCGACGTTTTAAAACAAGGCTACAGCCGTTTTATGAGTGTTTTAGACAGCCTTGTTAACGCTTTTTCAGAAAAATCAATTGCAAAAACCGAGTTCCACGAAGCGCTAACCCTTGCACTTTCGATTGAAACTGTCGGCGCCATACCGCAATTTATTGATGAAGTTTCGTTTGGCTCTGCCGACCGTATACAGCCCGCACGCCCAAAAGTTGCCTTTATTATGGGGGCAAATCAGGGTATTTTCCCAACCAATTCAACTTACGGCGGTATTCTTGCGCTTAATGACCGCAAAAAGCTTATCGAGCTTGGTATCGAAATTTCTGATAACGTAATTACCGCTGCTATTGATGAAAACTATCTTGTATATTCTAACGTATGCTGTGCAAGTGATAGTGTTTACATTAGCTACGCAACTAAAAACACAAAAGGGGAGGAACTTTTACCTTCGCCGTTTGTTACATCAATTTGTGATTGCTTGAATCCCACAAAATGTGTAGAGCCCGATTATGAGCTTTGTAGCGCACTACCTGAAACCCAAGAGGCAGTTTTTTCAGAACTGTGCCGTCGTTTTAATGATAATGAAGCGGTTTTAACCCTTTCAAATGCGCTGAATGATAAGGACCATTATCAAAAAATACTTTCTGCGGTTAATAAGGATTTAAACAACATTACCCCAGAAAACGCACAAAAGCTTTTCGGCAACCGCATTAATCTTTCGGCTACCAAAATCGACACCGTAAACCGTTGCAGATTTTCTTATTTTTGCAAGTACGGCTTACGTACCGAAAGGCTTCAAGCCGCCGAATTTAACGTTTTACAGCGTGGTAATATCTCACACCACGTTTTAGAACGCATTATAAGCAATTATAAGGAAAAAATTGCCGAGCTTAGCGATGAACGCCTTAACGAATTAACCGACCATTATATTGAGGAATATTTGTCACTTGTAAACGGATTTGATTACATTCGTGACGAACATTTCGAATTCTTAATAAGTCGTATTTCACGTTCGTTAAAAGAGGTTGTACGCCATATAGCAGCCGACTTCAGACAGAGTGATTTTAAACCGGTTGCTTGCGAATTTAAAATTGGTTTTAAAGACGGCATTAAGCTTGAATTTCCCTATGATAACGGCATTATTAACATAAACGGCAGTATTGACCGTGTTGACAAATGGGGGGATTATATCCGCATTGTCGACTATAAAACAGGTACAAAAAGCTTTAAGCTACCCGACGTGCTTTACGGTCTTAATATGCAAATGCTGATTTACCTTTATGCGCTTGTCCGTGCGCAAGGTAATTGTGACGATAATGCAGCCGCTATTTTATATATGCCTGCCCGCCGTGATGTTAAAGCCGAAGGTCTTACAATGAACGGTCTTTTAAAGGCTAACAGCGAGCTTAGTTATGCAATGGAAAAAGAAAATAAAGGTGAATTTGTGCCGCCGCTTATATTTAAAAAGGATGGCACCATTTCCGCACGTTCAAATTCTTACATTGCCGAAAACGGATTTAGCGATATTTTTGATTATATTGAAAAGCTTATGAAAAAAACCGGCAATTTAATTGCTTCAGGTGACATTAGCGTTTCACCTATTGACGGAAGAGAATCTCCCGCCTGCAAATATTGTGATTTTAAAGCAATTTGTAATATAACCGATGACAGAATTTTTGAAGTGCCGGATTTTAAAAACACTGAAGTATTAGAAATTATGAAGGAGGCAGAGGCAAATGGCATTTAATCCCACGCCCGAACAGGAAAAAGCCATAAACCGCAAGGGTAATATTCTTGTTTCTGCCGCTGCCGGCTCTGGCAAAACCGCCGTTTTGGTTGAAAGGGTTATAAACACACTTAAGGATTCAAAGCGCAACATAAATGCCGACGAGCTATTGATTGTTACCTTTACAAACGCCGCCGCTGCTGAAATGCGTTCACGCATTGAAAAGCGCATTGATGAAGAGTGCCGTAACAACCCAAATTCTATTGACCTTTTACGCCAAAAGCATTTGCTCGGTAATGCCAAAATTGGCACTATTGACTCATTTTGTATTGACCTTGTACGTGAGAATTTTGACAAGCTTGGTATTTCACCCGACTTTAAAATTAGCGATCAAGCTTCCCTTAATGAAATTAATCAGCGTGTTGCCTTGTCTATTTTAAACCGCTATATTACTGACGGTAACAAGGATTTTTTAAGGCTTGTTGATTTGGTTGGCGGTGAGTACGATGAAAAGAATTTATTAGAGCTGCTTTTAAAGGTTTATGAGTTTTCCCGCCAGCTTCCATACCCCAAAAAATGGTATGATGAAATACTGCGTTCATATAATGACGGTTGCTTTAACGATAAAAATTTATGGTATTGTTATGCCTTTGATAAAGCCGAAACCGCTATTTGTGATATGCAAAAAATATTGGCAAATTTGGTTGATTATATCACAGGCGTGCCCGATGCTGCAAATCTGTTTTTACCATCAATAGAAGCATTTGCGGCTGATGTTGATTCCTTGCTTGAAAGCGCAAAGACCCGTGATTGGGACGTATTTTACAACCACTTAAACAGTTTTAGTATTGCGTCACTTCCTGCGGCTAGGGGCGGTATAGCTCAATACCGTGAAGTAAAAGCGCTTAAAGAGGCTTTTAAAGTATTTAAGGAAAAGACACTCCCTACACTTTATAAGCTGTTTTACGCCGATTTTGACTTTATTAACAGCCAATTTAATGAGCTTTATAACAGTGTTAAAATTTTTGTGGATATTTTGTACGAGCTTGATGATGATATTTACAATGAATATTGTAGGCAAAATATGTTTACCTTTCATAATATTGAGCACCTTGCCTTACAGCTATTATGCCGTGAGGATGAGGCGGGGAATATTATCGTAAGCGATGACGGCAAGGACCTTTTAGAACAATATAAAGAGGTTATGGTCGATGAATATCAAGACACAAACAATCTGCAGGATTATTTGTTCCGTATACTTTCAAATTTTGAAGAAAAGCTTTTTGTAGTTGGCGATGTTAAACAAAGCATTTATGCGTTTCGTGGCGCTAATCCCGAAAACTTTTTGTCTAAAAAACAAAAGTATATTTCTGTTGATGACACCGACGAAACAATGCCGCAGAAGATTATTTTGGCTAATAATTTCCGCACCAAGGCAGAGGTTTGTGATTTTATAAATTATTTCTTTGAAATGTTTATGACAAATAAAACCGGCAGTATCAACTATGATGGGGAAGAGCAACTTATCCCAACCGCAAAATATCCTGCCGTTTCTTCTCCGGCAGTAAATTACAGCATTATTGACTGTAAGGACTGTGAAGATAAAAGCTGGGTTTTAGAAACCAGACACATTGCTCAGTATATACAAAAGGTTATGGCTGACGGTGAAGTAATTAAAGATGGAGAAGACAACCTTCGCAAAGCGAAATACAGCGATTTTACAATACTTTTGCGTGCTCTTACCAATGCACCGTATATTATTAATGAACTTCGTCAGCAGGGAATACCGGTTGATCTTTCGCTTGATTCCTTTGCAGATAACCGTGAAATTTCCACTATGCTTTCACTGCTTAGGGTGATTGATAATCCTGATTCCGATATTGAACTGCTGACCCTTTTGTTTTCACCTATTTTCTCATTTTCAACCGATGACATTGCAGAAATTAGAGCAAACAAAAAAGATGGCACCTTATATTCGGCAGTAATTAATGCAAAAAATAATGAAAATGCTAAAGCTATTGATTTTTTGAATAAGCTTTCAAGGTTCCGCTTATATTCTGTAAGCTATAAGCTTCCACAGCTTATAACAAAGCTCTTTATTGAAACCGAGTTTTTAAACATAATATCTGCATTTGATGATGGTGAAAAGCGCAAAAACAATCTTTTGATTTTGGTCGAAATAGCGGAACAGTTTGTGCAAAACGGCGGCAATAATTTATCACGCTTTGTCGAATACGTTAACCGTGTTTCTGACCAAAGCGGCAAAGCAGCTACGGCCTCAAATCAAAATGCTGTTAAAATTATGACCATCCACGGCTCAAAGGGGTTGCAGTTTCCTGTCTGTATTCTTGCGGGGACCGATTCTCGCTTTAATGATGAGGATGCAAAGCATTCTGCTTGTTACAGCATTAAATATGGTTTGGGCTTTAAGTATTTTGATGAATGCTTAAAACAACCCGTTACTACCATTTCACGTGAAGCTATAATTGATAGCACTAAAATTGGTGCTCTGCAGGATGAGCTTCGTTTACTTTATGTTGCACTTACCCGCACGCAGGACAAGCTTTTGATTGTTTCTTCCTTTAAAAATTTTGAAAATACGCTTGAAAAATATAAAAACCGCCTTATAATGCATGGATGTGAAATTTCAAAAGCATTTTTCAATAGCACATCTTCATTCACTGATTGGCTTATACCATCACTATTATTGCATCCCAACGGTGATATTCTTCGTGATGCGGGTGATATGTTAAGCATTTGCGAAACAAATTCAAGCGTTAATGTTTCGGTGATAGACGGCAATTCGCTCAAAGCCAGCGAAGCAGTATGCAATACAGAAATTTCACGCCCAAATGATGATATTACACAAAGCATTATAAGTAATACACGTTTTGTATATCCATATACAGATATACTTAATATGCGCTCAAAAACCTCGGTATCTGCGCTTGCAAACAAGGCCGAAAGCGATAAATTTGCCTTTTCACAGCGACCTGCTTTTATGAGTAAAGACAATCTAACTGCTACTGATAAGGGCGCTGCTATGCACAAAGTAATGCAGTATTTCGACTTCAGCAAATTCAACGATATTGATACCGAAATTGAGCGACTGTACGAGTGGCAGTTTATCAGCGAAAACGAGTTTAATTCTCTTGACCGCAAGGCATTAATAAAGTTTTTTGATAGCGAAATTTTTGAAAGAATTCAATCCGCTAAAAAGCTTGAGCGTGAAATGCGTTTTATAACCGAGGTTTCGGCAACCTTGATTGATAAAACGCTCGACAGTCGATTTAATGATGAAAAGATTATTATTCAAGGTGCTATTGATGCTTTAATTATCGAAAATGATGGTATCGTAATTCTTGACTTTAAAACAGACAGGGTAGAGGAGCCCTCAGCTTTAGCTGAAGCTTACGGTATGCAGCTTGAAATTTACGCTTTGGCCGCCGAAAAGCTTTTTAAACTGCCCGTTAAAGAAAAGCTGATTTACTCCTTCCATCTTGGCACAACTGTAAAGGTATGAGGAATATATGAAATATGAAAAATCATGCGGTGTAATTGTTTTTACCCGCAAAAATAATGAAATCGAATACGTTATCATTAAGTCCATTAACGGATTTTACGGCTTTCCAAAAGGTCACGTCGAAGCGGGTGAAACTGAAACTCAAACCGCATTGCGTGAAGTTTTTGAAGAGGTTGGCTTAAATCCCACTTTAATTGATGGTTTTAGAGAAACTGTTGAATATTATATTCCATCTATTGACGTACAAAAACAGGTTGTGTATTTTCTTGGTGAGTTTAAAAATCAAGACATTATTTTTCAAAAGGAAGAGCTGTTATCTGCAAAGCTTATGAAATTTAACGAAGCGGATAACTGTTTTACTCATGAAAACAACAGGGAATTGCTTTTAAAAGCCGATTTATTTATTAAAAATATGTAAAATAACAAAAGACCAACTGATTACGAGTCAGTTGGTCTTTGTCATCAATTGAGTTTATTGGATAGACTAGCGAGCTGCTCTAAGGTTAATTGCTCACTGCGAACAGTAGGGGAAAGCCCCAATTCTTCAAGAGCTTGTCTTAAATCATCTTTATTGATACCCGTTGTATTAGAAACGGTGTTTACAAGTGTTTTTCTGCGTTGAGCGAACGCCGCTTTTACAAGAGCAAAAAATGCTTTTTCGTTATTAAGCTTGATCGGGGGCTCTTTCCTTACGTTTAGCTTAATTACCGATGAATCAACCTTTGGTGGCGGCATAAAGCTAAAGCGGTCAACCTCGAATAAAATTTCAGGCTCGGCATAGTAATTTACCGCAACCGTAATCGCACCTGATTCACGTGAGCCAACCTCTGCACAAAGGCGTTCCGCCGCTTCCTTTTGAACCATAACAGTAACGTTATCAATAGGTAGCTTGCTTTCAAGCAGCATCATAATAATGGGAGAAGTAATATAGTAGGGAAGATTTGCACATACGCAAACCCTATCGCAATCGGCAAATTTTTCAGCAATAATCCCCGCCAAATCAAGCTTCATTGCATCGCCAAAAATTACCTCAACATTATTACATTCTGCAAGAGTTTTAGGTAAAATCTTACGAAGTCGGTCATCAAGCTCAATAGCAACAACACGCTTTGCCACCTTTGAGAGCTCGACAGTTAATACGCCTATACCCGGACCAATCTCTAAAACGCCGGTGTTTTCATCACAAGCGGCTTTTGCCATAGCAGGGCAAACCGCTTCATTAATTAAAAAATTCTGTCCCAAGGACTTTTTAAAGTCAAAACCCGCAGGTTTTAATAACAATTCAATAGTTTTTACGTCGGCAAGATTCATAATTCAGCTCCCTAACTTTATAAAATTTATTATACAATAACATTTTTATATTTACAATAAATTTTTGGTGACAAATGTTAAATTATAGTGTATAATAAAAGAAATATATAATTTGGATGTGAATTCTTTTGGAAAACAAATATTTTGATTCTGTACTTGCTGAAATGCAAGAGGTTATTAAAGAAGCTAATTTAAAGCTTGATGGTAATATTCTTAAAAATGATACTAAATCTGTAAAAATTGAATATAATGATGAAAAACAACTGTATACAATCGCTGTTGCTGATATAGACGGCGACACAGTTGGAGACTATAAACAAATTAGCGCTTGGCTTTTTGATGACAGCCAAACCGCAAAGGATGCCGCAGCCGTTGGTATTGACTTTGCCGATGCTTTAAGAAAAGAATTCGGTATTGCTAAACAGAAAAGGGCTGTAAACAACCTTATTGATTTACCCACTGCACAAAAGGGAATCGATAACAACATTAATGCTTTAACCAAGAAAATGCTTGATATTTTCCCGGCGCTTAAAGACGAATACAAGGCTCACGTTGCTCATTACGGCAATTTCTTGTACCTTAACTTCTTTGGCGAGCATTTGGTTCCTCGTTTGGTTCGCCTTTTTGAAGAGGGAACAACCAAACAAATTAAGAAATTTTATAATACCATTGCTGATTTTTATGTTCAAGGCGACAATGATACTATAAACACAATTATCGCACTTTTGGCAGCTGCCGCTTATAAAAACGACAATGTTACTGCCAAAATACGTGAAATGCTCAGCGGTGATAAACATTTTCTTAATTCTTTTAATATGTTTTTACCAACCTTTGCCAAAAACAAAAAGCTTATGGCTGCACTAATTAAGAAGGAGATGTAATTTATGCCATTTGTAATCGGTTTTATCGCACTTATTATTATCTTTTTACTTTCATGCCTTAAAATTGTTCCTCAGGCTACTGAATACGTTATTGAATTTTTGGGTAAATACCAAACCACTTGGGAAGCCGGTTTACACTTTAAAATTCCCATCCTTCAGCGTATTTCACGCCGTGTAACACTTAAAGAACAGGTGCTTGACTCAGCACCACAGCCAGTTATCACGAAAGATAACGTTACAATGCGCATAGATACGGTTGTTTACTACCGCATTTTTGACGCCAAACTTTACACTTATGGTGTGGTTGACCCCATAAACGCTCTTGAAAATTTAACTGCAACAACACTACGTAACCTTGTTGGTGAACTTGAGCTTGACGGCACTTTAACTTCACGTGATACTATTAACGGCAAAATGACCGCTATTTTGGATGAAGCAACTGACAAGTGGGGTATGAAGGTTAACCGTGTCGAGCTTAAAAATATTATTCCTCCTGAAGAAATTCAGAACGCAATGGAAAAGCAAATGAAGGCCGAGCGTGACCGCCGTGAAACCTTGCTTCAAGCCGAAGGTCATAAAGCTGCTGCAATCACTCGTGCAGAAGGTGATAAACAGGCTATGATTTTGGCCGCTGAAGGTGAACGTGATGCTCGTATTGCTCGTGCGGAAGGTGAAGCCAAGGCAATTTATCTTGCTAAAAAGGCCGAAGCTGACGGTTTGCTTGCATTAAAAGAAGCCGGCGCTGATGCCGCTGTTTTAGAGCTTAAAAAATATGAAGCGCTTGTTAAATTAGCAGACGGTACGGCTGCAAAGCTTATAATTCCAACAGATGCTGTTAATGCAGTTACAAATAACGCAATTTTCAGTGAAACTACCGGAATAGGCGATGTTACAAAATCTGCACCTAAGCCGATAGAATCTGAAAAAGCCGATCCTTGCTGCGATGAATAATTTTCTAACTAAAAACACTATCCAAAACAATGGATAGTGTTTTTTTATCAATAATAATTAAACTAAACATATTATATGTATAATAATTAATAAGATAGGTGACCCTCTAAAAATTTAATTGCGAATTATACAAAATGAATATTTTGTATAATTGAGGGGAGTAAAATTAAGGTAAAATATCGGTTTATGGGCTAATTACAGCCTGAACTGCCATTTTACCATTTTAACTATCATAACATTATTCAATTGAAAATTAGCGTATTATAAAATTGTTTTTAAACTTTCAATGCTTTATACATTAAAATCATTTTTATCGGATAGATTTTAAAAATTCTCATCGAATGGAAATTTTCTCAACGATACTTTATATGTTAGAAAAATTTCTATTCGATGGCTTTTTTGGGCTTTTTCAAAAAATTAGCCAAAAACTTATATTTTCCTGTAAAAAATACTTGATTTTAAATAATATTTAATGTATAATAGCAAGGTCGAATAAATTTGCCGGTGTGATGGAATTGGCAGACGTAGTGGACTCAAAATCCACCGCTGGCGACAGCGTGCCGGTTCGAGTCCGGCCACCGGCACCAAAAAGAGCATCTCTTAATTGAGGTGCTCTTTTTTATTGCCTATCTGACTACCCTGTTGCCCATACTTTGTTAATTATTTAACAAAGTACTAGTTTTCTGCAAAATAGGGTGCTAATTCAACTCTTACAAAATAGCCTTTAGCGTGTGAACATACAGGACAAACTTCGGGTACATTAGTACCTTTATAAATATGTCCACAATTAAGGCACATCCATTCACATTCAATATCACTTACAAACAACTTGTTTTGTTTTAATAAATCAGCAAAAAGCTTAAAACGTCTTGCGTGCTCTTTTTCAATTTCTCCAATATCCTTGAACGAGCCTGCAACAGCCATGTGCCCTTCCCTTTCGGCCTCATCAGCAAATTGCTTATATACGTTTTCATATTCCTCAGTTTCGTTATGGTGAGCGTTTTCCAGAAGCTCCACAACCGAATTAGTTACTTCGACCGGAAAAGTACCGTCAGCTTCGATATTTTGGCCGTTAAAGTCGCTCAAATGCTTCATAAATACGTTTGCGTGTGCAAGCTCTTGATTGGCTGTAAGGTTAAATACAGCCTCAATAACATATAGACCTTGCTTCTTGGCAATTTCTGCTGCAAAGGTATAACGATTCCTTGCTTGAGATTCACCTGCAAAAGCACGCATTAAATTTGTTTTTGTGTTTGATTCATTAAAATTTACCATTTTATCAGCTCCTTAAAGCTATTTTGCCGATTATATGGTAATTTATACAAAAACCCCCGATTTTTTCGGGGGTTTAGTTTTATTTTACAATATATTTATTAAAAATCTTTTTACCTTTTTTAAGGATAATTTCATTATCAAAATCAGCAACTGAAAGTGAATATGAAGCATCAGTAATTTTTTCATCATTAATGCTTACGCCGCCTTGCTGAACAAGTCGTCTTGCTTCACCGTTAGAAGCCGCAAGACCCGCCTTAACCATCATTGAAAGCACACCGATTTTTCCATCAATAAAATCGTCATTAGATAATTCGGTAGTAGGCATATTTTCGTGACTGCCAGCGCCCGCAAAAATTGCACGTGAAGTGGTTTGAGCTTTTTCAGCTTCTTCTTCGCCGTGAACAAGCTTTGTAAGCTCATACGCCAAAATTTCCTTAGCGGTGTTAAGCTGACTGCCTTCCCATTCATCCATTTTGTCAATTTCTTCCAAAGGCAAGAACGTAAGCATTCTGATGCACTTAAGAACGTCAGCATCGCCAACGTTACGCCAATATTGATAAAATTCATAAGGTGAAGTCTTTTTAGGGTCAAGCCATACAGCACCTGAAGCTGTCTTACCCATTTTCTTGCCCTCAGAATTAAGAAGCAATGTAATTGTCATTGCATAAGCATCCTTGCCAAGCTTTTTACGGATAAGTTCAGTACCGCCGAGCATATTTGACCACTGGTCATCGCCGCCGAACTGCATATTGCAGCCATATTCCTTGTAAAGATGATAGAAGTCATAGCTTTGCATTATCATATAGTTAAATTCAAGGAAAGAAAGACCCTTTTCCATACGTTGCTTATAGCATTCAGCACGAAGCATATTATTAACCGAGAAGCAAGCGCCAACCTCACGCAAAAGGTCAATATAATTAAGGTCTAAAAGCCAGTCAGCATTATTAACCATTTGAGCTTTGCCTTCGCCAAATTCGATAAAGCGGCTCATCTGTTCTTTAAAGCAATCGCAGTTGTGCTGAATTTGTTCGGGTGTCATCATAGAACGCATATCACTTCTGCCGGAGGGGTCACCAATATAACCTGTACCACCGCCGATAAGCGCAACAGGCTTGTTACCTGCCATTTGTAAACGCTTCATAAGGCAAAGTGCCATAAAGTGACCAACGTGAAGGCTATCTGCAGTCGGGTCAAAACCGATATAAAATGTTGCTTTACCCTCGTTTACGAGGTCACGAATTTCATCTTCATCAGTAACCTGCGCAATAAGACCACGGGCTACAAGTTCGTCATAAATTTTCATTTCAAATACTCCTGTCTATTAGTTCCTTAGCGGAATTATATAAGTTTTCCGTAATATCGGTACCCGACATAATGCGGGCAATTTCATAAATTTTTTGTTTATAATCAAGCGAAGATACGTTTGTATAGGTGCGACCGTTTTCGGTGCTTTTAACAATTAACAAATGCTCGTTAGCAACAGCCGCAATTTGAGCCAAATGTGTAACACATATAACCTGTCTTGCCTTGGAAACGTATCTTAATTGCTGTGCAACCTTATCTGCTGCGTAACCGCTGATACCGGTATCGATTTCATCAAATATCATAGTGCCAACAGGGTCCTTATCCAACAGTACGCTCTTAATAGCAAGCATAACACGTGAAAGCTCACCGCCTGAAGCAATTTTATGTAATGGCTTCAAATTTTCACCCGCATTGGCAGAAATAACAAATTCAACTGCGTCGCAACCGATTTTTGTATATTTACTTTTTTGAAAATCAACCGCAAATTTAACGTTGGGCATATTCAGCTCTTTTAAAACGTCACAAACCTGTTTTTCAAAGCTCTGAGCAGCGGCTTTGCGGTTATCACTAAGCTTTTCACCTAAATCAACAAGCTTGGCAGTAGAAATATCCAACAAATCAGAAAGCTCAATTATGCGCTTGTCAGACATTTGGATGGATTCAAGTTCCCTGCTTGCATTCACCAAAAATTCAATGGCAACTTCTTCACTACCGCCGTATTTTAACACAATACGGGTGATATAGTCAAGTCTTTGATTAATTTCATCGGGATTAAGCTGTGAATATTCGGAATTATTTAAAAAACTGCCGATTTCAAAACGCAAATCTTCTAGCAAAGACAATGCTTCATTTAGCTTTTCGGTGCTAACTGCTTCTGAAATAATAAGTTGCTTTTCGGCGTTTCTCAAGCTAGATAGTACACCGTCGGTATTGTCATCACCGCACAAATAATATTCAGCGTTTGTCAGAGCTTTAAAGGTTTTTTCGTAACTCTCTGCAATTTTAAGCTGATTTTTAAGCTCTGCAATTTCGCCAACCTTAATGCCTGCAGTTTCAATCTCGTTGATTTGATAATTTAAAATATCAAGCTTTCGGGCCTTTTCATCCTCATCCATCTCGAGCTCACGCAGTTCTTTACGAATTGCATTAAGATTTTTAAATTCAGAATAATAATCCGCAATTAAATCACCATTATCTGCAATAGCATCAATATAACTTAAATGATTTTCCGGCACAAGCAAGGCTTGATTATCGTGCTGACCATGAATATTAATTAAGCATTGCGCTATGTCACGCAAAACAGTTGCGGTAATCGGCATACCGTTGGCCTTTATTAATCCCTTACCGTTAAGCGAAAGCTTACGTGTGATAAGCAAATTGCCGTCTTCATCGGGTGAAATATCATATTCATTTAGCTTTTCAAGGGTTTGAGCGTCAAAGTCACAAAAAACCGCCGAAACAAGTGCGTTATCACAACCGTTACGGATAAGTTCTTTAGAAACACGCTCACCCAAAACCGCATTAATTGCATCAATTAATATTGATTTACCGGCGCCGGTTTCACCCGTAAGCACGTTAAAGCCCGATTTAAATTCAATATCGGTTCGCTCGATAACGGCAATATTTTCAATATGAAGAAATTTTAACATAAATAACCGCCGATTTATAAAATATTGTTGATTTTATCAACTAAAATCTTTGAATGCATTTCACTGCGAGTAACAATAACAATCGTATCATCGCCCGCAAGCGAGCCAAGCATCATATTACCGAACATATCATCTAACGCCACGCAAGCGGTAGAAGCCATACCGGAATGAGTTTTAATTACAACGTTATTAAGCGCACAATCAACGCTCTTAACCGACTTAATAAACAGATCGTGATAATGACTTGTATCCTCGGACTTTTTTGTCGCCGAAACATAACGGTAATTACCCTGACTGTCGTGTGTTTTAATCAACCTTAATTCTTTAATATCACGTGAAACGGTTGACTGTGTAACGTTATAACCCAGTGCCAGCAATTCGTTTTGAAGGTCCTCTTGTGTATAAACAATCTTTTGTTCGATTATTGAAAGAATTTCGCTTTGTCTTTTGTTTTTCAAATTAAACACTCCTGCTATCTCTGAATTTTACAGACATTGTTTTATAAAACGAGCGGTTGCTTAAACGAATCAATTTAACCGTGTTCTGCGATTTTGTAATTCTAATTTCGCTAAACGGTTTAACGTTTGCAACCTTGCGACCGTCGACTGTTAAATAAATCTCTGCACGCTTTTTAGAAAACGATTTAAGCGACAATGTTGTGTTTGCACTCATCAAAATTGGTTTTGCAGATAATGAGTGTGAACAAATCGGTGTTATGCAAATATTTTCGGTTGCGGGGTCAATAATTGGTCCCCCTGCCGACATTGAATAAGCAGTCGAGCCTGTTGGGGTTGAAACAATAAGACCGTCTGCACGATAATTAATTGCATCGTTTTCGACCGCTACAGATATATCTATAATACGAGAAATGAAACCGCTTGTAATAACAGCATCATTAAGGGCGGAATAATTACCAACAAGGTTACCGTTTTCATAAACTGCAACGTCAAGCATCATACGGTTTTCAATGCGATAATCACCGATTATAAGCTTTGAAATTAGCGAAAGCTCGTTTTGTTCAATATCAGCAAGATATCCCATACGCCCTGCATTGATGCTTAATACAGGCTTGTTATCAAGAGCGGCACGTTTTGCATAACGCATAATTGTACCATCGCCGCCAACCGTTATAATAACATCTGCTAATGAATATAATTCATCTTCCGGCACGTGCAAATAATTTGAACTGCAAATCGTATCCGGCAAATAAGCCTTTATCCCCTCTTTTTTAAGCATTGCGCCAAGCTTTTCAACAACTTCAGCCGCACCACGTTTATCAAGATTGGGTAAAACTGCGATAACCAAAATTATCCCTCCTTCAAAGCGTTATAAGAATTTTCCACAACCGTTTCTGCCGATATTTCACAAAGATTTTCAGCAGTATCGGTTTTTCTGATGTGGCAAAGATATTCAATGTTTCCTTCGGGCCCTTTAATCGGTGAAAAATCAAGACCCAAAAGTGTGTAATTGTTTTCAAGAATTAAATCAATAATTTTATTTACAACGTCTATATGAACGTTTTTATCCCTTACGACACCCTTTTTGCCAACGTTTTCCTTACCCGCCTCAAACTGTGGTTTAATAAGGCAAACCGCTTCACCTCCGTCACGCAAAAGTGTGCGCATAACAGGAAAAATATGATAAAGTGAAATAAAGGATACGTCAACCGAAGCAAAATCTAACTCGTCAGGAACCTCTTGCTTGGTAACGTAACGGAAATTTGTATTTTCAAGATTAATTACACGCTCGTCCGTACGAAGCTTCCAGGCTAATTGACCACGCCCAACGTCGATTGAATAAACCTTTACAGCACCGTTTTGAAGCATACAATCGGTAAAACCGCCGGTTGAAGCGCCAATATCAGCACAGATAGCGTTTTCAAGCGTAATCGGAAAAACCTGCATTGCTTTTTCAAGCTTTAAACCGCCACGACTTACGTATTTAAGGGTCTTACCCCTTACTTCAATTACGTCATCGGGTTTAACGGTATTGCCTGCTTTGTCCGATTTTTGATTATTAACAAAAACAATACCTGACATTATTATTGCCTTAGCTTTTTCACGGCTTTCGGCAAAGCCCTGTTCCACAAGGGCAACATCTAAACGTGTTTTAGGCATATTAACTCCTTAACATATTATCACTGTCTAATCCTAATTTTTTGAGTGCAGAATCGGTTTTAGACATTGGAACAAACTTATTATCAACAGCGTGAATTTTAAATTCGCCATTATATCCGTTTTCAAACAACAGCGCAGATAAATGCTCACCTATGCCACCACTTTTAACGGTTTCCTCATAAAAATCAATCTTTTTGCAATTTATAAGACCTTTAACAAGCGAATCGCTTATTGGGAAAATCTTATTAAGCTTTACAAGAGTTATAGTATCATCCATTTCTTTGGCCTTTAACGCTTCAGAAAACAACTTACCGTAGGTTATAATCACACGGTCGTTATTACCTTTTAATACGGTGTAATCACTTTTATAATCGATTTCTATACCGTTTACGGGAATTTCAAAACCACGGGGATACCGAACTGCTGAAACACCACCCTGTATAGCAGTTAAATTGATATCATAAATTAACTCATCGTAATAGGTTGGTGAATAAACCGAAATATTAGGAATTGAGGTTAAATACGATACGTCAAATAAGCCTTGGTGTGTTTCGCCATCCTCGCCGACAATACCCGCACGGTCAATAAGAAAGGTTACCGGAACATTTCCAATAGCGCAATCGTGAATAATTTGGTCATATGCACGCTGCAAAAATGATGAATATACCGCAAAATATGGCTTCATTCCACCCTTTGCAAGCCCAGCCGCAAAGGTAACGGCATGCTGTTCAGCAATAGCAACGTCAAAAAATCTATCCGGATATTTTTTCTCAAATTCAGATAAACCTGTACCACTGCCCATAGCCGCAGTAACAGCACAAATTTTTCTGTCATTTTCAGCCATTTCACAAAGAGTACGTCCCGCAATGTCTGAAAATGTTACCTTTCCACAACTTTCAACACCAACGTTAATATCAAACGGCGCAACACCGTGATAATTGTTGGGATTTGCTTCTGCCAAGGCATAGCCTTTACCTTTAGTGGTTACAACGTGAATGACAGTTGGGCGCTGATAGCATTGAGCAATTTTAAAGAGCGATTCCATATCCTTAACGTTGTGACCGTCAACAGGTCCAAGGTAATTAAAACCAAAAGCAGAAAAAATATTGCGTCGATAAACCGCACTTTTAAAAATTTCCTTAATACGGTAAAAGAATTTATAAAGCGATTTGCCAACAAGCGGAATATGATTTAAAAACCTGCCAAATGCAAATTTAAAGCGGTGGTAACGTGCTTTATTGCGAAGCTTTGTTAAGCTTTTTGACATACCGCCAACGTTTTGTGAAATCGACATTTCATTATCGTTTAAAATTACAATAAAATTGCCGGAATGGTCACCCGCATGGTTAAGCGCTTCATACGCCATACCTCCGGTTAAAGCACCATCTCCAATAACCGCCACGGCAGAACCGTTTTCACCGCTAAGCTTTTTTGCACGGTAAATACCGTATGCGGCAGAAATAGAGTTACTGCTGTGACCCGTAATAATCGGGTCGTGTTCACTTTCACAAGGCTTCATAAAGCCCGAAATACCATTTTCACGGCGAAGTGTTTTAAAATCGTCGAAACGGCCGGTTAAAAGCTTATGAGCATAGCACTGGTGACCAACGTCAAAAATGATAGCATCATCGGGCGAATTAAAGGCACGATGAATTGCAACAGTAAGCTCGACTGCACCAAGATTAGCGCCCAAGTGACCGCCATTTTGCGAAACAGTATTAATAATACAGTCACGAATTTCACCGCAAAGCGTATCAACCTGCTTGTAATCTAAGACTTTAACATCCTGCGGTGACTTAATTTTATTTAAAATTTCGTAATTCAAACTAACAAGTCCCTTAAAAATTTCTTTGAAGCAAATACTCAGTAAGTGCTTTCATATTTTCGGTGTTACCTTCAAAGCCATTTAAAAGCTTTAAGGCATCATCGGTCAAGCGTTTAGCCTCAGCCCTTGCACCCTCTAGTCCTAAAATGCTGACAAAGGTTGTTTTTTGGTTTTTATCATCACTGCCAACCGGCTTACCAAGTAATTCGGGGTCAGCAGTAACATCCAAAATGTCATCAATAATCTGAAAAGCCAAACCAACCTTTTGAGCAAAAATATCTGCTTTATTTACTTCAATTTCAGTAGCACCGCCAACAGTAGCACCAATTATTGCCGCTGCTCGCAGCAAACAGCCGGTTTTACGTGCATACATATCGCAAAGAGAATCCAAATCGGGCGGATTTTTAACAAAAGAAAGGTCAATAACCTGACCGCCAAGCATACCGCTAAAGCCCGCCATTTGTGAAAGTGTAGCAACTGCTTTAACCTTTATATCGGCATCTGTATTTGCGTTAGCGGCAACGGCAAAAGCTTCAGTTAAAAGTGCATCCCCCGCCAAAAGTGCCATATCCTCAGAAAACGCTTTATGGCAAGACGGCTTGCCACGGCGGAAATCGTCATTATCCATACAAGGCAAATCATCATGTATGAGCGAATAGGTATGAATCATCTCCAGCGCAACAGCAAAATCAAGTGCTGATTTATAGTCGCCACCAAAAAGCCGACAAAATTCCATCATAAGAATGGGGCGAATACGCTTACCGCCAAGCTTTAGGCTGTAACGTGATGCCCTGACTACCTCGTTATACGGTGCATTTGTTTCAGGCAAAAGCTCATCAATGCGGTTTTCAATTATAGGCTTATAAAAAGCAAATAATTCATTAATCATTATCAACTTCACCTTCACATTCGGTTAAGGTTTTAATTTTTCTTTCTGCAGTTTCTAAAATTTTTCTGCAGTCATCAGAAAGCTTAACACCATCTTCAAAAAGCTTAATTGCATCATCAAGTGAAATTTCACTATTTTCAAGCTTTGCTACGATTTTTTCAAGTTCATTAAGCTTGTTTTCAAAATTATTTTCCATTATTTCTCCTTACCGACGGTTTTGCAATTAATAACACCGTCTGAAAGCCTAAGCTTAAACTCATCATCAATATTAAGGTCGTTAACACTTTTAACAGTCTTGCCGCCGACCTCGGCTATTGCATATCCACGTGAAAGCACCTTTAAGGGACTTAACGCATCAAGCTTTGCAACATTACTTACAAAACGTGATTTTTCACGAATAACAATATCTTTAAAGGCATTGAGCATATTTTCGTTTAAACGGTCAACCGCCTCATTGCGAACTTCTGTAATATAAAACGGCTTACTCAGTACCGACCGTGAAACCAACGCATCAAATTTTGCTTTGCGTGAATTATATTTTAAAAGCAGTCCGTTCTTTAAAAGCGTGTCACATTTTTTAAGCTTTGAAAGAAGCTCGGCACTGTCAGGCACCGCAAGCTCTGCCGCCGCAGAGGGTGTTGGTGCACGCAAATCAGAAACAAAGTCACATATTGTAAAATCAGTTTCGTGACCAACGGCAGAAATTACAGGTATTGGGGATTCATAAATCTTTCTAGCAAGTGCTTCGCTGTTAAAGGCCCACAAATCCTCAATCGAGCCGCCGCCACGACCGATAATAATTGTATCGCAATTTGAAAGTGAATAAACCCTGTCAAGAGCATTAATCATTGAAGGCACAGCGTTTTCACCCTGTACCGCAACGGGACAAAGCATTATTTCACAAAGCGGATAACGTCGTGCGGTAATATTTAAAATATCCTGCACAGCGGCACCCGTGTCAGAAGTTATAACAGCAATACGTTTTGGAAATGCAGGTATCGGGCGTTTGTTTTCTTCGGCGAAAAGACCTTCTTTTTCAAGCTTTTCCTTAATCTGTCGAAATTGCAAGGAAATATCACCAAGGCCCTGCTCGTGCATTTCTTCAGCATAAAACTGATATTGCCCGTCCTTTTCGTAAAGCGAAACACGTCCACGCAAAACCACTTTCAATCCATCACGAGCCATAAAAGGTACTCGGCTTGCATATGCACGGAACATAACACAGCGAATTTGCGCATCATTATCTTTAAGAGTAAAGTAATAATGCCCGCTTTGGTAATGGTTTTTAAAGTTAGAAATTTCGCCCATTACGTAAACGTTATTTAGCCGTACGTCACCTTCAATCAGCGACTTAACAAACAGATTTAACTGTTTAACCGTAAGCGTTGTCATATTAAAGATTTTTTGCAACGGTCGAAAGAATACCGTTCACGAAAGAAGCATCATCAGTTGTGGCATATTTTTTGCAAAGCTCAACAGCTTCGTTGATTGAAACCGCAACCGGAATAGATTCCATAAATTTAATTTCATATATTGCAAGACGCAACACACAAAGCGCTGTTTTTGAAATACGTTTTATATTCCAACCGATTGAATTCTGCGAAATAGTTTCATCAAGCTCGTCCAGCTTTTCATAAACACCGGTAAAAACGGTTTTAATGTAATCATCGGGTGAAAGCTCACGCACTTCTGTGGCTAATTCCAAAATTTCTTCCACACTATCAGAATTAAAAACCTTTTCAAAAATTAAAATAAACGCTTCTTCTCTTGCCTGTCTTCTTGTCATAATGCACCTCGCATAAATTTATACAGTTAATATTATATAATATATACTGCATATTTTCAAGCATAAAAGCAGATTTTATGCATATTTTTTTGCATAAAAAACGCCCCTTTTTAAAAGGAGCGTTAATTTCAAAAATTTTCAACATTGTAATTGGGTATTGCTTCGGTTTTAGAAACCACAAAACCCGAAATTTTCGCCGCAAAATTGAGGCAAGACTTAATCCCAGCGCCGCATAAATACTTGTGCAAAAAGGCAGCTGAAAAACTGTCCCCCGCACCCACAGTAGAGGCGACTATGGTTTCAATACAGCCCGCACGGTATTCCCTATTATTCGCCCTTTCATAGCAAAAAGAGCCAATGCTGCCAAGCGTTATTATAACCAGCTTTAAATTTTCATATCTTTCGCATAAACGCCTTGCAAAATCATTATCAAGGCGCAATCCCAAAGCATCGGCAATTTGGGGTGACTCCTCATCGCTGATTTTTAAAATAGTTGCATTACTTACCGCAAATTCTATCGTTTCTTTTGAGTAAAACGGCGGTCGAATATTTACATCAACAAAAATTTCTTTAAAGCTGTTATTTTCTAATAATTTATTAAGCGAATCTCTGTTAAAACCGTTTCTTAAAGCAAGCGTTCCAAAGTACAAAACGCCAAAATTGTCGGGTATATTTTCAACCGGAATTTCATCGTATGCAACATTCTGTAAAAGGTTATATTTCGGCACCTTGTTGCTATCGAGTGTTACAAGACATTTGCCGGTTTCTAAACATTCCGAAACCGAAATGTAATCTGTTTTAACACCAAAATCCCCTATAATTTGCAAGGATTTTGTTCCTAAAGCATCATTGCCGACCGATGTTAAAACGTAAGCCTCTTCCCCCATTTTCGAAAGATGAGCAGCAAAATTCAGCGGTGCACCGCCAATAAATTCATCGTCGGGAAAAATATCCCACAAAACCTCGCCGAAAGCTAAAATCTTCATAAAATCACCACTAAGCTATTAAGTCACGCTTTTTAAATAATGCACCTTGAACAAAGCCTAAAATTGATGCAGCAAGACAGAAACCATCAACATAAGAAAGGGCGGTCATACCCCTGCCAAATTTAAGCTTTGCGGGAATATCACCTAAAAACGAAATCAATCCTTTGATGATTTCAAAAAAGCCGTCACGGGCAAAAATTAAGCTCATTTGAGTGGTGATTTCATTAAATGACAACATAATTATCAATGCCGTAACACCTACGGCTACCAATAGCATAATTATTCCACACAAATAGCCGTAATTATGTTTTATAGGTTTGTTATTCATAATATAATAACCTTTCAAAGTTCTATTTTTATCGTCACTTTATTATAATACCAAAGTAATTAAAAGTAAAGAAAAACAACATTTATCATGTTTCCACATAGGTTTTGTAATACTGCTCTTGGAAATGGATTGCCTTTTCAATTTCTGCTTTTGAAAATATCATATTAACGGGCGCCGCAATTAACTTATCCTCAATGTCATTTTCACGGTGGACAATGCCGATAATATGTACGTCACATTCTTTTATAGGCTCGCTAACACCAAGTAGATAAACGTCAAGCTCCTCCCCATCACCGCCTAATACATTCGGTATATATCCATAATTTATCGGGTAAATAAGGGTATAATTTTTCTTTTTATGAACGTAACCGACAGGGCGGTCAATTTCAATATGAACAGTTTTACCAAGGTATGATTTAACAAGTGCTTTTCTTAAAGTATAACTTATAAATTCCGCCTTGCCTTCGGTATATTCAGCACGGCTCAACCTATTTTTTGAAAGTTCAATTTTTAAATTTTCGTATTCCCTTGCAATAGATAAATTTGAATTTAAATAATCACGAAAATTAAGGTAATTAATCCACTCCATACTATCTTTCAAAACAAAATGAATAAAATGGGTTTGTAAATCCCCCGTGCCATCATAAAGACTGCCGCAAGCGAATAATAACTGATTATTTTCTTCACTAGGTCTACAATAAAAACCGTTTTCTTGAAGCTCATTTTCAAGCGCTAAAACGTCCTTAAAATCGTTTACTGCAACAGCAATATCAATAATCGGCTTTGCTTTAATAGACGGTATAGCGGTACTTCCAACGTGCTGTATTTGGAAGATAATATCACACAAAATGGTTTTGAGTATTTTAATAGTTTTCTCGGCTTCAATTTCCCACTCTTTTTCATGTAAAAAAAGCGCAACCTCGCCACGTTTTAAACCAAGCATACCGCCACCACCTAAAACTTATTTTTCAAATCCAAATTTTTGTAATACCGTTAAATATTCATTAAAATCAATCGGCGGATTACCGCAAAGATAATGATTCCAACCCTTTTCACCATCTGCCGACCACTCGAAAATTAAGAAACGATTTTTATTGATATCAATAGGTAAATCAACTATTTTAAGTGATTGATTTTCACCAACTGTAAAGCTATTTTCAAAAAGTATTTTATTGTCGGTTATATCACGAATAACAAGCTCTACACTTTTTGTCTTTAAGGTGTCATTGCAAGCGTATATCGGAAGCACACCATTATCAAATTCATCGGAAATAATCGCAAAGGGGGCTTGAGAGCGTTTTATATAATGATAAGCGAGTTTTTTATTGAAGTAGTAATCAACCACCGCATCCGACATTTGGGGCCAACCGTCAAGCAAATTCCACCAAATAATGCCGGCCTTATCCGGGCGGCCGACACGCATACGCTCGATAAAATACTTTTTAGCCTCGGCTTGAGAGATTTGAGATGCTAAAATATAATCGTCAATATTATCGGGTGTTATGAATTTTTTTATTGATTCAAGCGATGCGCAACCGTGATATCCCGTTTCACTTACAAAACGTGCTTTGTTTGTGCTGTAAAATTCACTTTTAAAATAATCACGAGGCCCCCACAAATGGTCTTCAACCATATTAGAACCGATAACCTGCGGTCTTTCACCTTTTTCGTACATATAACTTGTAATATAAGGCAAACTTGGAAGAAAAGGTCTTCCTAAATCGTTAAGCTCAATACATTTTGGCAAAACCTCACGTGTTAGGGTGTTATTATCGGGGTTATAGGTTGAAGTACAGCTATCTACCTCGTTATCCCCTGCCCACATTATAATTGAAGGGTGGTTACGAAGCTTTCTAATGACAGACGTCGCCTCTTTTTCAAGCTTCTTTTTAAATTCATCATCTTCGGGGTAATTTGCACAAGCCATGGCAAAATCTTGCCAAACCATAATACCGTTTTTATCACAAAAATCAAAAAACTTATGGTCTTCGTAAACGTTACCGCCCCAACAACGTAAAATATTGCAGCCAATATCCTTTACAAGCGCCAATGCTTCATCATAACGTTCACTATCTCTACTGTGAATTGCATCAAGCGGCACCCAGTTAGAGCCCTTACACATAATTTCAACCCCGTTAATTAAAATACGGAATTGACCTTTATCATTATCGGTTGGATCACGACGATCAAGCTCGACAGTTCTAACGCCAAAGCTAATGTTTTCTTCGTGTACTACTTCTCCATCGGATAAAATTTTAACTGTGCCTTCGTATAAATTTGGCTCGCCATAACCGTAAGGAAACCATTTTTTGGCGTCCTTTATCCAAAAATAGTGAATACCGTACTTTTTGTTACAGGGTATACGGAAAGTAAGCTCACTTTCCCCGCAAACGGTATTTACTTCAATTTCAACATTTTTAAAATCGTTATGGTCACCTTCTAAAACGTAGTAAAACTTACCGTTATTATTAGGTGCATAAAAGAACATTTGAGAAAAATAAAGTTTATCACGAATTTCAATTTTAACGTCACGCCAAAGTCCCGCTGTAACAAGTCTAGGCATAATATCCCACCCGAAACTATGGGGCGCTTTTCTTATATGTCTTGCTTCAAGATTTTTTGAATTATCTATAAGCTTTATTGTGTAATCTTTTTCATCAGCATAAAGTGTAGCGGATTTAATATGAACAACCAAATGGTTATCGCCCTTTATTAAATAATCGTCTATCTTAAATTCGTGTGCAATATACATATTATCGCTTTCACCGATTTTTTCCCGTTTAAAAAATATTCAGGAAGGCAATCTACACCCTCGAAAACAAGAAAAACATTTTTTAGAACCTCGGGACAATCAAATGTTTTTTCGTACCACCATTCGTAGTCCTCGAATTTGTCGGCAGCTTTTACGTTTAAACCCGTAAATAAATCTTTAGGTAAAATACCCTCATTCGATAAATCAAGCTGAACACAGCCGGGAACGTTAGCTACAATATCAATAATATTTCCGTCATCTATCGCTTGATTTTTGCCTTTTAAATTCCATATTCCGTTAAGTGAAATTGTTTTCATAATCCCACCTCCATATTTTTAATTTAATTATAACAAATACCTAAAAGTTTGCAATATAATATTTTTGCAAAAATAAACCCCAAGACATTGATTTTGTCTTAGGGTAAATATTTATTCTGTTATTTTAAAATCGCAATAATCCCCGAAAGTAAGCATTAATGGATAATCTGTAATAGGGATATTTTTAAGAACGTTATCAGCAATCATATGCTCATTTAATTTATATACCAAACCACTCATTAAACTCAAGTACCATACCACCGCTTATATGTTCAGAAAACAGAAGCGGGTTTTCGCTGTTAGAAGCAAACATATCATAATGATTGGGTATATTAATTTTTGCACCAATTTTGTTTGCAACAGCAAGTGCTTCATTCACATTCATATTACCAAGTCTACCATTTATACAGATAAATGTAATATCGGGCTTATATTTTGCAATATCAAACAGCTTTTCATTATAAAGGGTATCACCGCTGAAATACAAGGTTTTATTTTCAGCTTTAACAATTAAACCAAAAGCTTCTACAGTATGGTCGGCAAAAACAGCGGTTAATTCAATATCTCCTACTGTTATACTGTCTTCCATATTGAGTACCGTTACATTTGTTTTGTTAAATTTTTCAAGTTCTATTTTACCCTCATTTGTTGTTATAAAAAATTGTTCGTTATTTATATCCTTTACAGTATCGGGGTCTAAATGGTCTAAGTGATTATGAGTGCAAATAACCGCATCGCATTTAACATACTCTGGGTTTATAGGTATCGGCAAGGTTCGTGGTCTTCCAGCCACACGATTTACACTATCAGAAAGATATGGGTCTATCATTATTTCTGTTTTTTCAGTTTTAATGATATACCCACTTTGTCCTAAAAACTTTATTTTCATTGTACGCTTTTACCACCGTCAACAAAAATGTTTTGTCCTGTTATATATCTTCCCTCATCAGAACAAAGTAAAGATACGATTCCGGCACAGTCCTCGGGTTCACCGTAAAAGCCGACCGGTATGCTATCTGTTACCTTTTTCGCATATTCAGCGTCAGAAAGTGCTTCAACATTTCTATCGGTATAAATCACACCCGGTGCTACGTTATTAACTGTAATTCCGTCCTTTGCAAGTTGAAGAGAAAGCGACTGCATCATATTTGTTTGCGCCGCCTTCGATGCTGAATACACAAGCATATCAGGATGGGGTTTTGCTTCCTGAACAGAACCTATAGTGACAATTCTGCCCCAACCATTTCTCTTCATATTATTTGCTACAGCTTGAATTAACATCATACTAGAAACAAAATTGCAGTTTAACTGTTCATAACAAGCATCCGGAGTAATTTCTTGCCAGGGTGTACGGTATTGAAGAGAAGCGTTCAAAACAAGTACGTCAATCTCTTTGACCTTTTCACAAAGTTCACGGGTTTTATCCAAATTGGTTAAATCGCTAATAATAAGCTCTGCACAGCCGCCGTTTTGTTCTATAATACTTTTAGTTTCTTCGGCTTTCGCTATATTTCCTGCGCCGTGTACCAAAACTTTATATCCATCCTTTGCTAATCTTATAGCTATAGCTCTGCCTATTCCTCTTGAAGAGCCTGTAACAAGTGCTGTTTTCATAAATTTCACAATCCAATCTTATCTTTGTACTCTGCCCGAGCCATCGCCGCCTGCAAGTTTTTCAACTTCGGCCACAGATACTCGGTTATAGTCGCCCTCAACACTATGTTTTAGTGCCGATGCCGCAACTGCAAATTCTATAGCTTCCTGACTTGTTTTGCCTGAAAGAATTGAATAAATAAGACCGCCACCAAGGCTGTCACCACCGCCCACACGGTCAACGATATGTAAGTGATAAGACTTTGAGAAGCAATAATCTTTACCATCGTAAAGCATACCAGCCCAATCGTTATCACTTGCGCTAATTGATGTGCGAAGTGTAATTGCAACCTTTTCAAAACCGAATTTGTCGGCCAACTGTTTTGCAACGCTCTTATAACCCTCATGGTTTAATTTACCGCCGTAAATATCCGTCCCTTCGGCTTCAATACCGAAAACATCCTTTGCATCTTCTTCGTTAGATATGCAAACGTCAACGTACTTGCAAAGCTCGGTCATAGCCTTGTTTGCTTCTTCTCTTGTCCAAAGCTTACCTCTGTAATTAAGGTCACAAGAAATCTTAACACCACGCTTTTTAGCGGCAATACAAGCCTCTTTACAAATTTCTACAAGGTTTTCACCTAAAGCAGGTGTAATACCTGTAAAATGAAACCAGTCAGCGCCTTCAAAAATTTTATCCCAATCAAAATCTTCGGGTTTTGCCATTTGAATTGCGGAATACTTACGGTCATAAATGCAAACAGAGCCACGCTGTGAAGCACCTTTTTCTAGATAGTAAATACCTACACGTTCACCGCCACGAACGATTTTAGAAGTATCAACGCCAAAATAACGAAGTGAATCAACCGCTGCCTGTCCGATTGCATGCTTTGGTAATTTTGTTACGTAAACACTATCTAAACCGTAATTTGCAAGCGACACCGCAACGTTGGCTTCACCACCGCCAAAGGTTGCCTGCATTTGGTCGTTTTGAAAAAATCTATAATATCCATTTGGTGCCAGACGTAGCATAAGCTCGCCAAAAGTAACTACCTTATTCATAAAATTAACCCTCCATCTTTTCAAGTGCTTCTTTTACAAAAAAGCTACCGCCGATAGCCGCAATTTTATCAAATGCTAAAAATTCATCAATATTGCTTCTGTCAACACCGCCTGTAGGAATGAATTTAACCTGCGGGAATGGTGCAGATAAAGCCTTTAAAGCCTTTAAGCCACCGTATACATTTGCCGGAAAAAATTTAACAGTCGTAATACCGAGCTCAAGCGCCTGCATAATTTCAGTAGGAGTTACGCAACCGGGGTAATACGGTATATTTCTTTCATTACAAATATTTGCAACCGAAACTGAAAGACCGGGCGATACGATAAACTGTGCGCCTGCCTTTAAAGCCGCTTCACATTGTTCGGCGTTTATAACAGTACCCGCACCAATAGACATATCGGGATAGTTTTTGCAGGTATATTCAATCGCCTCGGCCGCACAAGCAGTACGGAAGGTTATTTCAGCACAGTTAATGCCGTTGTTTTTAAGGGCGGTTAAAATCTTATCAGTTTCTTCTAATTCTTTAATAACTACAACAGGTATGTATTTTTCCATTTTTATAACTCCACATTATAACCGTTATTCTCATTTTTATGAATACCAAACTCAGCGGTTTTACCACCTACAGTTGCTTCATATTTACCATAAAAACCACGGAAATCTATATAACCGTCCTTGTCGGTTATTAGTTCTAAATTAGTACGCCATTCTTTGCTAAATAGGTTTTTCAACATTTCTGCTGATTTTTTAGGGGTTAAATCATGATGCCAAAGTCCGCCACGGCAATTATTCTCATTCCAGTATTTCCCATCATCGTAAGCATAACCGTCAATAGTATTCCAATATACTATAGCCTCTACTGCCGGATGTGAAAACCAAACCGAATACCAGAGCTTTAACATATCTGCCTGAAGCTCTTCGTCTTCTATAGTATCACCTAGAGTGGGAATGGTAACCTCTGTTAATTCAAGTGGTAAACCTAATTCTGAAATTACGTCTAAGCCCTTCCAAATTGATTTAGGATTGCAAAAGCCCTTATCAAAATTTCGAACAGATTTCTCATACTGTTCTTCATCACGAGCAGTTGCGCCTGTAAACATATGATTTTGAAGACCGATTTTATCAATTTTGGCACCCTTTTGAAGTGAGTTTTCGATCATCATATAATAAGGATTTCTATAATCATCTCGTGATAATGCCGGTATTGGATTTCCTTCGTTTATAACCAAAACTTCATTAGGAAAATATTTATCCGCCAAATTAAAAGACCACTCAATAATATCTTTGGTATCACTTAATTTTGTTTTTTGGTTCCAATCCTTTTCGAGAAGTAGCTCATTTATAACCTCAAACTCATACATTCTGCCGGAATAACGCTCCGCAATCTGACGGAAACGCTCCGCATACTTTTTCTTTACCTCATCTAAAGGTAATTTTTGTAACCATTCAGGAGTGAATTTATCATATACAAGACAATGAAGCTTAGGGGTTACACCGTTTTCTTCGCAATAATTCATGCAAAGATCAGGAGAAGGCCGTCTATAAACCTTTTTGCTGTTTTTATCATAACGTGGTTTGCCTTCTTCAGGCTCTAAGCTGTCCCAATAAAACGGTACGGTAGCAAGATTGAAATGCTCTTTAAAGAAGCGGCGGTATTCGAGATTATCTTCTTCGCTTTCAAGTTCATCAAGCATAAAAATATTAGCGCCGTACTTAAAATCATGGGTTAGCTGTGTAAGCTTTACCTTTTTACCTGCAACAGGATTGCCATGGTTATCAATAAAACGCACTTTACAATGGCCCTTACGATACTTTTCGATACCTTCGGCAATTTTCATATCAATATTGTCTTTATCTTCCTCATAAGCACCCATATATAATTTTCTTTTTTCGCTTATATCTATCATAATCTCATTTCCTTACTTAATTGGTATAAATCAACTTAAAGAGCTGTCTGAGTATCGTTTGGGTCACCGTTTCTTGCAAGATCATATTCCTTAGACCAATCAAGGTCACGGTATTCCTCGCCTCTTGGATCAGTATTTATCCACTCAACTAACATATCAAGCATTTCTTCTGTCCAAGTGTTGCGGTCAATTTGTGCAGTTGTAAATTTACCCTGACAAATCATTTCAAAGCCAAAATCGTCCTTAACGTGGGTTTTAGCAGCACCCTCAACAACGTCGGCAACTAAGTGAGCGGGAATAAACAATACTCCGCCCCCTGCACCGAATACAATATCACCAGGTAAGCAAACTGCCCCACCGAAATTAGTAATATCATTCCAATCCTTCATAACAAACTCACGTATGGGTGTTGGGTCGATACCACGGTAATAAACCTGAACATCAGGAACTTTTTTCATTTGTTCAACATCTCTTATGCCGCCCCAAACAACTGCACCGCCATTTTTTGTGCGATTTTGTAAAGCAGTAGTAAGATTGCCACCCAAAAATGTGCCTTTATAAATTTTATCGTACATATCACATACGACTACATCACGCTCATATAAATGGTCTATAACCCATTGATTATAATTACCCTGCAAGCCGTCCTCTGCGCCTCTAGCAAACTGAACATCATGCAAATCGGGACGGGTAGGACAGTAAGTACAAGTAACAGCACGGCCAACGAGCTTTCTGTCATCATTATGTAAGGTTAGCAACGGATTTTCGCCGCCACCAACAAACTGATGCTCATAACCGAGTACAAAGATCGGTTTCCAAACTTCTTCTAAGGTCATACCATAAAGGGCATCTAAATACTTGTCCTCTACCTTAGGTCTGCCGTCGGGTAATCTTTCACCTTTCCAAAGTGGTGTCAACTGTATTATTTTTTCTCTATCATTAAAATTCATAACCTTTAGCTCCAAATTCTGTCGTTAGAAAATTCTCTGTTCCATTCGTCGGTAGGTTCAAAATATCCGGGAATATTGGGGTTTATGTGTTGTTTAAGCACTTCTTCGTTAAGGTCGTCAAAACCAAGACCCGGTTTTTCGGGAACTTTAATGAAACCGTTCTTGAAAATCGGGTTTTCAATTCCTGTTACCATATCTGCCCACCAAGGAACATCTACTGAATGGAATTCGAGCGCTAATACATTGTGCATTGCCGCAGCTGTGTGTACCGCTGCAAGACAAGCTACAGGACTTTCAGCCATATGTATAGCAGTTGCAACACCATATTCGTCAGCAATATCCCCTATTTTCTTAAGCTCTAAAGCACCGCCACAGGTTAAAATGTCGGGGTGGATAACCGAAACACCGCCTGCTTTAATAAGGGTTTCAAAACCCTCCTTAAGATAAATATCTTCACCTGTACAAATGGGGATGGTAGTAGAATTTTTAAGTCTTACATATTGATCGGTATATATCCAGGGAACCATATCCTCAATCCAAGCAAGATTATAAGGCTCCATTCTTTTCGCAAAACGAATACAGTCTTCAACACAGATATGACCGAAATGGTCAATAGCCAGAGGTACTTCATAACCAATAACCTCTCTGACTTCTTTTACATAGTTTTCGAGGAAGTCAAGTCCCTTTTCGGTTAAATGAATACCGGTATGCGGATGTGCAGTAGTTACAATAGAATAACTCTTTTGATGATTTACCATATCTGCAGTAACGCTTCCGCCTTGAACATTAAGAATATGACTTGCATATTTTTTCATATCCTCGATGAAACCAAGCGGTGCATTAAGTGTGCCGGGTTCATCAAGTAAAAGACCTATACCTAAATCCATTTTCAAGAACGTGAAGCCCATATCCATTCTTTTCTTTAAGGCAAGTCCCATATCGTGACCTGTGTGCTTGCCATCAACGTCGGTATCACAATATACACGCACTTCATCACGGAATTTACCGCCCAAAAGCTGATAAAGCGGTACGCCGTATGCCTTACCGGCTAAGTCCCAAAGAGCAATTTCAATACCTGAAACGCCGCCACCTTGACGTGACGGACCGCCGAACTGCTTAATTTTGCGGAAGATTTTATCTACATTACAAGGATTTTCGCCTATAATTCTGCTTTTTAACATAAGCGCATATGTTTTTGAAGAAGCATCACGTACTTCGCCAAAGCCGGAAATACCTTGGTTTGTGTCTATTCTTAAAATAGTACACCTTTTGGGGGCTCCGTCGATATCGACAAAGCGCATATCAGTTATTCGCAAATCGGTTGGGTTAGAACAATAATTCATATTTTTTCACCTCAAAAATTATTACAACTAAATTATATAGAAATACCGATATAAAACAAGTCGATTTTCGCTATAAAACAGTTGATTTTCGCTACAAAAACTGTTAAAATCAATTTGAGGTGATACAATGCTACCCGAAAATCTTGCTATTACAGTTACAGATGTTTTAAACTACCACCAAAAACACGAAAAGGTTTTTGTGCCTGCACGCACCTATTCGGCTATATCATTAAGATTAAAAACTGCGGGCAAATATTTATGCAAAGGTAAAACCATCACTTTCGAACCAACAAGTATTTGTATTATACCCGCAGGTGTGGCATACGAGCGAAACAATTTTGAAGAAGATATCCTTGTAATTCATTTTAATATGATCAATTACGCAATGGAAGAAATTCAGGTGTTCAAAGTGCCCGATGCCCAAAAATACAAAGAATTATTTACAAAAGCATTATGCCTAAAATATGAAAATGATATCGGCTCGGCCTACCGTATAACTTCTGTTGTATATGAGATTTTATCCGAGCTTACCCGTGATGTTGGTTTTACTTCCAATCCAAAAGATAACAGAATCATAGAATCAGCTGAACATATGCGCCAAAATTTTTGGAACCCCGAGCTTTCAATCGATAACTTAGCTGTACAGGCGTGTGTATCGCCCGCTTACTATCGCCGAGAATTTAATCGTGTATATGGCACATCGCCAAAGGATTTTTTGGACACTTTAAGAATTCAGTACGCAAAAACCCTCTTGGAAACCGACTATTTTTCTCAAAAAGAAATTGCTTACCGTTGCGGTTATTCAGATGTCGGTTATTTCAGAACAGTTTTTAAACGAAAAATCGGTAAAAGTATCAAGCAATACCTTTCCGAAACAAAATGATATAAATTTTATAAATAAAACACACGAAGCCGTTGCAGAAATTTAATGTTCTGCAACGGCTTCATGCCTTTACGATACCTTATTTAATTGTTCATCTGCCACAAACTGTGCGGTTTCGAGCATATTTTCCGCAAAAATGCCGTAACCCTTTGTTGGGTTATCGATTAGCACGTGAGTAACGGCACCTATTAGCTTTCCGTCTTGTAAAATCGGGCTGCCGCTCATTCCTTGCACTATTCCGCCGGTTTTCTCGAGCAATTTTTTATCGGTAACAGTAACAAGTAAATTTTGCACCTTATTATGATAAGCAGATGACCGCACTTCAATCTGACAGTCATATAGCTTTGGACCGCTTTCGTCAATGGTGCATAATATTTGTGCCTTGCCGTTTTTTACCTCTTGCTTTAGGGCAATTTCTGTAAGGTTTGAAAATTCTAATTTACCGGTAAGCCTAGAATACACACCCATTTGGCAATTCTTTTCAATAACTCCGACAGTTTGAAACAACATTCTTCCGTTAAGCTTGCCGGGTGCACCGATTTCACCCTTTTCAGATGAAATTATCTGTGCCTCAACAATACTGCCCGACTTAATGCTAATAAGCTCGCCTGTTTCCTCTTCACAAATACCGTGCCCTAAACCGCATATAATATCATTAACGGGACTGTAAAAGGTTAGCGTTCCGATACCCGCAGAGCTGTCCTTAACCCAAAGGCCTATTTTATAGCTACTTGTTTCTTTTGATTTAACAGCGCAAAAATTTATATAAATTTTAGTGTTGCCACGCAAAATTTCGAAGCTGAGTTTTTTACCATCTGACTTTTCAACAATAGACATAACGTCTTCGTTTGTTGTTACTGCTTGTCCATTTATAGATAAAATATAATCCCCTAGCTTTATGCCGGCTTTTTTGGCGGGACGCTCAACACCGTTTGCGGTCTGCACGTCCGAAAGTGATGTCACCATTACGCCGTTTGTATAAATTTTCATACCAAATGGTGAACCCAAAACCGCCACGTGAAGCTCGTCTACAACCTCAACGTCGATTTTAGAAATCGGAATTATGCCAAATGCCTTTAAATCAACCAAAAAACTGTCGCCAACCTTACGACCTTGAGATGCCTCGGCTAAAGCAGAGCCATTAAAGGACGCCACAATCGGCACTAGACTATCAATATTAAGCCCCTCACCTTTTTTGATTTTATATTCATCTGAAACGGTGTTTTGCAAATAAATTACACCCGAAAAAATTACAATAGCGAATATTAAAAACACCGCAGTTATACTTTTAATTAAAATGCGTGCAAGCTTCAAGAAAAATCATCTCCTATTATAACTTGCCCACATTTTTATAATTTAAAAAAGGTAAAAATTTATTTTGTAACACAATACGGCGAATCGCTAGAAACAAGCACCGTTTCAGGACCTATAACCTCAATATCACACCAAGGAATAACAATATCCTCGCTCTTGCCGAAAAGTCCAAAAAAGCGTGGTCTGCCGTATATTATAAGTGAAATAAGCGTACCGCTTTTGGTATCAAGCTCAATATCAGAAATATAGCCCAGCACCTTGCCGTTTTTAACGCATACTACCTGTTTATTTCTTAATTCAGCAATTCTGCAATTCATAAAAAATACTCCTTTAGAAAGCTCTAAAGGAGTATATGCGTTTTAATCATTAAAAATTACATCGCCATCTTCATCGTCTTCATCAGATTCTTCCTCAACCTCATCTTCAGGGGTTTTAAGTCCTAAATCGTGACGCTTTTCAATGTCTTCATCGGGGTGCTCTTCATAATAAGGGTCAATAATGTACTTTTTAATTGAGTGAAAGGTACAAAACTGAACGAGCAACGCCTTAAAGCAAGGGAAAATGGTTAGATACAAAAGAATTTCAATCGGTAAAATAGCGAAAAAGAAATTTGGAAAAATTACAAGCAACGCAATCGCTACTGCATAAACCAAAGCAATAGTAAAGAAGCAAAGCAGATTGTATTTTAAGTTTACAAACACAAAACGGAAGCTGTTCATATACGCTTGCTTTAAGGAGAAATCAAAGGTTATAATCAGTGTCCATAAATAGTAACACATAACCGAAAAAACAAAGAAAATTGCCATTACAAAGCCAAAACCGATGCTTTGTAAAATATTCTTTGCATAAAACCAATAAAACACAAGGTTCATTATCATAAGTATGTAAACTATTGAATTGATAATACCCGCAATCAGTGCTTGCTTTTTATTCTTTTTAATGGTTTCAAAAAAGTCCGATAGACCAAATGAATGCTTATCTCTTGCTGTATTACGTGCAACGTGTGTTATGCCAACATTAGCAAACCCATTGGTAATAACCGGAACGTTTATAAGACAGTAAACAAGATTAATAGGAATAAACTTCCAAAAATTGCGAAAAAAGGTTTCAAAAAACACGATAAAGCCGTGCTTTTTAGGGGCATTTTTAGCAATACCAGGTCCTTCCTTCTCGTAATTAAATAAGCCAAATAAACCCGCCATTTTAAATTAACCTCTTTTAATCTTTTTGTTGTTTTTATAAACAAGCTTTTCCGCAAGCGAAATATCCTTATAACCGATAATATAAGAAACCAGTGCAATTATCGGAATAATCATCAGCACTGCAAAATAAACTAAAGCCTGCCACCACTGAACGTCTGCCCAATTTACCGCACCATTTGTAATTGAAAAAATAATTTCGTAAGCATAGCAATTAGAAAAAGTGAAAATTGCAATCGGTAATTTTGCCGTAATTGTATCCTTCATAGCAAGGCAAAATGTTAAAAGCACAGCTGACGGAACAACCGCAATTAAACCGATATATAACCCCTTTAATTTATTAATGGCTGTGCCGTAAAGACGCTCTGCCTCAAAATCCTTATTGCCCGCTTTCCAAAGCTCGTTATAAATAAACGAAACTAAAATAACAAAGCAGAAAATCTGTGAAAAAACACTACAAAAAATTTCGGGTGCTTTTTCAACCTCTGAACGGATGGAATATTTAAAAAGCTGATAGCCCTGCTTTTCATAATCCTCTGCCTTTAGATCTTCGCCATCCTTTATGTAATAAGAATATAAATATTCGGGGTCGGCATTTTCCTCGGTTTTGCCATAAACGTCATAACCAATATCTTGTGAAAACAGGCCAATCTTTAGTGCATTAAAGGAAACAACCAGAAAAAAACAAATTATGCAAACAATAATAGTGGTAAAAAACGTTTTAATACCTTTTTTTAATATATCCATCACATTAACACCTTTTTAACAAATATAATTAATTATATTATAAATAAATGGCAAATGCAAGAAGTAAAGCCAACTTCTTGCATTAATTTTACACTTTATTCACAAAACTAGCAGGCAAACACCCAAAAATACCAACAAGCCACACCCCGAAATTATGACAGCTTTAATTATTTTTTTACGTTTAATGCGTTTTCTTAAGGTTGGGGCATTTACCGTACTGCCATAATTAAAGGAAAAATTTGCCGCCGCACGCTTTAATTGCTTGGCGTTAAGATTTCCATATTCAGGGGTTACATAAAATACAATTTTTTCAAAAAGCTTGCTGCCTGTGTTATTAACCTCAATAATCGTTTTACTTACACCTTTTACCAAAACAAACGCCCCTTTAGTTGTTATATAACTAGTTTTGGCAAAGTTTAGCAGTTTATTCAGGTTTACATAAAAATGTGGATAACTCGGTGGAAAAGTTGAATAAACCCTTATAAATACAGCAAAAGTTATCAACATTCGACCAAAATTTACACATTATGTCAAGTTATTCATCTTTATAATTTCTTCCGACCAAAAACGCAATAGTGCGTTCAACAGAATCACGGCTTGTACCCCAATCCTTTGGACCTTCATTTGCACGATAATCATACATTGAACAATATTTTTTAACGTCATCATGTAATGATTTCGAATAATCAGCCGTTATTCTTGTTAAATTGCTTGCAAATTCACCACCGCTTTGGCGAAGCATTTTACGGTGCGGAGAATTCATAAGCATTTCATAGTGCTTAAGGCAAAACATTGGCTGACCATTAAACATTTTGCGAAAATCCTTATCGGTTTCATAGCAACGGAAAATGGTTTCAATCATTCTTGAAAAGCCCCATTCTATTTTATCACAAACAAAGCAGGATTCGGTCATTTTCTTGGCATTTTCGCCCTTTTTTACAGGAGAATTAAAAAGCTTCTTTTCAAAAATATTTTTATTAATTTCATCAATATGCGATTCTAAAATAAGGGCTAATTGAAGTCTTCCACGTGCCTCAAGCATTTGGTCAAAATGTCTTTCACAAAAACCAAGGCGGTTGGTTTCGATTCGCACGTCCGGCTCCATCATAGCGGCGCCCATTATGTAGTCAATAATCCTTTTTTCAATTACTTCACGCATACGGCAAATGGGACAACCGTCATTTACTTCAAATACTTCGCTAATGGGTATTGTACAAATATCCTGTCGCATAAACATCTCTTTTCTAAACTTTTATATTGCTATTTTACCACAAAATTTGTATAATGCAAATACGGAGTGATAAAATGTATAAATTTTTTTCTGAAAACAACAATATTTACATAAACGGTATCGAAGAATTCGACCTTCCCCACACGCTTGACTGCGGTCAAGCATTTCGTTGGAAATGTGATGAAAACGGTGTATGGTCGGGTATTGCAGGCAATAAATTTTTAAAACTCGAAAAGCTTTCAGACGGTACAGTTGTGCTTTATAACACAAATGAAACCGACTTTAATAATTTTTGGAAAAATTATTTTGATTTAGAGCGTGACTACACCCAAATTGTTAAAAAGCTAAGCCAAAATCCCACCCTTAAAGCTGCTTGTGAATACTCATACGGTATTCGAATTTTAAACCAAGAGCCTTTTGAAACGCTGTGTTCATTTATCATTTCTCAAAACAACAATATTGGTCGTATTAAGGGTATTGTAGAACGACTTTGTGAAAACTTCGGCGAAAAAATTGACGGCGGCTACGCCTTCCCCACTGCCGAAAAAATGGCTTCCCTTACAGTTGAAGATTTAGCCCCCTTACGCAGCGGTTTTCGTGCAAAATATTTAATTGATGCAGCTCAAAAGGTTGCAAACGGAGAAGTGGATTTATATCATTTAAGATATTTCCCACTTGAAGCTGCACAACAAGAACTTATGAAAATTAAAGGTGTGGGACCCAAGGTTGCAGATTGTGCCTTGCTTTTTTCCCACCACCAAGACCGTGCTTTTCCAAAGGATGTTTGGATTAAACGTGCAATGTACACCCTTTTTGACGGCGAACTGCCCGACTGTGCTACCGACTATGCAGGCATTGCACAGCAGTATATTTTTTTCTATGCACGTGATACTAAATTATTGACAAATGAATAAAATTCGATATAATTATAACATATTGCAGAGTAGATAACTGAGCGTTAAGTGTCTTACGGACGGGGAGTTGCCGTAAGAACGAAGGAATTTTCTGCGGTTCGGTTGTTGCATCCCGCTGCCGCATAATAATTGTAACACCTCTTATTATTCGGAACTACGGGTAATAGGAGGTTTTTAACTTTATGAAAAAGAATAAGCTGTTCAAAATTATTTTAACTTCAGTTTTAATCGCTTTAAACGTGATTTTAGAACGCTTCGTTCCCGCTTATCAGGTTTGGAACAATAATTTAAGCTTCGGCTTTATTACGGTTGCGTTTGCCGCTTGCTATTTGGGTGTTCCATATGCTGTTGCGGTCGGCGGTCTTGGTGATTTTCTCGGTGCTTTGATAAAGCCTTTTGGGCCGTACTTTGTTGGATATACAATAACCAATATGCTTGTCGGCCTTTGCTTGGGTTTATTTCTTTACAAAAAAGCAACTGTGCTTAAAATTAGTCTGGCAGTTACAATTAACAAAATCACCTGTTCCCTGCTTTTAAACACAATTTTTATTTCAGTTTTATATCGTGGCGGTATTGCCGCTTTCTGGACCGTATTTATTTCCCGTGTTCCGTTTGTTATATTAACCGCTGTTGTCGAAATAGTTGTTATAAGTCTTTTATTTACTTCAAAAAGTAAAATTAATCACCTAATACGAAAACAGCTACCATATTAAAAACTAAACCCCCGACTTCGGTCGGGGGTTAAATTTTACTTTTCAACAGGTGTTATTATGGGTTTGCCGTCCTTATCAACAAGAACTGTAAGACCGCCACCGTAACCACTGTTATGATAAAAATAATTAACACCGGTTACGCTGTCAACAAAAATTTGATTTTCACCCATAGATTCAGAATGAATTTTTATAAATCTTTTATCCTTAGCAGCCATTAATACATACCACCTTGTGCTGCAGCGGCGGCTGCAGCGTTTGCTGCGGCAGCTGCATCTTCGGGCTTATCAGCAACCAAGCTTTCGGTTGTAAGCACCATAGAGGCAACACTAGCGGCGTTTTCAAGCGCAGAACGTGTAACCTTTGTCGGGTCAACGATACCGGCCTCAAGCATATCGGTATAAACTTCGTTATAAGCATCAAAGCCAAAGTTCATTTTACCGCTTGTAATGATTTTTTCAATAATCACAGAGCCTTCAAGACCTGCATTATAAGCAATCTGACGAATAGGTGCTTCTAACGATTTGCGAATAATCTTTGCACCGGTTTTGGTATCGCCTTCAAGTGTTTCGATTAAAGCATCAACCGATGGGATTGCATTAACAAGAGCAACACCACCACCCGCAACAATACCTTCCTCAACGGCAGCCTTTGTAGCAGATAAAGCATCCTCAATACGAAGCTTCTTATCACGCATTTCAATTTCAGTTGCAGCACCAACCTTAATTACTGCAACACCGCCTGCTAATTTTGCAAGACGTTCCTGAAGCTTTTCACGGTCAAAATCAGATGTGGTAACAGCCAATTCGTTTTTAATTTGATTGATACGGTCGCCAATTAAGCGACTGTCGCCTGCACCATCAACAATGATAGTATTTTCTTTGGAAATTTTAACCTGACGAGCACGGCCAAGCTGATGAATACCGGTTTCCTTAAGGTCAAGACCCAATTCTTCAGAAATAACCTCGCCACCGGTCAAAATGGCAATGTCACGAAGCATTTCTTTTCTTCTGTCACCAAAACCGGGAGCCTTAACAGCCACACAGGTAAATGTGCCACGAAGCTTATTTACAATAAGGGTTGAAAGCGCTTCGCCCTCAATATCCTCTGCAATAATTAAAAGCTTTTTACCTGCATTAACGATTTGTTCTAAAACGGGTAAAATTTCCTGAATATTGGAAATTTTCTTATCAGTAATAAGAAGCAAAGCATCGTCTAAAACGGCTTCCATCTTTTCAGTATCGGTCACCATATAGGGTGTGATATAACCACGGTCGAACTGCATACCCTCAACCACTTCAGAATAGGTTTCAGCAGTTTTGGATTCTTCAACTGTTATAACACCGTCAGCGCTTACCTTTGCCATTGCTTCAGCGATTAAACTACCGATTGCTTCATCTCCCGAAGAAACTGTAGCAACACGTGCAATGTCATCTGTACCGCTGATTTTTTGTGAATTAGAAATAACGGTTTTGGTTGCAGTATCAACCGCCATTTTCATACCACGCTTGACAACCATCGGGTTAGCGCCGGCTGCAACATTTTTCATGCCCTCGTTAATCATAGCCTGTGCCAAAACAGTAGCGGTGGTTGTACCGTCACCTGCAGCATCGTTAGTTTTAATAGAAACTTCCTTTACAAGCTGTGCGCCCATATTTTCAAACGGGTCGGAAAGTTCAATTTCCTTAGCTATAGTAACACCGTCGTTGGTGATAAGCGGTGCACCGTATTTTTTGTCTAAAACCACATTTCTGCCCTTGGGGCCAAGTGTAACCTTAACTGCATCGGCAAGCTTATCTACACCGTTTTGAAGTGATTTTCTGGCTTCAATGCCAAAAATAATTTCCTTTGCCATAATATGACCTCCTATTCAATAACAGCAAGAATATCTCCTTGACGGATTATAAGAAATTCCTGACCGTCAAGCTTAATTTCTGTTGCGGAAAACTTATTAAAAACAACCTTTTCCCCAACCTTAACATACATTTTAACTTCATTACCGTTAATAATTCCACCCGGACCAACTGCAATAATTTCAGCTAGCTGAGGCTTTTCCTTAACAGTTGAAGCCAAAACAATACCGCTTTTCGTGGTTTCCTCGGCTTCGGCCAATTTTAAAACAACGTTATCAGCTAAAGGTTTGATATTCACAATAATTACCTCCATATATTTAACTGCTTCCCTTTAATATAAAACAATTTACAAATATTGTCAAGGCGGTGGTTAAACAATTTTAAATTTTTTAACAATTTAAATGCTCATATAATAATATTATTAAGATTGACAAATGATATTACCTATGTTATAATTTTTTCATATTTTGGACAGGAGAAATTTAAAAATGAACTTTTTTGAGGAACTTAAAAATTTTGATAACGAAGTTGCTTTAGCATGTGAAAAAGAGCTTAATCGACAGCGCAATAATATCGAGCTTATTGCTTCTGAAAATATTGTTTCAAATGCCGTTTTACTGGCAGCGGGCGGTATCCTTACAAACAAATATGCTGAAGGTTATCCCTCAAAACGTTATTATGGCGGCTGCTATTGTGTAGATATTGTTGAAGATATTGCAAGAGAACGTGCCAAAAAGCTTTTTGGCTGCAAATTTGCCAACGTTCAACCTCACAGCGGTGCAAATGCAAACCTAGCAACATTTTTTGCACTTGTGAACCCCGGTGATACCGTTATGGGTATGAATCTACAGCAAGGCGGTCATCTTTCCCACGGCTCACCCGTTAATATTTCGGGCAAATATTTTAACATCGTGCCTTACGGCGTTAGTAATGAAACCGAAATGATTGATTATGATGAAATGCAACGTATTGCTAGTGAATGTATGCCTAAGCTTATTGTTGTCGGTGCAAGTGCATATTCCCGTGTAATTGATTTCGAGCGTTGCCGTAAGATAGCCGATTCTGTCGGTGCATACTTAATGGTAGATATGGCGCACATTGCGGGTCTTGTTGCTGCAGGTGTTCATCCTTCCCCTATTCCTTACGCTCACGTTGTAACCTCAACAACACATAAAACTTTACGTGGTCCACGTGGCGGTCTTATTCTCACAAATGATGAAGAGCTTGCAAAGAAAATTGATAAGGCCGTATTCCCCGGAACACAGGGCGGTCCATTAATGCATATTATTGCCGCAAAAGCAGTAGCTTTTGGCGAAGCTTTAACCGATGAATATAAAGAATACCAAGCACAGGTTGTAAAAAATTCCGCTGCTTTAGCTGAAGCTTTGAAAGAACAGGGTTTCCGTCTTGTATCTAACGGTACTGATAACCACCTTATTCTCTTAAACCTAGTTAACGAGGGTATTACTGGTAAAGAGCTTGAACACCGACTTGATGAAGTTCATATTACCGCTAACAAAAATACCATACCCAACGACCCGCAGTCTCCCTTCGTTACAAGCGGCTTACGTATTGGTACTCCTGCCGTTACAACACGTGGCTTTAAAGAGGCAGAAATGCTTAAAATTGCTAAATGGATTCGTGATATTATTGATGATTTTGAAGGCAATAAAGAGCGTGTATCAAAAGAAGTTGTGGAGCTTTGCGCTAACTTCCCTATTTATTAATTAAAGGTGAGAATTATGGCATATTTAAGCGATATTGAAATTGCACAGCAATGTAAAATGAAGCACATTACCGAAATTGCAGATAAAGCAGGCATCGACCGCAAGTACCTTGAGCAATACGGTAACTATAAGTCTAAAATCGACCTTTCGCTAATTAAAGAAACCGCAAAAACTAATGGCAAGCTGATTTTGGTAACTGCCATCACCCCAACCCCTGCAGGTGAAGGCAAAACCACTACCACAATCGGTTTAGCAGACGGTATGTCTAAAATCGGCAAAAACGTTTGTGTTGCATTGCGTGAGCCTTCGTTAGGTCCGGTATTCGGTGTAAAAGGCGGTGCAGCCGGCGGCGGTTATGCTCAAGTTGTTCCAATGGAAGACATTAACCTTCACTTTACAGGCGACTTTCACGCAATCGGCGCTGCCAACAACCTTTTAGCTGCTATGCTTGATAATCATATCCAACAAGGAAACGCTTTGGGTATTGACGTTAAAAAAATCACTTGGAAGCGTTGCGTTGATATGAACGACCGCCAGTTACGTAATGTTATTGACGGTCTTGGCGGCAAGGTAAACGGTGTACCCCGTGAAGATGGCTTTGACATTACTGTAGCAAGTGAAATCATGGCAATTCTTTGCCTTTCAAACGATATTACCGACTTAAAAGAACGTCTTTCAAAAATTATCGTAGGTTACACGTATGATGATAAACCTGTTACCTGTGCTGATTTAAAGGCACAAGGCGCAATGACTGCACTTTTAAAGGATGCATTAAAGCCCAACCTTGTTCAAACGCTTGAAGGTACTCCCGCTTTAGTCCACGGTGGTCCTTTTGCTAATATTGCCCACGGTTGTAATTCGGTAACAGCAACTAAAATGGCATTAAAGCTTGCCGATTACGCAATAACCGAAGCCGGCTTCGGAGCAGACTTAGGTGCTGAAAAATTTTTGGATATCAAATGCCGTATGGCGGGTCTTACACCATCTGCAGTAGTTGTTGTGGCAACCGTAAGAGCGCTTAAAATGCACGGTGGACTTGCTAAGACCGATTTAGCAAACGAAGATATTACCGCACTTGAAAAAGGCATACCGAACCTTTTACGCCATGTTTCAAATATTAAAAACGTTTATAAGCTCCCCTGTGTGGTTGCTGTTAACCGCTTCCCAACCGACACCGATAATGAAATTGCATTTATCATTGAAAAATGTAAAGAGCTTGGCGTTAACGTTGTGCTTTCAACAGTATGGGCTGACGGCGGCAACGGCGGTATTGAGCTTGCAAAAGAGGTTGTTCGCCTTTGCAATGAAGAAAAGGGCGATTTTACATTCTCATATGAAAGTGATTTAACCATTGAGGAAAAGATTACTGCAATAACACAAAAAATTTATGGTGGTGACGGTGTAATTTTTACACCGCAAGCTAAAAAACAGATTGAAATGCTGACAAAGCTCGGTTTTGACAAGTGCCCCATTTGTATTGCCAAAACACAATACAGCTTTTCAGACGACCCAACAAAGCTTGGTGCACCAGAAAACTTTATGATTACAATTAAAAACGTTAAGATTTCCGCCGGTGCGGGCTTTATCGTTGTTTTAACCGGTGATATTATGACAATGCCCGGTCTTCCCAAAAGCCCTGCTGCAGAGCGCATCGATGTTGATGAAAACGGTGTAATAACCGGTTTGTTTTAAAAAATTAAGCTACCCAATTTTTGGGTAGCTTTTTTAGTTAAAGAAAAAACGCCACTGAAAAACAGTGGCGTTAAGCTTTTAATTAAGCGTTAGCTTTGTTCATACGAGTAACTAAAGCAGATTTTTTTCTTGCTGCGTTATTCTTATGGATAATACCCTTATTAGCAGCCTGGTCAATCTTCTTAACAGCAGCTGTTACAACAACAGCCATATCTTCAGACTTAGCATCAATAGCAGCGTCAGCCTTCTTAACAGCGGTCTTTAAAGCAGAACGATAAGCCTTGTTATGTTCATAATTAGCTTTGCTTACAAGTACACGTTTTTTTGCAGATTTAATGTTGGGCATCATGACACCTCCTATCATTTACTCACGTACAAGTTATAATAACATAAAAGATTTAAAAAATCAACACTTTTTTTCAAAAAAATCGTTAATTTTGTTTATTTTTGGGAATTTGATATGTAGGAACAATTTTCTTAACCAGCTTAAGCATATTGGCTTCTTCGTTATACATAACCTTGCTCATTACGTCAAGAGTTTCGAAAAGCTCGTCCTCATCAAAATCAATCGGATGACCGATATAAATTAGTTCATTTTCGGTATCCTTAAGACCCTCTTCACTCATAAGAAGCTCTTCATAAAGCTTCTCACCGGGGCGAAGTCCGGTAAACTCAATTTGTATATCCTTATAAGGTGTAAAGCCGGAAAGTCGAATAAGATTTTCAGCAAGGTCCAAAATCTTAACCGGTTCACCCATATCAAGTACAAATATTTCGCCACCCTTGGCGGTTGCACCTGCCTGTAAAACAAGGCTGACAGCTTCGGGAACGGTCATAAAGTAACGAATAATATTCGGGTGTGTAACGGTTAACGGGCCACCATGCTCAAGCTGCTTTTTGAAAAGCGGTATAACACTACCGTTAGAGCCCAAAACGTTACCGAAACGAACGGCAACAAAATCAGTATTGGAACGATTGTTATATGACTGAACAATCATTTCGCAAATGCGTTTGCTGGCACCCATAATATTAGTGGGATTAACCGCCTTATCAGTAGAAATAAGCACAAACTTTTCAGCACCGTATTTGTGTGCACACTGAACTGTTTTATAAGTACCGAAAACGTTATTTTTAATTGATTCGTTCGGACTGTCTTCCATTAGAGGTACGTGCTTATGTGCAGCTGCATGATAAATAATTTGCGGTTTATAGGTACGGAACAAATAATCCATTCTGCGACTGTCACGCACAGAGCCGATAAGGGTTGTTAAATTAAGCTCGGGAAAATCGTGCTTTAGCTCGTTTTGAATTTCGTAAGCGTTGTTTTCGTAAACGTCGAAAATAATCAACTGCTTTGGTTTTTGTGAAGCAATCTGACGACAAAGCTCGCTACCGATTGTGCCGCCACCACCTGTAACCAAAACAACCTTATCCCTTAGATAAGAAGCAACCTCTTCTAAATTAATCTTAATTGGCGGTCTGCCAAGTAGGTCCTCAATTTCAACCTTACGAATACGTGATTGGAAATTATCGACATCTTCAAATGCATAAAGAGCGGGTAAAATTTTGAGCTCGCATTTAGTTTCCTGACAAATATTTAAAATTTCCACACGCTTTTGAAGCGGACAGGTTGGAATTGCAAAAATTATTGTATCAATATCATATTTTTCTGCAGAAGCGATTATCTTCTCCCTACCGCCTACAATAAGCACACCGGAAATATACTGCCCGTGCTTTGCCTTGTCGTCATCTATAGCGCAACGCAAATGAACGCCCTTGTGGTGCGAAAGTTCAGAAATAATTGTTTTACCGGCACTGCCCGCACCGATTATCATAACGTTACCGCTGATTGTACTTTCTGTAACAGGCTTTTGATAACTACGGAATTTAATAAGATAACGAACGCCGAAGCAAAAGATAACATTAATTAAATACGAAATTATTAAAAACGTCAGGCTAAATTGTGAATTAGAAAACAACGCAACGTTAACAACTGATACGGTAGCGTGTGCTGCAAAAACAGAAACAAAGATTTTGAATGCGTCAAAAAATCCCGAAAAATTCCATAACACGTTGTATAGCTTAAAGACATACATAAAAAATACAACTAGAAACGGTGAAGCACACAAATAAAATAAATTAGCGTTCCAAACCCAAGGCCATTTTAAATCCAAATCAATCCCAAGCAATAAAAAAGTCAAACCGATTGAAGCTATAGTACTGATCAAATCGTATATTACAAATAATGTAATATTTAATATTTTTTTATTCATAAAAACATCCTTTAAAATTATTTTGCGGGAATATTTTTCTACAAAAGATTAATGCCCATTGCCTTACATTTTGCAATTTCCTTTTCAGGCCAGATAGAAACCTGAACCTCACCAACGTGAGCTTTTTCGAGCATAAACATACAAAGTCGTGACTGACCGATGCCACCGCCAACAGTCAGAGGTAAAGCACCGTTTAAAAGCATTTGGTGGAACTCGTAATTAAGGCGTTCCTCCTTGCCTTCAGCCTTTAACTGCTTAAGCAAAGAATCACGGTCAACACGAATACCCATAGACGAAATTTCAAACGGAATATCAAGCACCTTGTTATGTAAAATGATATCACCGTTTAAAGACCAGTCGTCATAATCGGGGGCTCTGCCATCGTGCTTTTCGCCCGATTTTAAACGGCAACCAATTTGCATTATGAACACCGCACCATATTCCTTTGCGGCTTCATATTCCCTTTCCTTGCCTGTTTTATCGGGGTATTTGTCCTCAAGCTCCTGCGTGGTAACAAAAGCGATTTGCTTCGGAAGCTCGGGGCTTAAAACCGGATATTTAGCCTTTACAACGTCGAGTGTGCGGGTAAGTGCGCCGTAAATACTGCGAACCGTTGCTTTTAAATAATCAATGTTACGGTCCTCAGCGGTGATGATTTTTTCCCAATCCCATTGGTCAACGTAGATTGAGTGAATATTGTCACACTCTTCATCACGTCTGATAGCGTTCATATCGGTATAAAGACCGGTATGAAGCGGAAAACCGTATTTTAAAAGTGCCATACGCTTCCACTTTGCAAGACTGTGAACAACCTCGGCAATCTCCCCCGTTTCTAAAATATCAAACGAAACGGGACGCTCAACACCGTTTAAATCATCGTTAAGACCACTTGCGTGCTTAACAAAAAGCGGTGCCGAAACACGAGATAAATCCAAAGAGTTACAAAGCTCACGTGTAAAGGTATCTTTAATAAGCGCTATTGCATTTTGTGTATCAAACTCATTAAGTTTTGAAGTATACTTCAACATAAAAACAACCTTTAATAAATATTTCCAACAGTTCTGGGGTAAAGAATTACGTCACGGATATTCTGAACGCCTGTGATATACATAATAATACGCTCAAGACCAAGACCAAAACCACTATGAGGCACAGAACCAAAACGGCGAAGCGCAATATAATGCTCGTAATCGTCCATATTCATGCCACGCTTTTGCATAGCATCAAGTAATTTATCTAAATCTGCCTCACGTTCGCTACAACCGATAATTTCGCCAACACCCGGCACTAAAAGGTCGGTAGCGGCAACGGTCTTACCGTCGGCATTTTGCTTCATATAGAAAGACTTAATTTCTTTAGGGTAATTGGTAAGGAAAACAGGACGCTTGCAAATTTCCTCGGAAATATATCTTTCGTGTTCGGTCTGCAAATCACAGCCCCATTCAACAGGATACTGGAATTCCTTATCAGCCTTTTTAAGAATTTCAATCGCTTCGGTATAGGTCATAACAGCAAAGTCATTGCTTACAACCGAGTTAAGCTTATCAATAAGACCCTTTTCAAAATGCGCATCAAAGAACTTAAGCTCACTCGGGCACTTTTCTAAAACAGCATTAATGATGTATTTAATCATTTCTTCTGCAATTTCAATAATGTCAGGAAGCTCTGCAAAAGCAACCTCGGGCTCAACGTGCCAGAATTCGGCAACGTGGCGCTGAGTATTACTCTTTTCAGCACGGAATGAAGGACCGAAGGTGTAAATCTTACCCAAAGCCATTGCGGCAACCTCACCTTCAAGCTGACCCGAAACGCTAAGCGCTGCACGACGACCAAAGAAATCGTCTGCGTTATATTCTTCTTCGCTCTTGTAATCATTTGAATAACCGATTGTGGTTACCTTGAACATTTCACCCGCACCCTCACAGTCGGAAGCTGTGATTAAAGGTGTGTGAATATAGGTAAAGCGACGTGCTTGGAAAAATTCGTGTACAGCGGCTGATACAACACTTCTAACACGAAGTACTGCATTAAAGGTGTTGGTTCTAACACGTAAATGCGGCATTGTGCGAAGATACTCCAAGGTATGACGCTTTTTCTGAAGCGGATAATCAGCAGGACATTCACCTAAAACTTCAATTTCCTTTGCGTTAATTTCAACCGAATCAACCGCAACAGCCGATTTTACAACAGTACCAACAACCTTTAAAGAGGTACCAAGCTTCATAAATTCAGCAATATCAGTCATAACCGCCTTATCAATAACAATTTGTAAATGCTTTAAGGTAGTACCGTCGTTAAGCTCAATAAACGCCATATTTTTAGAATCACGTGAGGTACGTACCCAGCCGCAAACAGTAACGTCCTGATTTAAAAATTCTGCTTTTTCAAAGATATCAAAAATATCAATGTGTTTCAAAAAAATCAACTCCAAAAAATAAATAACGTCTATCCATCCATAATAGGACGAATAGACGCAGTATCCGTGGTGCCACCTAAATTACCCTTTTATCATCAAAAAGGTCACTCAAAAGATTTAACGCATCTTAACGGCGCCCCTACTAAGCGTTAGCTTTTCAGTTTGCTGCTCCGAAGTGTTCTTCGCTTTTTCTATTTACCGCATTTCCACCATCAGCGGCTCTCTAAAAAAGTCAAAAAAGTTACTTTTCTTCATCAAGGCATTTGGTTATATATAATAATTATATCACTATTTTATTAAAAGTCAACACTTTCAATAATTTTCCTAATCTTTTCCGCACCTTCAAAATTATTAACGGTGAACGGAATGATTTCGGCATCGTCTGCAAAATCGCCAAGCTCTTCTTTAATAAGCGCTAAACGATTTTGAGTTTCGGTTTTATTAAGCTTATCAGCCTTGGTTAAAATAACGGTATACGGCAGACCGATTTGTGATAAAAAGTCAAGCATCCAAAGGTCAAAATCAGTAGCGGGATGGCGCATATCAATAAGTGAAAACACCATTTTAATATTGCGGTTAGATTTAAAATAACCCTCCATAAGCTCGCTCCAACGAAGCTTTTCGGCATCATTAACCTTAGCATAGCCGTAACCGGGCAAATCTACAAGGCGGATATTGTCCACCTTGTAGAAATTGATTGTAATTGTTTTACCGGGCTTTGAGCTAACCCTTGCAATCGCTTTTCTGCCCAAAACCTTATTAATAAGTGATGATTTGCCCACGTTACTTCTGCCGCAAAAGCAAAATTCGGGTAAGGTTGATTCCTCAAGTTGTTCAAAGCGCCCAAACGCTTTTTCAAACTGTGCGTTATTATAATTCATAATACTCTCCGTTAGTTGCTGACACGGTTGCTACCCCGCTTAACCTCAGAATAATAAACCGTTTCAGTCTTTTTATCAGTTGCGACCTTTTCAAGCACGCAATCAATAATTTGTGCTGCATTTGTTACGGGCACAAATTTAACGTTTTGTAAAACAATGGGGTCAATATCGTCCAAATCAGGAACGTTTTCTTTAGGAATATAAACCGTATTAACCCCACCACGGTAAGCCGCCATTGCCTTTTCACGAAGACCACCAATAGCGGTAACACGGCCACGAAGTGTCACTTCACCTGTCATTGCAACATCACGCTTAATTTTGCGGTCAGTAAGAGCTGAAACAAGAGCGGTAACCATTGTAACACCGGCAGACGGACCATCCTTTGGTACAGCCGCTTCGGTAGCGTGAATATGAATATCCTTATCCTTATAAAAGCTTGGGTTAATGCCAAACTTTTCAGCATTTGCACGAACAAAGCTAACTGCTGTTCTTGCAGATTCTTTCATAACGTCACCGAGTGAGCCCGTAAGCTCAATTTTGCCCGTACCGTCCATAACAGATACTTCCATCTGCATAATTTCGCCGCCAACAGCAGTCCAAGCAAGGCCGTTAATAATGCCAACCTCGTCTTGTGGTAAAATAACGTCGGGCTTATATTTACGCTTACCAAGCATTTTTTCAACGTCGTTTTCCTTAATGTTCACTTTATCTGTCTGCTTTTCGGCGATAAGCTTTGCAGACTTACGGCAAAGAGATGCTATAGCACGTTCAAGCTTACGAACACCGCTTCACGTGTATAAAAATCAATTAACGAATAAATTGCATTATCCGCAAACCTGATTTGCTTTTTATCCAAACCGTGACGGACAATTTGCTTGGGTACAAGGTGTTTTTTAGCAATTTGAAGCTTTTCTTCCCTTGTATAGCTTGCAATGTCGATAACCTCCATACGGTCAAGAAGCGGTGCAGGAATCGTATCTGCCGAGTTTGCAGTAGCGATAAACACAGCACGGCTTAAATCGTACGGAATTTCAATAAAATGGTCAACAAAGGTGCTATTTTGTTCAGCGTCTAACACCTCAAGCAAGGCAGATGCGGGGTCACCCTTATAATCACTGCCCAACTTATCAACCTCGTCAAGCAAAATTAAGGGGTTGCCGCTTCCCGACTGCTTAATTGCAGTAATAATTTTACCGGGCATAGCACCAACGTAGGTTTTTCTGTGTCCCCTGATTTCAGCTTCATCTCTAACACCACCTAAGGATATACGGGCAAATTTTCTGCCCATACACTCGGCAACTGTCTTTGCGATTGAGGTTTTACCCACACCTGGTGGTCCGATAAGACAAATAATCTGACCCTTAATATCGGGTGCTAGCGTATAAACCGACAAAAGTTCAAGTATACGGTCTTTGACCTTTTGCATACCGTAAATATCACGGTCTAAAATTTTAGCCGCACGCTTAATATCGGTATTAACGGTTGTAACAGCGTTCCAAGGCAGTTCTATGCAAGTGTCAAGATAACCACGCTCGACCGTGCCTTCATGCGAACCCGACGGCATTTTAGAAAGCTTTAAAACGTGACTGCGAAGCTTTTCTTTTACCAAATCATCAGCACATAAAGAATCAATTTTTGTATAATAGCTATCAATTTCATCTGCTTCTTCAGAACCGTAAAGCTCGTAATTAATAGCCTTTATCTGTTCACGCAAATAATATTCTTTTTGATTTTCGTCAATAGCGGCACGGGTTTTTGCGTTAATTTTTTTATCAATTTCGTTGATTTCACGCTCTTTTTTAAGCATATCAATCAAAATTTTAGCACGTGTCATTACAGAGGTTTGCTCCAAAATATATTGCTTATCATCAAACGGAGCATTAATACCCGAAGCAATAACGTCGCAAATATAACCGATATCGTCACTATTTTCAACAATAACCGGCAAATCGGGTGTAACGTTTACACCTGTTGCCAAATATTTTAAAAATTCAGTTCTAACACGTCTTAAATGACTTTCAATATAAACCTCACGATTGAAAGCCATTTTGTCAAATATTTCTTCAACCGTTGCCGAAAAATACTCCTTATGGCTTGTAAAATCGGTGTGCTTTGCACGATAAAGGCCCTCAACCAAAACCTTGGTTAAATCGTCAGAAACCTTTAAAATTTGCTTAATGCGTACCACACAGCCAATTTCATATAAATCGCTGCTATCAGGTTCATCAACGTAAAAATTCTTTTGTGTTACCAAATAAATCGGTTGGTTCTTTTCCATTGCAAATTTAAGCGCATTAATAGATTTTTTGCGACCAACGTCAAAGCTTAAGGTTGTTTTTGGAAAAGCAACCAGACCTCTTAAAGGCAGCACAACCATTCTTTTGGTGTGTTCATTCAAATTAACAGACATTTCTTCTCCTTATTCCCAAGAAGCAGTTTTATACATTGCGGTAGCGTAAAGCTCACCATCTAAAAATACAAACATTACGGTAACATCGTTAAATTCAGCAGATAAAACGGTACCACTTGACAAATATTCATCAAAGAAAAGCATACCCTCGGTAATTTCTTCTTCCTTAAATTCAACACTTGCCATAGCGTTTTTAATTTCATAAATAAAGGTTCCCATTTTGAATCCAAAGGCATCGCCAAAGGTTACAATACAAGAAATACCCTCCTTTTTTTCAGCCTTTTTATAGAAATAATAACGACTGCCACCATTTATAAAGATATAATCGCCCTCGTCGACAACCTCAAAATATGTATCCTCGGCATAATGGTCGTGGTCATGGTCGGGACTGTTTTCAGGGTCGTTTGATAAATATGCTTCATACTTATCAGAAAGCTCATCCTCAACCTTATCACATTTTGCCGAAAGCTTATAATCAACTTCGGGTATCTGACCGATTTTGGCATAATACTGCAAATCAACAGTATCGCTGTTCTTTTTATCTTTGCCGCCGCAGCCTACGAAAGAAGCCAACAGCGCAAAAGTAAGCAATAACGCAAAAATCTTTTTCATTTTTTCACCTTAATTTTTATTTAACGTTCTTAAAAGGTCATTTCTTAAATTCCACAAATCTTCAGAAAGGTCAACGTAATAATCGTGTGGATTTTCAAAACGCTTAACTTCTTCCCACATAGAATCAACCTGCTCTTTGCAGTAAGCGGCTATTTCAGAAACAGAGGGGCTTTCATAAACCTGTTTACCCTTTTCAAAAACCTTTACCTGAAGCTTTTTAGCAACAAAGTTTGTAACAACCTTGCGTTTCCATGTGTGAACAGGGTCAAAAATTTCGTAAGGCTCGCTATCATCAATTTTCTCGTGATTAAGTGTAATAACGTCAGCAATAGCCTTGCCCGTTTCCTTATCATAAAGGCGCCACGGAATTTTAATACCCGGCAACGTAATTTTAGCTGTATTTTCACTAATTTTAATTTTAGGAATGACCTTACCATTCTTTTCCACCGCAGAAAGCTTATAAACGCCACCAAAAACAGCCTCACTTGAAGCGGTGATAAGTCGTTCGCCTACACCATAGGTGTCAACCTTTGCGCCTTGTGCAATCATACCACGGATAAGATGCTCATCCAAAGAGTTTGAAACGCAAATCTTACAGTCGGGATAACCCGCATCATCAAGCATTTTGCGTGCTTTTTTAGAAAGATAGGTAATATCGCCACTGTCAATACGAATACCAAGCGGGCGCTTGCCAAGCGGCTTTAAAACCTCATCAAAAACCTTAATAGCGTTAGGAATACCTGACTTTAAAACATTGTAGGTATCAACAAGTAAAAGACAGCTGTCGGGATACTTTTCTGCATAGGTCTTAAATGCGGTATATTCATCAGCGAAAAGCTGTACCCAGCTGTGAGCCATAGTACCGGAAGCCTTAACACCAAAGTCTTTTGCCGATAAAATGCAAGAGGTACCGGTAGCACCGCCGATAACAGCCGCACGTGCGCCGTAATACGAAGCACCACTGCCGTGTGCACGGCGAGCACCAAATTCCATAACAGGTCTGCCCTGCGCCGCTCTTACAATACGGTTAGCCTTTGTAGCAATAAGTGACTGATGGTTGATTGCTACCAAAAGCATAGTTTCGAGCATTAGCGCCTGCATTGCACTACCACGAACCGTAACGATTGGCTCATGCGGGAAAATAACCGTACCTTCGGGAACAGCCCAAACGTCACAATCAAACTTAAAGCCACGCAAATAATCAATAAATTCATCACAGAACAAATTGAGAGACTTCAAATATTCAATATCGTCATCATCAAAATGGAGGTCATTCATATATTCAATAAGCTGTTCAAGACCTGCCATAATCGCATAACCGCCCTTATCAGGAACACGGCGGAAAAACATATCAAAATATGTTACAGTGTCACGCATATCGCTTGTGAAAATACCGTTTGCCATTGTAAGCTCGTATAAATCCATCAGCATTGTCAGATTTAAGCTTTTATTTTTCATTTTAATCACCTTACATTTTTTCCGGAGCATCAATTTTCATAAGATTTAAAACATTTTTAATTGTAACAGCGGTCGCTGCACAAAGTGAAAGACGTGCCTGTGTCAGCTTTTCATCATCGCCTTTTACCCTGCAAGAGGAGTAGAACTTATGGAATTTTGTTGCAAGCTCTTGCACATAGTGGGTAATTTTTGCGGGGTCGTAAGCCTTTGCAGAGGCTACAATTTCATCGGTAAGAGCTGCAATGTGCAAAATAAGCTCACGTTCATCTGCGCTGGTTAAAAGCATAAGCTCGTCCAAGGTAGCGGGGTTATTCTTAATTCCCTCGCCCTCCAAATTGCGGATAATACTGCAAATTCTCGCATAAGCGTACTGAACGTAATAAACAGGGTTAGAGTTAGATTCATTTACAGCCAAATCCAAATCAAAATCAAAATGACTGTTAGGCTCACGCAAATTAAAGAAGAAACGTGCCGCATCAATCGGAACCTCATCCAAAAGCGTTACAAGTGTGATTGCCTTACCCGAACGTTTGGACGCCTTAATTACCTCACCGTCACGAACAAGACGTACCATCTGCATAAGAACAACGTCAAGGCGGTCAGCATCAACACCGAGTGCGGTTAAAGCAGCCTTTAAGCGAGGAACGTATCCGTGGTGGTCAGCACCCAAAATATCGATTGCCTTGTCAAACTTACGAGTAACCAGCTTATTATAGTGATAAGCAATATCCGGCACAACGTAGGTGGGAACACCGTTAGCACGTACCAAAACAAAATCCTTATCACAGCCAAATTCGGTTGCCTTGAACCATAAAGCATCCTCGTTTTCATAAGTGTAACCGCTTTGCTTTAAGAGTTCAATAATACGAGTGGTTTCACCGTTTTGGTGTAGACTGCTTTCCTTAAACCAAGTATCGTATTTGATACGGTATTTGCCCAAATCATCTTCAAGGCCCTTTATGTTTTTGGGTAAAGCAAATTTTACAAGCTCTGCTCTGCGTTCGGCTTCATCCTTTTCAACATAGCTATCACCATGTATTTCAGCAAAGGCTTTTGCGTGATTGACAATGTCCTCACCGTGATAACTGTCTTCAGGCATTTCAATACCGTCTTTATAAAGCTGTAAATATCTCAAATCAAGTGAGAGTGCAAATTTATTAATTTGGTTACCGGCATCATTAATGTAAAATTCACGTTCGGTATAATAGCCGGCAGCATCCATAACAGCGGCAAGGCAGTCACCCAAAGCACCGCCACGTGCGTTACCGATATGCATAGGACCTGTCGGATTTGCAGAAACAAATTCAACCAAAACTCGCTTACCTTCACCGAAGCTGCTTCTGCCGTAGTCAGCACCCTTATTTTCAACGTCCAAGACAATATCAGCATAATATTTTTGCGATAAATAGAAATTGATAAAGCCCGGACCTGCAATTTCATATTTTTCGATATAGGTACCCTCAAAGTCGGCATTAGCCATTAAAATTTCAGCCACCTGACGAGGCGCTTTTTTGAAAAGACGTGACCAAACCATTGCGGCATTTACAGCATAGTCGCCGTTTGCACGGTCTTTGGGAACTTCAATAGTAAAATCACGAAGCTCGGCATTTTCTAACACACCGTCGCTGATAGCCTTTCCAGCTGAATTTAAAATTATGTTTTTAATTTGTTGTTTTGCATTTAAAACTACTACAGACATTTAATTAACCTCTCTGACAGAAATATTAACTTTGTTACGGCTTAAAAGCTTTGCATCAGCATCGATAAGATACGTCATAGTAATGCTTCCGCCGTTTTCATTTAAATTTGATAAAACCTTTTCGCCAAAAATACCAAGCGATAAATTACCCACAGGTGTTGAATAAAAGCAATTATTACGAACGCCTTTTTCAATAACCATACGGCTATTATAAGAACCCTTTCGGCTTAAAATTACAGTATTGTCGGGTTTTAAGTAAAGGGTTGTTTTAATTTCGCCCTCAACATCTAACAGACCGCTTTCATCATAGCTTAAAAAGTAACTGCCGTCCTTTATGCCGAAGTGACCATCGGTAGAAAATTCCACCGTATCACTTTGACCGTCAAGCGACTGTTCAGTTTTAATATCAATAATTACATCCTTAATCATAAATTGTTTATATCAACCTTTTGCACGTTATTACCGTCAATTTCACACCCAAGCAAAACCGACGCTTGTTTTACAAATGAATCGGGCTTATCGCTAACGTAAAAGCTGTGATTTGGCTTTGACGAGGTATTCGCCAAACCGTTGCCTTCAAGATATTCCCGAACCGCCTGTGCGGTTGCAGTGCCCGCATTAATAAGGGTAACCTCATCACCCAAGATTTTGCTGATTGCTTCACTTAAAATCGGATAATGTGTACAACCCAAAATTAAAGTGTCAGCGCCAAATTCAAAAACAGGTTTTAAATAACGGCTAACCGTTTCAAGCACTACAACGTCATCAGCAGAATACCAACCCTCTTCAACCAAGGGTACAAACAAGGTGCAGCTTTGATTTAAAACCTGAGCATTTGGCATTAGTGATAAAATCACTTTTTCGTGCTGTCGGCTTTTAACCGTTGCATTAGTACCGATAACGGCAATTTTACCGTTTTTGGTTGCACCAACCGCCGCCTTTGCCGCATGTGATACCACCTCAAAGAAAGGCACCGGCAAATCATTTGCAGTGTCGGCCGCAACACTGGAAACCGTACCGCAAGCTGCGATAATAAGCTTTACGTCACGACTAATTAAAAATTGTTCATCCTGCCTAGCATATTTTTTAATGGTTTCAACACTTCGAGTACCATACGGAACACGACCCGTATCACCAAAATAGACAATATCCTCATTCGGTAAGGCTTTAAACAGTTCTTTAACCACCGTTAGACCGCCTAAACCCGAATCAAAAACACCTATTGCACGTTTATCGGACACAAAAGCATCTCCTCACATACGTATTCAATTTATAATACCATATTTTATTAATATATTCAACCATAAAATACAAAAAAACGCCCGAAATTACGGACGTTTTTATTTTGCAAGTGGGTGGAATTTGGCATAGCTTGCCGTATATTTACTTTTTATGTACTGAGCGTAAATTTGCGTTGAAGAAATATCACTGTGGCCTAGCATTTCTTTAATATCCTGAAGCTTTGCACCGTTTTCAAGCAAGTGCGCCGCAAAGCTATGGCGAAGGGTATGCGGTGTAATTTCTTCCTTAATTCCTGCCTCATCCGCATAATGCTTAATAAGCTTCCAAAAGCCTTGGCGTGACATTGGCTGACCGTTCATATTTGTGAAAAGCTTGTCCTGTTCGGTTTCAAGCACAATCGCAGGCCGAACACCTGTTAAGTATTCACTAACTGACTTTATTGCTGCGGGATAAATTGGAATAATTCTTTCCTTTTTTCCATTTCTTAAATGCAAAATTCCAAGCTGCACATTGAAATCGTATACACGCAATTCCAAAAGTTCAGAAACCTTAATACCGGTAGCATACAAAAGCTCCAGCATTGCTTTGTCACGAATTGATTTGTAATCATCCCCAGAAGGCTGAGAAAGTAATTTTATAATATCACTAGAATCAAGCACACCGGGCAATTTTTTTGCAACCTTGCTTTTATTTGCAGCAGTCACGGGATTTTCACTAACAGCACCAATGCTTACAAGATAACGGAAAAATGCCCTGAGTGAAGCCGTAATACGAGCTTTTGTAGCATCGGATTTACCCTGTTTTGTAAGAAAATCAAGATAACTGTTTATAACCGAAGTTTTAATTTTTGAAACAGATGTTAGCTTTAAAGAAGCGCAATAATCTGAAAACTGCATTAAATCACGGATATACGATTCAACAGTATTATTAGAAGACTTTTTTTCAACAGTCAAATACTGTTTAAAAGCCGTGATATGCTTATTCATAGTATTGCACCTCCCCAAAATTTAAAATTCGAAAAATCTTAACATACTTGTTGCTGTCAGCCCATCGATTAAAGCAGCAGAAATACTGCTAAGGGACAACAGCAAAAACTTGATTGAATAATCCTTAAATTGCAAAAACAAATCGCCATGCATGGAATTTGGCATTGTAAGCCGTGCAAGCTCGATAGAATAACAAAACGAAAGTCTTGCGGCAAAAACCAAAAACAGTAAAAGCACAATGCTTGAAGGCAAAAAAATCACTGCATTAAAGGCAACGCCCTTTAAGGCAAATTCAAAATACAAATACGCCACTGCTGAACCGTAAAATGCCCCACAACCTAAAATTGTCAGCGGCACGGTTACCACGCCAAAAAGCGATGTTCCGGACATAAACAAAAGCATAAAAATCAGTAAAGATTTAAAAAACGAAAGCAGAGTAATTTTTAAAAATCTTCCGGTTTCTCGTGCTGTGATATAGTCTTTAAAAAACTGCTCTAAAAAGCTTGTTATAATTTTAAAATCGTCAAAAATTATCAGCCCGATAATTGCACCAAGGCTTAAGAATAAAAAACAAATCAGCAAATGAATATTAGCTTTTAAAAATTCTAAAAGCCTGTATTTTGAAAAATTTAATACACGTCCACGTTGCATAACAACATCTCCTTTTCAAGAAATTACTATGCAAAAAGTGGACAAGATATGCTACCACAAGCAAAACTACAATAATGAAATGTATAAAATTACCGAAAAATGCGATAACATTATGTAAACTGAAATCAAACGTGTTTAATAAAAAATCTGAAAAATTAGATTAAAAATCACCCAAAACAAGGGTGTATAATAGTTATACTACATTTTATACTTTATGTCAACCGCAATTTTTATTGCAGCAAAATGTTATGTAAACTGTTTATGTAAACCACACAATATATAGTTTTCTATTAATTATGTAAACTCAATTTATTGTAAAATTACTCTTTATTTTTTTAAGAAAATATGTTATATTATTTACGGAGATGATTATATGAAAAAAACTGCAATTATCACGGGCGCCTCAAAAGGCATCGGCGCCGCAACCGCAATATTATTTGCGCAAAAAGGTTATAACGTTGTAATCAATTACAATAATTCATACGAGTCCGCTTCCCTGCTCTCACGTTCACTTTCACAAAACGGTTTTTCTTGTACGCCAATTAAGGCAAACGTTGCCAACCGTTTAGAGGCAGAACTACTCATAAAAGAAACACTTTATAAATATGGCAGAATTGACGTCATCGTCAACAATGCCGGCGTTGCTTTTGAAGGTCTTATTACTGAAACAGATGAAATCGATTTCGACCGTATTATCGATATAAATTTAAAAGGTACGTTTAACTGTTGCAAGGCCGCCGCACAGGTTATGATTAATCAAAAATTCGGAAAAATTATCAACGTATCATCAATGTGGGGTCAGGTTGGCGCTTCGTGTGAGGTTGCTTACAGCGCTTCAAAAGCGGGCGTTATCGGTCTTACAAAAGCCTTGGCTAAAGAGCTTGCCCCCTGTGGCATAAACGTAAACTCGGTAGCACCCGGTATAATTGAAACTTCAATGAATTCCAACCTTACAGTTGAAGAACTTAATGATTTTGTAGAAACTGTCCCTCTTGGCAGAATGGGCTCTGCCGAAGAGGTTGCTCACACAATCTATTTCCTAGCAAGCGATGAAGCCGACTATATCACCGGTCAGGTTATCGGCGTAAACGGCGGTTATGTTATTTAAAATTGGGCGCAAAAAATCCCTGTCAATGTGAAGTGAACCCCAAAGTTTAGACAAAATTAAAAATTAAATTGCTTGTGAATGAGCTCGGTATTGTACTGGGCTCATTCCTTTTAGTTTTAATGAAATTCTTTCGTTGTTGTAGTAATAAATATATTTTTTTAATTCATCA
>JAFQCU010000028.1 GCA_017416285.1 Clostridia bacterium | reverse complement strand
TGAATTAAAAAAATATATTTATTACTACAACAACGAAAGAATTTCATTAAAACTAAAAGGAATGAGCCCAGTACAATACCGAGCTCATTCACAAGCAATTTAATTTTTAATTTTGTCTAAACTTTGGGGTTCACTTCATAAAGGTCGGTCTTTTTTATTCCACAATTTCGATTTTTTCGATTATGGGTTGGTCTTTGGGGGAGATTTCACCGTTTGAGCCAACGGTTTTAATTGAAGCCATAACAGCATCAATTACATCTATACCCTCCGTTATTTCGCCAAATGCCGCATATTCGCCGTCAAGCTGTGAATTATCATCCAGCATTATAAAAAACTGACAGGTAGCACTGTTGTAATCACGCATACGTGCCATTGAAATTACGCCTTTTTTATGCTTTAAATCATTTTTAAAGCCATTGCTTTCAAATTCACCGTAAATTCGTGTTGCGCTATTGCCTGTGCCATCACCATTCGGGTCACCGCCTTGAATCATAAACCCGTCTATTGCACGGTGAAAGGTGAGCCCGTCATAAAAGCCCTTTTTAACAAGCTTTACAAAGTTCGCAACAGTAACCGGAGCAATATCGCCGTAAAGCGTGAGCTTAACCTCGCCAAAATCCCTGATGGTCATTATTGCGGTGTGATTTCCGTAAAGCTTTTCTTCCTTTTCGTAGGGCAGACCGCTTTCACAACCGCAAAGCCCGAATAAAAGACAAAGCAAAAGCGAAAAAGCCAAAAATTTAATCTTCATCTTTTTTATAATCACTTTCTCTATACGGAATATACTTAACCTTACGCTTTTTACGTGGCCAGTTAAGTTTAATCATAACAAGAATAAAGCCAACGATAACAGCGGCAATTATAAGGTAAACAACCTTCATATATTTGCTTGTGAAAATATCCTTTATAAGCTGCCAAAACTGTAAGATAGCGCTCGCTTTAACGTCTTCACCTGCAAGCAGATTAACCCTACCGATGACCTTTTCGGCATACATAATTTCCGCATAACCTAAAACGTCACCCTTTTTAATTGGTGCGATTGCAGTTTCGTTTTCGAAAAAGGTTTTAATAATTATTGTAGAATCATCGGCTTCGTTTGGCAAAACCGAGATAAAGGGCTTGTCAAAATAAAGGGGTAAAAAATCAGTCTGGAGAGATTGCTCAACCGGAATTTCACAAGCCGGTTCGTTGGATTTTGCAATTTCTTTGAATGAAAAATTGTTAAGTGCCCAACGGTACAATTCACGGCTTTCAACAAATTCGTAACGCTTTATATTTGGCTTGTTGGGGCATTTAAGCAAAATACACATATAATTATAGCCGTTGCGTGAAGCGGTGCTTACAAGACAGCGCCCCGCCGCATTTGTAAAGCCAGTTTTAAAGCCGGTTGCGTATTGATAGTAATAATTTGTTGATGGGTCCAGTAGAAAATTGGTGGTGGAAAGGGTACGGGTTGTGCCCTTAGTGGTTGTCATTTTATAACGTGATTTTGAAGTAACTTCATTAATAATATCATATTTTTTTGCATAAACGCAAAGCTTATAGGTGTCACGTGCGGTAGTGTAGGTTTCTTCTTCGTGAAGTCCAACGGGGTTACTGTAATGTGTGCCGTTAAGACCCAATTCCTTTGCTTTGTCGTTCATCATTTTAACAAAGCCTTCAAGACTGCCGCCGTAAATATCAGCCGCAAGATAAGCACAGTCGCCAAATGATGACAAAAGCACCATATATAAAAGGTCAAGCTGTGTGAATTCCTCACCCTCGTTCAAAAGGGAAACTGCGAGGCCCGTACCGAGTGTTTTATCGAGCGCTGCTTTTGTAAGGGTTACCTTTGCAGAGGGGTTCCAAATTTCGCTTTCAACCATTAAAATGGCAGTCATTATTTTGGTGATAGAAGCGGGGTACATTTTTTTGTCAGCGTTTTTCTCCCACAAAACTTCGCCTGTGTCTAAAGATACAAGCATACCGGCTTCGGCGGTTATTTCAAAACTATTTACTTCGTAAGCGGAAGCTGAAATTGGCACAAAAACCGATGATAATATTAAAAAACACACAAAAAATATGGAAAAAATTCTTTTAGGCATAGAAATTCTCCTTAAGATGTAGTATAATGTTATGTAACAAAAATATTATACCAACAAACGTTTCAAAAATAAAGAGTTATTTTTTAAAAAAAGAGGTGATACGGTATGGTTTATGTGACGGGGGATATGCATGGCGAGCTTGAACGCCTTTATGATAAAAATTTCAGAAAGCTTAAAAGCGGTGACGTGCTTTTGGTTTGCGGTGATTTTGGTTATATCTTTTCGGGTGATAAAACCGAGCGTGAGGTTATTGATTACCTTGCAACCCGCCGTTTTGTAACGGCATTTATTGATGGAACACACGATAACCTTGACCGTATTAACCGTTCACGTGTGACATATTGGCACGGCGGAATGGTGCACCGAATTAAAGGGAATTTAATCCACCTTATGCGTGGACAAATATTTAATATTGATGGTAATACCTTCTTTACGTTTGGTGGAGGGGAGAGCACCGACCGTGAAATGCGCCGTGAGCAGGGGAATTGGTGGAGCGATGAAGAACCCACCGCACTTGAAATGGCACAGGGAGCAACGGTGCTTGATGATGCGGGCTGTAAGGTTGATTATTTTATAACACATGAACCGCCGTCGCTTGTGAAAAGTGCGATGCTTTTACGCCACGGTGATACCGACCGTGTAAACAAGCTTAACGGATATTTTCAAGAAATCGGCACAGCGTGTGAATTTAAGCATTGGTATTTTGGTTCTTTGCATGAAGACAGGGTAATTACCCCACACCACACCTGTGTTTTTAAGAAAATGATTGCGATTCCCAAAGGTGAGAAAAACACCGAAAACACTGCCACGACTTGACAAGTGTGGTATAATATAAAGAGTTCAAGTGAATTTTATTTTACGGAGGTTGTTTATGATAAGCACCGACAGACTTTGTATGGGTTGTATGAACGATAACGGCGGCGAGCAGGTTTGCCCGATTTGCGGTTTTGATTCGAAGGAAAAGAACCCTAAAAATGCAGTTTCGATTAAAACGACGGTAAACGACCGTTATCTTATCGGACGTGTGCTTTCTTCCAACGGCGAAGGCATTACTTATATCGGTTGGGACACAGCAAACGATGCCATTGTTCAGGTTCGTGAATATTTTCCTGATGGGGTTGCAAAGCGTAATCCCGACAAGACCGTTTCAATGATTAAGGGTAAGGAATATACCTTTAACGAAGGCCTTTTAGAATTTTTAGAAATTAATAAAACCATTAAATCAAGTGATTTGCCGTCACTTGTTCCGGTTATTGACGTTTTTGAGGAAAACGGCACTGCTTTTGCAGTTATGCAAAACGTACAGGGTGTAACTCTTAATAATTTCCTTTCACACAATGGCGGAACCTTGAAGTGGGAACAGGCACGTGCATTGTTTTTACCTCTTATTGACACAATTAAAGGTATGCACGACCTTGGCATTATCCATAAGGGTATTTCGACCGATACAATTTTGGTTGGTCGTGACGGAAAGCTCCGCATTACAGGTTACTCAATTAATAAATTGCGTATTGAAAACGATGAAATTCAGTATGAAGTGCTTGATGGTTTTGCAGCGGTAGAGCAGTATAAAACCGATGGCGAATTCCGCATTGGTCCCGCTACCGACGTTTACGGCTTTTGTGCGACACTTTTTAACGTGCTTATTGGAACTCTTCCCGCTAAGGCAACCGCAAGACTTGAAAATGATTCAATGTCAATTCCGTCTAAATTTGCTGAAGAATTACCTCGTCAGGTGCTTTCTTCCTTGGCAAATGCTTTACAGGTAAGACCGCAAGACCGTACTGCTGATATGGAAGCATTTAAAAACCAGTTGGTTTACGGCGAAATTCCCGGTGCGGTAGCTCCCAAGCCGGAGAAAAAGGGCGCACCTGCTCAAAAGGTTAAGCCCCAAAAAGAAAAAACCGGTAACGGTAAGGTTGTGCTTGTGACAACAATCGTTACAATTATTGTTATTTTGTTGCTTGCTATTGTTTTAATGTTTACTGTTTTCCGTGATGCTATTTTCGGCAACGGTGATAACAACAGCCAGCAATCCAGCAATCCTTCAAGTAGTGTGCCAACTGTAGAAAATATAGGTGATAATACTACAAGTGATGACGATCCCGAAAAGCTATTCACAGTGCCGGACTTAATAGGCGAATATTATTCTGCAGTTATCGATAACCCCGAAAACGAAAACTTTGTTTTTGTTATTAAGGGTAAAGAATTTTCAACCGAACCACGTGGAACAATTTGCAGTCAGTCGGTTGTTAAGGGCACAAGCGTTAAGAAGGAAACCAAGATAGAGGTTATAATAAGTCTTGGACCTAAAGAATTTAAAATGCCAAGCGTTTTGAACCGTACAGAGGACGAGGCAAAGCTTGAGCTTTTAAAGCAGGGCTTCTTGTATCAGAATATCGAAGTGCTTGAAAAATATGATGAAGAATATGCTCCGGGACAGATTATTGAACAGTATCCCATTGCGGGCGAAACCGTCAACGCTGATATAAGTATTAAAATTTATGTTAATACTTATGAGGGTGACACATATTAAAATAGTACTTGATTTTTGCAAAAGTTTGTGTTATAATTCTTTTGTAATATCTTAAAGAAAGGTGAGTGGCTGACAGCCGCTCACTTTTGTTTTGCAAGGAGATGAGTTTTTATGGCAAGTGCAGCCGAGCGTGTTTATGACCTTATTAAAGAAACGGTTGAAGCGCAGGGTGTTACCCTTTGGGACGTTCGCTTTTTAAAAGAGGGCGCTTCGTGGTATTTAAGGGTATTCATTGATAAGGAGGGCGGCATCAATATTGATGACTGCACCAACGTTTCCCATGCGATTGACCCGATTATTGACGAGGCCGACCCGATTGATAAATCCTATTATCTTGAGGTTTGCTCATGCGGTGTTGACCGTGAGCTTACCCGCCCCGCACATTATGAAGCAATGCAGGGTGAAACTGTTAAGATAAAGCTTTATAAGGCTTTGGACGGTGTTAAGGAATTTATCGGTGTTTTAAGCGGGTTTGACGGTAACGTTAAATTAGATGTTGACGGTACGGTTTACGAATTTACGCTTAAGGAAATTTCCAAAGCAAACGTATATTATTTTGAATAAAAAAGTTTAAATATTTTAATGGAGGAAACTGGAAAAATGGCAAGAGCAAAAAAAGTTAAAAAAGACGAAGTTAATTATGCTGAATTTTTTGAAGCATTAAAGCTTATGGAAGAAGAAAGAGGAATTCCCAAGGAATTCATCGCTGAAAAAATTGCAGACGCTATCGTGGTTGCCGCACGTAAGGATTTTGGCGGTAATGAAATAGTAACCTGCAAAATTGACGTTGAAAAGGAAACCTTCACCGTTACCGCACGCAAGACCGTTGTTGACGAGGTTATGGATCCTTATACCGAAATTTCTAAAGAGGATGCCGCTTTAATCGATACAAATTCAATCGAAAACGGCTTTGTTGACATTAAGCTTGACCCCAGAAAATTCGGTCGTGTTGTTGCACAGAATTCAAAAAACAATTTCCGTCAGGGCGTTCGTGAAGCTGAACGTGGTCATACCTTGGCAGAGTTCCAAAGCCACACACGTGAGCTTCTCACAGCGGTTGTTCAGAAAATCGACCCCCGCACAGGTAACGCAATTTTAACCATTGGTCACTCTGACGCAACTTTACCCAAGGCTGAACAGGTGCCTGATGAGGTGCTCGAAGAGGGCGATCACATCAAGGTTTATGTTGTTGACGTTAAGGAAACCGAGCGTGGCGCTCGTGTAATGCTTTCTCGTACACATCCAGGTCTTGTAAAGCGTCTTTTTGAAACCGAGGTTCCCGAAATTTTCGACGGCACTATTGAAATTAAGTCGGTTTCACGTCAGGCAGGCTCACGTACAAAGATTGCGGTTTATTCAGCTAATCCTGAAATTGATCCTATCGGCGCTTGTATCGGTCCCCGTGGTGAGCGTGTAAACAAAATTGTTGAAGAGCTTGCGGGCGAAAAGATTGATATTGTTAAATATAGCGAAGATCCCGTTGCTTTCATTTCAGAAGCATTGTCTCCTGCAAAGGTTTCATCGGTTGAAATTTTGTCAGAAGACCCCAAGGCTTGCAAGGTAAAGGTTCCCGATGCTCAGTTGTCGCTTGCAATCGGCAACAAGGGTCAGAACGTACGCCTTGCCGCTAAGCTTACAGGTTGGAAGATTGATATCCACCCCGAAAGCGGATATTACGGTGAATAATTTAATTTTAGAGGAACATTATTATGAGTATGAAAAAAATTCCCATGCGTATGTGCACGGGCTGTCACGAAATGAAGCCTAAAAAAGAGCTTATCCGTGTTGTTAAAACTCCCGAGGGGGAAATCAAGGTCGATTTTACCGGTAAGCTTAACGGCCGTGGCGCATATATTTGCAAAAGTGTAGAATGCTTTGAAAAAGCAAAAAAGCAAAAAGCCTTATCACGTGCATTTGAATGTCAGATAACCGATGAGGTATATGACGAGCTTATGAAGGAAATTAAAAAAGGTGAACAATAAAATTTTGACACTTTTGGGCTTTGCTTCAAAAGCGGGAAAGCTTTCTTTTGGTATGGATATGTCGCTTGCATCGATTAAAGCGGGTAAAAGCTTTTTGATTGTTTGTGCTGGTGATGTGTCGGCTAAAAGCAAAAAGGAAATCAATTTTCATACACTTAACAAAAACGTTCCGTTTATAGTTTTAACCGATGAAAACATCGACACCGTAGGAAAGGCAGTTGGCCGAAAATGCGGTATTATTTCGGTAAATGATAAGTCGTTTGCCGATGCAATTAAAGGAGGATATGCTAATGACCAATAAATATAAAGTCAGTGATCTTGCCAAAGACTTAAATATGAGTTCAAAGGATGTTGCGATTATCGCTACAGAGGTATCCGGAAGCGAAAAGAAATCAAGTGCAACCCTTAACGAAGAGGAAATAGGTCGTTTTTTCAATAAGCTTACTAAAGATAACGCTGTGAAGGACTTCACTGCTTATTTTGCAACCGGTGCTGAAGCTCGTGAAAAGGCTAAAAAAGCCCGTGAGGAAGAGAAAAACAAAAAGCTTTTAGAACAAATGGCTATTTTGGAACAGCTAAAGGCTGCCGCTGCCGCACAGGATGCTGAAAAAGCAAAGAAAGAAGAACCTAAGGCAGAACCCAAACCGGCGCCTAAAAAGCCTGAGGCTGTTAAGGAAGAACCCAAGAAGGAAGAGCCTAAAAAGCAAGAACCAAAGAAAGAAGAACCGAAAAAGGCTGAACCCAAAAAACAAGAGCCCAAAAAGGAAGAGGTTAAAAAGGAACACAAGCCTTCTGATCCTCAACCCTTTGTTTCTAAGAAAAAGGATAAGGTGGCAGGTGACACACCTAATCGTGGCCCTGCTGAAATTCGTCGTATTGATACCCGTACCTCTAACGTAAATATCGATAAATATAACGAAAAATATGAAACTATTGCTCCCGCAAACTCAATGCAGGACAATTATTCACGCAAGCAAAAAATTAAGCAGAAGTCTAAAGACTATAAGCGTCCTCAAGGTGCTAAGCGTGAAACCGAGGCAGACAAGATGCGTCGTTTACAGCTTGAACGCATTAAGAAAACCCCCATTACTGTTACAATCGGGGATGAAATTACTGTGGGCGAGCTTGCTGCAGCTATGAAGAAAACTGCTGCCGAGGTTATTAAAGAGTTATTAAAGCTCGGTATGATGGCAACCGTTAATCAGGTAATTGACTATGATACAGCTGAAATTGTAGTTATTGAAATGGGCGCTAAAATCCAAAAGGCTGTTGTTGTTACCATTGAAGAAAAGATTATGGACGACACAGAAGATACTGCTGAAAACCTAAAGCCCCGCAGTCCCGTTGTTGTTGTTATGGGTCACGTTGACCATGGTAAAACTTCACTTCTCGATGCTATTCGTGATACTGCAGTTACTTCAACCGAAGCCGGCGGTATTACACAGCACATTGGTGCTTACCGTGTAAACTGCAACGGTGAGGATATCACATTCCTTGATACCCCCGGTCACGCAGCGTTTACATCAATGCGTCAGCGTGGTGCTATGGCTACCGATATTGCGGTGCTTGTTGTTGCTGCCGATGACGGTATTATGCCCCAGACTATAGAAGCAATTAATCACGCCAAGGCTGCCAAGGTTCAGATTATTGTTGCAATCAATAAAATGGATAAGCCCGAGGCTAACCCCGACCGTATTATGCAACAGCTTACCGAACATGAGCTTGTTCCTGAAGAATGGGGCGGCGATATTATTTGTGTGCCCGTTTCGGCTAAAACACATATGGGTATTGACAATCTTTTGGAAAATATCCTCTTGGTTGCCGAAATGCAAGAGCTTAAGGCAAACCCCGACCGTCGTGCAAAGGGTATCGTTATTGAAGCCCGTCTCGACAAGGGCCGTGGTCCCGTTGCTTCCCTCCTTGTTCAAAACGGTACACTCAGAACAGGTGATATTATAGTTGCCGGCACAGCCGTTGGCCGTGTTCGTGTAATGACCAACGAAAAGGGTATTGAGCTTAAGGAAGCGGGTCCCTCTGTTCCTGTTGAAATCACCGGTCTTGCTGAAACACCTAATGCGGGCGACGTTTTCGACGCCGTATCAGACGAACGTCTTGCACGTCAGCTTGTTGAACAGAGAAAGCAAAAGGCTAAGGATGAGCTTAATAACGCAAAACAAAAGGTTACACTTGATAACCTCTTTGATAATCTTTCTGCAGGCGAGCTTAAGGAGCTTAATATTATCGTTAAGGCGGACGTACAAGGCTCTGTTGAAGCTGTACGTGAAAGTCTTGTAAAGCTTTCAAATGACGAGGTTAAGGTTTGCGTAATTCACGGTGGCGTTGGTGCTGTTAACGAATCTGACGTTACTTTGGCACAGGCATCCGGCGCAATTATCGTTGGCTTTAACGTTCGTCCTGATGCTGTTGCAAAGGAAACGGCTGAACGTGAAGGCGTTGATATGCGTATGTACCGCATTATTTACGACTGCATTGAAGAAATTGAAGCCGCTATGAAGGGTATGTTGGCACCCAAATTCCGTGAAAATATTATCGGTACTGCCGAAGTTAGAAGCGTTTATAAAATTTCTAACGTTGGTACTATTGCCGGTTGTTATATCACAAACGGTAAGGTTGCACGTTCTGCCCAGCTTCGTCTTGTTCGTGACGGTATAGTAATTTGCGAAGATAAGATTGACTCACTCCGTCGCTTTAAGGATGACGTTAAGGAAGTTGCACAAGGCTATGAATGTGGTATCGGTCTTGAAAAGTTTGCCGATATTAAGGAAGGCGACATTTTTGAAGCCTTTATTATGGAGGAGTATAGAGATTAATGGCAGGATTTAAAATTAACCGTATAACGTCTGACGTAAGGGTATGCCTGTCCGAATTATTGCGTGAAGTTAAGGACCCCAGAATAAGCAAGCTTTTAAGCATTGTAAAGGTTGACGTTACGGGGGACCTTTCCTACGCTACCGTTTACGTTAGCGCAATAGAAGGCTATGAAGCAACCGTAACCTCGGTTAAGGCACTTAAGGGTGCATCGGGCTATTTAAGGCGTGAGCTTGGCGCAAGGCTTAAGCTTCGTAAGGTGCCCGAGCTTCGCTTTATAGCAGATGATTCTATTGCCCACAGTGCGCACATTTCCCAAATTATTGAATCTTTTAAAGAGGAAAGTAATGATGAAAAATAAAGACAATACCTCCTGCCGTGAGCTTACTTTAAAGCAAACGGCAAGGTATTTAAAAAAGCACGACAATTATATAATACTTACCCATGCTTCACCCGACGGTGACACTTTGGGTTCGGCATATGCGCTTTATTACGGTCTTAACGAAATCGGCAAAACCGCTTGTGTTTTATGTCCTGACGTTATTCCTAATAAGTATGACTTTTTTGTTCGGTCAACCAATCACGTGCATCGTGAAAATGCTACGATAGTTGCGGTTGATATTGCCGATAAAAAGCTTTTAGGCGCTTTGGCAGACGAATTCGGCGACATTGTTGATTTATGTATTGACCATCACATAACAAATGGCCGTTTTGCCAAGAATTTATATCTTGATACCTCTGCCGGCGCAACAGCCGAAAGCATTTTTGAATTGCTAACCCTTATGCGTGTTAATATTAATGATATTACTGCTTGTGCGCTTTATGCGGGTATTGCTACCGATACGGGTTGCTTTAAGTATTCCAACGTAACGGCAAAGACCCACATAATTGCGGCAATGCTTTACGATTATAATATTAATGCGGGCGAAATCAACAGATTAATGTTTGATACAAAGTCAAAAAATCTTTTGGATATGGAACGCCGTGTTTTAGAGGGTGCAGAATATCATTTTAATGATAAGTGCATAATTTTAAGTGTCACTAGCGAAATGCAGGAAATCACAGGTTGTTACGGCTCTGATTTAGAGGGTATTGCGTTGATTTCACGCAGTGTAGAGGGCATTGATATTGGCATAACCGTAAAACAAGTGGATGAGAATTCCTTCAAGGTTTCTTTCAGAACCTTTGAAAGGTTAAATGCGGCGGAAATTGCTAAGCAGTTTGGCGGTGGCGGTCATAAAGCGGCGGCTGCTGCTGTAATAAACGGCAGTTTGGCTGAAGTTAAAGCCAAGATATTAGAGGTTGTCGCTAAGGCTATGGAGGACTGCAATGCAGGGACTTCTGTTAATAAATAAGCCAGGTGGTATCACAAGCTTTTCGGCGGTGTCTGCGGTAAAACGTGCGGCGCATGAAAAGCGTGTTGGCCACACGGGCACGCTTGACCCAATGGCAACAGGCGTTTTGCCGATATTTGTCGGCAGAGCAACGGCGCTTTCATCCCTTGTTTTGGCAGCTGATAAAAAGTATATTGCTGAAATTAAGCTTGGTGTTATTACCGACACCTGTGATATAACCGGCGAGGTTTTGGAAGAGCGTGACGTTAGCGTTACACAAAACAACGTTGAGGATATTCTCGAAAAATTCAAGGGTAAAATCAGCCAAATTCCACCAATGTACAGCGCCCTTAAAAAGGATGGTGTGCGCCTTTATGATTTGGCACGCCAAGGTAAGACGGTGGAAATTGAACCGAGAGAGATTGAAGTGTTCGATTTAACGGTTGTAAAGCCACTTGACGAAAATAACTGTTTTACAGTCGCTTGTCACGTTTCAAAAGGCACGTATATACGTTCTTTGGCACGTGATATTGGCGAAGCCCTTGCCACAGGCGCCACTTTAACTGCACTTAATCGTGTTAATACGGCGGGATTTGATATATCCGAGTGTGTCGATTTGTCCGAGCTTAACGAGGATAATATTTCGCAATTTTTATTAAATGAGGAAATCGCTGTCAAGCATTTGCGTGCGCTAAGCGTTACTAAAAATCAAGCGGTGCGCTTTTGCAACGGCGGTCAACTGGCTTTTGAAAGGCTTAATGTTGAAAATTTTGCCGAAAACGAACTTTTCAGAATAAAGTATAAAAACCAATTTCTTGGTATTGGTGTGGCTGACTGCGAAAATCAGCAGGTCGCAATTAAGTGTATAATAAATTATCCCGAGGTGAGTTAGTTATGAAAACCGCAATAGCGCTTGGCACGTTTGATGGGCTTCATACTGCTCACCAACAGGTTTTAACTCTGCCAAGCGATTTTAAAAAGATGGCTGTAACCTTTACAGCACCGCCTAAAATGGTAATTTCAGGTAAAAAGGAATTGCTTTTCACTGAAGATCAAAAATGCAGGTATTTAAAAGAGTTTGGTATTGATGAAATTGTAACGCTTGACTTTGATAAGGTAAGGAATAATTCTCCCGAAAGCTTTTTGGAATTCTTGCAAAACGAGCTTCGGGCGGATTTTATTGCGTGCGGTTTTAATTATCGTTTTGGCAAAAATGGTGCAGGTGATACTGCGCTTTTGAGCGAATTTTGCCACCAAAACAAAATAGAATTAAGGGTATCAAAGCCGTATTTATTACCTGATGGTAACGCTCTTTCGTCGTCATATATACGTTCGCTTTTAAAAGAAGGAAAGATTGAAAAAGCAAATGAATTTTTATATAAGCCGTTTAGCTTTACAGCTACGGTTCAAATGGGCGACCAGCGTGGCAGAACTATCGGTTTTCCTACAATAAATCAAAAATATCCCGACGATTTGGTTAAATTGCGTTTCGGTGTTTATAAAACCGAGGTTTGTATTAATGGCAAAAGGTATGAGGCAATTACGGATATTGGTATTCGCCCGACTTATCAAATCGATTATGTTATAAGTGAAACCTTTATAAAAAATTTTGTTGGTGACCTGTACGGTAAAGAAATTACCGTTACACCAATTAAGTTTTTAAGGGACGAAATTAAATTCAATTCACTCGATAAATTAAAAAAACAAATTGAAAAAGATTTAGAAATGTAAAAGCGATAGAACAATTATAAAAGTTCTATCGCTTTTAATATTACTTTACTTCCAAATAAACAAAATTATCAACTATGTAATATGTTGTTTTGAAGCTTAGAGGGTGGTTGTTTATTTTTGCGTATTTTTGAATATCACTATTAAGGTTAAAGAAAAAACGTCTAATATAAGTGTCGGTTGGTGTTTTGCCGTCGCAAACCAAAATTAGATATTTGCTGTTATACGCAATTAAATAATCAACAGCGGCTTCATAATTTTTTGGCTTTGAATATGGATTTACAACAATGCCGTAGGTATTTTGAAAACTATATTTTTCCGAGTTTGCATCCGGAACGGCGCAAGCATCGGTATTGATAATATGGTTCTTGCTGATTTGCTTTGCGGTTAGGTTAAAATAGGTGTAAAGCGGCATTCCATTAGTTGAGCCATCATCCCAAGTGGTGTCAATATGATACCACTTATTTTCAATTTTTACAGTATTCCAAGCGTGATTTTCATCACTGCCTTCGCCAATAACAAAAGTGGAATTAATGCCAACTTGGTAACACAAATATTGGAACAGCTTTGCATAGCCCTCACAAACGGCGAAGCCATCAACCATTGCGCCGTAAACGTCATAAATTCTTAAATAGTTTTCCCTTTCGAGCGGTTTTTCAAGCTCGCTTTTAGCATATACAATGGTTTTAAGCACAAAATCGTGAATAAGACGCTCTTTTTCGATATCGGGCAGGGTGTTAGAAAAGCTGTTAAGAAAATCGGTTGTTTTTTTATCAAAAGCAATTTTTTGGCTTTTGATTTTTTCACGGTCTGCTGTGGTTATAAATTTGTTGTTCTCATCAAATTCATCAGTGGTAGTGCCGTCTGTATAACAGAGGATAATATGGGTGATTTCTGTTTCACCGTTAATGTTGTAATAAGCGTATTGAAAAAATTTCGTAAGCCAAAAATATTGTGGGTTATCGGCCGTAACCTTGTTGAAAATTTTTTCGAGTTCAACATCGGTCAGATTGTATTTTTTTACGCTTATATAATTTTGCTGAGCTTCAATACCTTTGCAGATGTCATTATAAATTTGCTTTTCGGTATCATTTAGCAGTGAATATTGATAATAATCATCACTTTTTATAGGTGTGTGATTGGTCTTGGGTGTGTCGGGCAAGGTGACAGAAGGGGAGGAAACGCTGAAGTCATCACCTTTACCAAAGGGTGTACCGCCTAATAGCCCTTCCAAAAAGGTTGCGGCATCTTGCGGCAGTGAGGTGTTAAATAAATTGTCGGGCAGCTTGAATTTTAAGCTACAACCCGTAAGTGTAATGGTTAAAACAAGACACAAATTGAAGCACAAAAGTTTTTTGAGCACTTAAAACACCTCCTATGCTTCAATTATAACATATAAAGCCGAAAAAACAATAAAATTTTATGATATTATGCTTGACAATAGCGCTTTAAAGTGTTAAACTGTTAAAGTGTTAAATCGATAAAGCGTTTTGGAGGATGAAAATGGTTATTTCTGACTTATTGGAAAGAAATTCAAGACTTTACGGTCAAGAGGTGGCGTTAGTTGAGGTTAACCCGTCTGAAGACCGTGACAAAGCGGTAACTTGGCGTGAGGCAAGCCTTATTGAAAGTGCGATTGATGCCCCTTATAGACGTGAGCTTACTTGGAGCGAATTCGACCGCAAGGCAAACCGTTTTGCAAATTTGCTTTTAAGCCGAGGCTTCCGAAAGGGTACAAAGGTGGCTATTCTTTTAATGAATTCACTTGAGTGGCTTCCGGTGTATTTCGGTATTTTAAAAGCAGGCTGTATCGCAGTACCGCTTAATTTCAGATATTCTGGTGAAGAAATTAAATATTGTCTTGATTTAGCCGATTGTTCGGTTTTAGTTTTTGGACCCGAATTTGTTGGCCGTATGGATACAGTTTATAATGATTTACCCAAAATTAAGACCATGTTTTTTGTTGGCAAGGGTAAGCCCGATTATGCAGAGGATGGCGGTTATCTTACAAATTTCTGCTCAACACAGGCACCGCCCGTGCTTTTGACTGAGGATGATTTTGCCGCTATTTATTTTTCATCCGGTACAACCGGCTTCCCAAAAGCGATTTTGCATCGCCATCGTGCGCTTTTGAGCTCTTGCTATACCGAGCAAAAGCACCATTCACAAAGCAGAGAAGACGTTTTTCTTTGCATACCGCCGCTTTACCACACCGGCGCTAAAATGCATTGGTTCGGCAGTCTTTTATCGGGCAGTAAGGCAGTGCTTTTACGTGGTGTTAAGCCTGAATGGATTTTGCGCACAGTTACAGAAGAAAAGTGTACAATCGTGTGGCTTTTGGTGCCTTGGGCACAGGATATGCTTGATGCTATTGAATCTGGTAAAATTAAGCTCGACGATTATTTGTTATCGCAGTGGCGTTTGATGCACATTGGTGCACAGCCGGTTCCGCCTTCACTTATTAAGCGTTGGCTTAAATACTTCCCAAATCACGAATATGATACTAACTATGGTCTGAGCGAATCTATCGGTCCCGGTTGTGTACACCTAGGCGTTGAAAACGTACATAAGGTTGGTGCTATTGGTAAAGCCGGTTATTTGTGGGAGGTTAAAATCGTTGATGAAAACGGAAATCAGGTTGCTGATGGTGGCGTTGGAGAATTAGCGGTTAAAGGCCCCGGTGTTATGGATTGCTATTATAAAAACGAGGAAGCGACCAACGAAATTTTAAAGGACGGTTGGCTTTTCACAGGCGATATGGCAAAGACCGACGAGGATGGTTTTATCTATCTTGTTGACCGTAAAAAAGACGTTGTAATTTCGGGCGGTGAAAATCTTTACCCCGTTCAGATTGAGGATGAGCTTCGCAAGTTTTCGAAAATCAAGGATGTTGCGGTTATTGGTCTTCCTGATGCACGCCTTGGCGAAATTGCCGCCGCTATTATTGAAATTAAGGAAGACGTTACCTGTACGGAAGATGAAATCAACGAATTTTGTAAAGAACTTCCCAGATACCGTCGTCCTAAAAAGATTATATTTGATAAAGTGCCCCGCAATCCAACCGGTAAGATTGAAAAACCTGTGTTGAGAGAAAAATATTGCCCCAAGGGTCTTGTGGAAGCACAGATTAACAGTTAGTTTTTCAAAAATGGCATAAAGAAGGTTTTAAAAATGACAGCAGAAATTTTCACAGGAACGTTAGTTGCTGTTTTCTTTGCGGTAATGGTCGCAGTCGGCTTTTACTGCAAAAAGCACGCAACCGACGTAAATGGCTTTGTTCTAGGTGGCCGAAGCGTTGGTCCGTGGCTTACCGCATTTGCTTATGGTACTTCGTACTTCTCGGCGGTTATTTTTGTTGGCTATGCTGGTCAGTTTGGTTGGAATTTTGGTCTGGCTTCCACTTGGATCGGTCTTGGAAATGCGTTTATCGGCTCGCTTTTAGCGTGGGTTGTTTTAGGCAGACGCACCCGTGTTATGACACAGCACCTTAATTCTAAAACAATGCCCGACTTTTTCCAAAAGCGTTATGATTCTAATGCTTTAAAAATTGCGGCATCGGTTATAGTATTTATTTTCCTTATTCCTTATACTGCATCTCTTTACAATGGGCTTTCCAGTCTTTTTAATATTGCTTTTGAAATTCCTTATTGGGTTTGTATCGTTGTGATGGCAGTGCTAACAGGCATTTACGTAATTTTCGGTGGATATATGGCAACCGCTATTAATGACTTTATTCAAGGTATTATAATGCTTGGAGGTATTATTGCTGTTATTGTTGCTGTTCTTAACCAAAATGGTGGCTTTATGAAATCAACCGAGCTTTTGGTTGAAAAAAGCAGTTGGGAATTTGCTTCTTTTGCAGGCCCTGACCCTATATTTTTAGTTGTAGTTGTACTTCTCACCTCGCTTGGTACTTGGGGACTTCCTCAAATGGTTGGTAAATTCTATGCAATTTCTAGCGAAGCGGCAATTAAAAAGGGTACAATTATTTCAACAGTTTTTGCAGTGATTGTTGCAGGTGGTTGTTACTTCCTTGGAGGTTATGGTAAGCTTTTTGTAAGTGAGGACGCCTTTGCCGCAGCCGGTGGTAAGTTTGATACCATTGTTCCAACAATGCTTTCAAACCTTTCCCCCTACATAATCGGTATTGTTATCGTGCTTGTGCTTTCGGCTTCAATGTCAACACTTTCATCTCTTGTTCTCACTTCGGCTTCTACCCTTACTTTAGACGTTATTATTCCTGAAGAAAAAAAGAACGGCGACGAAAAAAAGAAGCTTTTGGTAATGCGTTTACTCATCGTTTTCTTTATTGTACTTTCAGCGGTTATAGCCATTCTTAAGGATTCTATTTGGTCTAAGTCAATGTTCATTGCTCAAATGATGGGCGTTTCTTGGGGTGCGTTGGCGGGCTCGTTCTTGGCACCGTTTATGTACGGTCTTTATTGGAAGAAAACTACTAAAGCCGCTGTTTGGACTTCGTTTGGCTTTGGTGTGGGCGTGACAATAATTCAACTTTTAAAATCCTTGAGTATTATTACACTTCCCGGCGATATTTTGGGCTTTATATTCAAAACATCACTCCATTCAGGTGTCTTTGCAATGCTTGGAGGACTCATCCTTGTTCCCGTTATTAGCTTGCTGACACAAAAAACCATGCCGCAGGACGTAGACGGTAAATTTGCCGGCTACGATGCCGAGGTAACCGTTTCGGCTAAACGTGCTTTGGAAGAAAAGTAGTAATTTGTATTTAAAGTAAGACGAGAAATTTAATAATTCCCGTCTTGCTTTTATAGTTGATATGTTTTATAATAAACTATTATAAAATATGCACTTAGCATAACTTTAACTGAGGTGTAAATTAATGAAAAAACTTATGCTCGGCAACGAAGCTGTGGCTCGTGGTCTTTACGAAGCAGGCTGTTCGTTTGTATCAAGCTATCCCGGTACACCAAGTACCGAAATTACCGAATATGCCGCAAAATATAATGAAATTTATGCGGAATGGGCGCCAAATGAAAAGGTTGCTTTAGAAACCGCTTTCGGCGCTTCACTTGCCGGAAAACGCAGCTTTTGCGGTATGAAGCATGTCGGTGTAAACGTAGCGGCAGACCCACTTTTTACCGCCAGCTATACCGGTGTTAATGCGGGTCTTATTATCGGTGTTGCAGATGACCCCGGTATGCATTCTTCACAAAACGAGCAGGATTCACGCCATTATGCAATAGCATCTAAAATTCCTATGCTTGAGCCTAGCGACAGTGCTGAATCTATTGCATTTGTTAAGGAAGCATTTGAAATTTCCGAAAAGTTTGACACACCCATTTTTATTAAAATGTGTACCCGTGTTGCTCACTCACAAAGCATTATTGAGGAAAGCGACCGATTGGAAATCGTACAAAAGGAATACGCTAAAAACGGCGAAAAATACATAATGATGCCGGGTAATGCTAAAAAGCGCCATCCCATTGTTGAACAGCGCACACTTAATTTAATCAATTATGCTGAGACCGCTTGGTTTAACAGGGTTGAAGAGGGTAGTGACAATACAGTTGGTATTATTACTTCTTCTACAAGCTATCAATACGTTAAGGAAGTTTTTGGCGATAAATACCCCGTGTTAAAGCTTGGTATGATTAATCCGCTTCCCATTAATAAAATAAAAGATTTTGCCGCCAAGGTTAAGAGCGTTATTGTTGTTGAAGAACTCGATGGTATTATCGAAACCCATTGCAAAAACATTGGTGTTACGGTTGCGGGTAAAGAGATTTTCGGCAACATTGGTGAATTTAGTCAGAATTTGGTTGCAGAAAAATTGGGCGTTGAAGCACCAAAGGGTGTAGCGCTCAATGAAAATATTCCTATGCGCCCGCCTGTAATGTGTGCGGGTTGTCCTCACCGTGGTTTGTTCTACACCTTAAAGAAAAATAAGCTTACCGTTATGGGCGATATCGGTTGTTACACCTTGGGTGCGGTTGCTCCGCTTGCTGCTATTGACACCACAATTTGTATGGGCGCTTCGGTGTCGAGTATTCACGGCTTTAATAAAGCAAACGAAGGCGCAAGCGACAAAAACACCGTTGCGGTTATTGGCGACTCAACCTTTATGCACTCGGGCGTTACAGGTCTTATCAATATTGCTTATAACGGCTCAAATTCAACTGTTATTATTCTTGATAACTCAATCACAGGTATGACAGGACATCAGCAAAACCCCACAACGGGTTATAATCTTAAGGGCGACCCCTGCAGTAAGATTGATTTAGAAGCCCTTTGTAAGAGCGTTGGTATTAACAGTGTTCGTGTGGTTGACCCATACGATTTAGCTGAATGTGATACCGTTATCAAAGAGGAACTTCAAAAAGAAGAACCTAGCGTTATTATTTCACGCAGACCCTGTGCACTCTTAAAATATGTTAAGCATGCAGGTCCGATTAAGGTTAATACCGATAAGTGCATAGGTTGTAAATCTTGTATGAGAATTGGCTGTCCTGCAGTCAGCGTAATTGACGGCAAGGTTAAAATTGATAACACCCTTTGCACAGGCTGTGGCGTGTGCGCTCAGATGTGTAAATTTGATGTTTTCGAAGCTGTGAAGGAGGCGTAAAAGCAATGCAAACAAAAAATATTATGATTGTCGGCGTTGGCGGACAGGGTACCTTGCTTGCCAGCAAGCTTTTGGGTCGAATTCTATTATCAAAGGGCTACGACGTTAAGGTGAGCGAGGTTCACGGTATGAGCCAGCGTGGCGGTAGTGTTGTTACCTACGTAAGATATGGTGATAAGGTTTATTCACCCGTTATTGACAAGGGTGAGGCTGACTATATAGTATCTTTTGAGATTTTAGAGGCTGCACGTTGGGCTGAATATCTTAAAGATGGCGGTACAATTATTACCAACACTCAAGAGGTTAATCCCATGCCGGTTATTATCGGTGCGTGTGAATATCCTAAGGAATTAGAGGCGAAAATTAAAGCACTTGGTATTAATTTGGACGCTATCGACGCCTTATCACTTGCGGAGATGGCAGGCACTTCCAAAGCGGTTAATATTGTTCTTATGGGTAAACTTTCGAAGTATTTTGATTTTACCGAGGAAGATTGGATGACCGCAATCGAACAAAGTGTTCCCCAAAAATTTTTGGAACTCAATAAAAAAGCATTTTTATTAGGTAAAGAGGCGTAATTAATAATGGAAAAATATTATCAACAGGAAATGGAGTGTGCAAGCCGTGAAGAAATGGTTGCACTTCAAAATGAAAGACTTGTTGCTCAGGTAAAGCACGTTTGGGATAACGTACCTTACTACCGTAAAAAGATGGAAGAAAAAGGCTTAACCCCTGACGATATTAAGGGTATTGAGGACCTTCATAAGCTTCCGTTTTTAACCAAGGACGACCTGCGTGATGCTTACCCCTACGGTCTTTTGGGTATGCCTTTATCGGATTGTGTTCGTATTCATTCGACCTCTGGTACAACGGGTAAGCGTGTGGTTGCTTTCTATACACAGCACGACGTTGATTTGTGGGAGGATTGCTGTGCCCGTGCACTTGTGGCGGCAGGCGGTACTGAAGAAGATGTTTGTCAGGTTGCTTACGGCTACGGTCTTTTTACGGGCGGTTCGGGTATGCACGGGGGCAGTCATAAGGTTGGATGCTTAACCCTTCCTATGTCATCGGGTAATACCGATCGTCAGCTTCAGTTTATGACCGATTTGGGTGCTACTATTATTTGTTGCACACCCTCTTATGCTGAATACTTGGCTGAAAGTATTCACGAACGAGGACTTCGTGACCAAATTAAATTGAAAGCGGGTATCTTCGGTGCAGAAGCTTGGAGCGAAGAAATGCGCCACGATATCGAAGAAAAGCTTGGTATTAAGGCTTTTGATATTTACGGTCTTACCGAAACCAGCGGTCCCGGTGTTGCGTTTGAATGCAGTGAGCAAACAGGTATGCACATTAACGAAGACCACTTTATTGCTGAAATTATTGACCCCGAAACTCTAGAGGTTTTACCAGAGGGCAGTCAGGGTGAATTGGTATTCACTTCAATCACAAAGGAAGCCTTCCCGCTTTTACGTTATCGTACAAAGGATATCACCGTTTTAAGCCGTGAAAAGTGCTCTTGCGGTCGTACCCTTGTTAAAATGCACAAGCCAATGGGCCGAAGTGATGATATGCTTATTGTTAAGGGTGTTAACGTATTCCCGTCACAAATTGAGGCTGTGCTTTTGGAAAATGGTTATCCCGCTAATTATCAAATTGTTGTTGACCGTGTAAATCATAGTGATACAATCGAAGTTTTGGTTGAAATGACACCTGAAATCTTCTCTGACTCACTTGGCAGTATTACCGAAAAGGAAAAGAACCTTGTTGCAGCCCTTAAGGCAATGCTTGGTATTTATGCAAAGGTTCGCCTTGTTGAGCCCAAGTCCATCGCACGAAGCGAAGGCAAGGCCGTTCGTGTAATCGACAAGCGTAAGATTTAGGAGGAACTTAAAATGGCAATTAAACAAATTACCGTATTTTTGGAAAACAGGGCAGGTCGCCTTTTGGAAATCACCCAGCTTTTAGCTTACAATAAAATAGATTTACGTGCGCTTAACATCGCTGAAACCACCGACTACGGTTTACTTCGTATTATTGTTGATGATAGCGAAAAAGCTTTGGCTGTATTGAAAGAAAACGGCGCAATCGCTACTACTACCGAAGTTTTGGCAGTGGCCGTTCCCAATATTCCGGGCGGACTTAACACTCTTTTACAGGTTTTGGCTAACGCTAACGTTGACGTAAGCTATATGTATTCAATTTTCGGTCACGCCGATGAAAACGCTTATATGATTTTACAGCTCAACGATGCTGACGAGGTTGCAGGTATTCTTAAGAATAAGGGTATCGTTGTTGCGGATGCTCAAAAATTAGGTATAAACTAAAATGAAATCGCTATACACATTATTTAAATGTGTATAGCGATTTTTTTATATTTGAAATTTATTTTTCCATGGTTTAATACAAGCGAAGCATATTATTGTTCCAAATATAGTAATTAAGCACCATATAAGTATGTTCATTTGCCAACCGAAGTTTTCAGAAAGTATTGCTATTCCAAAGGTTGAAATACCGCTTCCTACATACGCACAAGCATTTAAAACACCCGTTACAGTTGAAACGTTACCATACTTTTTAAAGTATGGCGGTACCATAGCGGTAAGCATTGATGATACGCCGTGCATAGCACCTGTAAGTGTTGCCGAGCATAAAACGGAAATAATTGCGCTGGCACCCGAACATAAATAAAGGGTTATCGAAACCGCACTGCCGATTACAAACATAATAACCGAGCAGGTGACGGGATTTTTAATTTTGTGGCGGTACAGCTTAGAGGTGATTTGTGTGCAACCGATACTGAATAACGGCATAACAATACCGGTTAATATTGATACGGCGGTGCCTAAATGGTAAACCTCGTCAATATAGGTGGGCATCCAGGTTGAAACACCGTCACGAAGCATACCTTGTAAAATTATAGCAAGCATAATCCCAATTACGACAGGGGTTAAAAGCAAATAATTTGCGTTTTTAGTATTTGATTGCTGTTTTTTTATAATTTTTGTGCGGTTAATATCTACAGCAAATTTGTTCCATAGGAATATAGTTATAATACCGCATATTGCAGAAAAAAGAAATACAAACCGCCAATTTAAAAGGGTTATAATTAAAGGGGCTATAAGGTAAATTGCAATGGTACCGTAAGAACTGGCCCAAGATATTCTAACAGCCATTTTTTTATAATATTCTTCCGAAAAAACCTCAACCATAATTTTAACAATCGGAGGCCACATAAATGCTTGTGCAAAACCGTTTATACACCATATTGCAAGCATAACGTAAGGATGACTGCTAATCATCATAAGTAAATTCATTACTACCGAAACGCCAAGCCCTAAGCTTACAAGTTTTTTGGGGGAAAAATGGTCTCCGCAAATTCCACTTACTATTTGACCGATGCCGTACGTAATAAAGCCACCGGTAACCGACATGGAAAGCAAGGTTCGTGCTATACCGGTTTGGGCTTCAATTTCAGAAATTATTGCGCCGAAATTAATTCGTGTTATGTAGCTTGCCATATAGGTCACAGTAAAAAGTACCGCTAAACTGCGGGCTTTTTTCTTATCAACCATTTTTATCATCCTTTTTAATTTTAAGTCCACTATATTATACGAGCAAATATTAAATATACAATTGACAATATTGGCAAAAATATGTACAATATTGATATAAAGCTGTTGGAGTGTTAATATGAATGAAAATTATATTAAACAACTGTATGACGATAATACCGGATTTAGATTGCATTATACAATTGGTGAGTTTGCGGGTAAATCTACAACCCAATATTTGCATTATGATGTTGAGCTATCTTTTATTTACTTCATAAAAGGTATTGGCGAAATAAAAATAGAGGGTAAAAAATATGATATACAAGATGGTGACCTTATATTACTAAAGCCATCGGAGTTATATCATTGTATTGTTAAGGACGGCACGCATCACGAAAGATTAGTGCTTTATTTTAACGGTGATTTGCTTAAAAATTTTGGTACTGTGGGCGATAGGTTTTTTGAACCCTTTTATAATCGCAATGACGGCTTTGAAAATAAAATACCTAAAGAATTAATAGAAAAAGATAAAATTGATGTGTTACTGTTGGAATTATTAGAGCTTGTTAAGAAACCGACCGATACCGATAAATTAGTTTCACAATGCAAAATGGTTGAAATTTTATCTAAAATCAGAAAAATAATAGGGGACTCTACGGTTGCGAAAACCAAGTCGGTTGATAACAAAATTATAAATAATGTAATTGCTTATATTAACCAAAATTTCCATACGGATATAAGCTTGGAAGCGATTGCAAAAGAGTTTTTTGTGGATAAATTTTATATATCCCGATTATTTAAGGAGCACGTTGGCGTTACAATATGGAATTATGTTATATTCAGACGCTTAACCGCTTTTAATGATTTGATTCGGGTTAATACCCCGATTGAGCAGGCGTATCTTAGGGTGGGTTTTCAAAATTATTCTAATTTTTTTCGGCTTTATAAAAAGCATATGAATATGACACCGTCCGAGTATAAGAAGAAGGTTTCGAATAAGTGATGAATTATTGTATTTTTAGGGGATTTATGTTATACTTTTTAAAAACAAGAAAGGTGGGGTGAATGTGCGTAAAAATGACGAATTTATCCTTGAAATAATTGACGTTACCAATGAAGGCAGCGGTGTTGGTAAGGTAGATGGTATGGCGGTTTTTGTACCGCTTACAGCAGTTGGCGACGTTGTAAAAGTTAAAGCGCTTAAGGTTAAAAAGACATACGCTTACGGAAAATTAATCGAAATAATCACCCCATCAAGCGAACGAATTGAAAACGACTGCCCACACTTTAACCGTTGTGGCGGTTGCGCTTTCAGACATATAAATTACGAGGCTGAATTAGCCCTTAAAACCAACAAGGTTAAAGAAGCGGTTAAGCGCATTGGCGGTGTCGAATTAGAGCCTCAAGCAATTTTATTTGATAAGTGTGACCGTTATCGCAACAAAGCGCAATACCCCATAAGTGAAAACGGGGGAGTGGGCTTTTATGCTTTTCACTCTCATCGTATTATTGAGTGTGAGGACTGCGTTTTACAGCCCGAAATCTTTTCAAAAATTACCGATGCTGTAAGCGATTTTGTAAGGCAGTATTCTATTAGTATCTATAACGAAGAAAAACATAATGGCCTTTTAAGACATTTATATATCCGTAAAGGCGAGCGCAGTGGCGAAATTATGGTTTGCTTTGTTATAAACGGTGACCGCCTGCCCAAAAGTGAAATTATTATTGAACAACTTAAGGCGATTTGTGGCACTGCGCTTAAGAGTGTGACCCTTAATGTTAATAAAAGCGATACAAATGTTATTTTAGGGGATAAGTGTATCACCCTTTACGGTAGTGATTATATTAGTGACACACTTGCTGGTGTTAAGGTTAGATTATCGCCCTTGTCCTTTTATCAGGTTAATACCGTTATGGCTGAAAAGCTTTATAATAAAGCTAAAGAATACGCTAAACCCGATGGTAAGAATATAATCGACCTTTATTGCGGTGCGGGCACCATTGGTCTTTCAATGGCAAAAGAGGCAAAATCGGTTATCGGTGTTGAAATTATAGAAGCAGCGGTAAAGGATGCACAGTTTAATGCCAAAGAAAACGGTATAGAGAACGCAAGGTTTATTTGTGGCGACGCAAAAACGGCGGCAGAGCGGCTTAAAAAAGAGAAAATTAAGCCCGATACGGTTATTGTAGACCCACCTCGAAAGGGCTGTGACAGTGAGCTTATAAAAATTATTGCAAACGATTTTTGTCCCGAAAGTGTAGTTTATATTTCTTGCGACCCCGCAACCTTCGCACGTGATATTAAAATTTTCGGTGAAGAGGGATATAAGCTTTTAGAATATACACCGGCTGACTTATTTCCAAGAACAAGTCACGTCGAAACGGTTGGAATTTTGATTAAAGGAGAAAAAGATGCAAGATAAAATCAAAAAGCCGGCCGCTAGGGTGGGCAAGGGTAACGGTTGCCCTCATTATAAAAAATGCGGTGGCTGTCATTTGCAAAATATGACCTATGCCGAACAGCTTAAGTATAAACAAATAAAGTGTATCAAGATTCTTGGTAAGTTTTGCAGAGTTAAAGAAATTATTGGTATGGAAAACCCTACCCACTACCGCTGCAAGGTGCAAGCGGCTTTCGGTAGGGATAAAACGGGTATAATTTCGGGCGTTTATCAGTCGTCCACCCATAAAATCGTCCCCATTGACGAGTGTATGATTGAGGATAAACAGGCCGACGAAATTATTGTAACTATTCGTAAGCTTTTAAAATCCTTTAAGCTAAAGCCCTTTGATGAAAATAATATGACCGGCTTTTTACGTCACGTTTTAATTCGTAAGGGTTATTATACGGGGCAAATTATGGTTGTGCTCGTAACAGGAACTTCGGTTTTCCCGTCAAGCCGTTCGTTTATTAATGCACTGCTTCAGCGTCATCCCGAAATTACAACAATAGTTCAAAACGTAAACAACAAATTTACAAGCCTTGTTTTGGGCGAAAAAAATATCACCCTTTACGGTGACGGTTATATTGAGGATTCTATTTTTGATAGTGTATTCCGTATTTCGCCAAAATCGTTTTATCAGGTTAATCCCGTTATGACTACTAAGCTTTATGGCAAAGCACTTGAGTATATGGAACTTAAAGGCGAAGAAACTGTAATCGACACATATTGCGGTACGGGTACTATCGGTATTTTGGCGTCATATAATGCTAAAAAGGTTATTGGTGTTGAGCTTAATGCAGATGCGGTAAAGGACGCAAAGTTTAACGCAAAGCGCAATAACATTGAAAACATTGAATTTTATACCGCTGATGCAAGCGACTTTATGGTTGAAATGGCATCAGCAGGGGAAAGGGCAGATGTTGTTATTATGGACCCACCAAGGGCAGGTAGTGACGAAAGGTTTATGAAATCGGTTATCACCCTTGCGCCCGAGCGTGTGGTTTATGTTTCCTGTAACCCCGAAACCCTTGCACGTGATTTAAAATATTTTATCCGTAACGGCTACGGCGTTCGCAAAATTCAACCTGTTGATATGTTTCCTCATACGGAGCATGTCGAAACGGTCGTTTTGCTGAAACGCAGTGCATACAAATAATTTTTTGGAGTTTTATATAATGAAAAAATGGAAAACACGAATAGTTAGTATTTTAATGTTAACTATTGCGGGTATTATTAATGCTTTTGGCATTACAGTGTTTTTAATGCCGGTAAAGCTATATGATAGCGGCATTTCGGGGACGTCTATACTTTTAGACCAAATCACCCCCGAATATTTAACACTTTCAATTTTTCTTTTGGTGCTTAATATTCCGCTATTCTTGTTTGGTTTAAGAAAGCAAGGGTGGAAATTTACATTATCCGCTATATATGCGGTCTTTATATATTCGGTTTGTGCTTGGCTCATTACCGACGTATTGCCAATTGACGTCAGCATTGCTTCACCTTTAGCCGGTACCGATTTATTGCTTTGCGCCCTTTTCGGCGGTGTGATTTCAGGTATAGGTAGCGGTATTGCAATCCGTTACGGTGGCGCAATGGATGGCATAGAGGTTATGGCGGTAATTTTTGCTAAACGTCTTGGTGTAACCGTTGGCACCTTTGTAATGATATATAACGTGCTTTTATATATTGTTTGCGGTTTTGTTTTAAAAAGTTGGATATTGCCGCTTTATTCAATTGTTACCTACGCTGCGGCACTTAAGACGATTGACTTCATTGTTGACGGTGTCGACAGGGCAAAGTGTGCAATTATCATTACTGAAAATCCTGACGAGGTTTGCAGCAAGCTGTGTGAGGTATTCGGTAGCGGTGTTACCAAGCTAGAGGCAAAGGGCGGTTATTCAAATAAAGAAAAGGCAATGCTTTACTTTGTTGTTAACCGTTACCAAATTGTAAGAATGAAAGAACTTGTGCACAATATTGACAGCTCGGCATATATAACTATCAGCGAGGTTGCCGACGTATTTTCAAGTAATAATAAATAGTATTTTGAAAGAACAATAATTATGGAATTTAATGAAAAATTACAAGAACTTCGCAAGCAAAAGGGGATGACTCAAGAGGAGCTTGCATCTGCCCTTTACGTTTCACGAACTGCGGTTTCAAAATGGAAATCGGGTAGGGGACCTATATTTGTGCGATCAATTCAGCCCGATAAACCCTAATTTATCAGTCCTATATTATAAAAAAATAACCCCTTGCAAGAAGCTTCTTGCGAGGGGTTTAAATTATTTAGCGTAGTCAACGGCACGGCTTTCACGAATAACGTTAACCTTGATTTGACCGGGATATTCGAGCTCGTTCTCGATTCTTTCGGCAATCTGGTGTGACATAAGCACCATTTGGTCTTCTGTTACAACCTCGGGTTTAACGATTATGCGGATTTCACGGCCTGCCTGAATTGCAAACGAGCCTTCAACACCGTTAAAGGAATTGGCGATTTCCTCCAACTTTTCAAGTCGCTTGATATAGCTTTCAATGTTTTCACGACGTGCACCGGGACGTGCGGCTGAAATAGCATCGGCCGCTTGAACGATGCAGGCGATAAGGGTTTTAGCCTCAACTTCGCCGTGGTGAGCGTGGATAGCATTAATAACAGTGTCGTTTTCACGGTACTTTTTAGCAACCTCAACACCCAACTGAATGTGTGAACCTTCTTGCTCGTGGTCAAGGGCTTTACCAATATCGTGTAAAAGACCTGCACGCTTTGCAAGGGTTACATCAGCGCCCATTTCGGCAGCAAGTAATCCTGAAAGGTAGCAAACCTCAAGCGAGTGGTTAAGCACGCATTGACCGTAGCTTGTGCGGTATTTAAGCTTACCGAGAAGCTTAATGATTTCGGGATGGAGATTGGGAACACCGGCATCAATCATAGCACGTTCACCGGTCTGCTTAATAGTGGTCTCAACCTCGTTGGTTGCCTTCTGAACAGATTCTTCAATTCTTGCAGGGTGAATACGACCATCAAGAATTAGCTTTTCAAGGGTAACACGTGCAATTTCACGTCTTACAGGGTCAAAGCTTGAAACGGTGATTGCTTCGGGTGTGTCATCAATAATAAGGTCAACACCTGTTGCAGTTTCCAAAGCTCTGATATTGCGTCCTTCACGACCGATTATGCGGCCCTTCATTTCATCGTTTGGCAAAGCCACAACCGAAACGGTCATTTCAGAAGAATGGTCAGCGGCGCAACGCTGAATAGCGTGACCGATGATATTCTTTGCAATGCGGTCGCAATCGTCCTTGGTTTGCTGTTCAAAATCAAGAATTTTAACGGCTTTTTCATGGGTGAGCTCGTCATCCAAAAGCTGTAACAAATGTGCTTTAGCTTGTTCCTTAGTAAAGCCCGAGATTTTTTCAAGCAAATCCATCTGGCTTTGTTTAAGGCGGTCACATTCTTCAATTCTAACTTCAATTTCTTTAGCACGAAGTGCCAATTTTTCTTCTTTTGCTTCGAAGTTTTCAATCTTGCGGTCAAGGGTTTCTTCCTTTTGCTGAAGTCTGTGTTCTTGACGTTGAACCTCGCTTCTGCGTTCACGAAGATCTTTTTCAGTTTCCTGACGCAAATTGTGAACTTCTTCCTTTGCCTCTAATAAAGCTTCACGCTTTTTAGATTCGGCAGTTTTAATGGCGTCGTTTAAAATGCGTTTTGCCTCATCCTCAGCCGAGCCAATAGTAGCTTCTGCTGATTTGCGGCGGTAAGCCGAGCCGGTAAAAAAACCGATAACGGCCAAAACCAGTGCAACGGCGCCCATAATAATCCATGGCATGTACTTGCACCTCCTATATAAAACACGGTGTTTAACTAACAGGAGCCGTGTGTTTCCCTCCTGCGATATATCAACTTATTTTACAGAACATTCGCCAAATTGCCCCATAAAAGCAAAGCTGCAATATTATCTATATAATTTTACCACTATATATCGCATATGTCAACACAAAATACACTATAATTACCAAAAAATAGGCATAAAAAAAGAACACCCGAAGGTGTTCTTTTTAAAAACTTAAGCTTTAAATTAAGCGATTTCAACAACTGCGCTAACTTCAGTAAGCTTAGCCTTGAGTTCTTCAGCTTCTTCCTTAGAAACTGCTTCCTTAAGGGTCTTGGGAGCGCCATCAACGATAGCCTTAGCTTCAGCAAGGCCGAGACCGGTGATTTCACGAACAACCTTGATAACCTTAATCTTTTCGGGACCAGCTTCCTTAAGGATAACGTCGAATTCAGTCTTTTCTTCAGCTGCTGCTGCGCCGCCTGCTGCGGGAGCTGCTACTGCTACAGCTGCTGCTGCAGATACGCCAAATTCTTCTTCTACTGCCTTTACGAGTTCAGAAAGTTCTAATACGGTAAGAGTTTTTAACTCTTCAATCATAGCTGTGATTTTTTCAGATGCCATTTTATTTTCCTCCAATAAATGTTTTTTGATTTTTAATTATTTAATTAAGCTTCGTTTTCCTTATCAACGATAGCCTGTACTGCACGTGCGAATGCAGCGATGGGTGCCTGGAATACGTTGCAAACTGTTGCAAGAAGTACTTCCTTGGTGGGGAGCTTAGCAAGAGCGTCAATAGTAGCAATGTCAACAACCTTATCATCAAGGAAACCAGTCTTAATCTTGAAGTCAGGATGTGTTTCAGCAAACTTTGAAAGAATTCTTGCTGCTGCTGTGTAGTCTTCATTAGCGAGTGCGATAGCGGTTGTACCTTCAAGAGCAGGGCTCATATCAGCGTAACAAGTATCAGCAATAGCACGGCCGAGAATGGTGTTCTTAACAACGAAGTAATCAACACCGTTTTCACGAAGTTCCTTACGAAGCTTAGTATCGTCAGCAACTGTGATGCCCTTGTAGTCAACTACAACACCTACGATAGCCTTTTCTAACTTTTCAGAAATTTCAGCTACCTGCTTTTGTTTTTGTTCTAATACTGCTGCGTTTGGCAATTTTGTCACCTCACAAAAAATTTAGATTTTGCAATCTAAAAAAAGAAGTCCGTCATTGCATAAAACAAGACGGACGAAAATAAGCATAAATATAACATTTAAGCGCTTACCTCGGTAGGCGATAAAGCTTACGGCGTAAAGCCACCTACTGTCTTTGGATTGCAACAAGGGGATTATACACCAAAAAGCGCTGTTTGTCAAGAGATTTTTTGCTTTTCTTTATTATTTTTTGCCTTATCGGTTAAATCGGTAATCTTCACGTTTGAATCGTGGGGAATCGGCTTCCATTCAACCTTCATAAACATTGCAACAACAAGGGCAATTTTACCCATAATATCAAAAATGGGGAAGGTGGCCGCAAACCATAACGTCTTGAAAAATCCAATTTTTTGAATTCGCTTTTGTTCAATAATATAAACGTAAAGCGCAACAAGCGTGGTTTTTAAATAGGTTTCGGCGTTCCACCAAAGCACAGTTAAAACCGTTGCACCGATTTTGCTGACATTTGGTGCCAAAATGCAGATAACCGAAATTTTCACAATAAGATAAATTAAGCGTTTAAAAAACGTAAATAATGCACGGGGATAAACGTTTGATAAAATATCAAGGCTCATAAAACGAAGCCGTAAATTATTGAAAATACGCTTCCATATTGAAATTTTGCCTTTTTCGTGAATACTTGCAACGCCGCCGGTTACAAAAATATGGCCGAAAAGCTTTGGACCGATTTCACCAAATGCCTGCAAATGACCTTTTGCCCAACGTATACGCTGGCGCATTGCAATCCGGAGTGAAACGGGCTGTTCGTCATAAAAAATTGCATCATGGTTATAAGAAATTTTATAACCCTTTGCCACTGCATCGGCACAGAAGGCACGGTCCTCGGTTAAGGAAACCCAATTCCAACCGTCTTTTATAAGCTCGTGCGCAAACAAGAACCCTGTACCCTGAATACGGGTTGCTAAATGGAAAAGGGAACGTGGGCGATGCTCGTTACGAACAGTGCGAAGCCAATGCACACCGTAAGAAGCAGCAATCCAGTTGTCGTCAAAGTTTTTGGTATTACGGTAAGAGGTAATAATTTTTTCACCGGCATCAAATGCGTTGTTCATTTGTTCCAAATAATCGGGTGCTAAAAGGTTGTCAGCGTCAAAAAGGATATAACCTTCATATGCATCAATGCCGTAATCACGACGGATACACTCCACCAAATACTGCAAGGCATAGCCCTTGGTGCGGTGCTCGTTATCAAATCGCTCGTAACAAATTGCCCCCATCTCTCGTGCGATAGCGGCGGTATCGTCGGTGCAGTTGTCGGCAACCACGAAAATATCCAGCTTGTCTTCGGGGTAATTTTGGCGTTTAATGCTGTCAATCAGGTTGCCAATAACAGTACGTTCGTTTCTGGCGGCAACAATAATTGCATATTTGTGGTACTGCTTAGCAGGCTTAAATTTGCGTGTCGCTACAACGCCGACGTATTTGAAAATATTTTTATACCAAAGTGTTTTGGATATTATTTTTGAAATTGTACTTACAACGGTCCATATTGCGTTTAACACAACGACAATTTCCATTTTTGTCTCACCTTGTTTTAAAAAAATTGGGCCAAACTAGTCCTTATATATCATAACACAAAATGTTACGCTTTTCAATAGGTGTATTATATGTAAATAACAACACGGCAGAACAGTAATTGTTCTGCCGTGATAAGAAAACGACGTTTTATCTATCATCTTTTTCTATTTCTTCAAAAATAATTGCACCTGTATTGGCGTTGATGTCGTAGGAATAATCAAAATTTTGATAATCAAAGTCAACCTCCCAAACCAAAACGCCCTTTTCATAATCAAGCTCAGCTTCAAGGTCACGTATATCTGCTTTTTGAAGCTTTGCTTTTTCTAAAGCTATTTCGATTGCTCTGTCTCGGGTGATTTTAGCGTCACTTGCTGATGGCTTTGATGGAGAGGATGGGGTTGGGGTAGATGAGTTGTTATTATCCGTTTGAATACCAGACGGGGTGCTTTGTGAAGCGGGCGAGCCGTTTTTGTTAGCTGCACCTGCATTATTATCGCAGGCAGAAAGCATAAATAACAAAACAGCGGTTAAAAGTAATACAAATAATTTTTTCATTTTTCTTTCCTCCTGTGTAATTTTATTTAAAAATTTAATGGTTTATGATATGGCGGCGCTTAAGTAAAATCGCTGGCAAATTTTATGATTTCGCCGCTGTGTGCATTGACTTCGGCGCTGTGTTTGATACCGTCAAAGCTAAAGTCGATATAATATTGCCAACTGAAGCTTTTTTCCGTAATTTTAAGTGTGGTTATAATATCAGATACCTTGTCGACAGGGATTTTTTTGTAATCAAATATGATTTTTTGTGCTTGGTCTTCAGAAATAATTGTTTTGGGCGGTGTAACACCAGCCATTAAGTCATTGGCACCGGTTAAATAGTTATACAGGTATGTATAATCGAAATACGAGTAATTCAGCAGTACTTCGCCATCTTCAATCGGAGCTGAAACAAGTGCGCTGTAAAGCTTTTTTTCGCCGACGGATATTGAAAGTATTTTGCCCATATTTTTTTCGGTAGCTTCTCGTAATAGCTTTTTGCCGTCTTGGGTGGTTTTAATAATTATACCGCTCTCAGCGTCATTTGATTTTAAAATTATTTTATCAATATGCGAATTATCGAGCCAGGTTTTTGATTTGTCATCGTATATTTTAAACTCAATTTTATTGGACAGACCGCCTGTTTTTGATTTATAATCGTTGGCATTATCAGTATTTTCCTTACAACCCACAATTAACAAAAAGCAAAAGCATAATATTAAGCAAATGTATTTTTTCAATTATATCACTCCAAAACAAAAGATGTGCTACCGTTATGATAGCACATCTCAGGTGATTTTACAATCAGATATTACTTAAAATAACGGTCTAAAAGACCCTCAAATGCTTTACCATGTCGAGCCTCGTCACGTGCCATTTCATGAACGGTGTCATGGATAGCATCAAGGCCGAGTTCTTTAGCGAGCTTTGCAAGCTCGAACTTGCCGAGGGTAGCGCCGTTTTCAGCGTCTACACGCATTTCAAGATTTTTCTTGGTGGAGTCGGTTACAACTTCACCTAAAAGCTCAGCGAATTTTGCTGCGTGTTCAGCTTCTTCATAAGCTGCCTTTTCCCAGTAAAGGCCGATTTCGGGTAATCCTTCTCTATGAGCAACACGTGCCATAGCAAGATACATACCAACTTCGCAGCATTCGCCGTTAAAGTTTTCACGAAGACCGTCGATAATTCTTTGGTCAACACCCTGTGCAACACCTACAACGTGTTCAGCAGCCCAGCTTTTTTCAGCTGACTGTTCCTGAAATTTAGAAGCAGGAGCGTGGCAGATGGGGCATTCGTTGGGAGCAGCGTCACCTTCGTGAGTATAACCGCAGATAAGACATACATATTTTTTCATTTTAATTTCCTCCAAATTAGTTATTTGTGTTACAGTTTTGACAGATACCGTAAGCTACATAAATTGTAGTTTCAGGTGTGAAACCTGTTTTTTTCGCAACCTTTGCCAATGGGTCGTTTTCAAGCCTTGCATCGTGAATGCAACCGCACTTTTTGCAGTGCAGGTGGGCGTGTGGGGAAGTGTCATAATCAAAATGCTCAAACCCGTCGCCAACATTGATGCTTAAAATGTCGCCATCTTGACTTAGCTGTGAAAGATTTCGGTAAACCGTACCCAAGCTTATATTAGGTATTATTTCCCGAACTTGTTCGTAAATCCAATTTGCTGTAGGGTGAGTATCTGTTTGGCTGAGGACGGTTAAAATCGCCTCACGCTGTTTAGAATAGTTTTTCATTTTTTGTCACCCAAATCAGTAATGATTACTATTTTATTATACCGATTATTTTTCATTTGTCAATAGTTTTTCAAAAAATTTTTTATATTTTTTTAAAACTTGACAAGAGGCGGTTTTTCATTTATTATTTATATGTATTATGTGTATTATTTAGGAGTATAAAATGGCTGGTGTAATTTCTGAATCTGTTATTAAGCGTTTGCCACGATATTACAGGTTTTTGGGTGAGCTCAAGGCTGAAGGCAAGGAGAGGATTTCTTCTAAAGAGCTTTCAAAACGTATGGGTATTACCGCAAGTCAGATAAGGCAAGATCTTAATTGCTTCGGCGGCTTTGGTCACCGTGGTTATGGTTATAATATTGAAATGCTGCAGACCGAAATTGGTCAAATATTGAAGCTTGACCGCCCCAAAAAGGCGATACTTATTGGTTTGGGTAACTTGGGTCGTGCAGTGGCAATGCATATGAACTTTGAATCAAAGGGTTTTCATCTTATCGGTCTTTTTGATGCCAAGGAATCCATCGTTGGTCAGATTGTTCGCAATCAGCCTGTGCGCAGCACCGATACGCTTGATGAATTTTGCCGTGAAAATTTACCCGAGGTTGCAATTTTATGTATTCCAAAGGAAGCGGCCGAAAATATTTCTGCCCAGCTTATAAAGCTTGGCATAAAAGCTTTTTGGAACTTTAGTCATTACGATATTGCAATGCATCACCCCGATGTGGTTGTGCAGAATATTCATTTCAGCGATAGCCTAATGCGACTTTCCTTTAAAATGAATGATTAATTAAAAATCCGTCACAGCTGAAGTGAACCCCAAAGTTTAGACAAAATTAAATTGCTTGTGAATGAGCTCGGTATTGTACTGGGCTCATTCCTTTTAGTTTTAATGAAATTCTTTCGTTGTTGTAGTAATAAATATATTTTTTTAATTCATCAATGAAAGCGTTAACGCTTTCAAATTTTTCGC
>JAFQCU010000027.1 GCA_017416285.1 Clostridia bacterium | reverse complement strand
ATTTAATTGCTTCAAGTTGTGCTTTCATTAAAATTCCTCCAAAAATAAATAAACTCCGCCCTGTAAAACAGGACGGAGTAAAAAATACAATTAATCCGCGGTACCACCCGTAATTTTTGCCAAAAGCAAACACTCTTGTAACCTGTAACGGGATTACCCGTCAACCCCTACTGTAATTTCAAGGTTGCTGCTCAAAAGGGAACTTCGGTGAAATTCAGCACTTATGACCGCTTTCAGCCAAGGCGGACACTCTCTGAAAGGTGAAAGACACTTACTTTCCTTTGTCATCGCATTTAACTTATTTATAATAACACCAATATCGCAAATTTGCAAGCCTTTTTTGCTAAATTTCTTGACATAATATTTAATTAATAGTATTATTTAATAAAGGTTAGGTGAACTTTATGAAATATGAAATTTTAAAATTATTATCAAAAAATGCAAAATATACATCTTGTGAAATTGCGACAATGCTTGGCGCTGATGAGGCAGAAGTTGAAAATAATATAAAAGAGCTTGAAAAGGATGGTTTTATCCGTGGCTATAAAGCAGTCATTGACTGGGATAAAACCGATGCCGCTTACGTTTCGGCTGTTGTTGAGCTTACAGTTGTTCCCAAGGCGGGTTTAGGCTTTGAAGAGGTTGCCGAAAAGGTAATGGCTTATAAGGAAGTTGAGTCTGTTTATTTAATGTCCGGTAACTATGACCTTAATGTTCTTGTTAAGGGTAAGACTTTGCAAGACGTTGCACGCTTTGTTGCTAAGGAGCTTGCTACTATTGATTCGGTAAATTCTACCGCAACCCATTTTGTAATGCGTAGATATAAGGAAATGGACGTTCAGCTTATTTCCCCGATGGATGATGACAGGGGGCAAATTTGGGTATGATAGATTACGGCAAGATATTAAACAAAACCGTTACCGATATGAAACCGTCTGGTATACGTAAGTTTTTTGATATTGCCGCTACTATGGATGACGTAATTTCTTTAAGTGTGGGTGAACCTGATTTTCCGACACCTTGGTCAATTAGAAAAGCAGGTATTGAATCCCTACAAAAAGGAAAAACCAAATATACTTCAAACTGGGGTCTTGTAAAGCTTCGTGAAGAAATTTCCAAATATATGGAACGAAAGCTTAATTTAAAGTATTGTCCCGATAACGAGGTTTTGGTTACGGTCGGCGGTAGTGAAGCAATTGATGCTTGTATCCGTGCGGTTGTTGAAATAGGTGACGAGGTTATAATTCCACAGCCGAGCTATGTTTGTTACGAGCCTATGACAGAGCTTGCAGGCGGCGTGCCCGTAGTAATTAACGTTAAGGCCGAAAATAACTTTAAAGTGACCGCTGATGAGCTTTCTAAAGCGATTACAGATAAAACCAAGCTTCTTATATTACCTTATCCTTGCAACCCTACAGGCGCAATTATGGAAAGGGAAGACCTTGAGGCACTTTATAAGGTTATTAAGGACAAAAACATAATCGTATTATCAGACGAAATTTATTCCGAGCTTACTTTTGGTGGCAAATCACATATTTCACCCGCTTGTATTGAAGGTATGAAGGAACGTACTGTTGTAGTAAACGGTTTTTCAAAGGCCTATTCAATGACCGGTTGGCGTATGGGTTGGGCTTGTGGCCCGAGGGAAATTATTTCTCAAATCACTAAAATCCATCAATATGCAATTATGTGTGCGCCAACAACAAGCCAATATGCCGCTATTGAAGCACTTAAAAACTGTGATGACGATGTGGCTTATATGGTTAAGCAATATGATATGCGTCGCAGAATAATGGTTAAAGGCTTTAACGATATCGGTCTTACTTGTAACGAGCCGAAGGGCGCATTTTATACATTCCCCTCAATAAAATCAACAGGTATGACTAGTGAGGAGTTTTGCGAAAAGCTTTTATACGCCAAAAATGTTGCAGTTGTACCCGGTACCGCATTTGGTGATTCGGGTGAGGGCTTTATACGTGCTTCTTACTGTTATTCGGTTGAACATATTACTGAAGCAATCAAACGCATTGGTGAATTTTTAGAGGAAATTAAATAATTAAACGGTAGAGTCGTACATGGCTCTACCGTTTTTGTTATTTAGTCCTTTTAAATGTAATCGATACGTTATGTTCCTTTTCACCGTCGAACACTTTGGTTATTAAAATGGTGTTTTTATCGGTCAATTCAGAAAATGTTGCGATTTCTTTTTCGTTTATAAAGGTAATTGAAGTTTCACTAACAATATATTTTTCGGGTTTTTGAGTTATGGTGTAAAAACCGTTTTTATCGGCTTTTAAAAAGCCGTATTTTGCTTTTTCGTCCTTAATTATTTTTTTAAATGTTTCTTTAAATTCAGCTAAAACTTTTTCAAATGTGGTTGAATTGCTTATAAAATACTCTTTGAGTTGTTCGTTTGAATTAACTTTAGCGCCCTCTGCTTGATACTTTAATAATAAGCCTTGGTTTTCAAAAAAGTCCATTACAACATTAAGCATATGTTCATATAGCTTATCAATGTCAGCTTTTAAAACTTTTTTATCGCATTTACCGTTTTCATTAAAAATAATGTATAGCGGCAATTCAAAGCTGTTGATTTTCTTAATATATTCGCTTGGTAATTCTGTACCATTACCTGCAATTTTCATTCCTGTAATTAAAGAAAAATTCTCGACACTAATTTCAGCCTTCCAGGTGTCAACAATATTATCCTCATTAAGTTCTTCCTTTTTGCAACCGGAAAATGACAACAGTATAACGAGCACAAGTAAAATTGAAGCTATTTTTTTCATAAAATCACCTAACAAAATTTTATAATTAAAGCACTTCGTTAAGAAGTGCTTTAATAAATTGGCTGGGGTGGCAGGATTCGAACCTACGAATGCAGCAGTCAAAGTGCTGTGTCTTACCGCTTGACGACACCCCAATGGGTTATTTAATTTATAAAATTTTAACTGCGCCCGAAAGCACAGTTAAAATTTGTGGGGTGGAAGATGGGACTCGAACCCACGGTCTCCAGTGCCACAAACTGGCGCTTTAACCAACTAAGCTACATCCACCATAGCGCAAAAATTATTATACCATATTATTTAATTTTGTCAACAATAATTTTCACTTTTTTATTGAATTTTTTATCTATTATTTGACTTTTTATGACAAATATTATATAATTCTTACGTAATCTAATTTTGGGGGTTAATTTTATGAATAGTTTTGGCACCATGGAGGATTTCGGTTCAGCTTTAGAGCAGTCCAGCGGTATGCTTGGCGATATTGAAAGTATTCTTAGTAGCATAGTCGGTATTTTTGGTTTTGCTTCTATGGGCGCTTCATTGATTTTTGCGATTTTTGCCTTGATTGTTGCAGGTATTGTCGCCATTGTTGCATACATATTGTACTCAATTCCGGTTTATTCACTTGCAAAAAAGGTTGGTCTTAAACATGCTTGGCTTACTTGGGTACCGATTTTCCACGATTATTTCCGTTTATTCGTACTTAGTGAAATCGCCGGCAACAAACCTTTTGTTCCCAATATCGGTAAGTTTAAAATTGAAAGCAGAAAAATGTCATTTTTGGCCCACATTTTGATTAAGTATTTGGGCGGCACTATTGTAAGTACAGTTGTTACAGTTTTAAGCGCAATTTTACCTATTGTCGGTTCTTTTTCAATTATTTTAGGTTTGGTTCCTGCCGTGGCTTGTGCAATTATTGAATACGTATATTTGCGTGACGTAATTGATATTTTTAAAGAGGATAAGAAAGCTAACAATACAGCTGCTATTGTTGTGACGGTTATTGATGCAATTCTTGTTGGTGATTTCGTTAGAACCTGCTATTTGTTCACCCTTATGAAAAAGCAACCGTTACCTGTATCTGAAATTGTGGTTGAAAACACACCTGAAACTGTTACCGCTTCTGAAGATACACCGATCGAAAACTGATTATATTAAACAACGGCTTCGCTGGTTGTTTTTTGTTATAAAAAATCATATTATTGTCACAATTTGATATTGCAACGCTTCTTCAATTATGTTATAATTATCATATAACTATTTTAGGTGTATTTAATGGATAAATTAAAACCTTGGCTGTATTCAATTTTGCCAAATATATTCTTTTTTGGATTTTTCTGTGGCGCAATCATATTGGAAGCTGCAACACATATTAATACAAATGAAACTGGGGATATCTTTTTATATCTTCTACCTGTGTTTTTAATTTTTTATTCATGGTTTACATATAAAAATACCCGCAAGTTTGCCATACCGGTAGTTTGCTTTGCGGTTATTATGTTTGTTTTTTTATTTGTCACCGATTATTATACCGCAGCTTTTTCAGGTTTTTATGTGTATAATAACGATGTTTTATTAGGGGTTTCAATTATTTTTGCGATTTTTACCCTTGTACCGACAATCACACTTTTATTATTGCAGTTGATAATGAAATTGATTTTTAAAAAGCGTAACATATAACCGAATTGTGAGGTTAAAAGAAACGATTATTGCCCAATCGGGCAAAGCTTATCGGGTTATTATTTAATAATATATAATTAAAATTAGCAGAGGTGCAAAAAATGAAAAAACAAATTTTAAGAATTATTTCAACTGTTTTAGTTCTCGTTTTGTCAATCTCAATCTTTAGCGGTTGTTCAGACAAAAAGAACGCTTTAGTTAATGCAGATGGTTCGTATAATCTTTCAATGCTTAGTCCTGTACGTGCGTCTGTTGTTAAGAACGAAAATGGTAGGCGTGTAATGTATCATAAGGGTCAACCTTATCTCTACTATGCTATGCATTTAAGAATTGACCATCTGAGAAGTTGTTTTGGTGAGGAAGAATTTGTCAGAGAAACATTTGAAACCTATGCTAAACAGCTAAAAGAAGATGGTTGGGACACTATGATAGCTTATATCAATTGGAAACGCATTTTCGACGGCGAAAAATATGACTTTAGCGATTTGGAATTTCAGTATGAAATCGCTAAAAAATATGATTTAAAAGTTCACCTGAACTGGTTTGGTTACGATGTTTGTGGATATGGTGGTTATATGCCTTGGCAAAAGGATAATTTAGAAAAATATCCGCCACTCCACGGTATGGACGGTTCACCGCTTATCAGTGATAATAATGAATACATACCTGATTTTTCACAGCAAATTTTCCTTGATGAGGCTTATGATGCCATTCAGCAAGTTTGTGCTTGGCTTAACGTCAACGATACCGACCGTAGAACTGTTGCGATTCAGCTTGAAAACGAACCCGGTAACTCTGAAGGCGGCAATGGTCTTTGGATGAGCCAATTTACTAACATTGTTAATCATATAAATAATCTTGGTAAAGCTGTTAAGGAAAGTCCTTATTCTATGATTACATACGTTAATCTTTGCAACGCAGGTAATACGCAAGTTGTCGAAGGTTATGATATGAAAGGTAGAGTTCGCAAACTTATCCAACAAGAATATATTGATATTGTTGGTTGGGATCTTTATACTAACAGTACGACTCCACGTGAGAAAAATATTGAATATGGTAATAATTTACCAGTGTTTGCAGAAATGGGCATTTGTGCATACAGCGTTCCCGGACAGATAAGTTATTGTTTGAGTAACGGTTATGGTTTAGGATTTTATATGTTTTTAAATGTTCCTGATACTACTTCAAATAACGGTTTTTATCGTTATAAAACCGCTATTTCGGGCATTGAAGTGCGAGATGGTACTGAAATTGTTCCCATAAATCAATTTGATACACAGGGTGGTAAGGAAGAATTAAAAGCTTTTGAGGTTATTGCTGTTAATCAGTCAATTCGAGCTTTACGTGAACTCATCGCTACGCAAAAGTTAAGTAATATTATAGCCTTTAACAACAACATGAAAAATGTTGTTACTACAGGCAAAATTTGCGATAAGGAAAGAATAACATACATTTGCAACCGTCCAGATGAAAAATATGGTTCAAGTGGTCTTGCTATCGGTGCAGAAGACGGTAATTTCTATCTTTATTCTTCACAAGATGCACAGTTTATGTTTAACAGTAATATTGAAAAAGTAACAGAAGGTAGCTATGTAAACGGTGAATGGATTGAAAGCGGTAGTGTTGAAGTTAGTGGCAACACCTTTACTGCTAAATCCGGTAAAGCATATCAAGTTGTAATTAAATAATTGCAAATCATAACCATCGGTTTACCGACGGTGTGCTCCACCACTATAATAGTTGATTAAAAGACAGCCGTACGTGAGCGGCTGTCTTTTTTGTATAATGAAAACTACGCGATAGTAGCGTGATTCTAAAGAGGTTAACCGATGAACAAAACAACATCCTCCATTTGTGATAAAATAGCAAAGACCTGCCAGTCAAGCTAAAACACAAATGGAGAATTAATAAATGAAAATAGATGAAATCAGTACAAATAGTTTATCACATAAATGGGGCAATATGAAGTTCGCATACCGAAACCGCGAATTTTGGTGTAAGGGATATTACGTAGATACCGCAAGTAAAAAGATCAAAGCCATAAAGGAATATATCTCAAACCAATTATAGCACGACCAACAAAGTGACCAGTTGAGTCTTTTCGATCCTCGGGACCTATTTAATGGGTAGCTTCGCTCTTTTTTCTCCACCTTGTAGAACAGTGGTCAATCCCCGCACCTAAAGGTAGTAAGTAAAACGCCTAGTCACATTTGACTAGGCGTAAATTTTTGCACTAATTATAAAATAGAGAAGCTCACAACAACTGCTGCAAATACGATAGATACCATTGAAAGTAACTTTATTAAAATATTGATTGCGGGGCCTGAGGTGTCTTTGAAAGGGTCACCAACAGTATCACCAACAACTGCAGCCTTGTGGTTTTCTGAGCCTTTGCCACCGTGTACACCGCTTTCAATGTACTTTTTAGCGTTATCCCAAGCACCACCCGAATTTGACATAAATACAGCCATTAAGAAGCCTGAAGCAGTAGCACCTGCAAGCATACCAACAACACCCGAGCAACCGAGAGTAAGGCCAACAACTACCGGAACAACAACAGCAACTATGGTAGGTAATATCATTTCTTTTAGGCTTGCTTTTGTGCAAAGGTCAACACAACTTGCGTAATCAGGATCAGTTTTACCATCCATAAGGCCGGCAATTTCTTTAAACTGGCGGCGAACCTCTTTAACTACGCTTTGTGCGGCACGGCCAACAGAGTTCATGGTGATTGCAGCGAAAACAAAGGGGAGACAAGCACCAATAAATAAACCTGTTAAAACGGTGGGATTAGTGATACTTAAATCGGCAATTTTTTCTAAACCGCCATCAATGGTTTTAACCTTATCAATATAGGAAGCCATAAGTGCTAAAGCGGTCAAAGCAGCAGAACCAATAGCGAAGCCCTTACCGGTCGCAGCGGTGGTGTTACCAAGCGAATCAAGTGCATCAGTACGCTGGCGAACCTCTTCTTCAAGGCCTGCCATTTGTGCAATACCGCCCGCATTATCAGCAACGGGACCATAAGCATCAGTTGCAAGTGTAATGCCAAGTGTTGAAAGCATACCAACAGCAGATAAGCCAATACCGTAAAGGCCTTGTGCTGCATCATTTGCACCGTTTGAAACAAAGAAAGCAATTAAAACGCAGATTGAGATTATTACAATAGGTAATAATGTTGAAAGCATACCAACCGAAAGACCGCCAATAATAATGGTGGCAGTGCCGGTTTCACTTGTTGCGGCAAGATTTTTTGTTGGTCTGAATCCGTCCGAAGTGTAATATTCGGTTGCTTTACCAATAAGTACACCAGCTATAAGACCTGCTAAAATTGCAAAGTAAATTGGCCAATTTGATTTACCTAAAACAAAGTAAATCAAGGGTAATGAAAGAATACCGATTGTAATTGCTGAAAAGTTAGTACCACGGGAAAGGGCAGATAGTAATTGTTTTTGAGTTGCGCCCTCTTTAGTCCTTACAAAGAAGGTACCAATAATCGAACATACAACACCGATAGCTGCCAAAAGCATTGGCAAGGCCATAGCTTCAAGTGAATGAAAAGCTGCAACGCCAAGGGCAGAAGCTGAAATAATCGAGCCAACGTATGATTCATAAAGGTCGGCACCCATACCTGCAACGTCACCAACATTATCACCAACATTATCAGCGATAACAGCGGGATTACGGGGGTCATCTTCGGGAATACCTGCTTCAACCTTACCAACAAGGTCGGCACCTACATCGGCAGCCTTTGTGAAGATACCGCCACCAACACGTGCAAATAACGCCATTGATGAAGCACCCATACCAAAGGTGAGCATTGCGCTTGTAATTGCTTCGGGTGAAAGGTCGAAAACGAATTTTAAAAGGAAAAACCAAACTGAAATATCTAATAGACCAAGACCTACAACCGTAAAGCCCATAACACTACCGGCAGAAAATGCGATGCGCAAGCCTTTATTAAGACCGTCACGGCAAGCGTTAGCGGTTCTTGCATTAGCAAGAGTGGCGATTTTCATACCAATGAAACCTGAAAGAGCAGAGAAGAAGCCGCCTGTTATAAAGGCAAAAGGTACGTATGGTGTTAAAAGTTTGAAAATTGCCATAACTGAAAGTATTAAAAACATAATACCAAAGAAAATTATAACAATTTTGTATTGACGCTTTAAATATGCATTAGCACCTTTTCGGATTGATTGTGATATTTTTTTCATAAGGTCGGTGCCTTCAGAAAATTTAAGTACTCTTCGTGACATAATAAAAGCAAAGAGCAAAGCGATTATAGCGCCACTAAATGTTAAGATGACTAGTAATTTTTCCATAACAATCTCCTATAATTAGTATTTAATGATAAAAATATGTATTATTAATTATTAGTTTTTTATAACGATTATTATATCACAAATTTAAAAAATATCAAGGGAAATTTGTTAAATAATTGTCAAATGCTAAAATTTTGTAACAATATTTAATTTTTATTGAGTTTACAGTAGCAAATTTATGTGATATAATATATAAAATTATACTAGGGTGGTGAGTAAGAATGGAAAAATTTGTCTTAAAGTCAGAATATAAGCCAACCGGTGACCAACCGCAAGCGATAAGACAACTTGTCGAAGGTCTTGAAAGAGGTGATAAGGAGCAGGTTTTGCTGGGTGTTACAGGTAGTGGTAAAACCTTTACCATGGCGAATATCATTGAACAGGTTAACCGCCCAACACTCGTTCTTGCTCACAATAAAACTCTTGCCGCACAACTTTGTACCGAGTTTAAGGAGTTTTTCCCCGACAATGCGGTGGAATATTTTGTTTCCTATTATGATTATTATCAGCCCGAAGCTTATATACCCGGAAGTGATACCTATATTGAAAAAGACAGTGCGATTAATGATGAAATAGATAAGCTTCGCCACAGCGCAACCTGTGCACTTTCTGAAAGACGTGACGTTATAATTGTTGCTTCTGTTTCGTGTATTTATTCTTTGGGTAACCCTATTGATTACCGTAGCATGGTTATATCGCTTCGACAGGGTATGGAAAAAAGCAGGGATGAGCTTATTGCAAAGCTGGTTGATTTGCAATACGAACGGAACGATATTAACTTTGTGCGTAACAAGTTTCGTGTTCGTGGCGACACGGTCGAAATTTTTCCTGCATACTCAATGGATAATGCAATTCGTGTTGAGTTTTTTGGCGATGAAATTGACCGAATCTGTGAAATTAATACTCTGACAGGTGAAATTAAGGCTGTATTATCTCACGTGGCAATTTATCCTGCTTCACATTATATTGTCCCTCAAGACAAGATGCAGGACGCATTAAAAGAAATTCTTGACGAAATGGAAGAGCGTGTTAAGTTCTTTATTGATAATGAACGCTTAATTGAAGCACAGCGAATTCGTCAGCGCACCGAATACGACGTTGAAATGCTGCGGGAAATCGGCACCTGTAAGGGCGTTGAAAACTATTCCCGTGTTATGGCTCGCCGACCAAAGGGTAGCGTCCCCTCGACCTTGATTGATTATTTTCCCGATGATTTCGTGCTATTTGTTGATGAGTCGCATGTTACATTACCACAGGTGCGTGGCATGTATGGTGGCGACAGGGCACGCAAAGAAAATTTGGTGGAATATGGCTTTCGGTTGCCATCTGCCTTTGATAACCGCCCACTAAATTTTGATGAATTTTACAGTCACATAAAGCAAGCGGTGTTTGTTTCTGCAACACCGGGTGACTTTGAAAAAGACCGTGCAACACAAATCGTTGAACAGGTTATTCGCCCGACGGGACTTTTAGACCCCGAAATCTCTGTAAGACCCACAGAGGGTCAGATTGATGACCTTATTGGTGAAATCAACGCTAGAATTGCTAAAAAACAGCGTGTTCTTGTAACTACGCTTACCAAAAAAATGGCTGAAAACCTAACTGAATTTTTAAACCAAGCGGGTATAAAGGTACGTTATATGCATCATGATGTTGATACTATTGAACGTATGGAAATTATTCGTGGATTGCGCCTTGGTGAATTTGACGTTTTGGTTGGTATTAACCTTTTACGTGAGGGCTTGGATATTCCCGAAGTGTCACTTGTTGCAATTTTAGATGCTGATAAGGAAGGCTTTTTACGTAGTGAAACGTCGCTTGTTCAGACAATCGGTCGTGCCGCACGTAACGCCGAGGGTACGGTTATAATGTATGCCGATTCGGTTACACGTTCGATGGAAAATGCAATCCGTGAAACCGAACGCAGAAGGGCAATTCAAAACGACTATAATATTAAAAACGGTATTGTGCCTAAAACAATTATTAAGGACGTTCGTGATGTGCTTGAAATTGGCACCAAGGTTAAGGATTTACCTGTTAAAAACCTTAGCCGTGCTCAGCGTGAGGCTGAAATCAAGCGACTAACTGCAGAAATGAGACAAGCCGCTAAAATTTTGGAATTTGAATATGCGGCAAAACTTCGTGACAAGATTAACGAATTAAGAGAGGTAAAATAACAAATTGGCTTCTGATAAAATTATTATTAAAGGTGCAAGTGAGCATAATTTAAAAAATATCGATGTTGAAATTCCCCGTGACAAGCTTATTGTTTTTACGGGGCTTTCAGGCAGCGGTAAATCCTCACTTGCGTTTGATACAATATATGCCGAAGGGCAGCGCCGTTACGTTGAATCGCTGTCTTCTTACGCACGTCAGTTTTTGGGACAGATGGAAAAGCCTAATGTTGAGGTTATTGAGGGGCTTTCACCTGCAATTTCTATTGACCAAAAAACGACCTCTAAAAATCCACGTTCAACTGTCGGTACTGTTACCGAGATTTATGACTATTTACGACTTTTATATGCCCGTGTCGGTGTGCCGCACTGTCCTGTTTGTGGCAAGGAAATTAGCCAACAAACAACCGACCAAATTGTTGATACGGTTATGAAGCTTGATATTGGCAGTAAAATACAAGTTTTATCACCTGTTATTATGAACCGTAAGGGTGAGCACGTCAAAGAGCTTGAACACGCTCGCAAGCAGGGCTACGTAAGGGCTAGAATAGATGGTATTGTTTACGACCTTTCGGAAGAAATCAAGCTTGAAAAGAACAAAAAACACACTATCGAAATTGTGGTTGACCGCCTTGTTATAAAGGAAGATATTCAGTCGCGCCTTGCGGGCAGTATTGAAACAGCTGTCAATTTATCGGGCGGCTTGGTTGCTGTTGATGTAATCGGCGGTGAAGAGCTAAAGTTTTCGCAAACCTATGCTTGTGAGGAGCATGGTATCAGCATACCCGAGCTTACACCAACAATGTTTTCCTTTAATAATCCAATGGGTGCTTGTCCTCATTGCATGGGCATTGGTGTGTTTATGAAGGTTAATCCCAAGCTTGTAATAAACGATGAAAACAAGTCGCTTTTAGAAGGCGCTATCAAGGCTTCGGGCTGGGGCGTAAACAGCTGGTTTAATCCCGATGCCTCAACAATTGCTGAAATGTACTATAACGGTATTGCAGATAAATTTGGTTTTGATATTAATCTTCCTTGGAAAGATATCCCAAAGCCCGCTCAAGATGCCGTGCTTTACGGCACACAGGGCGAAAAGATAAAGCTTGTTCGTAATACTGATTTTGGCGGTGGCACCTATTACAGCGAATTTGAGGGCGTTATAAACAATCTTGAACGTCGTTATAAGAACACAGCAAGCGATTATTCCCGTAATGAAATCGAAAGCTATATGACCGAATCGCCCTGTGGGGTGTGTGGTGGCAGACGTCTAAAGCCTGAATATTTGGCTGTTACTGTCGGTGATAAGAATATTATGGATTTTTGCGATTTGTCGATTGATGATGAGCTTGCGTTTATAAACGGTCTTGAGTTTGGTCAGCGTGACGGTATGATTGCAAAGCCCATTTTAAAGGAAATTCGTGAAAGACTTACCTTCTTACAAAGTGTTGGTCTTGAATATTTAAATCTTTCTCGTTCGGCGGGCACACTGTCGGGCGGTGAAAGCCAACGTATTCGTTTAGCGACACAAATAGGTTCTTCGCTTATGGGTGTTTTGTATATTCTTGACGAGCCAAGTATCGGTCTTCATCAGCGTGATAACGAACGCCTGATTGCAACACTTAAGCGACTGCGTGATTTAGGTAATACCGTAATTGTAGTTGAACACGATGAGGACACAATGCGTGCAGCAGACCATATTTTGGATATTGGTCCGGGGGCGGGTATACACGGCGGTCACGTGGTATTTTCGGGTGATCTTGATTCACTTGAAAAATGCGAAAATTCAATTACATCAGATTATCTTTTTGGCAGAAAATGCGTTCCCGTACCCAAAGAACGCCGAAAGGGTAACGGCAATTATCTTAAAGTGACAGGTGCGGCTGAAAATAACCTTAAAAAAATCAATGTTAAAATCCCACTTGGCACATTTACTTGTGTAACCGGTGTTTCGGGAAGTGGTAAATCGTCGCTTGTTAATGATATTATTTATAAGGTTTTGGCAAATAAATTAAATGGTGCGAAGACTATTGCGGGTGAATATAAATCTATCGACGGTATAGATCATCTTGATAAGGTTATTAACATCGACCAAGCACCTATTGGTCGCACTCCACGTTCTAACCCCGCAACATACACGGGTGTATTTAATGATATTCGTGAGTTATTCGCCTCTACAAAGGATGCAAAAATGCACGGATATAATGCAGGTCGCTTTTCCTTTAACGTTAAGGGCGGTCGTTGTGAAGCGTGTCAGGGTGATGGTATTTTGAAGATTGAAATGCACTTTTTACCCGATATTTACGTTCCGTGTGAGGTTTGCGGCGGTACACGCTTTAATCGTGAAACGCTTAGCGTTAAATATAAAGGCAAGAGCATTTACGACGTTCTGGAAATGACCATAGAAGAAGGTATGTACTTCTTTGAAAATATTCCCAAAATCAGCCGTAAGCTTAAAACGCTATGCGATGTTGGACTTGGATACGTTAAAATCGGTCAGCCGGCAACAACCCTTTCAGGTGGTGAGGCACAGCGTGTAAAGCTTGCTACAGAGCTTTCAAAGCGTTCTACCGGTAAAACCATTTATATTCTTGACGAGCCCACAACTGGGCTTCACACTGCTGATGTTCACAAGTTAATTGAAGTTTTGCAGCGCTTTGCAGATGCCGGTAATACTGTTTTGGTTATTGAACACAATCTTGACGTTATTAAAACCGCTGACCATATTATTGATTTAGGTCCCGAAGGCGGTAATAAGGGCGGTACAGTTGTTTGCACAGGTACACCTGAAGACGTTGCGGCCTGCAAAGAGTCTTACACAGGTAAATTTCTTAAAAACGTACTCTAATTTACAGATTATTCACTAATTTTTGAAAAATCCAATTAAAATGAAAGAGGGGTGTTTTCTTGTTCGGTTATATTCGTATTGCAAAGGGCGAGCTTAAAGTTAAAGAATACGAATTTTACAAGGCGGTATATTGCACGCTTTGTAAAACTATGGGCAGGGAATACAGCCTTCTTTCACGCTTTACTTTAAGCTACGATTTTACTTTTTTGGCATTGCTTAATATGTCACTAAAGGATGGCTGTGATGCGGTTGAGAAAAAGCATTGTGTTTTTAATCCGCTTAAAAAATGCGTATTTTGCCAAAGTGATAATGATATAAAATTACCTGCCGCCTGTGCTGTAATACTGAATTATTATAAGGTATTAGATAATATTTCAGATGAAAAGGGAATTAAAAAGCTAGGTTTCATATTAGCTAAACCCTTTTTTAAAGCTCCGTATAAAAAAGCGGCTAAAAAGTATCCGCTAATTGATGAACTTGTGGCAAATTATATCACCGCACAAAATGCGGCAGAACATAATCCTGATTGTGATTTGGATATGGCGGCAGACCCAACTGCAAAAATGCTGTCAGAATTATTTATGCTGCTGAGTAATGATAAGTCTGAAAAGCGTGTGCTTGACCGTTTGGGTTATTGTATGGGCAGATATATCTATTTAATTGATGCTTATTGCGATTTAGATGATGACATTAAGAATGATTCATTTAACCCGTTAAAAAAGCGTGAAAACCCGAAAGAATTAATTTCACAACAGCTATATTTTTCTATTAATGAGGCGTGTAAGGCTTTTGAGCTTTTAGATATTAAAAAATACAAAAATATTCTTGGAAACATATTATATTTAGGACTTGAGGATACATTTTTGAAGGAGATTAACAAATGAAAGACCCCTATCAGATTTTAGGTATTGACCGTAACGCCACCGACGATGAGGTAAAAGCGGCATATCGCAGTATGGCACGTAAATATCATCCCGATAGCTACGGTGATAATCCTTTGGCAGATTTGGCTGAGGAAAAAATGCAGGAAATTAATGAAGCCTACGACTCAATCATGGCTACACGCAAAAGCGGTAAAAAGGGTGGTACGAATTATGGCGCTACAAATTCGGCATCTACTAATTTCCCTGAAATCCGCACGCTTATTAACCAAAATCGACTTGAGGAAGCACAGGAATTATTGGACGGTACTCCTGTTCAAAATCGCAACGCCGAATGGTATTTTTTAAACGGCACTGTTCTTTACAGACGTGGTTGGTTTGATCAGGCATTTACGAGCTTTGCAACAGCGTCACGTATGGACCCCGGTAATCCGGAATACCGTAATGCTGTAAATAATGCACAACGTCAAGCAAATCGTGGACAGCACAACCCATACCGTACCTATAACGGCGGAAACTGCGATGCTTGTGATATGTGTCAAGCGCTAATTTGTGCTGATTGCTGCTGCGAATGTATGGGCGGTGACCTTATAAGGTGTTGCTGATATGAAACGCACAAATAAAATTACACTTTGCGCTTTAATGGCGGCGTTAGCTGTTGTATTTATGCTTTTGGCGTATTTTCCGTATCTGACTTATACGATACCCGCCTTTGCTGGGCTTTGCATTATGGTAGTTTTACTTGAAATCGGTGCAAAATGGGCAATTTCTGCTTATATTACTTCGGCAATACTTACAGTACTGTTTTGCGAGCCTGAGGCAATGCTTATGTATGTTTTCATATTCGGATATTACCCAATATTTAAAGCAGTTATTGAACGCATTAATAAGCCGTTTTTAGAGTGGCCGATAAAAATTATTTTCTTTAATGTTGTTGTCGTTTTGGTTTATAGCTTTATTGCCGAGCTTTTTGGCGTTCATCTAACCAATACAAACGATTTTGGAAAATATACTGTTTATATTGTACTAGCAGTTGGAAATGCTGTATTTGTGGTTTATGATATTACCGTATCAAAAATGGCGGCATTTTATTTTGCTATAATTCAACCAAAGCTTCATAAAATACTTAAATAAAAAGGTTCTCATTCAATGAATGAGAACCTTAATTTTTTATATAACTTTACTCAAGAAATCCTGAAGGCGAGGGGACTTGGGATTGTCAAATACCTCTTTTGGGGCACCTTCTTCCATAATAATACCCTCATCAATAAATAATACACGGTCAGAAACCTCACGAGCAAAGCCCATTTCGTGTGTAACAACAACCATTGTCATACCTTCTTTAGCGAGCTGCTTCATAACGTCTAAAACTTCGCCAACCATTTCGGGGTCTAAAGCAGAAGTAGGTTCGTCAAAGAGCATAACGTCGGGCTGCATACATAGTGCACGAACAATAGCAACACGCTGTTTTTGTCCGCCTGATAACTGTGATGGGTATGAATCAGCTCTGTCGGCAAGACCAACACGCTCTAAAAGCTTCATTGCACGGTCTTCAGCTTCTTCTTTAGCAATACCTAAAACCTTTATAGGGGCGATTGTCATATTCTTTAGAACCGTCATATGTGGAAATAAATTAAACTGCTGGAATACCATACCCATTTTTTGGCGGTGAAGGTTGATATCAGTTTTAGGATCAGTGATATCAACGTCATTGAAATAAATATTACCGCCGGAGGGTGCTTCCAAAAGGTTAAGACAACGCAAAAAAGTTGATTTACCACTACCGGATGCACCGATAACGCAAACAACTTCGCCACGTTTAATTTCGGTAGATATACCCTTTAAAACTTTAATTTCGCCGAAAGACTTTTCTAAGCCATCGACCTTAATTAATACTTCATTAGTGGTCACTCTTTCTCAACCTCTTTTCGAACATATTTAAGAAGAACGTAAATATCAAAACAACAATTAAATATACAACTGCCAGAGTAAGATAGGGAACAAAGGCGTTGTAGGATTGCGCAACAATAGAACGTGCCGCACGAGTGATGTCAAACACGGTGATAAAGCCTGCAACAGAAGTTTCCTTAACCATAACAATAAATTCATTACCTAAAGCAGGTAAAATGTTTTTAATTGCTTGCGGAAGGATAATCTTCATCATTGTTTGTGAATATGTAAAGCCGAGTGAACGACCAGCTTCCATTTGACCTTTGTCAATTGATAAAATACCCGAACGGATAATTTCTGCAACGTATGCGGCGCTGTTAAGACCGAAAACAAGTATTGCAATAAATAATGCTTTGTATTCAAAGCCACGCATTACACGTGAGAAAATACCAAAATAAAACAGCAATAACTGCACCATAACGGGAGTGCCACGGAATACAGTAATATATACGTTTGCCAAACCGTTAAAGAACTTTGCAATAACATTTTTCTGCGGTATAACCTTGCACACAGCTAATAAAGCGCCAAGGATAATACCTAACAATACAGCAAAAATAGCAATAATAATTGTAAAGCCCAAACCTTCAAGCATGAGCAAATATGCTTTTTTTACTATGAATATATCGTAAAAAATTTCGAAAAAATTGTCAAACAAGTTTTAACACAACCTTTAATAAAATCAGAAAAACAAAGCACCGCCTTTACCGACGGTGCTTTGTCAGTTAGTTAATTAATTATTTTAAATCGTATTTTTCAAGAAGCTTATCAACGGTACCGTCTGCTACGAGTTCAGCGAGGGCAGCGTCAACCTTTTCCTTAAGTTCGGTATTTGCTTTATCAATAGCAATACCATATTGTTCAACGGTAAGAGCAACATCGATTACCTTAGCAACATCAGAGTTAGCAGCAACAGCTTCCTTAGCAACTGAATCGTCCATAATGATAGCATTGATGTTGCCTTCCTTAAGGTCAGCAATTGCAAGGCTGATGTTTTCATAAATCTTTACGTTAGCGCCTTCAATAGCTTCAAAGCCCCATTCTTCATCGCCTTTAGCATAGAATTCGCCGGTGTAACCAGAGCAAACGCCAATGTTTTGACCCTTGAGCTGTTCGTCAAGAGCGGCCTTGTCGGTACCGGTATAGTATGTATCATTTTTACCAACAATAAGAATCTGAGCAGCACCACTGTAGTATGCGTCAGAGAAGTTAACAGACTTTGCACGACCGGCGTTAATGGTAAGACCGGAAATTGCAAGGTCGGTAGTGCCGTTAGCAACAGCAGCAACTACGCCGTCAAATTCCATGTTTTCGAACTGAACTTCATAACCCATCTTTTCGGCAATAGCTTTGATAAGGTCAACGTCGAAACCAACAATGTTACCATCTTCGTCAAGGCTTTCAAATGGTGCAAATTCTGCGTTGGTAGCAACCAACAATTTCTTTGATGAGCCACAGCCGGCAAAACAGCCGATGAGCATAAGTGCCATAAGGGCAATAGCAATAAGTTTTTTCATTTTTAAAAATCTCCTTTAAATTAGTTGCAAAGCAACTTATGTTATTTGGTATGTTGCAAGTATAGCACCTAAAAACAAATAAGTCAACACTTTTTTGCATAAATATTTTATTATTTTAATTTTTTTTGCAAAATAATTCATTTTTATGCAAAATATAAATGAATTTGTGCATAAAATTACTAAAAAACCGAATGTGCGGATATTTTTGTATCTTCCATTATCTGGTGTAAAAGGGTTTTTGCGGTGTCACAAGCATCATAAAACATATAATTTTCTTTAAAAGCGGAGTGAAGCTTTATATTTGTAATCGACATTTCAACACGGTCAATTAATTCGTGATTAACAAAAAATGATAAAATTTTTTCATTTTCATCCCAATAATTTTTTAACCAATCGGCATCGGCTTTTGCAGTACCATGTGCTTCATATTCCTTTAAGCAGGCTTCAATACCTTCGGTGGCGGTATCGCATACATTATTTATATAAACATAGCTTCCCAAATAACCTCCAACCAAAATTAATAAAATAATAATTGCAGGTATAATGCGTTTCATAAATTACCTCATTTTAATAAGTGTCATATTTTGTTTGCGGTCAAGGGTTAACAGAAAAACCTTATTGACCTGTGTATTGTTATTTTTAAGGATTTTTTCAATTTCTTCTGCTGTTATTTCTAATGCCTGAATACTTTCTTGAATAAGCTTGCCATCTGTAATTACCGGCAAGGGAAGAAGCGCCGCTTCTATTTTCGTTTTTTCTAAATCCTTAACAGTGGCGGGTTGGTGCTTACTTTTTAGTAGAACACTTAAATCGCCGTTCACTTCAAGAACGGCAAAAGCAACAGTTGAGATATCAAAAACGTTTTGAATACGTAAAAGCTCAATTAAATCCAATACCGTCATTCTGACTCTTTTCATGGCGTGCTGGTCAATTACACCGTTTTTAATTATAACAACCGATTGTCCGTTCATAATTTTACGAACCCATGCGCTTTTTAAAACTAAAACCGAAATCAAAACCTCTAAAACAACCAAAACCATTATTGCAATAATACCGTTTAAAAGTGGCTGTGTGGTATCCTGCAAAGGTATTGCGGCAATTTCAGAAAGCAAAATTGTAATAACCAGCTCGTTAGGCTGCATATCGCCAATTTGGCGTTTTCCCATAATTCTGATTGCAAGCGTTACAAAAATAAAAATAATCGCCGTTCGTAAAATTACTGTTATCATTTTATCACCAAAAATATTATACCCATAAAAAAATAAAAACCGCATTTAAGCGGTTTTTATTTGTGAATCTGTATTGGCAATAAATTTGATATTATTAAATTCTTTTGAAAGCAGCTCACATAGTGGCTTGATAACTACAACCTCTGTGTTAAAGTGACCACACTCAAATAGTGCAACACCGTTTTGTGCGGCATCTAAAAAGTTATTGTGGCGAACGTCAGCCGTTACTAAAGCATCACAACCGATTGCCTTTGCCAGCGTATGATATTGTGCGCCCGAGCCACTGCAGACAAGCACGCTTTTAATTATAGTATCACCAACGTATTTAACCGGATAATTTAAAACTGCTTTTAAATGCTTTGCGAAATCATCAGCCGAAAGGGGATAAATCTCACCCTTTTTAAGCAAATATTTATCAGGTGCTTCTACTGCTTCAATATTTTTAAGACCAATTACCCCACACAAAGCATCATTAACACCACCGTTACCTTGGTCAAGGTTTGTGTGCATTGAAATAACCGACAAGCCGTTTTTAATAATTTCAAAAACAAGAGTGTCATCAAGCACCGACTTAAGACCGTTAAAAATAATCGGGTGGTGTGTGATAATAAGCTCGCATCCGTTTTTGACCGCTTCGTTTATAACAGGCATTGTACAGTCAAGCGCAACAATAGCTTTGGTAACTGTTTTGTTACGGTCACCAACCAAAGTGCCAACATTATCAAAGCCACAAGCGGTATCAACAGGGAACTTATTATTCAAAAAATCAAAAATATTTTGTACTGTCATAAATTATGCCTTCTTAACAAATGAATCTTTAAGGGCAACTGTACGGTTAAATACAATATTATCTGCAGTAGAATCGTTATCAACACAGAAATAACCCTGACGCATAAACTGGAAGGTGTCACCAACTTTAACATTCTTATAGGACTTATCAATCTTACAGCCGTTAAGAACAGTTAGCGATTCGGGATTAAGGTTGTCCGCAAAGGATGAAACGCCTTCTTCATCACTTGGGTTGGGAACGTTAAATAAACGCTCGTAAAGGCGAACTTCACAATCAATAGCAGAATGTGCGCTAACCCAATGGAGTGTGCCTTTAACCTTTCTGCCGTCGGGTGTTTCACCGCCGAAAGACTCGGGGTCATAGGTGCAGTGAACAACAGTAATATTACCGTTTTCATCGGTTTCGTGTGAAGCGTACTTAATATAATAAGCGCTCTTTAAACGAACCTCTTTTGCAGGGCAAAGACGGAAATATTTGCCTGGTGGGTCTAACATAAAGTCATCGGCTTCAATGTATATTTCCTTGGAAAATTCAACGGTGGTTTTGCCAAGCTCGGGCTTGTTGGGGTTAATATCAACCTCAATATTTTCGATTTTATCCTCGGGATAGTTATCAATAACAATCTTTAAGGGGCGAAGAACTGCCATTGCACGATCGGCATTTTCGTTAAGATAATCACGCACACAGGACTCAAGTAAAGCATAGTCAATTACGCTGTAAGCTTTAGATACACCGATTTTATCAACAAATGCACGCACAGCCTCTGCAGGATAACCACGTCTTCTCATACCGCAGATAGTTGCCATACGGGGATCATCCCAACCGCTAACTAAACCATCATTAACAAGCTTTAAGCACTTGCGCTTACTTGTTAAGGTGTAGTTTACGTTCATACGTGCGAATTCAATCTGGCGGGGAGGTGTGGGAATATCCAAAACCTGTAAGAACCAGTTGTAAAGGGGTCTGTGATTTTCAAATTCAAGTGAGCAAAGTGAGTGGGTAACGCCTTCCTTAGCATCACTTAAGGGGTGTGCAAAGTCATACATCGGGTAAACGCACCACTTATCACCTGTACGGTGGTGGGTAGCCTTCATAATGCGGTAGATAATCGGGTCACGCATATTAAGGTTAGAGGATGCCATATCAATCTTGGCACGAAGCACCATTGCGCCGTTTTCAAATTCGCCTGCGGTCATTCTTGCGAATAAATCCTTGGTTTCTTCGATCGGGCGGTCACGGTAGGGTGAATTAACACCCGCTTCAGTTAATGTTCCACGCATTTCCTTAATTTGTTCGGGGGTGGATTCATCAATATAAGCAACACCCTTATCAATAAGCTTTAATGCACATTCATAAATATAATCAAAATAATCACTTGCGTAATATACGTTATCCCAATTAAAGCCAAGCCACTTTATATCTTCTTTAATGGCGTCAACGTATTCAACGTCTTCTTTAGTGGGGTTGGTGTCATCAAGGCGCAAATTACACTTACCGCCGTATTTTTCAGCGGTTGCAAAGTCAATGCAAATAGCCTTTGCGTGACCGATATGAAGATAACCGTTAGGCTCGGGCGGAAAACGGGTTTGAACCTTTTCGTAAACGCCTTCGGCTAAATCCTCATCAATAAAATCGTGTATAAAGTTGGAGGGCTTAACCTCCGCATTATTTAAAATATTTTCTTCCATATCTTAACCTCTTAAAATGGTATCAATTCTGTTAATAACTTCATCCTGACCTAAAACCTGCATTATACTGCAAAGGTCGGGTGTGTTACGGCGGCCGGTAATTGCAAGACGCAATACTGTAGACAAATCACCTGCGCTGCCTTTATAAGCATCGGGGTTAGCTTTATATTCCTTAGTTTCGGCCGCAAAACCAAGCGTGGGAGCAATAGCTTTAATCTTATTAAACCATTCTTGCTTGTCGTCATCAGCACTATAAACCGCTTTATAGCTTTCTAAAAATGCAAGAGCATCAGCCTTTTGGATATTTTCGGGCAATTCAAAGCAGGGAACATAGAGATCATCAAACATATAAGAGAAATAATCCTTAACCTCGTTCCATTTTGCAATATCCTTACGGGGTTTGGGAACGTCACGGTCAATAGCAAAAACAGCCTTTGTGTATTCGGGGTTTTTAACCAAAATTTCATAGAATTCGGGGTCGAATTCCTTTGCCCATTCGGTTACATAGTCATAAACCTGTTGACTTGATAAAAGGCAAATGCGATTTTTAGAAACGTCAAGTAATTTAACCTCATCAAACAATGCGCCCGAAACGCTCATTTTCTTTAAGTTGAACTTAAAGTCTTTATAAGAGGCGGTGGGGTTAGCACGGCGCCAATCTTCAAAATCGCTTGCGGCAATAGTCATAAGGTATTCAATAACGTTTTCACTCGGGAAGCCTTGTTCAGCAAAGAAGTGAACTGCCGCCTCGGGGTCCTTACGCTTTGAAATCTTACGCTTTGCGCCGTTGTCTAATTTCATTATAGGTGAAATATGCGCAAATTTGGGCACCTTGAAGCCTAAAAGCTTGAAAAGCTGAATATGCTTGGGTACAGATGAAATCCACTCATCGCCACGCATAACGTGTGTGGTGTGCATTAAATGGTCATCAATAGCGTGTGCAAAGTGGTAGGTTGGAATACCGTCAGATTTTAAAAGCACAAAATCTTCATCGTTTTCGGGCATTTCAATTTTACCCTTAATGCCGTCTTCAAATACAACCTTGTTTTCTTCACTACCGGGGGATTTTAGGCGAATAACAAAGGGTTTGCCTTCATCAATAAGCGCTTTTGCTTCTTCAACAGTAATGTTGCGGTGTTTTGCCCATTTACCGTGGTAGCCTGTGCGGATTTTCTGCGCTTCCTGAATTTCACGAACAGCCTCTAATTCCTCAGCGGTGCAAAAACATGGGTAAGCGTAGCCTTTTTTAATTAAATCCTTAACATAGGTCTGGTAAATTTCAGCACGGTGGCTTTGCTGGTAAGGACCGTAATCGCCCTTTTCCTGTCGACCGCTGTAAAAGCCTTCATCAACGGTAATACCAAAACGTGCAAAGCCGTCAATAATATTTTCAATACCGCCTTCAATTTCACGCTTTTTGTCGGTGTCTTCAATACGGGTAAAGAACACACCGCCCGAAGAGGTTGCGGTAATGCGGTTAACTAAACCCGCAAAAAGTGTGCCCAAATGTAAATAGCCTGTGGGGCTGGGGGCAACACGAACAACCCTTGCGCCTTCAGGTAAATTGCGGGCAGGGTAAAGGTTTTCATAGTATTCGGGCGTTTTGTCTATATTAGGTAGCAAAAGCTCGGCAAGTGCGTTATAATCTGTCATACAAAAACTCCTGTAAACTCAAAAACAAAGGGTATCGTTCAATACCCTTTGTCAGTTATTAATCTTTTCCTAAAAGCTTGTTAAGCTCGTTCATAAAGGTGTTAATATCCTTAAACTGGCGATATACCGAAGCAAAACGAACGTAAGCAACCTCGTCAATACCCTTAAGCTTATCCATAACAAGCTCACCAATTTTTTCACTGCTAACTTCACGGTCAAGTGAATTTTGAATAATGGTTTCAATCTCATCAATCATATTATCAAGCTGGTCGATTGATACCGGACGCTTTTCACAAGCACGTAAAAGACCGGTCATAAGCTTATCACGGTTAAAGGATTCACGTGACTTGTCCTTCTTGATAACGATAATAGGTAAGCTTTCAATAATTTCATAGGTTGTGAAGCGCTTGGTGCATTGGAGACATTCACGTCTGCGGCGAATACGTTGACCTTCGTCAGTGGGGCGTGAGTCGATTACCTTGCTTTCTTCATAGTTGCAAAACGGACATTTCATAAGATATTACCCCTTATTTTAAAAATTATCCATAATTTACTTGTATTATACAATATATAGTGGTAAAATACAAGTATAAATTTCAATCTGGAGGGCTTTTTATGTCATATTTTCAGTTAGAAAAACCCGTTACCGGTGATACTGTTGCAATTATGCATACCACAATGGGTGATATTAAGATTAAACTTTTCAAAAACGAAACACCTAAAACCTTTGAAAACTTCACAACACACGCCAAAAACGGCTATTATAACGGCCTTATTTTTCACCGTGTAATCAAGGATTTTATGATTCAAGGCGGTGACCCCATGGGTAACGGCATGGGCGGTGAATCAATCTGGGGCAGAAAATTCCAAGATGAATTTACACCCGAGCTTCACAATTTACGTGGCGCTTTGTCAATGGCTAATGCCGGTCCTAATACAAACGGCAGTCAGTTCTTTATTGTTCAGGCAGACACTTGTCCCGCAAATATGCTTGAACAAATGGAGGATTTGCCCGACGCTTTCCCGCCTGAGTGTGCTAAGGCCTATGCCGAAATGGGTGGAACCCCTTGGCTTGACTTCCGTCACACCGTTTTCGGTCAAGTGTATGAAGGTATGGACGTTGTTGACAAAATCGCAAACTGTAAGGTTGGTATGAACGACAAGCCTATGTTTGACGTTATAATTGAAAGCATTGAAATTATCGAAATTTAAGGTGTAATATGGAAAAAATTACAAGCTTTACAATTAATCATTTGGAATTATTTTCGGGCATTTACGTTTCACGCAAGGACACCTGTAACGGTGTTACTGTTACCACCTTTGATTTAAGAATAACTGCCCCTAATCGTGAGCCGGTCATTGACGTGCCCGCACTTCATACTATTGAGCATCTTGCCGCAACCTATCTTCGCAACAGTGATTTTAAAGATGAGGTCGTATACTTCGGTCCAATGGGCTGCAGAACGGGTTGTTATCTTGTTATGTTCGGCGATTTAACTTCAGCCGATATTTATGATAAGGTACTTAATATGTGTGATTTTATTATCGGTTTTGAGGGGGATATCCCCGGTGCAAAGCCCGAGGAATGCGGAAACTATTCTGAACAAAATTTGAATATGGCAAAGTTTTATATCAAAAAATATAAAAACGAGCTTTTAGAAAATAAGCGTTTAGAATATCCCAATTAAATGAATAAACACCTCTTTAGTGTTAAAAATAGCACTGAAGAGGTGTTTTATTATGGAAATTAATAAAAAAACTTATGATAAAATGACTAAAAAAGCATCGCCGCCGTCACCAAAACTGAAAAACTGTATTCTTGCTTTTTTGGTGGGTGGTTTTATTTGTTCTTTAGGTGAAACACTCACCTTTGTTTATACAGAATATTTTAACCTAAAACCCGAAATTGTAAAAATGCTTGTGCCGGTAACCTTAATTACTATTGCGGCAATTTTAACGGGTTTCGGCATATTTGAAAAAATCGCAAAATATGCAGGGGCTGGGACCTTGGTGCCTATCACAGGCTTTTCAAATGCCGTTGTTTCACCCGCAATCGAATTTAAAAGCGAGGGCTTTGTCTTGGGTGTCGGTGCTAAAATGTTCACCATTGCAGGACCGGTAATTCTTTATGGTACTGTGGCAAGTGTGGTGTATGGGGTTATTTATTGGGTAACAACTATACTATAAAAACAGGTGGTCAATGACCGCCTGTTTAGCTTTTTATTTTCTTTCTATTTCGGGAATCTCAAATTCCACTACAAAATTCTTTCGACTACCTTTTGCTGATTCAATTTTGATTTCGAGTAAATACCGTCCGTTGCCAAGTTTCTCAATAGTATCACTTATCCACCAGGGTTTATCAATACTATTTATATCAATATCGGGCGTTTTGATTTTATAGTTGTATAACCGAATTGTTTTAATGTTTCGTTCGTACAAAGCGTTTTTGCTGTTCAATTCAATTTCTAAACAATTGTACTTTAACGGTTTTTCTTTATAGTCAGGTGCTAATTGTAATTCAGAAACAGAGAGAATAACAGCGTCGTGAAGTCCATATTTCCAGTACCAATCCGGAAACTGCGCGTAATATTCTTCGAGCTTTTTTACCGCAGCCTCTATCCCTTTTTTGCTCATAAAAACACCTCGCTTTATTTCATTATACCACACCGCTGTTTTAATGTAAATATTTTAAAAATACTGTGTACTATATTGACAGCAGCAGAGGGCTTTGTCTTGGGTGTCGGCGCGAAGATGTTTACCATAGCAGGTCCTGTAATTGTATACGGCGTGGTGGCAAGCGTGGTGTATGGGATTATTTACTGGGCGACGACATTATTTTAACGCAAAAGGCTTGACCGATTGGTCAAGCCTTTTCGTCAATATAAATCCCCAAATAGCATATCAAACATTTGGTAGTCGATACCGCATTTTCTTGTCCAACGATTTACCGGATGAGCAAAGTATGAACGGTCACTCAACGGATAGAGCATATCTCTTTCACAAGTGTGACCTACGGTAACGCCAAAGGAATCCTCGGTGTGCAAGATATTTAAATATCCAAGCATATCAATAAATGCATCGATTTGTTCAATCGTCATTTTAAGCAATTTGGAACTTTTTAACTCTTTGCGAAGTTTAGAGGGCGGCGTGTTTTCAGGAAGTGTTTCAATAAGGGCAATTACCTCTTTAAAGAATTGCAAATCTCCGGATGTATAATTGGGTGTTGGTAATGTTTTATATTCTTCCAAATAAACAATTGCTGTATTCAAATTAAAACAAAAAGGAACTAAAGCTTTGAAATAAAAATGTTCCATATCAACATTGATATGCCAAAACTGCATTTTTGGCTCGTCACTCAATTTGCTGTTATATTTACATATTTCGCAAGTGTTTTCGGAATAAACGTCACCCGTTGAATTTGTACCGATATATTTCTTTTCAAATTGATGCTCGGGCAGATTTTTAATAAAGAAATAGCAGGCAAGGGCAGTGCGATATTCAGGAGCATTATTAGCAACACCATGTAAAAACGCACGAGCCAGTTCTTTTTTATCAAGAGTTTGAATTAATTCCTTGGCATAACGAATCGCATCATTGTGAGAATATACTTTTTCCGATAGTTTCATTGTGCCTTCGCTGATTGCAGGTAGATATGAGTTAATAGATTCATTCCAAAAATCCGCAAAATCTTTTCTTGCAAATTGCTTTAAAAGTTTTAAGGATTGTTTTTTATCGCAAGGACTAACGGGAACTTTTAAGTATGCTTTAACATCATCAATGTATTCTGCATTAACCTTTTCTGTCGGATTGTTGTGCATCATCATAAACATAGATTCGTGCCACTTTAAGTTATCTAACATAAATCACACCTCACTTTATTTCATTATACCACACCGCTGTTTTAATGTAAATATTTTAAAAATACTGTGTCCTATATTGACAGCAGCAGAAGGATATATCCTCGGTCTGGGCGCAAAAATGTTCACAATAGCAGGACCTGTCATCGTCTACGGTGTAAGCGCCAGTGTGGTATATGGGCTAATTTATGGGATAACAACATTATTTTAACGCAAAAAGCGGGTGTGATATCACCCGCCATAACTTATTGTTTTGTAATTGAAATGAAATAAAGAGTTTCGTCATAGGTATCCCAAATCCCTATCTCATAAACTTCCCATTTATCCATATTGCTTTGATCAAAATCAAAGCCCTCTCCATTCGGCAAGACACCGCTTATGGTAAAATACCCGTTTACATCTTCAAAACTATATTGATCGTATATGTCATTTGATAAAAACACATTATCAACAGCATCATTTAGCGGTAATGCTGACCATCTATTGGATTCTTTGATTTTGGGTTCAACAACATCTCCGGCACCTTCAAGCGAAATAAACTGAATACTTACACTATTTCCGTTTGGGTCTGTTTCTGAATATATTGTTTCTATAAAATTGTCCGTTAAATCTTCGAGATCAATGGATAAACATTCTTCCATCATTTCTATTTGCGAATCAAATTCCATTCCTGACATCTCTAAAAGATTTCCTCCTACTAATTTATTGCAACCGCATAAAGAGATTATTAGTAATATAACAAAAGCAGATAATATTGTTTTCTTCATAGTTACACCTCGCTTTATTTCATTATACCACACCGCTGATTAAATGTAAATGTTTTTGCAAAAAAGGTGTGTCCTATATTGACAGCAGCAGAGGGGTTTGTCTTGGGTGTCGGCGCTAAAATGTTCACCATTGCAGGACCGGTGATTTTATACGGTACAGTTGCGAGTGTGGTGTATGGGGTTATTTATTGGATAATGAAAATGATATAAACGTTGTTTTTTCTGCAAAACTATTATATAATCACCTTATAGTGAGGTGATATTGTGTATAAAACAGCTAATGATTATTACAAAGAAAAATACGGTTGTAAGGTTTATAAATTATCACTTGACGGTGGGTTTACTTGCCCCAATCGTGACGGCGCTGTTGGTGTGGGCGGCTGTATTTTTTGTTCTGCTTTAGGTGGCGGCGAATTTGCCGAAAGCGGCACTAATATAACCGAACAGCTAGAACGTGCAAAAAGCAGGGTAGAAGCGAAGATAAAAAACGGTAAATATATTGCATACTTTCAGTCCTTCACAAACACCTACGCCTCTGTAAACCGTTTAAAAGAGCTGTTTTATGAAGCAATAAAGCCGGATTACATTGTTGGCATAAACATCGGCACACGTCCCGACTGTTTACCAAATGACGTAATAGAATTGTTAAAAGAATTGAATAAAATTAAGCCTGTAACCATAGAATTAGGGCTTCAAACATCAAATGATGCGGTGGCCGTTTATATGAACCGTGGTTATAAGAGTGAAATATACAAAGATGCCGTTTCACGCCTTAAAGCCGCAGGAATTGAGGTTATAACCCATATTATAATTGGTTTACCAAATGATGACCCCGTTTTGACAACCAAATTTGCTGTAAATTGCGGTACTAATGGGGTTAAATTTCACCTTTTGCATATACTTAAAAATACTAAATTAGCCGAAGAATACAAAAAGGGAACCGTTAAACCTTTAGAACTAGAAGAATATGCTGAAATTTTGAAAAGGTGTATTTCAGTTTTGCCAAATGACGTTATCGTTCACCGCATAACGGGTGATGGTGCTAAAAAAGATTTAATTGCTCCGCTTTGGTCGGCAGATAAAAAGAAGACACTTAATTTTTTGAATAAATATTTAAGATATTAAATTTTCAAATTGTAGTTTATCGGGGATTTAATTGGTATGATTTGAGCCTTCTCCAGCGGAGAAGGTGCCGAGGTTACGAAGCGGATGAGGTGGAAAACCGTTTACTTGCTGCAAATTACACCTCATCAGTCACCTTTGGTGCCAGTTTCCCCACAAGGGGAAGCCTTGACAGATAATCCCTAATTTACCACAGCATATAAAACACAAACCGCCTTGACAACAGTCAGGGCGGTATAATTATTTATTTACTTTTTCTTAAATTTGATAACCAAAATAACCACAAGTGCTGCTGTAGCTAAAACAAAAACAACAATTGCAATGATTAGCCAAGGTGAAATAGGTTGTTTTTCAATATCACCATCATCTGTAGTAATATCATTTGTTTCTACAACAATTTTTTCAGCAACGACGTAAGTGCTAAAGTGTGTTAAAGTTGCTGTAACCTTACCATTGGCAGCATCAACTTTAGAACTAAGTTCTTCGGTTTTGCCGTCATTTGAAACGTAAAATACAGCAATTTTTTCTAGGTCAAAATCCTTAGGAATATCAAACGTTGCGGTAACTGTACCGTTTGGCTGAACGGTAACGTTATTTTTTGTTGCTGTAATTTCATATGCAACGAACTTGTTTGCAACCTCTTTAAGTGCGGTGTTTACCTTTTCAAATTTTTCGGCACTTTCCGTAATAATTTCAGCCTTTACAACTGTGTCTTTATCAAAGGTATTTTCTACAGCCGAAAGAACAAGACCTTCAGTTTGGGTTACGGTTTGTTCGGGCTTTGAAGGTTCGGGTGTGGTGCTTTCGCTTTCAGTTTTATCTTCGGTTTTGTTTTCTTCCTTATCCGCAGGTTTTTGTACGGGAACCTTATTACCTGTGTATTTTTCTGTTGAAATAAAACGTGCAATACCGTTTTTAATGTCAAAGGTGTGGGCTAAGCCGCCATCCTTGTAGCCGGCATTACAAACATAACCGTCTGCCGAGTTTTCATAGGTTTTACCGTTGTAAGTAACCTTTGAGGGCCATTCATCCTCTTGCTCAATCTTTTTAAGCTCATCATCAGGCAGATACAACCAATCAATAGTTTGATAATAAAGGGTGTATTTTCCATTATTTTTAACGTAGCTTACGTATTCTCTGGGCTTGTTCATACCACCGAAGCCGCCAACAAAGGGGAGATGGTAAATGTTTGTGTCAGCGTCATAGCCAAGTCCCTTCTGAACTTCACTGAACATATCGCCGGAAAATACAAAGTTTTCATCTAAATACTTATTAATCGTGTCACCATTAAAGGGATGTGTCATTGTATCCTTATCAAAAATCTCGTCCTCTTCATTAACGAACATACCTGCAACGTAATTCACAACATATTCAACAGTATAGCCGCCATAAAAATAGTCGGCATAATCGGCTTTAGCTTGCGCTAATTTAACGTCATCCTTTTCAGCGGCGCTGACTGTAAGGGCACCAAGGCTGAAAAGCATAATAAAACAAAGTAAAACAGCAGTAAATTTTTTCATAAAAATACTCTCCTTAAAAATTGCCATAGTATAAATTATTATTTATGAATATAAAGCTTTGCAAGACCGCCCTCGCTTGTTTCACGGTACAAATGCGAAAGGTCTTTACCGGTCTGATACATGGTTTCAATAACCACGTCAAACGAAACTTTACGGCTTCCGTACAAGAAATTTGCAAGGCTTAAAGCGTTAATTGCACGCATTGCCGCAACGGCGTTTCTTTCAATGCAGGGTATTTGCACCAAACCGCCAACAGGGTCACAGGTGAGGCCTAAATGGTGCTCCATAGCGACTTCTGCGGCGTATTCAATCTGGTCTATACCCATTTCGAAAAGCTCACACAAGGCGGCAGAAGCCATACAGCAGGCGGTGCCGATTTCCGCTTGGCAACCACATTCCGCACCACTTATTGAAGCGTTAGTGGCAACAATATTACCGATAAGACCCGCAACAGCAAGCGCACGGATAATATCATCATCGCTAAAGTGGTTTTTGTCTTTCATATATTTTAACACAGCTGGAACAACACCACACGAACCGCAAGTGGGGGCAGTTACGATAATACCGCAATCGGCGTTTTGTTCACTCACAGCAAATGCGTATGAACAAACAAGACGGTTTTCACGTGTTTGCGGGCTTTCATCAATATGCTTTTGATTATACAAAAACTGTGCCTTGCGCTCAACGTTAAGACCACCCGGTAGTATGCCACGCTTTGAAAGACCCTCTTCAATAGCATTTTGCATAGTGCACCAAACCGAATATAAAAAGGGCTTAATGTCATCACCCTCACGCTGAAAAACATAATCACTTAAACGAATATTATGAGTTTTGCAATATTCAGCAATTTCGGTAAAATTCTTTTCAATATATACTTCTTTATTTATAACGTCCTTACGGTCATCAGTCGCAATTTCGCCGCCGCCAATACTGTAATATCGCTTACTACCAATTTCTTTTTCGTTTTCAAAGGCAATAAAATCAACAGTATTGGGGTGAAAATCAGTCGGGGTGTCAATATCAAAAACAACTTCGTTTTTAATATTTGAAAGAGTATCAATAATAGCACGGTCAGTACCGTGACCCTTACCGGTTTTCGCAAGCGAGCCATAAAGTATTACCTTTATGAAATCGGCTGTGGGGAATTTCGCCATAAAATCAGCTGCGGCAAAGCTTGGCCCCATCGTATGTGAGCTTGATGGACCGTATCCAATTTTAAAAACACTTTTAATTGATTTTATAATTATCACCGCTTCCATTATTTTACTTATTATTATACCACACATTTCTGTTATTGCAAACAAAACAGTTATAATATTTTAAAAAAGCACACCGAGAAGGTGTGCTTAAATAATTATTTTATATTCCAACCATTTTTCTGATTTCATTTGCGGTTATATCTGTCAAAGCGCAATTTTTCTTAACAGATATTGCAGCGGCAGTACCTGCAGCTTCACCAATGCCAACACAAATGGGCATTACACGGAAATTTGAGTGGGCGATATGCGTGCCCGAAATATTGCGACCGCATAGTAGTAGATTCTCTTTAGCGGCAGGCAATAAGCAACGGTAGGGAATTGTATACCCGTTTTGCTGTGTAAAATGATGCTGTACGCCGGTTTTATCAAGTCCTGCACCCGTAATATTATGTACGTCAAAATTAAAGTGTGCATCCTTTACAACGTAATCATCGAATACTCTGGCTTCTAAAATATCCTGTTCATTTAAAGTGTATTTACCTTTAAAGTGGCGGGTCTCACGCACACCGATAAGTGAAGCCGATGATAAAATAAAGCAGTTTTCATAACCGGGTACGAATTCTCGTAAATACTTAACAATGCTGTCCATTTGTTTGCGGCAGGTAAGTGTTGCTTTTGTTAGGTCATCAGCATTAGTTCCGTCAACGTCAATACAGTTTGTCATATTACAGGTAACAACCCCCGGCAGCGTTGTGCGATAGGTCAAAATATGACCTGCGGGGTGGGGAATATGCTCTTTTGCAAGGGCTTGAAGTTCACCTTTTTCGGTCTGCATTTTCGATTCAAAGGAACCCAAAAACGCCGCACGGCTGTAATCAACACCGCCTACCTTAAACATAAGTGTTGCGGGCTGCATTTTATTATCCTCTTCACGCCCCAAAACAAATTCAGCGCCGGCACGAGCGGCAATATCGCCGTCACCTGTTGCATCAATGGTTATTTTAGCGTAAATATCGGTTTTACCGCTTTTATTAATAACAGTTGCACCCAAAACCTTGTCGCCGTCGCAAATAGCGTCATAAGCAAATGTGTAAAGCATAATTTTACAGCCGACTTCACAAAGCATTTCTAGATATAGGGTTTTAAGCTTTTCGGGGTCAATGTTAATGGTAATTTTTCCTTTTTGTTCGCCGTCGTTTAGCTCTGCACTGCGGCGTAAAATCTCATAATAAAGCGGACTACCGCAGGTACCTGTCCAATGGCTCATCATACCGCTTGTGGAAATACCGCCAATATCACCGCATTGCTCAACAATAATAACATCGGCACCGTTTTTAGCAGCAGTATAAGCCGCAGCAAAGCCCGCAGGACCGCTTCCTAAAACCAAAACGTCAGTTTTAATTTTATAATTGTTTATCATAAAAAATCACCCTTTAAAGACCACGTTTTTTAAGGTCGTATACTAAATCAACATAAAACTCACGCACATCAAAGCCTTCGATATTCTTTTGGAACAGGTCAGTTATGTCACAGTGCGAAATACCATAATTCTTGCGTGAAGAAATAAGTGTAAATTTTTCGCCAAACGGAAAAGAATCCTCGCCAACAAGGCCATCGTTTGTGCCATCAGATTTACGAATAAAGCGTGTAATAACGTCAAACGGGTCGCCAAAGCGTGCATTTTTGGGAATTAGTGAACCAATGCTTTGAGTAAAGAAATAATCGGGTGTGGGCGTATTTTCGTTAAATTCTGCACAGGCAGAGGCGGTAAGGTCCTGCATAGCCGCCAAAAAGTCGGGCTTATGGTCACCCAGCTTTTTAAGGGTGTTATTGTAACGTGCAGCAATAAAATTCTTGGTTTTTTCAGGTATTTTGGTTAATAGATAGTCGGCATATTCGCAACCCTTATGCGGTGTGCTGACCGTTGTAAGTGAAGCGACGTATTGACCCATACCCAAATTTTCAATAGCATAACGGCAATCAAGTCCACCTTTAGAATGGGCGATAATATTCAATTTTTCACAGCCAAAGGTTTCGCAGATTTCCTTAACCCTTACAATAAGCTCCTCAGCACTGTCTTTAATAGCAATGGCTGACTGCTGATTGCCGTAAAACACTCTTGCGCCGTTAATAAATAATTCGTTAGGAATTCTTCCCCAATAGTTAAGATGCTTTTGGTCACGAAAGCACACGCCATGCACCAATAAAATCGGATATTTTGTAGCACACATTTTTAAATGTCGGCGCTTGTTGTTAATTTCTTCCTTTGCGGTTTCAAACTCAATTTCCTTAAATACAGTTTTAAGTATGTAATACAGAACAATTAAATTCGGGCCGGGGATAAGCCATAATAGTAAACCTAAAACACGTAGCTTTATACCAAGCTGGATTGAGGTTGCATAAACGCAAATTACTGCACCTAAAAAGAATATAGACATAGCTGCATAGCAAATTGAAAGACTGAAAATTAAGTTCCAGTAATTATTAGGAATTGTAAAAAAGGCGAGTACAATGTGATAAAATACCGAAATTATTGCGGTATATAAAAATATAGAAAGCATTGCTGCGCCGTGAAAACAAATAATCCAGCGAATATTTTTGGTTTTCGGAATTCTTATGCCGGTAAACAAAAATACAAAGGCGTAAATCGGCACAAAAACAGCAATAAGCCAAGGTGTAACGTATTTAATCAGCATAAACGAGTTGACCGCAAATGACAATAAAATAACGTATATAACGTTTACCCTTGCCAATTTATGTTCCATAATTTCACCTTCTTATAAATCGTTTTCGTGCAAAATTACACCGTTTGTTTTCAAAATGCAAACTTTCACGGAAAATAAAGCTGATTTCAGCATGGTCTTGCTTTATAACGCAAGTATTAAATACCGGGCCGGTATATACTAAGTCACGACCGTATAGGGTTGTTAAAACAGCATTGGCAAGCATTATTGCCACAGTGTTTTTCTTTTTTAAAGAACCATATTGTCCCTAAAAATTTCGGCTAATTTCATATAACTCACCCCAAAAGGTTATTTATTGAAAATTATAGCATTATTAATATAAAAATGCAACGCTTTTCGGCAAATTATTCCGTTGAAAATATGTTATAATTGTGATATAATATCTATAATCACAAAATGAAAGAAAGTGGATTGCTTGACGCCGAAAATTATTAAAATTGATCCCTATCTTACTCCCTATAAAGATGATTTGCTTTTAAGAATAAATAACTATTCTAACAAAAAGCGTGAGCTTTGTGGGGAAGGAAGCCTTATTGACTTTGCAAACGGTCATAATTTCTTTGGCTTTCATAAAACAAAAGACGGCTGGGTATATCGTGAGTGGGCACCCGCTGCCGATAATATGTTTTTAACCGGTGATTTCAACGGTTGGGATATATACAAAACACCAATGACCCGTTTGGATAACGGCGTTTTTGAGGTGTTTGTCGGTGATGAACTGCAAAAGGGTATGAAGGTACAAGCTATTGTCCAAAAGGACGGTCAGGCGCTTCGCCGTGTGCCATCATACGCAACTAAGGTTGTTCAAGATGAGGTTACCTATCTGTGGTGTGCCGAGGTTTGCGAGATCAGCAACCCATATGATTGGGAAGATGAAAAATTTAAAATGCCCAAAACTCCGCTTATTTACGAATGCCACGTTGGTATGGCACAAGATAAATACGGTATTGGTACCTATCGTGAATTTGCTGATAATATTTTGCCACGTGTTAAAAAGCTTGGCTATAACACAATTCAAATTATGGCTGTTATGGAGCACCCGTATTACGGCTCGTTTGGTTATCAGGTTTCTAATTTCTTTGCACCATCTTCACGCTTTGGTACAGCTGACGATTTAAAATATCTTATAAATAAAGCCCACAAAATGGGCATTGCCGTGCTTTTGGATATTGTTCATTCACACGCCGTTGGCAACACAAACGAAGGTCTAAATTTATTTGACGGCACCGATTATCAGTATTTCCATTCCGGCGGTAAGGGTGACCATCCTGCTTGGGGTACAAAGCTATTCAATTACGCTAAAAACGAAGTTTTACATTTTCTTTTGTCCAATGTTAAGTATTGGCTTGACGAATTCCATTTTGACGGCTTCCGTTTTGATGGTGTTACCTCAATGCTTTACCACGACCACGGTCTTGGCAGTGCGTTTGTAAATTACGATATGTATTTTTCAATGAATACCGATACAGATGCAATTACCTACTTAATGCTTGCCAATGATTTAATTAAGGAAATTAATCCAAAAGCTTTAACGATAGCAGAAGATATGTCGGGTATGCCGGGTATGTGCTTGCCAATTAAGGATGGTGGTATCGGTTTTGATTATCGTCTTTCAATGGGTGTGCCTGATTTGTGGATTAAATATCTTAAAGACGTTTCGGACGATTTTTGGAATATGGGAACACTTTGGTGGGAGCTTAATTCCCGCCGCCCAAAAGAAAAGGTTATCGGTTACTGTGAATCACACGATCAAGCACTTGTGGGCGATAAAACAATAATGTTCCGCTTGTGTGATGCAAATATGTATACCTCAATGAATAAGGGAAATAACGATTCTGTGATATACCGTGGTATTGCACTTCACAAAATGATTCGCCTTATAACCTCATCATTAGCAGGTGACGGCTATCTTAACTTTATGGGCAATGAATTCGGCCACCCTGAATGGATTGATTTTCCGAGAGAGGGTAACGGTTGGAGCTATCATTACTGTCGCAGACAATGGTCGCTTGTTGATAATCCGGATTTATTGTATATGGGTCTTAATGACTTTGATAAATCCATGATCGCCTTTTTAAAGAAAGAAAAAATTCTTTCCAAAAAGTCCGAGCTATCACTAATTCACGAGGATGATAAGCTTTTAGCATATAAAAAGGGTGATAATTTGTTTGTTTTCAATTTCCACCCTTATAAATCCTTTGAAGGTTATGCAATTCCTGCTGAAAGTGGGGAATATAAGGTAATTTTATCGACTGATGACAGTGAATTTGGCGGTCACAACCGTGTTGATAAGGAATATGTTTATAAAACCGAGGATATCAACGGTCGTGATTGCATAAAGCTGTATATTCCTTCACGTTGTGCGTTTGTTTTAAAGAAAATTTAACCTTAACCGACCTGAAATATGGTCGGTTTTCTTATATTGACATTGTATCAGACTGTGATAAAATATAGTTACCAAAATTAAGGTGGGATAGATATGCTTACTTTTAAAAACAAAAAATTTTATTTAAATGGCGAAGAATTTAAGATACAAAGCGGTGCTTTTCATTATTTCAGGGCTTTGCCTGAATATTGGGAAGATATTATGCTTAAAATAAAGGCTTGCGGTCTTAACACGGTTGAAACCTATACTTGTTGGAATTTGCACGAAAAACACAAGGGAAAGTATGATTTTTCGGGTATGCTTGACATTGAGCGCTTTATAAAAACCGCCGAAAAGGTGGGGCTTAAGGTGATCATAAGACCTGGTCCTTTTATTTGTGCAGAATGGGAAAACGGTGGGTTGCCTTCGTGGCTTTTAAAGCGTGAATATAACGTGCGTCCACGCTGTGCTACCGAGCTTTATTTAACCTTTTTAAAGGAATGGCTACACGTTTTATTCGAAAAAAATCAGACCGTTTCTTGATGTCAACGGCGGTCCGATTATTGCCATGGCTATTGAAAACGAATACGGCTCTTTCGGTGATGATTTCAACTATTTGCGTGAGCTTGAAGAGTTTTTTAAAAAAGAAAAAATGGACTGTCTATATTTTGCAGCGGATGGCGGCAATGAATATTATGCCTCTACCGGCAGAACCGGTCCGCATATTGTCCAAGGTATTGATGAGGGCGGAATTTGGCCTTTAGGCGACGGCCACTTTAGATTTATGGACCGCTTTGATCCAAATTGCCCTTATTTCATCGCCGAATATTGGGCTGGCAACTTTACTGACTGGGGATATAAGGCTTGCACAGATATTCCTGACGAAGCTTTTCAACAAAGTCTTGATATGATGGAAAAATATGGTGCAAGTTTTAATATGTATATGATTTTTGGCGGCACAAATTTTGGTTTTACCAATGGCGCACAGGCATTTATGAATTCCACCGCACTAAATTATAACCCTGTTGTTACAAGCTATGATTATGACGCCGCAATAAGTGAAACGGGCGGTTATACACGCCGTTATTTCGCTATCAAGGAAATGATGGAGCGTGACCACAGTCCGGCTCCCATAGCAGTGCCCAAAACGCCAACTCTACAAAATATTGGCGAGGTTATGCTCACACAAAGCGCAGAGCTATTCGATAATTTACATATCGGACATTCACACAAAAGCGTTACGGTTGAAACTATGGAAGAATTCGACCAATGGAGTGGTTATATTCTTTATAGCAAAACCTTTGAACACAATACATATCTTGATATGGTAAGACTTATTGGTATTCGTGATCGTGCGCAGGTATTTCTAAATGGCGAATATATTGACACAGCTTCCCGTGTAGATGCTGATATGGCTATTATTCAGTTGCCAAAACGTGTTGAGGTTGGTGACCGTCTAGACGTTTTAGTTGAAAATATGGGGCGTATTTGCTACGGTCAAGAAACCTTCTTTGGCGATAAAAAGGGTATTGACGGCGCTATTGTTTTAACAGAACGCAAGGGCAACGGCATACGTAACCCAGGTAAAATCACCTTTAATTGGGACGTTACCTGCCTTGAGCTTGACAATTTAAGCGGTGTGAAATTTAAAAACGGTATTACAACTAAAAACCCCGCATTTTTAAAAGGCACATTTAAAGCCCAAAATCAGGATTCCTGTTTTGTTCATTTTGATAACCTTACAAAAGGTGTTATCTATATTAATGGCTTTAACATTGGAAGATATTGGGATTTTGGACCGTTGAAAGCTCTGTATATTCCAGGAGCTTTGCTTAAAGAAGAAAATGAAATTGTGATTTTTGAAACTGATGGTATTAAAGGCGAACCAAAGGTTATAATTAATGATATTTGCGGAATTGAAAATCACAAACCCGAAATTATTGTTTAATTTTAAAGCCCACCAAACGGTGGGCTTTGTTATATTTTTACACCTTTTTGAAATAATATATTCGAGGTGTATTATATGACAGAAAGAATAGGCAAAACAATCTTTTTAAAAAGCAAACCGTCAATTATTGGTTATGGCTCAATCGTTGGTAAAAAAGAGCACGAAGGACCATTATCAAACGAATTTGATGAGTATATTGAAGACAGCTATTTTGGTGAAGATAGCTATGAAAAGGCAGAAAGCAAGCTGCAAAAGAATGCAGTTGAAACTGCATTAAAGCGAGCGGGACTTCAAAGTGATGATATTGATAATATTTTTGCAGGCGACCTCTTAAATCAATGTATTAGCTCATCATTTGGACTGCGTGATTTCCAAATACCATTTATCGGGCTCTATGGTGCATGTTCAACAATGGCACTTTCAACGGCACTCGCAGCACTGTTTGTTAATTGTAGTGTTTCAAAGCATACTGTTGCAGTAACATCCTCACATTTTTGTTCTGCAGAACGCCAGTTTCGTTTTCCACTCGGTTACGGTAATCAGCGCACCCCAACTGCACAATGGACTGTAACCGGCTCGGGCGCACTTGTGTTAGGCAAAGGGGAGAGCAAACCATATATTAATGCCATTTCATTTGGCGCAATACAAGACCTCGGCATAACTGATGCAAATAATATGGGTGCGGCAATGGCACCTGATGATGTTAAAATAAGACCATACCCAACACACGAGGGTATGGTCTTTTTCTACACACAAATCCCGTATTTAAGGGGGTTCTGAGCACTTTTTAAGTATTTTAAAAGCACGAAAATACGCAAAAAACAGTAGACTAAAAGGAACATACTATGTCCAAAGTTGTCTACAAAAAGGAGGTAGATTTTTTGTTAAACTATTTGATTCACATATTTGGCTATAATAAGCCATTTACTATTTCGGAAATTGACTATAAGGATTATTCAAGAGCATGGATATATAAACGTATTACCAAACTTTGTGAAGAAGGCAAGATAATGCGTTTTGAAAGAAATGCTTATTATATTCCACGAACCACAAAATTTGGAACCGCCATTTTTGATTCGATGAAAATCATTGAAAAGAAATATATTCAAGATGGCGAAAATGTAATGGGCTATTTTGCTGGACGATATTTGCAACATCTTCTCGGTATATTTAAAGGCACTCCAAACACTATTGAAATCTATACTAACAACGAAACAAAAAGAGCAAGGACTGCTAATGTTGGTGGCAAAAGACTTTACTTACATACTGCAAGAATTAAAATCGATAAATTTAATGCACCCGTTCTTTGCTTTCTTGAACTAATGAATGGTATCGATGTAGAAACCCTAGACGAGTATAAACGCAAACTTATATCCGACTATATCGCAGAAAACCGAATCACCCAAAGGCAAATCACTAAATACATACCGTATTTCCCTGATAAAACCTGCAGAAATTTAATCGAAAGTGAGGTAATCTACCGTGTCCCGCAGTAATAGTTGTATGGTTTGTACAT
>JAFQCU010000026.1 GCA_017416285.1 Clostridia bacterium | reverse complement strand
CTTTGTGTTAATATATTATTTGCTATGCGGTCGGTAACAGTTATCGGCTATTTAAGAAGGAGGTGCAGACCATGGCTAAATGTGATATCTGCAATAAAGAAATTGCTTTCGGTATTAAGGTTTCTCACTCACACAGACGTTCAAACAGAACTTGGAAGCCCAACGTTAAGAAGGTAAAGGCAATCGTTAACGGTTCTCCCCGTCGTATCAATGTTTGCACCCGCTGCTTACGTTCGGGTAAGGTTACCAGAGCTATCTAATATTTCTTACAAACAAACCCTGGGTTTTCACTCAGGGGTTTTTTGTGTCTTTAGGAGAGTTATATATAATGTATAAAGCGGTTATTTTTGATTTAGATGGCACGCTTGTTAATTCACTTGAAGATTTGGCGGTTGCCACTAACTATTCATTAAGGCAGCACGGTTTTAATACATATCCCGTTGAAGATTATAAATATCTTGTTGGTGACGGTATGGTTAAGCTTATTGAAAGGGCAATACCCGACGATGCTTTTACACCCGAAACCTTTAAAGCGGTTTTTGATGGTTTTATGGGATATTATCGAAGTCATTATCTTGTTAATACCAAGGCATATGACGGAATTATTGAAGCGGTTAAAACTCTTAACGAAATGGGTCTTAAATTGGCAGTGGTTTCTAACAAGGCTGATGATATGACAAATGTGATTGTTAGGGAATTTTTCGGTGATGTTTTTACAGCGGTGACAGGCAAAAGGGATGGTTATCCCACTAAGCCCGACCCGACACTTACCTTGAAAATTATTGAAGAAATGGGTGTTTTGCCTAACGAGTGTATATTTGTTGGGGACAGCGGTATGGACTGTGCAAATGCGGTAAACAGCGGTTGTTATCCGTTGGGCGTGCTTTGGGGTTTTCGCAAAAAGGAAGAATTGCTTTCAAACGGCGCAAAAACACTTATCAGTAATCCAAATGAAATTGTACCCTTTGTAAAGGAACTTATAAATGACTGAAATTGAAAGAAAATATTTACCAACAAAGCTTGCGGGCTATGTTGGTTTTGTAGTACAAGCAATCGTTAATAATTTTCTGCCAATTCTTTTTATTGTTTTTCAAGATATTTACGGTATCGGTTACGAAAAGCTGGGCAGACTTATTGTTATTAACTTTGCCACACAAATGTTTATTGATTTTATTACCCCTAAAATAATACATAAAATCGGTTACAGGCGAGCAGCTTTTTTGTGCCAGTTTACTGCTTGCTTTGGGCTTTGTTTAATGTCGGTCTTGCCACGAATTATGGCTGATACATATTTGGCAATTATTATTTCGATTATATTTTACGCAACGGGAAGCGGACTTATGGAGGTTATTTTAAGCCCCATGATTGAAATGCTTCCAACTGGTAATAAGTCGGGAAATATGGCGGTGCTTCACTCGTTTTATTGTTGGGGACAGACCGTTGTTGTTCCGCTAACCACCGCAATGGTGTTTATTTTTGGCCGAGAAAACTGGATGTATATACCACTTGTATGGGCGATTGTTCCGTTTATTAATATGTTTATCTTCTTGCGGGTTCCGATTGTTGAACCTAATAAGGAGGAAAAGCAGTCGACCTTTTTGGAACTTGTAAAAACCCCTAAATTTGTTGTATATATGTTAATGATGCTTTGTGCGGGCGCAAGCGAAATTGCAATGTCGCAATGGGCATCGCTTTTTGTTGAGCAGGCGCTCGGCGTTTCTAAGGCTATAGGCGACATTGTCGGACCGTGCTTGTTTGCGTTTTTTATGGCGCTTGGCCGTGTAATATATGCCAAGTTTTCTAAAAAGGTGTCTTTCACAAGGCTTCTTATTTGGCTTAATTTACTTTGTTTTATTTGCTACGTTATGGTTGCACTTTGCAATATTAAGGTGTTATCCCTTGTGTTCTGTGCACTTTGTGGCTTGTCTGTAAGTATTTCGTGGCCGGGAATATATTCTGCAGGCGCACGTAATTTTAAAACGGGCGGTGCGGTAATGTTCAGCGCATTTGCAATGTGCGGTGATACCGGTTGCGCTTTAGGACCTGGGCTTGTTGGCTTGGTGGCAGAATATACAAACCTTAATATCGGTTTTCTTGCAGCGGCAATATTCCCGTTTATAATGGTTATATGCTCGCTTTACATTTTAAAAAATAAGGTTGCAAAAGGTAACAGAACATAGTATCATAATAAAGGTGATAATTATGAAAAGAGAAGATTATTTAAGCTGGGATGAATATTTTATGGGTATTGCCTCACTTGCGGCAATGCGTAGTAAAGACCCCTCAACACAGGTTGGCGCTTGTATTGTTACAGCCGATAAACGCATAATGTCTATGGGCTATAATGGTATGCCACGCAATTGTAATGATGACGAATTTCCGTGGGGCAGGGATGATGACCCGCTTAACTCCAAATATTTATACGTTTGCCATGCTGAATTTAACGCAATTTTGAATTGTGAACGTGGTAATTTGCGTGGTTGCACAGTTTACGTTACGCTTTTTCCTTGTAACGAGTGCGCAAAAGCAATTATCCAATCTGGTATAACAGAGGTTGTTTATATGCAGGACAAATATGCCGAAACAGACAGCGTTAAGGCTTCTAAGCGAATGTTTGATGCGGCGGGTGTTTTGTACCGACCTTATGTAATAAGCAACAAAAAGATTACTTTGGATTTATAATATGCAAAAAATTACCGCCAAGGCTTTACACCTTGGCGGTTTTGTTATTTATTATTTATTTGCGTCGATAATCTTTTGGGTTATCATTGCGGGAACTTCTTCGTATCTTGTGGGCTCAAGTGTAAAGGTTGCGGTGCCCTGTGTAATAGAACGCATTGCGGTTGCAAAGTCTGACATTTCAGCCATGGGAACTTCACCAATAATTTCCTGCAATTTGTTTTCTGCGGGGTTCATACCGATAATACGACCACGGCGTTTATTGATATCACCAATAACGTCGCCCAGCATTTCATCAGGAACGAGAACCTTTAACGTGCCGATGGGTTCCAAAAGTACGGGTGATGCCTGCGGAATACCATCTTTATAAGCAATAGAAGCAGCCATCTTGAACGCCATTTCAGAAGAGTCAACAGGGTGGTAAGAACCGTCATAAAGTGTAGCCTTAATGCCAACCATCGGATAGCCTGCAAGCACACCCTTCATAGCAGATTCCTTAAGTCCCTTTTCAACAGCAGGGAAGAAGTTCTTAGGAACTGCGCCACCGAATACTTCTTCTTGGAAAACAAGTTCTTCCTCTTCACAGGGTTCAAACTTAATCCAAACGTCACCAAACTGACCGTGACCGCCGGATTGTTTCTTGTGACGACCCTGAACCTTAACCTCTTTACGGATGGTTTCACGGTATGCAATCTTGGGTGCCTTAAGCTCAACCTCTGCACCAAATTTTGCCTTCAAGCGTGAAATAACAACGTCAATGTGCTGTTCGCCCAAAGCACAAAGAATAAGCTCGTGAGTTTCTTTATCGTTATAAACCTTAACAGTGGGATCTTCTTCAGTAATACGGGTTAGTGCAGAAGCAATTTTTTCTTCATCACCCTTAGATTTGGGATAAACCGCAACGGTTAGGTTGGGGTTGGGGAAGTCGGGCTTCTTAGCGGCAATAGCGCCCTTAGCTGAAAGGGTGTCACCTGTTAAAACGTCGCCAAGCTTTGCAACAGCGCCAATGTCACCGGCGGCTATTACGTCAGCATCCTCTTGCTTGCCGGCTTTAAGCCACATAACCTTGGAAAGACGTTCTTCATCGCCTGTGCGGCTGTTAATGAGCTTTGTATCGCCTTTAATTTCGCCTGAAAGCACCTTGAAGTATGAAAGCTTACCAACGAACGGGTCAGCAATGGTTTTGAAAACTGTAAGTGCAGTTTCACCGTTTTTGTCAAATGGAGTAGCGACGCCATCGGCATTGGTGTAGGTGCAGTCAGCGACTGCTGGCATAATCTTTAAAATATTGTCAACCATTAGGGGAACGGCGTTGCCGATTTGCTGAACACCACTGTAAACGGGACAAATATCGCCTGACTTAACACCGATTGCAAGACCGCCTAAAATTTCGTCTGTGGTGAATTCTTCACCGCCGAAATATTTCTCCATCAAAGCTTCATCGGTAGTAGCAACAGCTTCTAAAAGCATACTGCGCATATTGTCAATTTCTTCGCTGACAGGCATACGCATTTCTTTAATTTCAAGACCGTTGCAGCTGTAGGCTTTATTTTCAATAAGGTTTATGTAGGACTTAACCTCTTCACCTTCAATATAAGGCACGATGATGGGGCAGATAACTGCGCCGTACTGACCGGCTAGTGCGGACAATACACGGTAGAAGTGAGCATGAGTAGAATCAAGCTTACCAACGAAGAAGCCAACGCTCTTTTTAAGGGCACGAGCCTTTTCAAAGCATTGCTTTGCACCAACGGTAAGACCCGATTTACCCGAAATTGCGATAATTGCGCTGTCAGCTGCAGCCAGAGCTTCACTAACGCCTGCCGCAAAGTCAAAAAGACCGGGGGCGTCGATTATGTTAAGCTTGCTATCGTTAATTTCTAAAGCGTAAACTGCGGTAGAAACCGAGGTTTTACGTTTCTTTTCTTCCGCATCAAAGTCCATAACGGTAGTACTGTCGCTAATCTTACCTATACGTTCGGTTGCTTTTCCGTAGAAAAGGATAGCGTCGGCAAGGGTGGTTTTACCCGAACCGCCGTGACCGAGCAAGGCAATGTTGCGAATTTGTGTTTCAGAATACTGTTTCAATTTGATGCACTCCTTTGGGGTTTATGTAATAATCGAATTATAACACATCTTTTTAGCAATTACAACCAATTTTTTTAAAAAGTGTGTAAAAAATTTATTTAATTTTAATAAATTTGGGCATATTGCAGTAAACAGCAAGTAAAGTTTTATACAAATTTGCGTAACGATTAACATTTAATTACAAAATGTAATTTTAATAAGGCAAAATAACCCAATTTAGTTACAAAAATGAAACTATTTGTAACAGAATTGTTTTTGGTATTTTTGATTGTATTTGTATATAATTATAATATCGATTTTGAAGGAGGCAATAATTATGAAAAAGCTTATAACAGCAGTTTTAATTTGCAGTATTATTTTACTGTCGCTTTGCAGCTTTGCTCCTGTAAAATCGGTTCCTGTTGAAAACGAAATTTCAACCGTTGATACTCAAAAGGTTTTGGAAAAGCGTTTTTTAAATATGCTTAACCATAATTTCGTTTACGGTGATGATTTTTATGATGATGAAGCCTTGTTAAATGCCTCTGCTCTTGCACTTTTAAGCCTTGTAGAAGATGGTTTCATCGAAGAAGCTTATCTTAAAGATTACGTTTTTAATATGTACGGAAAAATTTATGATGATTTTGATGGTATAAATGAAGATATGCCAAAACAAGACGGCGGCTTCTATATTATTCCCCGTGGTTATGACCTTTACGAGCACAGCCTTGTGTCGGTTACCGAAAACGAGGATGGCAGCTACACCGTTATAACAAATGTTGTCATTGATTATCACTTTGGCGAAAAGGTGGAGGCTGTTGGCACTACCTTCTTCTTACCCAGTGAAGAATCACAGTTTGGCTTTAATATTCTTTACAGCGATTTAGCTTATCCGCTTGAATATGCAATGGCAGTTTAATCGAGTTTATCACCCGACCGAAAGGTCGGGTTTTATTTTTGTAATTTGAAAATTAAAATTATAGTTTGTAGGGCTAACGCTCAATTCGTAATGCGTAATGCGTAATTCGTAATTATTGTACAAACCAATTAATATACGTCGCGAAGCGACACCTTACCTCTTCACTATTACCTCTTACCTATTACCTTGCGTAAGCAATAAACCCCAATTTATATAATTGCAATATTTTTGTTTATGTGTTAAAATAAAAGGGTTAGGGGGGATTTTATGACTACCGATATTATTATAATAGGTGGCGGGGCAGCGGGACTGCTTTCTGCCGTTTATCTTAAAAAGCAAAACCCAAGGCTTCAAATTCGTGTTTTGGAAGGGTTGCCACGTGTAGGTAAAAAGCTTTTGCTGACAGGCAACGGCAGGTGTAATATTTCAAATAAAAATATAACACTTTCACGTTACCATGGTGCTGACGTTTCTTTTGCAGAATATGCCCTTAACAAATATGACTTGAAGTTTACGGCAGATTTTTTTGAAAGTATCGGTGTGCCCTTTACATTTGAGGGGGACAAGGCTTTCCCTGCATCGCTGCAAGCGGGGTCGGTGGTCGACTGTCTGCGTTTTGCAGCCGAAGAAAACGGCGTGCTTATTCATACCGATACTAAGGTTACTAATATTCAAATTCTTAAAGATAAATACCGTGTTTGGGCAGATAAGGTTAGCTTTGTGTCGGATGCGGTAATTGTTGCGACAGGGCTTTATTCGGGCGGATATAAGTGTGGTAGTGACGGCAGTATGTTTGAACTGCTTAAAAAAGCCGGCTTTAAAACTGTTGATACTACCCCCGCAATCGTTCAGCTTAAGACTGAAAATGATATTACCAAGCAATTAAAGGGCATTAAGGTTGATGCAAACGTTACGTTAAAATCGGGTGAAAAGCTTATTAGACAGGATTTTGGCGAGGTGCTGTTTTGCGATTATGGTTTATCGGGACCGCCGGTTATGCAAATCTCCCGTGAAGTGCCCCGTAATAAAAATTCTATGACCTTGTCCCTTGATATTATGCCAGAAATTTCGCTTGAGGATTTGAAGGTAAAAATAAAATCAAGGGCGAAAAATTTAAGCCAAAGACCGCTAGAGGAATTTTTTACAGGTATGCTTCAAAAACGCATTGGTCAGGTGATTTTAAAGCAATGCGGCTTAAAGCTTTCGGAAAAATCCGAAGTGCTTAATGATGGCAAAATTGAAAGTATTGCAAAAATGATAAAATCGTTTGATTTTAAGGTGCTCGATACTACGGGCTTTATTAATTCACAGGTTACAGCCGGTGGCATTTCAACCGATGAATTTGAAAGCACCACAATGGAAAGTAAAGAATACAAAAGCTTTTATGCCGTTGGCGAAATCTTGGATATTGACGGTGATTGTGGCGGCTTTAATCTGCAATGGGCGTGGAGCAGTGCGTTTTGTGCCTGTGATAATGTTTTAAGGAATAAATAATGCTTTTAATAAATAATGTTAATTTACCCCTTGATACTGATTTTGAGCATTTAAAATCGGTAATGGAAGGGTATTTGAAAACCCCGTTGAAATCGGCTGAACTTTATAAAAGGTCGGTTGATGCAAGAAAAAAGGATGCTTTGCATTTTTGCTGTTCGGTGCTTGTTGAGGCTATTAACGAGCAGGCGATTTTGCGTAAAAACAAAAATGCAAGTATTTATAAAGAAAAAGAATATATAAACCCCGTTTTTAATGGCGAGGCAGAACACCGCCCTGTGGTTGTGGGCTTTGGCCCTGCGGGTATGTTTGCGGCGCTTGTGCTGGCACGTGCGGGACTTAAACCAATTGTGCTTGAGCGTGGTCAGGATGCCGACTCCCGAAAAGCCGACGTAGAAGCTTTCTTTAACGGAAAGCCCTTAAAAAATGACAGTAATGTGCAGTTTGGCGAGGGTGGCGCAGGTACTTTTTCGGACGGTAAGCTTAATACCGGCATAAAGGACGTGCGTTGTCGGGCGGTGCTTAAAGCTTTTGCGCATTTTGGCGCAGGGGATAGGATTTTAATTGAAGCAAAGCCGCATATTGGTACCGATGTTTTAATTAACGTTGTAAAAAATATCCGTAGTGAAATTATTTCGCTTGGAGGTGCGGTGTGTTTTAATACAAGGCTGCAAAAAATCAACACCCAACAAGGTGGCGTTGTATCAGTAACGGCCGGGGACATGGAAATTCCGTGTGATAAGGTGATTTTAGCGACCGGTCATTCCGCACGTGATGTTTTTTCGCTTTTAAAGAATATGGGTGTTCAAATGGTGCAAAAGCCCTTTTCAATGGGGGTTAGAATTGAACACAAGCAAGAGGATATTAACCGTGCTTTATACAGTAAATTTTATAATCACCCTGCACTCTCTGCCGCCGATTATAAAATGGCAGTGCATCTAGAAAACGGCAGAGGTGTTTATACCTTTTGTATGTGCCCTGGCGGTGAGGTTGTTAACTCATCTTCCGAAGCGGGCGGTATAGCCGTAAACGGTATGAGTTACAGTCGGCGTGACGGCGAAAATGCCAACTCGGCTTTGCTTGTAAACGTCAACCCCGAGGACCTCGGAAATGACGATATTATGACGGGCTGTTATTTGCAGCAAAAAATTGAAAAAGCGGCTTATAACATCAAAAACGGTGCTGTGCCAATAACTACTGTTGGGCAGTTTGTTTACGGTAAAAATGCAGAAATAACTAAGGTTAAGCCAACTGTAAAACCCAAATATGTTTTTGCTGATTTTTGCGATATTTTCCCCTCGTTCATAACCGATAGCCTAAAAGAAGCAATACCGCTTTTTGATAATAAAATCAGGGGCTTTGCTGATGAGGCGGCGGTGCTTACCGCACCCGAAACCCGAAGCTCGTCACCCGTGCGGATTTTAAGGGATGAAAATTATCATTCGCTTTCCCTTGTTGGTCTTTACCCTTGTGGTGAGGGCGCAGGCTATGCCGGCGGTATTATGTCAGCGGCGGTTGACGGCATGCGTGTTGCTGAGCAGGTTATTAAGGATTTAGAGTAAAATTTAAACGGTAGAGCTTAAGTAAAAGCTCTGCCGTTTCATATATTCAAAGACAAAAAAGTTCACTTGAAAAGCGAAAATTGGTATTGTAAAATATTTGTTAGGAAATAATGATTTTAGGTGATGTATATGGCAAAACGTATTTTATTTTTTGGCGATTCAATTACTGATGCTTGCCGCAGAGAAGACATTTTTTGCGGTATGGGTGCGGGTTATGCTACAATGGTCAACGGTGAATTGGGCGCAGAATATCCTAACGAATATGAATTTATAAATATGGGTATCGGCGGTCATAGAGTTGTTGATTTATACGCCCGTTTAAAGAGCGATTTTTTAAATCATAACCCTGATTATGCAAGCATTTATTGCGGTGTTAACGACAGCTGGCACGAAATTTTATATCAAAACGGCGTTAATACCAAAAAATTTGAAAAGGTTTATGGGCTTATGCTTGACGAAATTTTGGAAGAATTACCAAATATCAAGCTTATTTTGATTGCACCCTACGTAGTTGAAGGTAGATGCACCTGCAACACCGAGGAAATGCCGGATAGATTAAAGCGTTTTGAGGTTGATGTTGCTGAAAAGGCTGAAGCGGTTAAGAGAATTGGTGAAAAGTATAATTTACCGGTTATCGAGCTTCAACCGATTTTTGACGAGGCTTGCAAGGTAGCCCCGCCCAGCTATTGGACAACCGACGGTGTTCATCCTATGATAGCAGGCCATACGCTTATTAAAAATGCTTGGATTGAAGAATTCAAAAAGTTAATTTAGTACAAATTTAAAAGGAATACAACAAATTTTTGTTGTATTCCTTTTTTGCAAATAAACTACCATTGAACTTCATCATCAAGTGTGAAAAAATTTGCACCTTACTTTATACAGATTATACCAGAATAAAATGCGATGCACAATATTAATTGTAAAACAAATGAAATACCGAAAATCTATCAAATATAAGCTCCCATTGGCTGACTGTCGGTGCGGGGGAAAGAGGCGTGGCTTTACAGGGGAGATTAATTAAAAAATTATGTGTTTTAATATCAAAAAAGCTGTGTCCATTAAGATGAAAAATTATTTTGTTGGAATTTTTAATTTTTCCGTTACCTTTAATTATAATTCCGTTTTTGAATTCTATTTTTAAATACGAAGTATTTTGTGACAGCTCTAAAATTAAAGCGGTATAAAGCGTTGGGTTTATTAAAACGGTTTTATTAATATCGGTAAAAAAATCAAATTTTTTAATACTTTTGACACAACTTAACAGATTATATGATAAAAGCCGTAAATCAGTAGGCTCGGTATGATTTTTAAACAAAAATGCTTCGGTAAGGTAAATTTTTTTCAAATTCTTCATGTGACGGGGCAAAACACCGTACTTTAAAATAGAAATTGATGTGTAAATTCTTAAATTATTCAGATATCTTTCAAAACTATTTGGCAAAACTATCAAATAATGGCCCCCTTGATACTTTGTTATTATGCCAAATTATCTAAATTTTAAAAAATTTGTTAAAAAATAAACAAACCACTTGAAATAATAGGGCAAATATTGTAAAATATAAAAGTAAAAATATTAGGAGGTATATTCCAATGGTTAAAGTTGCAATTAACGGTTTCGGCCGTATCGGTCGTCTCGCATTTCGTCAGATGTTTGGCGCTGAAGGTTACGATGTAGTAGCTATCAACGACCTTACAAAGCCCTCAATGCTCGCAAATCTTCTTAAGTATGATACTGCACAGGGCGGTTACTGTGGTTACATCGGTGAAAATCTTCACACTGTAGCTGCTGATGATGAAGCAGGCACCATCACTGTTGACGGCAAAACCCTTAAAATCTATGCTGAAAAAGACGCTAAGGATCTTCCTTGGGGCGAACTCGGTGTTGACGTAGTTCTCGAATGCACCGGTTTCTACTGCTCAAAGGAAAAGAGCCAGGCTCACATCGATGCAGGTGCTAAGAAGGTTGTTATTTCTGCTCCCGCAGGAAATGCCCTCAAGACTATCGTTTACAGCGTAAACGAAGATACACTTACAAAGGATGATACAATCATCTCTGCTGCATCTTGTACAACAAACTGCCTTGCTCCTATGGCAAAGGCTCTTAACGATTACGCACCCATTCAGTCAGGTATCATGGCTACAATCCACGCTTACACAGGCGACCAGATGATTCTTGACGGTCCTCACCGTAAGGGTGACCTTCGCCGTGCACGTGCAGGTGCTGTTAACATCGTTCCCAACTCTACAGGTGCTG